>CAKUGF010000004.1 GCA_934654585.1 uncultured Collinsella sp. | reverse complement strand
CGATTGGCGCAACGGTTAGCGCAGGTGCTTTACACGCACAAGGCTGGGGGTTCGAATCCCTCATCGCCCACCACTTGTTTTGATAGGCTCCCAGCAACGGGAGCCTTTCTTTTTTGGGCCCAGTGCATGGGATTCGAGCCCGCAAGGGTGCGGAGCTGAGGAAACGCGTAAGCGTTTTCCAGCGCAGCACACAAGGCGCGAAGCGACGAAGCGAAAGCGGGCGGCGCCAGCCGCACGCGACATCCCTCATCGCCCACCACTGATTTGGAAACGGTCCTCGAAAGGGGACCGTTTTTGTTTGGGCCCATCACATGGGATTCGAACCCGCCAGGGTGCGGAGCTGAGGAAACGCGAAGCGTTTTCCAGCGCAGCACACAAGGCGCGAAGCGCCGCAGCGAAAGCGGGCGGCGAAGCCGCACGCGGATATCCCTCATCGCCCACCACTTGATTGATAAGGCTGTCAGCAATGGCAGCCTTTCTTTTTGGGCTCCTTGCAGAGGGATTCGAACCCGCCAGGGTGCGGAGCTGAGGAAACGTGAAGCGTTTTCCAGCGAAGCGCCGCAGCGGAAGCGGGCGGCGAAGCCGCACGCGGCATCCCTCATCGCCCACCACTTGAACTGAAAGGCTCCCAGCAATGGGAGCCTTTCGTTTTTGGGCCCATCCCAAAGGGATTCGAACCCGCCAGGGTGCGCCCGCTTCAGGGCCATGTGCAAAAAATGCCAAATATGAGTACTGCTACCATTTTAGTAGCAGGGTTTTCAAGGCCCCAGAGGGCGAATCAGACATAAAACGACGACCGACAGTCCAGATGAGCAGTATTTCTGACTGTAAACCTGGACATATGTGGTTTAACTAACCTAAAAGCGCCTAATATATATGTTATACGCTTAGTCACAGTACTCATATTTGCCACTTTTTGCACACCGCCCTTCCTAGCCATCGCGAATCGATAGCAAAAACGGGCCCCGAATCGCCCGATCGTGCCGTGTATGGCACGTCAGCAACCCGGAGCCCGTTCCAAGCAACGATATTCGCCCGTGCTAGGCCAGGACACCCGACAGAATCTCAATCAGGCTATCCACGTCGGCTTCCTCGCAGACAAGCGGCGGCAGGAAGCGCAGCGTATGGGCACCCGTAGCGTTAATCACGGCACCAGCCGCCAGTGCGCGGGCAACAATATCATGCGCATCGCCCGCAGCTTCGTCCAAATCGCAGCCGAGCATCAGGCCACGGCCACGTACCTCGGCCACGTGCGGCAGCTTGGCAAGCTTTGCCTCCATATAGGCGCCCACCTTGGCAGCATGCTCAGCGTAGTCGCCGCACACAAGCGCGGAGAGCGTCGCGGCACACGCCGCGACTGCCAAGCAGCTACCGCCAAAAGTCGAACCATGATCGCCGGGCTTAAAGACGTCGGCAATACCCTTCTTTGCCACCACAGCGCCCATGGGCACGCCGTCGGCAATACCCTTGGCAAGGCTCATGATGTCGGGCTCCACGCCATAGGTCTGGAACGCAAACGGCTTGCCGGAACGGAAGACGCCACACTGGACCTCGTCGGCGATAAGCACGGCGCCCACCTCGTGCGCCAAGTCGCGCGCCGCTGCCATAAACTCCTCGGTCATGGGGTGCACACCGCTCTCGCCCTGAATCGGCTCGAGCATCACGGCGCAGATCTCGCTTCCGAGCTGCTTAAAAATTGCGCGCAGCTCATCAACATCGTTGGGCGTGCATGCCACAAAGCCGCCCGGCAGCGGGCGGAAACTGTCCTGCAACCAATCCTGCATGGTGGCGGCAATAGTCTCGAGCGTGCGGCCATGGAAGCCGCCGCGCATGCACACGATGGTGTTACCACCATTGCCGGCGCGCTTGGCGTACAGGCGCGCGAGCTTCATCGAGCCCTCGTTGGCCTCGGCACCGGAGTTGGCAAAGAACGTCTCCCACACCTGCTCGTCCGCAGCCGGGGCGCCAAACGCGGAAGCCGTCGTTTCGTCGCCAGCGACAATCGCGTCGGCAAGCACACGCGCGCCATCCATATCGTCGTTAGCGAGCTTGGACAACAGTGCCGCGACCTGCCCGCGCTGCTCGATGTAGAAGTAGTTGGAGACGTGCAATAGTTTTTTGGTCTGAGCTTCGAGCGCCGACAGCACCGCCGGATTGCCGTGGCCTAGGCTGCATACGCCAATACCTGCAAGAAAATCAAGATATTCACGACCATCGTCGCCGGTGAGCTTCATGCCGTGACCCTCGACAAATTCGACCGGAGAGCGACCAAAGGTGTGCATAACATAATGAGATTCGAGCGATTGTTGAGCTGCAAGTGACATGAGATGCCTTTCGTTAAGCGCCAGGTGACGCGGACTGTGGGTGTAACGGTATGGCGATTTCTAACCGGCTAGACCGTCTGGAGCTTCTCGACCTCGTCGAGGTTCTCGGTCAGGCGCGCCGCAAAGGTCGAAAGCGGATGCGGGTGCGTATCGAACTCGTAGGCCGTCTCGGTGGAGTGGATCACGGTGCCGACACCGGCATCGGTCAGCAGCTCCAGAAGCAGCGAGTGCGGTGTGGTGCCGTTGATGATGTGAGCGCGGAACACGCCGGCAGTCAGGGCGTCGACAGCCGCGCGTAACTTGGGAATCATGCCCTTGTCGACCTCGCCGCCGTAGAGCATCTCGTTAACCTCGTCCAGCGTCAGGTTGGAGATGAGCGAATCCTTGTCGCTAAAGTCCTTGTATAGGCCGTCGACGTCGGTAAGGAAAATCGCCTTATGCGCGTGGAGCGCTGCCGCAACAGCGCCGGCGGCGGTGTCGGCGTTGATGTTGAAGAAGCCGCCGTTCTCCCCCGCCGCGACCGTGGCGATAACAGGGATGTACTCGCTATCGAGCAAGCGCTCGATATAGTCGGTGTTGACGTGCGTGACCTTGCCAACGCGACCGAGCTCGGGGTCAAGCGGCTCGGCGATGAGCGTACCGGCATCACTGCCTGACACGCCCACGGCCAGGTTGCCATGATGATTGATAGCAGCAACCAGCTCTTGGTTAACCTTGCCGCCCAGCACCTCGCGCACGATATCCATGGTCTCCGGCGTGGTCACGCGCTGGCCGTTCTTAAACTCGACGGGGATATCGTAATGGCTCAGCGCCTCGTTGATGGCCTTGCCGCCGCCATGCACGATGACGGGACGCATGCCGATAATCTTGAGCAAGACGATGTCACTCATCACGTCGCGGCGCAGTTGCTCGTCGACCATGGCGGCTCCACCGTATTTGATAACAACCGTCTTACCGGTCAGGTTTTTAATCCACGGCAGCGCCTCAAATAGCAGCTGCGCGGTTGCTTCGTTGGACTCGCTCGAGCGACAATCGCGTGCGAATTTCATAGTCTGCCTCGTCTTTCGTATAGCCATTGAGCCGCGCGCCGCCACTCGCAATTAAAGCGGGACGCACGGCACGTCTGGAGTCTAGGAACGGTAGTCACCGTTGATGGAGATGTACTCGTGCGTGAGGTCGCAGGTCCAGACGGTCGTCGCCGCGTCGCCCGCGCCCAGCTCGGCCGAGATCACGATCTCGGGCGCCTCGAAACGTCGTAGGGCCTCGTCCTCATCGAAGGGAACGGTCAGGCCATCGCGGCAGACAGGCATACCCATCATGTCGATGGAAACGTCTTCCTGATTAAACTTTACGCCGCACTTGCCGAGCGCCATGGCAACGCGACCCCAGTTGCAATCGTGACCGGCAATGCAGGTCTTGACGAGCGGCGAGTTGGCAACGGCACGGGCGGCGATATCGGCCTCCTCGTCGTTGAGGGCGCCGGTAACATTGACCGTCACGAGCTTGGACGCACCCTCGCCGTCGGCGGCGATGTTGCGCGCCAGGCTCTCGCACACCTCGTGTACGGCAAAGGCCAGCTCGTCAAAGGCGTCGGTGCCCTCGACGATGGGCTCGACATCTGCGGCAGCAGCGCCGGAGGCAAGCATGATGCACGTGTCGTTGGTCGAGGTGTCGGAATCGACCGTCACCTTGTTAAAGGTCTGCTTAACGGTCGAGAGCAGCAAGGCGTGGAGCGCCGCCAGCTCGACGGGGGCATCGGTGGTGATGACCGAGATCATGGTGGCCATGTTGGGCATGATCATGCCCGAACCCTTGCACATGCCGCCCACCGTATAGGCATTGCCCGCATGGCCCGCGGCCTCGCTGCGATAGCGCACGGCATACTCCTTGGAGTGGGTATCGGTCGTCATGATGGCGCGGGCGGCGTCGGCGCCACCGTGGGCAGAGAGCGCCTCGTAAGCGGCAGGAACGGCCGTCTCGAACGTGTCGATCGGCAGAATCTGGCCAATCACGCCCGTAGAGGCAACCAGGATCTGCTGAGGCTCGCAGCCGATGACCTGAGAAGCGATATTGCAGGTCTCGCGCGCGCAGGCAAGGCCCGTCTCACCCGTAGCGGCGTTGGCGTTGCCTGAATTGACCGAAACGCCGGCGATGATTCCATAGCCCTTATCGGCGCCGCCCAGGTTGGCGCGGCTCACCTGCACGGGCGCTGCGCAAAAGCGGTTGGTGGTAAACACACCGGCACCGGGACAGGGCTTGTCGGGAACGACGAGCGCATAATCCAGACGCTCGGGATTCTTGCGAAAACCCGCATGAATGCCCGCGGCCTTAAAGCCAGCTGCCGCCGTAACGCCACCCTCGACGGCGCGGATCTTAATATCGAACTTCTCTGCATTCATCGTCTTTACGACTCCTTCTATCAAACAAAAAACGGGCATCGGGTGGCACGCCACGCTAGTCGCAATTACTAGACCAGCTTAAAAGTGGCGCCCCACTCGATGCCCGACTACCAAATCGTTAACAATCGAATGTGCTACACCGGGCACGCCACTGTGGGCAAGCCTCGTCGCTCGTCAAATCCAAAGACGATATTGGCGCACTGAACCGCCTGGCCCGCAGCGCCCTTGCACAGATTGTCGATGGCGCCCGTCGCCACCAGCACGCCCGCGCGCTTGTTGAGCGCAAGGCCAATCTGAGCGGCGTTGGTGCCGACGACCGAGGCCGTCTTGGGCTGCTGGCCGGCATCGAGCACGCGCACGAAGGTGCGACCGGCGTAGAACTGCTTGTAATGGTCAACGACGTCCTCGAGGGACAGGATATCGAGAGCCTGCGGCGCGAGTGGCAGCGTCACCGTGGAGAGCAGGCCACGCTTGAGCGGTGCCAGATGCGGAGTAAAGACAATACGATCGGTCAGACCAAGGATTTGCTCAATCTCGGGCGTATGGCGATGCTTGCCCACGCCATAGGCCTCCAGATTCTCGTCCGCGCTGCAAAAATGCGTACGGGCGTTGCAGGACTTACCGGCACCCGTCACGCCGCTAATGGCGTCGACGATCACGGGGCCGCCCTGGGCAACCCAACCGGCACGCACCGCCGGTGCAGCAGCAAGACTCGTTGCGGTGGGATAGCAACCGGCGCAGGCAACCAGCACGGACTTGCCGTCGGCATGGTCAGATGCGGCGGTCTCCAGGTCCTGGCAGAACAGCTCGGGCAGGCCAAAGGCGCGCGTCTTGAGTAGCTCGGGGCTCGTGTGCTCGGCGGCATACCAAGCCTCAAACACGGCCGGATCGCTCAGGCGGTAGTCGGCAGACAGGTCAAAGCAGGAAACGCCCGCTGCGAGCAGCGCGGGCACCTGTGCCATGGCCGCGGTGTGCGGCACGGCCAAGAAAACGGCGTCACAGGATTTAAGCTCGGGCGCGTCGTGCATCGTAAAGACAAGGTCGCTTACGCCGGCGAAGCTCGGATACACCGCGGACAGCGGCTGGCCGGCATCGGCGTTGGACGTGATGGCGACAAGTTCAAACTCGGGATGGCCGAGCACGAGGCGAATGAGCTCGGCACCGGCATATCCTGCCGCACCGACGATTCCAACCTTGAGGGACATATCTAACTCCTTGTCTGCGGTTTATGCACCGGCGCGCATCCCGCAGCCGTCGTTATGAGATGGGTTGAAACTTTAGCACCAAAAGATGCATATATACGCAAATCTTTTGCATATTCATGCATTGAAACAATACGGACACATTCGCTCGAAGGAATTGACAAATAAAAGCGGGCCCCACATTGCCTGGCACGCCTTGCGGTGTCATTGCGATGTGGAGCCCGCTACATGCGGGAATTTGAATTGTTGAGGTTGGCTGAGGGGTTCGCCTAGAGCTCGACCGGCACCCACTCGTCGTGGTTACAGATGAAGGCCTCGGGGTCCTCGACGCTAAAGAAGACGAGGGTGGGGTCGCCGGGACCCGTGTAGTGCTCGCCCAGGCGCTCCAGATGCTTCCACCCGGCTTCGCGCATATCGCCCGCCGCCCGGTCATCCAAGCCAGCACGCCCGCGCAAGATGAGCCAGCCATGGCCCGGCCACCAACTCGTGGCCTCAAAACGCTGATTTTGCAGCAGCTCCTGCCATACGTCTTTGGTGCGCGCCGTCACAAACCACAGCTTGCCATCCTGAATCTGCGCAAACGAAAACGGACGCACATGCGGCTGCCCGTCCACGCTTGTCGCCAGATACCACGCCGGCACCGACGTCAGATACTCCAGCACCGTATTCAATCCGTTCACGTTTCCTCCTACCGCAAGTCTTTCAGGATGGGTGGGTAGCTAATTTGGGACGGGGCTCTTTTAGCTACCCCTACATCCCAGATTGATCTTTATCCCGGCTCTGCACAACGCCGACAGACGAAGGGTAGCTAAAAGAGCCCCGTCCCAAATTAGCTACCCTGGAGATGTTAGAGATCCAGGCGCTCCTCGCTGCCGTCGATATCGCAGAAGCGGGCGGCGATATTGCGGACCGAGAAGAATGCCAGGCGTCCGTCGTTGGCGCTCTCGTGATTCTCGCCAATGCCCACCATGTGCTTAAAGCCTGCTTCGCGAACGCGGTCGCTCACTACCGCATCGTCCTCGAGCGCGGCCTCGCCAGTTAACACGATCCAGCACTCCCCCGGCTTCCAGCCCGAAACCTCAAACTTGGGATTCGCGGTGAGCTCCGCCCACACGTCCTTATCGCGCGACGTGCAGAACCACAGCTTGCCGTCGTCGACCATAGCAAACGAGAACGGCCTCACGCGGGGCTGACGCCCGTCAGTCACATCGGTCGTGGCGAGATACCACGCCGGAATACGCCTGAGGTACGAGCAGGCGCGCTCAAGGTGAGCCGTGCGTTCGATGTCGGTCATAGGGACCCCTTTCCTGCGCTCAAATTGCGCCTAAACAAATTGAAGGTTGATAACGATGACGCACGCGAGCAGCAGCGCCGTCACCACCGCAGCCAGCGCATCCCCTCGGCCAAATGCAAGCGTATGCAGGCGCGTGCGGCCCCGCTCGCCGTGATAGCAACGGGCATCCATGGCGGCCGACAGCGTCTCGGCATGACGAAAAACGCCTGTGAACAGCGGAATCGCCACGCTACCGAGCATGCGCACGCCACCGAGCGGACCACCTGTCACGCGCGCACCGCGACTTGCCTGCGCGTCCGCCGTCTGCTTCATCTCGGTGGCAAACTGCGGCATAAAGCGCAGCGCGATACCCATAATCATGCCGAGCTCGTGCGCGGGAAGTCCCACGCGTGCAAACGGCGCGAGCAGGCGCTCAAAGCCCGCAGTGAGGTCAAGCGTCGGCGTGGTGAGCGTAATGGAGCTCATGCCGGCCATCATCAAGGTCAAGCGGCACGCCGTAAAGATGGCAGAGCGCAGCGAGCCCTCGCTTATCTGCAAAAAGCCGAGCTGCCACAGAATGCGCCCGGCGTGATCGGTAAACAGGCTGAGCACCGCGACCACCACGACGATCCCCAGCAGCGGTGCCATCGACGATAGGACACGGCGTAACGGCACCCGAGACACGGCATAGATCAGGACAACGAAGGCCGCCACCGGAAGCAAGCCGCGGAAGCCACTGACCGTAAGCGTCGTAATCAGGAATACGAAACCCAGGAGCAACTTGGTGCGCGGATCCAAGCGGTGAATTGCGCTATCCCCGGGATAGTAGCTGCCAAACGAAAACGCCTCCATTAGCAGCCCTCCTCTCGCGCGACCGTCTCGGATTTGGTCTTGTCCACGACATTAGAAGGACCGCCCGAGCGACCGATCAGCAGGTCCGCTAACTCGTCGGCCAGCGACCCAACCGTATAGAGCCCGGCGCAGCGCAGCGGCACGCCGGCCTCCGCAAGCGCCAGCGCCATGCGCTGGGCAGCGGGAACACCCAAGCCGATCGACTTGAGCTCATCCGCATGCGCAAACACCTGTGCGGGCGTGCCCTCCGCAAACACCGCGCCCTCGTTCATCACGACAATACGGTCGCAGCAATTAGCCAGGTCATCCATACTGTGAGAGACCATGACAACGGTCAGGCCCTCGCGGTGAAGCCGGTCGATGAGCTCCAGGAAATCCCTGCGCGCCGCCGGATCGAGACCCGCCATGGGCTCATCGAGCACCAGGACCTCGGGCTCCATGGCGAGCACGCCGGCAAACGCCACGCGGCGCTGCTGCCCGCCCGAGAGCTCAAAGGGGCTCTTGTCGCCCACTGCGGCAAGGTCGAGACCCACGCGCGCAAGCGATGACTCGACGCGGCGGTCAACCTCGTCTTGCGGCAAGCCAAGGTTGTGCGGACCGAATGCCACGTCCTGCGCCACGGTCTCGGCAAACAGCTGACGCTCGGGATACTGAAACACCACGCCAACCTTTGCCTTAACCGCTGCGGCGTCTTTCTTGTTTGACAGATTGAGCCCCAACGCGCGAACGGATCCCTCCTGGGGACGGATCAGGCCGTTGAGATGCTGGACCAGTGTCGACTTGCCCGAACCGGTATGGCCCGCAAGGCCCAGAAACTCGCCACGTCGCACCGTCAGCGACACGTCGCGCAGCGCCCACGGGATGCTGGGGTCGTTGCCCCAAAGCGCCTGTTTGGTCGATGTACCCTCGGCAGACGAGCGCTTGTGCCAGCGACGGCGCTCGCGAGCGCTCAGCGAATAGCTGTACGAAACATGGGAAAGCTCGATAACGGAATCCGAGGCGTCGGGCTCATCGGTCGCGGCGGATTCGGCGGCAACGGTATCCGAACGCAGCGGCATAGAGCGCAACGCAGGATTCGTCATGCCCAGCTCGGCATAAACTCGCGAAATCTCGGCAACCATATCCGTCTCGCGCACCTGCGCGTGAACGGGCACGCCCTTCGCACGAAGCGCCATGCCCAGGCAGCACGACGCCGGCATATCCAGGTTCAACTGCTCGAGCTCGTCCGCCCGCGTCAAGATCTCGTCAGGCGTGCCGAGCATGGCCACGCGCCCCGCCCGAAAGACCGCAACGCGATCGGCCTCGGCGGCCTCTTCCATAAAGTGCGTAATCATCACGATGGTCATACCGCGATCATGAAGCGCGCGGCAGGCCTTCATAAGGCCCTTGCGTCCGCGCGGATCGAGCATCGAGGAGGCTTCATCCAAAATGAGCACGCGCGGCTCCATGGCGAGCACGCCGGCAAGTGCCACGCGCTGCTTCTGCCCGCCCGAAAGGGCGTGAGTCTCGTGGCGCTCAAAGCCCACCAGACCCACGGCCTTCAGCACCTCACGCACGCGCCGCGCGATCTGGGCCGATTCGACCCCTAAGTTCTCGGGGCCAAAGGCAACATCGTCCTCGACAAGCGTCGCCACAAGCTGATCATCGGGATTCTGAAACACCATACCCGCGGTCGAGCGGATGTCATAGACCAGCTCGGGTTCGGACGCATCCATGCCGTTAACGCGCACCGTTCCCGCGTCGGGCTGCAGCAGCGCGTTCAGATGCTTGGCAAACGTCGACTTGCCCGACCCGTTTCCGCCGAGGATGCAGAAAAACTCGCCATCCTCGATATCCAGATCGATGCCGTCGAGCGCCTGAGCGGCACCGTCATAGCTAAAGGAAACGCCCCGACACTCAATCATGCGCGGCCTTTGACCTGGTCCTTCTTGAGCGTGATGAGATTCGAAACCGCTTTGTACACCGCCAGCGTCAACACCGAGTTGAGCACGGTCTTGATGAGGTTAAACGGCAGCACGGCGGGAAGCATGAGCGGCAGAATCGCGTCGATCGAGGGATACCAGAACCAAACGCCAATGGTCAGATTCGCAACCATAGAAAGCGCCGTAGCGGCAATGACGCCCAGCGCCAGGCCAATCACGGCGCCCTTGTAGGTGTGCATCTTCTGGTAGACGATGGCCGCGGGCAGAATATAGCCCAGTGTGGCAACCATGTTCATAAGCGCGCCGACCCAGTCGCCCGTGGTAAGTGCATGGATGACAATCGCCATGGCGGCAACAGCAGTGCCGGCACCAGGGCCATACGCAAATCCGCACACCATCGCCGGCACCAGCGACGGGTCATACGTCAAAAACGGCGCCGAAGGAAGGATGGGCAGCTGCACATACATAAACAGGGCGCCCAGGGCACACATCAGTGCCATGGTAACGAGCTGTTTGGTGCTCCACCTATTCGTGTTCTCAAAATGGATATGCTGCGACTGTTCAGACATAAGATCACCTGCCTCTTTCATCCGGACTCTAACCGTTGGTACTGGGATCTCACCAGTTCAGCCGGCATGCGAACCAACGCACACACGGGTCGCGGACTCATCGGCTCGGCCGCAGGCACCTCGCCTGCGCCACGGCGCCCCTTTGGCACCGCCCGATTTACCGCCAGTGGGGAATTCCACCCCGCCCTGAAACAGCAAGGAAAAGTGTAGCACGAGGAGGAAAAGGTGCAAGTATGCCGAGGGTAATTTCTGAAGGGGAAACGTTCCAGGAATGCGTCAGGGACAGAACGGTGCATAGCTATGCCGACCTGAGAATCTCCTCGGCCTTCTCGATTGCAGCCGAGCGCAGGAACTCGGACTTCCGCATCCCACACGCGGCAGCTGCCCTCTCGATGAGGTCTGCTCCCGTTTTCGGGCACTTGAAAGACAGGTTGGCGTTGGCCTCTCCATCGGAAAGCCTGGGTCGACCGACGCGGAGGTTTGTCAGACTCCCCGTCCAAGAACCAGATTCATATTCAGCGCATTCACGCTCGATATCCCCATCTGTGATTGCAGTTCCATTTGCAAGCCTGTACTCCATCAGCAACCTCTCCTTCGTGCGTTCTCGATCTCTTTCAGTGTCTTCTTGCTCGGTGGCGTCATGGCGTGGTAGACAAGCCATGCGCCATCTGCCAAAAGAACGCCGACCATCTCAACATACCGACCCCGCAAGTCGTAACCAGTTCGCATCTCGCGTTCCCCGGGTATGCGAACGGCTGCGAAGCAATAGTTCTCCCATGCTGCCTCAACATCTTCGTCGTCAAGCTCAGGGTGTCGTTCATGGACTCTCGGGTGTATCTGGACCATGAGCCTCCAATCGTTACGTTAATATTCTACTACTATTTGGTAGTAGAATATAAGCTAGCTCGACATATTCGGTCTATCCATTTGGCGCACATTAGTCGCTCGACCCAAAGTGAATACGAAAAGAACCCCTTGTCCGCGGCTCCAAAGGAGCAGGACAAGGGGTCCTAATCTAACCGAGGACGTTCCGGAGAGAAGCCACGTCCCGCCCCCGGATTCCCGGTGGGAGTTCTAGACCTTGTCGGCCTTAGTACATACCGCCGCCCTGCTGACCAGCGGTGGCAGCAGCGATAGCGTCCTCAAGCTGAGTGTTCTTGGGCACATCGGAGACGGTGGCCTCGGTAATGAGGATCAGGCTGGCGACAGAAGCAGCGTTCTGCAGGGTGACGCGGCTGACCTTGACGGGGTCGAGGACGCCCATCTCGATCATGTCGCCCCACTCGCCGTTAGCAGAGTTGAGACCCTGGCCAGCGGGCAGCTCGGCAACCTTGTCGACCACGACAGCGCCCTCAAAGCCAGCATTCTTGGCGATGGTGGCGACCGGAGCGGTCAGAGCCTTCTTGACGATGTCGACGCCGATCTTCTCCTCGGGGTCGTCAATCTCGACAGCGTCGAGCGCAGGAGCAGCGTCCATGAAGGCGACGCCGCCACCGGCGACAATGCCCTCCTCGACAGCAGCGCGGGTAGCCTGCAGGGCGTCCTCGACGCGATGCTTAATCTCCTTGAGCTCGGACTCGGTAGCAGCGCCAACCTTGATGACGGCAACGCCACCGGAGAGCTTGGCAAGGCGCTCCTGGAGCTTCTCACGGTCGAAGTCAGAGGTGGTGTTCTCCATCTCGCCCTTGATTTGAGCGATGCGAGCGTCGATGGCCTCCTTGGAGCCAGCGCCGCCGACGACGACGGTGTTGTCCTTGGAGATGGTGACGGACTTAGCGGTACCGAGCATATCGGCGGTGATGTCAGCGACCTTCACGCCCAGCTCGTCCAGAGCAGCCTGGCCACCGGTGAGGACGGCGATGTCCTCGAGGATGCGCTTGCGGCGATCGCCGTAGCCCGGAGCCTTGACGGCGCAGACGTTGAGGGCGCCACGAATCTTGTTGAGGACCAGGGTCGGCAGAGCCTCGCCGTCGATGTCCTCAGCGATGATGAGCAGGCCACGGCCGGCGCGCTGGACAGCCTCGAGAACGGGCATGATGTCCTGGACGCTGGAGATCTTCTGGTCGGTGATGAGGATGTACGGATCCTTCATCACGGCCTCCATGCGGTCGTTGTCCGTGACGAAGTAAGCGGAGACGTAGCCCTTGTCGAACTGCATGCCCTCGACGGTGTCGATGGTGATGTCGAACGTCTGGGAATCCTCGACGGTGATGACGCCGTCCTTGCCCACGACCTCCATGGCCTCGGCGATCTTCTCGCCGACCTCGGGGTCACCAGCGGAGATGGTACCGACGGAAGCAATCTGCTCCTTGGTCTCGACCGGCTTGGCCTGGGCCTTCATCTCGGCGACGGCGGCGTTGACGGCCTTGTCGATGCCGCGACGGATGGCCAGCGGGTTAGCACCAGCGGCGACGTTGCGCAGGCCGTCGTTGACGATAGCCTGAGCGAGCAGGGTTGCAGTGGTGGTGCCGTCACCCACGGTGTCGTTGGTCTTGGTGGCGACCTCCTTCACCAGCTGAGCGCCCATGTTCTCGATGTTGTCCTCGAGCTCGATTTCCTTGGCGACGGAAACGCCGTCGTTGGTGATGGTCGGGGCACCGAACGTGCGCTGCAGAGCGACGTAACGGCCCTTGGGGCCCATGGTGACGGTAACGGCATCGGCCAGAGTGTTGACGCCCTTGGCGAGCTTAGCGCGGGCATCGGTGTTGAACGTAATGTTCTTTGCCATAGTGGATAATCCTCCAAAAGAAATGTGACTCGCGTCGCCGCTCCCGAGTCCTATGCGGCGGCCGCGTTCAAAGACGAATCAGAGATTCTGACGAGACTAGGCCTCGACGACGGCGTAGATGTCGTCGGCGCGCATCAGCAGATACTTCTCGCCGTCGACCTTGACCTCGTTGCCACCGAACTTACCGTAGATGACAACGTCGCCGACCTGAACGTCCATGGGGATACGCTCACCCTTGTCGTTGACCTTGCCGGCGCCAACGGCAACGATGGTGCCGCGCTGCGGCTTCTCCTGAGCGTTGCTGGCGATGTACAGACCAGAAGCGGTCTTCTGCTCGGCCTCGTCGGGCTTGACCAAGACGCGATCTGCAAGCGGCTTCAAAGACGACATGCTTGTTTCCTCCTTTTTGGGCCGCGCGGTTGGGCCGCACGGGTTAACCCATTTGTTTGCGTACGCGTTGAATGGTACCCACGAATGACGGGTTATACAACACGGAGTCAAAAAATCTTATTTTTTGGCACTTAGATTTTCTGAATGCCGGGGGATAACTTGCGCGCGGCTCCCGTGTGGCTCCGGAGGGGCGGGGCATAAGGTTTCCTGCTCGGGCAGTCCTGCTCGCACGAAGGCCACATTAAGTGGCCTTCGGCTCGTGCGGAACTCGCGATAAACCTTATGCCCCGCCCCTCCGGAGCCACAAGGGAGCTGGGGTAACTTATTCGGGCCCGGCGTTCAGAAAAGTCAGCGCAGCAAAATGGCGATGCGGATGGGATGTACAAGAAAGGGGCACGTTGCTGGAACGTGCCCCTTTAAGTTACGGTGGAATAGTTCCTGTTTTGGCTGTTTAGCTAGCCATTTAGGAACTATTTCACCGCAACTGATGGGTGGGATGTGTGAGGCTAGCGCTCGTAGATGAGGTTGCCGGATAGGTAGGTGGCTTGGACTTTGGTGGTTTGGAGCTCTTGGGGGTCGATGGTGAGTGGGTTTTGGTCCAGGACTACCAGGTCGGCGTATTTGCCGGGTTCTAGGCTGCCGAGGTTTTGCTCGTCGCCTGCTGCGTAGGCACTGCCCAGGGTGTAGTTGCGCAGGGCCGTTGCTGCGTCGATGCGCTCGCTGGGGAGCCAGCCACCCTCGGGCCAGTGGCTGCGGGGGTCTTGGCGCGTGATGGCCGTGTAGAGCACATTCATACTGGTGACGGCCGTGATGGGGCCGTCGGTTCCGAAGGCCTGGCGGATACCGCGCTGCTTATAGGTCGCAAATGGCCACATGATGCGGCTACGCTCCAGACCCAGGTCGCGCTCCGGGCCGCCCGGGTCCAGAGTGATGTGGCAGGGCTGGCTCGAGGCGATCACGTTGAGCTTGCGTAGACGGTCGATATCCTCGGGCAGGAGGTTTTCCAGATGCTCGAGCGTGTTATGGCCGTACTTGGGCAGGCCGTAAAGATCAGCCGCCTCCTCAAAGATATCAAGCGCGGCATGAATGGCACCATCGCCGATAACGTGGATGCGCACGGTGTGACCGCGCTCTGCCGCCGAGAGAACCAGCTTGCGCATGCGCTCGGCAGGAACCGTCAGGCGTCCCCGGTCGCCGGGGAAACGCGGATTGGTGTAGGGCTCGGTGAGATACGCCGTATGCTCGCTCGATACACCGTCGAAGAACTGTTTAAAGCCCGGCGCCGAGAGCAGTGCGTTGTTGGCATAGCGTGTCTGCAGCTCTTCCAGGCGCGACTGGTCGTCCAGCAGCGTGGGAAACAGATGCGCGCGGATGCCCAGCTTGCCGGCAGTCTGCAGCTTGTCGTAAACGTCGTCGCGAATAAAGTCGCAGCCCGGCATGGGCATAAGCGACATGTCGCAGATCGAGGTGATGCCCTGCTCGGCCATGCGCTTCATCTGGTCGGCGTAAGCACTCGCGATGCGGTCCTCGCCCAGCCACCCCAGACAGCGGGGCAGCAACTGCATAGCAGCCGCTTCGTGAGCGATACCCGTGAGCTCGCCGTTTGCGTCCTTATCGTAGCTGCCGCCCGCCGGCGGCTCGCTGTCACGCGTCACACCAAGGGCCTCGAGCGCGCGGCTGTTGAGCCATAGGGTATGTCCGTCACCCGAATACATAACGCAGGGGCGATCGGGGAAGGCGGCATCGAGGGAGGCCTTGGTGGGGTGCTCGGGCGGATCCCAGCGGTAGTCGCGCCAACCCTGGGTCACGACCCAGGCATCGTCGGGCAGGCCTTGGGAGAACTCGAGCGCGTGCTGCACCAATGCTGCCTCGGACGTGCCCATATCCATGAGCATATACGGCGAGGAGCCGACTGAGGTATGGAAGAAGTGCAGGTGTGCATCGTGGAAACCGGGGCAGATGAATTGCTCGCCGTAGTCGACAACCGGCGCGGTGGCAGGGGCGGCGGCAATCACGTCATCGGGCTTGCCGACTGCGACGATGCGATCACCCGCGATGGCAATCGCCAGCTCGCGGGTGGTATCGATACCGTCTTGCGCGGTAAAGACGTTCTTGGAGCGGATAATCCGATCGATATGCTGCATGGGCATCCCCATCTCTGGCAGGAAATTCAACACCCCCGAGTGTACTCCCCCACTCTTGCTACAAAACCCCAAGCGGCAAACGGCAACTTTGCCACGCCAAGTGGCAGGTGGCATACTGGAGAGAGCCTGTACGATTTTGCGATCGAGCCAGCAAGGAGCAAATCGACTATGACGAAAACCAAGGCACAGCAGATCATGGCGGCAACCGAGGTTCGCGCGGCAGATGACGTCACCGCGGCCATCCAGGACATCGCCGCCGAGTTTGAGCCCTACATCATCAAGCAGCGCCGGCACTTCCACAAACACCCGGAGCTGAGCCTCGCCGAGGAGCGCACGACTTCCGACATCGCAAATCAGCTCGACGCTATGAATATCCCCTACGAGTGCCCCCTCAAGACGGGCCTGGTCGCAACGCTTCGCGGCACCGCGCCCGACGCCTACCGCGAGGACGGCACGCCGCGTCGCCGCATTCTGCTGCGCGCCGACATCGACGCCCTTCCCGTCACCGAGCAGACCGGCGAGGAGTTCGCCAGCGTCAACGAGGGCTGCATGCACGCCTGCGGTCACGACTGCCATATCGCCATGATGCTCGGCACGCTGCAGATTCTGCGCCACATGACCGATGACATCCACGGCGAGATCCGCATCGTGTTCCAGCCCAGCGAGGAAAACGGCCAGGGTGCAAAACTCATGATCGGTACCGGCGTACTCGATGGCGTCGACGGCGCCTACGCCGCACACATCTGGAGCGAAGTCGACGCCGGCACCGTGAGCTGCGAGCCCGGCCCGCGCATGGCAAACACCGACTGGTTCCGCATCGACGTCCGCGGTACCTCGTGCCATGGCGCCATGCCCCAGCGCGGCCACGACGCCGTTATGGTGGCTGCCGAGATCGTCAACGCCTTGCAGACCATCGTCTCGCGCGAGATCAGCCCCTACGAGCCCGCCGTCATCACCGTCGGCGAGTTGCACGGCGGTACGGCGCGCAACGTTATCGCCGGTACCGCCTACCTCGCCGGCACGGTGCGCACCTATGGCGACAAGACGCATGAGGAGATGCCCGAGCTTATGCGCCGCATCGTAGAGCACACCGCGGCAGCCCTAGGTGCCGAGGCCGAGCTTACCGATTACACCATCGCCAACTACAAGGTCGAAAACGACGCCGCCTCGAGCGAGCGCTGCCGCCAAGCTGTGCTCAAGTGCCTGGGCCCCGCGGGCGAGGGCCATTACCGCGGCACGCTTTCGGGCGAGGACTTCTCGGAGTACCTGCGTCGCGTGCCAGGCGTGCTCGCCTTTGTCGGCGCGCGCAATCCCCAGATTGGCGCGACGTACGCCCAGCATTCTTGCTTCTACAAGATCGACGAGACCGTGCTTGCCAAGGGCTCCATGGTAGCCGCTCAGTATGCCATCGACTTTTTGGCCGAGCCCACGCAAGAAGAGCTCGACGGCCCCACGATCGCCGCGGTTGCCGAGACCAACCCCGACCTGGCCGCCAAGCTGCGCTCTGCCAAGGCGACGGCCGCCGAGGCCCGCGACGCCGTGCACGACGCCCGCACCGCCCGCCACGCCGCCATCAAGGGCATTCACGATGCGCGTGCTGCCGCTCGCCACGAGGAGAAGCACGGCGAGTAGCCCTTGCGCAAGCACAATTCCCGAGTGATATAAAAGCGGGGCCGAGCGTTTTTCAACGTCCGGCCCCGCTTATGCGTTAGGCGCCCAATCTATTCCACCCCTCGTCACGGCAAATAAGAACGAAGGTACGTAAGCCAGAGTGGGGTCTCTAGATGGATGATGTCGGTGGGAACTCCGGCAGGAACACGACCGCCAAAGAGTAGGCCCGCGTCCGCCGGATCGACGAGTCGCACTATCCACACGGAGATGACCAACACGCACAGAACAGCGATCACGATATCGATACCGCGCTTTACTTTGTCCGATGTCGCATCCTCGCGCACAAATGCGAGCACAAACGCAATCGGCACCACCCAGAACAGCGGATGGTAGGCAATCGCCGCCGCAAAATCGAGTCGCAGCGCCGCCAGCCAGGCCCTCGTCATGCCACATCCCGGACAGGGAATGCCCGTCATCAGACGAAACACGCAGCCGATGTCGAGCAGGTAGAGTGCAAGCCAGGCGATAAAGAGCACGCCGATGCAAGAAAGGGCGCGGCGAATGAGCTCCGCCGCGCCCTTATGTTCCTGTGTGTTGCCCACGATGCCTTAATCGTTAGGCACGAGCGCCGAGACGGGTGTTGTAGACCGTAGCCATGGCGTTGGTGTTCTTGATGATGATGTTCATGGCAAAGATGGGGCCGAGGCCGCACAGAAGCACGCCGATAATCTGCCACATAAGAACGGTGGTGCCGTTCTCCTGGAACATCAGGCCGTAGCGAGGAGCGTTGGCCTGCAGACGGTTGCCGATCTTGTAGTACCAATAGTACGCATAGAAGCCGCAAGTCACGAACGACAGCAGGATAAACGCGGCCAGACCCGGCGTGGAATCGCCGTCGTCCTGGCACATGGTATTGATGTCGCGAGCCAGGCAGTAGAGGAAGTAATACGAATAGATGCCGCAGGTCACGATGGAAAGCAGGAGCCAGCCGATCAGGCTACGGTCGGCCTTAACAGGTCCATAGCCCATCGGGGCGGCAGCAGGCTGCTGGGCGTACTGACCGGTGTACTGCTGCTGATTCGCATACTGCTGAGGCTGAACAGCCTGAACCGGAGCGGGCTGAGGCGCAGGCTGAGGCTGAGGAGCCGGCTGGGGCGCAGGCTGAGGCTGCGGAGCAGCGGAAGCGGCACCGATAGGAGATCCGCAGACCGGGCAGAACTTGGCATCGTCCGAAAGGGACGATCCGCAATTAGGACAAAACATAAGCCTCTCCTTTTCCTTGGGCGTTACACGCCCTCAAACCTTACATGTTTATGTTCTCAACAATAGCCGCGACGTTGTTGCGCAACATTGACCAATTTCGAAGAAATTTGACTGAAACCGCTTTCGCAGCCGCTATTTTGCTTTCACAGTAGAAAAAGGCACCCCAAACACAGTTGCCTGGGGTGCCTAGACCGTTTATTCGGATTGATTGTTTTCGGCAGCAGGAGCCTCATCCGACGCATCCGCCGGCGTGGCGACGGCGGTCCAATCGGGTTCCGCAGGCGTGGCCTCGGGCGCAGGTGCGGGAGCCGGGGCAGGTGCGGGCGCCGGGGCAGGAGCAGGTGCAGGTGCCGGAGCGGGCGCCGGGGCAGGCGCAGCACCAGCGGCGGCCATGGGATTGAAGCCCGCGGGAGCAGGCTTCTTCTCGCCCGGAAGCACAAACGTCAGAACATCGTCGGAGTCCTCGTCGGCCCACTCGCCAGCATGGCGCGCGGCCCAGTAACCGACAGCACGATACTTGAGCATCTTGCCAAACACATTCAGGAACACGGTGACAAAGGCGACGATCATCAAGAACAGGATGAGCGTAATGCCGCCGCCTTCAATGATAGCCTCGAGACCAGACGGACGAGAATAGTAACCGTAATAGCCGTAGGTGCTGATGCCCAGCGCAGCGATAAAGCTAAAGATGGCGGTGAAGATCCACGTAATGATATTGGAGACGATGCCCGTCAAAAACTCGGGGAGAATCGAAGCACAGAACAGCTTGCCCAAGTTGGCCTTATAGGATTTCCAAACCTTCTCGAGCGAAAAAGCGCTCTCCACGCGGCCGACAACCGCAAAATGCATCACAGCGGCATCGCCAAACATCTTAAAGAAGATGCCCAGCACAAACGAGACGATCAAGGCAAAGACGAGCAGGCCCATCGACCCGACGAGCGCACTCTCGAGTCCGCTCGAGCCGAAGTAATAATACGAACCGACGGCACCGATCACAGCGCTCTCGATTGCCGAGAACACCACGCCGATCACCGGGATAATGGCGACGAACTCGAGCACGTTCGTAATGACGGACGAGAAAATGCCCAAGCCAAACGAGGTCGAACGCAGCAGCGGACGCTCCATACCGTTATCGTCCTTGAGCGACAGGTCGCGGCCCCACTCGATGCCAAAGCCGGCGCCGCACACGCTCGCGACGTAGGCGAGCAAAAAGCCAATAGCCGCTGCAATACCGCCGATAACGGGGATAAACAGCACCAATACCGACACGACACAGATCAGTGCCGGCAAAAAGGCAATCTGGCACACGCGAACCAGGGCACCGGGAACCTTGAACATGTCGTTGAAAGCCTGCGCCATGCAGCCCTTGGGCACATTCATAGCCGGTTGGGGCGCAACGAACGGCTGGGGCTGAGGTGCAACGAACGGCTGGGGCTGCGGCTGCTGGGGCTGTTCCTGCGGAGCAGAGGCAGCAGCCTGAGGGGCCTCGGTATTAGGGGCACCGCAGACGCCGCAGAACTTGTCATTGTCGCCCATGGGGGCGCCACACTGCGAACAGAACATCGAAATCATCCCTTCGTATCTAGAGCGAATCACCTGGATCGCAAACGATGTCTTGGCATCATTATCGCCCATTGTGGGGACAAATGCGCCCAGATGACCATTTTGCAACGGAGGCGGTGTTATTCGATGATTCGAAGCGTGCGCCCGGGCTAGTTTGTGCCGCGGAAGCCCTTGCCGACGATTTCGGAGCTGTCGACGATCGTGATGAAGGCATCTGGGTCGATCTCGCGGGTATAGCGACGCAGCTGCACGGCCTCGCGACGGCTCAGTACGCTCATGATCACCGTGACGCACTTGCCCGAGAAGGCGCCGTAGCCACGGCTGATCGTTGCCGTGCGGTTGAGGTGTTTGACAATAAACTCCTCGACCTTACGCGGCTCGGAGCAAATGACGGTGCAGACCTTGCGCAGGTGAATACTCTCGATGGCCTTGTCGACGACAAGCGTCTTGGCAAACAGGCCGAGCACACAGTACAAGCCGACGCGCGGGCCATACAGAAAGGCGGCGATGGTCACGATGCCGATATCGACCAGCAGCAGGGCGCGGCCGATCTCGAGCGTCGTGCGGCGCTTGAGGATCATGGCGAGAATGTCCGTGCCGCCCGTGGAGGCGCCAATGTCAAAGACGATGGCGCTGCCCAGCGCTGGCAAGATAACGGCAAAGCACAGGTCAAGCCACATATCGCCCGTCAGCGAAACATCGGTGGGAATAAAGAGCTCGAACAGCGAAACGTAGGCCGAAAGCGCAAACGAGGCAAAGACACTCCAAAGGATTGCCTTGCGATCCAAGAAAATGAAGCCCAGGATGACCAGAACCGCGTTGATGATCCACATAAAGACGCCGACCGGCAGGGTCGGAAACAGCGTGGACAGGATAACCGACACGCCCGAGGTGCCACCGAAGGCAAAGTGGTTGGGAGTCTTGAACGCAACGATGGCAAAGGCCGTGAGGACCAAGCCCAGATTAAGCTCGGCAAAAAAGCGTGGAAAGCCCGGCTCCTGGCTACGCTTGCGACCGGCGCGCTCGCCACGCTCGATATCCTCGCGCCCGACCACACGCTCCATCGGCACCACGGGAGGACGATGCACCTCCTCGGCAGCACGCGACGCCGCCTCCGCCGCGGCGGCCTCGATCGCCCATGCCTTGCTTTCGGTCTCGTGTTCGTCGGCCATTACGGCAACCCCTCGTTAACAATTTGGAAACAATGCGCTCATTAGGGTAACGCGGAACGCGAAGATTGCAACCCTTAGTTAGACGAGCGGCATGGCTGCATCGAGGGCATATAGAAAACGGCCGACCGCGCTTTTGCTTGCGCGGTCGGCCGTTTGGCGTTTTCGCAGATAAAACCTGCCAAAAGAAACCTGTCCCTTTTTGGAAGGTTATTCGTGCTGGCTGGCGTGGTGCTCGTACTCCTCGGGGGTGATGACATCCTCGATGCGCAGGTTGATTCCTGCCACCTCAAGGCCAGTCATCGCGGCCAGACGCTCGGTGACACGTGCCTTAACGTCGTCAAAGATCGCGGGCGCATAGGCACCATACTCGATGATGACCGAGATATTGACGACCACACGGTTGTCATCGGTGACCTCGACCGTCACGCCCTTGGTCAGATTCTCGGCACCAAACTGCTCCTGCACAAAGTGCATGAGGTTGCCCTTCATGCCCAACACGTGCGGCACCTCGCGGGTTGCCATGGCGACGATCTTCTCAATCACGCCGTTGGAATAGGTCAGCGAATCCTCGGACTCGTCCGCCTCCTCGTCGTCCTCATCCGTCTCGTCTTCAGGCTCGGACTCGGCAAGGGCCTGGTCCTCGAGCGTTACGTCCTCGGAATCGGCGGCGACGGCCTCGTTCGCCTCAAGCTCGGTATCGGCCACATCGACCTTCGTATTAAAAGCCATGGTTCCTCCTTATGCCTGCCGCGGATGCGACAGTCGAATACGTATTAGCGGCCGCTAAACAGACGGCCGAAGAAGTTGACGATACCGTTCTCTCCATCGCGAATCTGCCCGATCACGGCGCCGGTCAGCACAAAGAATGCGATGACGAGGGTATCCCACAGGCCCAACGTAAGTACCAGCACGGCGAGAATAAAGCCCGCGACGGCACCAAGTGTAGTATTGGGATGGCGCACGGCATAGCTCCAGATGGCAGCACCCGTACCTTTGATGAGACCCATGGCCTCGTCAAAGTCGTTGGCGGCGGCGTCATGCGCTTCGTTGGCCTCGGGCTTGGTATCGGCCGCCTCGCTTGCCGGCGTGGCGCTCTGGTCGATCGTCAGGCGCGGCGTGCGGACGGTCTTGTCTTGATTGGTATCACTCACCGGAAACCTCCACGGTCTGGACGGTAGTCTTGGACGGCAAAAAACGGACGCGCGCGGTCGTGCCTGACGTGCCGAGCATGGTGTCGCATGCCTGCTCGATGCGCCGCTGCATCGCGGTGGCAAGGGAAGCCACGTCCTTATCGTCAAGCGCGATGGCCTCGACCTTAAAGCGGACGCGCGATTCGTCGGCACCTTGGACGCGAGCCTCGACGTGCTCGACCATGACGCGGTCGTCACGTTCGGCCGCGGCACGGGCGCACGATGACAGAGCCGCGAGGGTGACCTCGATATTGCGCTCCCCTGCCGGATGCACGCAGGACGGCTCCCGGCGGGCGAACATCAGGCGGAAAAAGCTCACCAGTACGCCAAGTGCCACAACGCCGGCACACACCGTGACGACGATGCGCGGCATGGGGTCGCGCATCAGCAGCATAATGCGATACGTATACGGCCCCCAAAACTGGCAAACAAGCGTGCCCAGCGCCACGATGGCGGCGGCAAGATACACGATTGCTAGGGCTCGTTTGAGCACGCGCATGCGGCGCTCCTTTCGGGTCTCGGTCCACAGGATACAAACGGTTCGCATCATTATAAAAGAGCCGGGTCCGGTGCCATACGCACGCGGATCCGGCTCATCTATTCCACGAGGCTTGCATGCTCGCTTCATTATGCCCAGATATGCACGGCTTAACCCGCGCAGGCGCTACTCCTCCTCGAGGGCAGCGATGACCTCGTCGGTCATGTCCATGGTGCTGTAGACGTCCTGGACGTCGTCGAGCTCCTCGAGGCGATCGATGAGGCGCTGAACCTTCTTGGCGTCGGCGCCGGAGACCTCGGTCGGGGTGGTCGGGACCATGGTGGTCTCGGAACCCTTGACCTGGATGCCCTGCTCCTCGAGCGCCTTGGAAACAGCCATGACGTCGTTGGCAGCGGTCCAGACGATCCACTCCTCGCCGGCGTCCTCGTAATCGTCGCCACCGGCCTCGGCGATAGCCATCATGAACTCTTCCTCGTCACCGGCAGCACCGTTGGCGATCATGGTCTCCTTCTTGGCGTTCTCGTCCAGGATCTCCTTGGCGACCACGATCTGGCCCTTGCGCTCAAACTGGAAGGCGACGGAGCCGGAGGTGCCCAGGTTGCCACCAGCGTGGGAGAAGGCGGAACGGACGTCGGCGGCAGTGCGGTTGCGGTTATCGGTCAGGCAGTCAACGTAGACGGCGACACCGGCGGGACCATAGCCCTCGTACACGATGTTCTCGTAGACGGCGGCATCGGCACCCGAACCAAAAGCCTTGTCGATAGCGGACTTGATCTTGTCCTTAGGCATGGACTGAGCCTTGGCCTTGGCAACGGCAGCAGCAAGGCTGGCGTTGTTCTCGGGCAGCGGGTCGCCGCCGAGACGGGCAGCAACGGTGATGTTGCGGCTCAGCTTGGAGAAGAGGGCGGAACGCTTGGCGTCCTGCGCGCCCTTACGATGCTTGGTTGTGGCCCACTTAGAGTGTCCGGACATACGTGTCTCCTATCGGTTTCGACCTAAAGCCCAGCGCAGATGCTCGGGCAATATAAACAAACGTCGTTATGATATACCTACTGGCCTGCGAGATAAACCCCAAAATGAAGGCGTCGTGATGATGCAACCCTTTGGTGCAAGGGGGACAGGTTAGTTTGCACCAGGTTGATTGGGTGGCTAATTTGGGACGGGGCTTTTTTGACTACTTTGCATGTAAAAGTAGTCAAAAAAGCCCCGTCCCAAATTAGCTACCCTTGTACCAATCGAATGTTGCGGTGAGATTGTTCCTGGATTTGGCTTTTGCACCAGTTAGGACCAGAGGAGGTCGCTGCGGGCTATGGTGGCGCCAATGGCAAAAGGCATGCAGGCAATGACCGGGTACAGGTAGCGCATGTAGGTCGAGCCGTTGCAGGGACCGATCAGGCACACGGCGAGCACGCCCAGCAACGGTACCCAAATGGCCAGCGCCCGCCATGAACGGCGACGCAGCAGGTAGATCACGACGGCAACCATGATCCATACATAGGTGGCCGAGCTCATGGTGAGCGAGATAAACGGGATGCGCTGCACCGCCACCCGATACAGGTTGACCAGATGGCCGCACCACCGCACCGCCTTGCTATCGACGGGGTGAAAGTCGAAATACTTGAGATTGTCGGGGCGGGCCATGATCTCGGCACTGCGCGCCGTGCTGTAGACCCAGGCATCGCGAGCGCTCGGATAAAAGTACCCGTAGTAGTTATTGATAAGGGCCGAGATGTAGCACTCGGGATCCTTTTTGAACATCTGGGCCCACACCTCAAAATAGGCGTCGATGTCCTCCTGCGAGGCATACTCATTAAAGCAGTTCTTGACGGCATCGGACTTGTCGGGATTGTACCGACGACCGAGGTTCTCGTACTTAAGGACGCGATCGATTACAGCGCGCTCCTCGTCGGTCACCAAGCCATCGCAAGGAGCCTCCACGACGGTACCGTCCTCCTTAACCGTGGGATTGACACCCGAGTTAAGGCCGTCGTGTTTTTGCACAAATCGCGCCGTCTGCTGGAACGGAATCGAAAGCACCTCGCGCTTGGAGCCGGGCGTGATATCGTGCGCCGGCATAAAGACCTTGGTGAAGTACATATTGGAGGCAAGGCAGAGCGCCAGTACCGCAAGTACGCCAACCCAGCGCAGGCGCGGCACGCGAAGCGCGGACGCAGCACCGGTCTGCCTGGCAGCATGACGGGCCGCGTGCACGTCCCAGGCGCAAAACGCCGCCGCGATCACACATGCCGCCAGCGGGAACACCAGGCCGCCGTTGCGCAAAAACGTGGAACCCATGGCACCCAGGGCGAGCAGCAACCAGTCATGGCGCGCAAAGAGCACGGGCTCGGGCTCGCCCACCCGCTCAACATTCATATCGCGACGAGGCAGGCCGCAAGCCACGAGCTTAACGGTCTGCACCAGTAGCAGCAAAAACGCGTCGGCAAAGAACACGTCTTTGGTGAGCAGCGCCGCGTAGTTGGAGAACATCGGCATAAACGCAAAGAACAGCAGCGCTATACCGCGAATGGGCATGCCGACGCCAAACTTTCGCAGCGACGAGATGGAATACGCCATGCACGCGGCGGTAATCAAAAATTGTGCGCAGGTATAGATAATGAGGCCCGCGTTGGCGCTGTTGAACAGAGCTAGGCCCAGCTGCACGCACGAGCCGATGATGGCCGTGTGGACGACGGGGTGATGCCCGTTGAGCAGCACATTGGGGTTGAGCAGGCGCAAGTAGTCGCTCGTGCCGTTGGGATAGTTGAACCACTGGCGAATCTGCGCGCCCGTGTCTCCCATAAAGAGTCCAGGCAGCGAGGCGATAAGTGTTGGCGCCCAAGCAATTACGAGCACTAGAAAGGGACCTGCGAAGGGATGCGTCGAGAGCACGCTGTGGGCTACACGCCACACGCGGCCAAAGTGGGCCTCCGAAAACGGAATGCGACGGGAGCTCAGCCAGTCGAGGCACTCAAAGGCCAGGTAGAAGGCAACGACTGCCAAGAGCATCCAGCCCGCGCCGCTAATCCAGGCGCAGACGATGCGCGCTTTGTCGCCGAGCACGATCTCGGCCGAGTCGGTGAGATCGTAGCTGCGGCCGAACACCATGCAGATGGCAAAGAACAGCGAGGGCAGGATTACCGAGGGGCGCCAGGCATCGCCGCGACCAAAAAATACGTAGCGAAACGGCAGCGTGAGCAGGCAGGCAAGCGCGAGCAGCATGACCGCGTCGGTGTGGCCGGCAAACGAGAGGAGCACCTCGTAGCACACGTACAGCATGCCCGAGGCCTGCGGATCGATTGCCAGGACCGCATTGCTCGACACCGGGGCGGGGTCGATGGAAAACGCCGTGGTCGCCAACAGCGCAAGCATAAATGCAATGAACGTCTGCTTGGCGGGATAGTGCTTAAACCAGACGATGCGGGCGGCGTCGCGCGCGGCTGTTGTGGAGAGGTCGGGATCCTTCACAGTCCAAAAAGCCTTTCTAGAAACCTATCAAACTTGGCAAAACCACCACAAAGGTGCCTGTCCCCTTTGTGGTGGTTTGTGCGGTGGTTAGGCGTCGAGGTAGATGCGCTGGGGG
The DNA here is from genome assembly GCA_934654585.1 of uncultured Collinsella sp. Lineage (GTDB taxonomy): Bacteria > Actinomycetota > Coriobacteriia > Coriobacteriales > Coriobacteriaceae > Collinsella. The sequence goes on along the minus strand of CAKUGF010000004.1, from coordinate 92,178 downwards.
CGGTTGCGGTGTCGGGCGAAGATGATGAGCGCCAGGCCTGCGATTACAAGCGGCAGGCTCAGTAGTTGGCCCATGGTGATGACGCCACTCAGCAGATAGCCCAACTGTGCATCGGGCACGCGCACAAACTCGACGAGGAAGCGGACGATACCGTACCCCATTACGAATACGCCCATAAACGTGCCCTGGGGCAGCAGCGGCTTTTTGCGGCTGAGCACCTGCAAAACGCAAAAGAGCACGATGCCCTCAAGAAATGCCTCGTAGAGCTGTGAGGGATGACGCGGCATATCGCCCGCGGTGCCGCCAAAGACCACGCCCCAGGGCAAATCGGTCGGCTTACCCCACAGTTCGCCGTTGACGAAGTTGGCGCAACGGCCCAGGCACAGGGCCAGCGGGGCGCCGATGACGGCAAGATCGGCGATGGTCCATGCATCGAGCTTGTACATGCGGCACACGATGATGCCTCCCAGGATGCCGCCGACCAGACCACCGTGGAAGCTCATGCCGCCTTCGTTGGTAGCAAAGATCTCGAGCGGGTGGGTCCAATAGTAACCATCACCGTAAAAGACGACGTAAAACAAGCGCGCACCGATGATGAGGCCAAAGACCGCGCCGACCACGACGCTCGTCAGGTCATCAATCGTGATATTGAAACCCCAACGGCGCTGCGTGCGGTACATAACGGCCGCCGTAAGCAGGGCGCCGACCACATAGGCCAGACCATACCAGTAGATCGTGATGGGGCCCGCCGAGATTGCGACGGGATCAAGCATATGGTAGAGGTCGTTGAGCATATCGATCCCCCTGCTCCCTACATACAAATGCGGCCGCGGGCCTTGCGCTCGCAGCCGCATATCTGGGCGTAACGTCTATGCGGAGCATGACGTCCGCAGCTTTCGCATCTTAGAACGGCGCGTACTCGTCGTACAGGTCGTCGGTCTCGCCAGAAGCATTGACCTGCTCGACGCGGGTAACGCCGGGCACGTGCTCCTTCAGGATGCGTTCGATACCCATGGACAGGGTCAGCGAGCTCATGGGGCAGCCGGCGCAGGCGCCCTGCAGCTCCAGCTTGACGACACCCTCGTCGTCGACGCCCACATACTCCATATCGCCGCCATCGGCCTGCAGGTTGGGGCGAATCTCTTCAAGAACCTTCTTAAGCAGCTCTTCGTTAACAGCCACAGGGGCTCCTTTCTCACAATAACGCGGGCACGCCCGCGGACAGGGGCTATGTTACTACAGCCATGTACCCGCTTAGGCGCCAGCCATGCGCGCGGACACGACTTTCACGAGCAGTCAATTTGGGACGGGGCTCTTTTAGCTGTTTTGCCGCCAGCTGGCGTTGGCACGCACTACTGCCGAGCCCGCTCCCCGGTACCAATATGGACATCGACGATAACCTGGCGGTAGCTGATGCCGCAGGAGTCGAGGATGCGGCGGCTGATGCGGCCGTCGTCGGTATCGGCGTACTTGTTGTCCAGGTAGACAACCTCGCCCACGCCCACCTGCGCAAGGATCTTGGCGCAGTCGTGACACGGGAACAGCGTGACGTAGACCGTGGAACCCTCAAGGTCCTTGAGCGAGCCGCGGTAGTTGAGCACGGCGTTTGCCTCGGCATGCACCACGTAGTTGTGCTTGTCCTGCAACGGGTCATCGCTCGTTCCCCACGGGAAAAAGTCGTCGTTGAGCGCCGAGGGCGTGCCGTTGTAGCCCACCGAAAGGATGCGGTGGTTGGTGCTGGCGATGCACGCGCCCACCTGCGTGTTGGGGTCCTTGCTGCGGCGCTGCGCGGCAATGGCCACGCTCATAAAGAACTCGTCCCAGCTAATGACGTCGCGGCGCTTGCCCGACGCGGTTTGATGAAGATCGTCCGACATGCCAGACACCTCCGTAATCGCAATAGTTTGACCTATTGTAGCAGGTGAAAAGTGGGGCATTCGTCCCACCAGCCCCTCGCCCTACGCGCGGCGGGGCTTTTGGTTGATGTGGTAGAGCTCGGCGAGACCCCGCAGCGTCAACGCGTCATCGACCGTCAGGCTATGACCGACAAGGGCCGCAAGCGCCTCGGCATCGTCGCCGGTAATGACGATGGGCACATCGCCCTCCCCCGCCGCCTTGGTCGCTCGCATCTCGGCGAGCACCATGTCGAGCATGCCGTCGATGCGGGCCACCTCGCCCAGAACCACGCCCGAGCGCATGGCCTCACGCGTGTTGCGGCCGATGACATGCGTCGGCGCCGAGGGCTCAACCTGAGGCAGGCGCGCCGCAGCGGCCGAGAGCGAACGGGCGCCGAGCGCCAGCCCCGGCGCGATAACGCCGCCGACAAAGGTGCCGTGCGCGTCGATGACCTCGATATTGGTCGTCGTGCCCAGATCAATCACGATGCACGGCGAGCCGTAGACGGCGCGGGCCGCCACGGCATCGGCGATGCGGTCGGGGCCAATCTCGGCCGGGTCGTCGTAGTGCACGGGCATGCCGGTCTTAAGTCCCGGCCCCACGGTGAGCACGCGCCCCGTGCAGGTACGGGAAAGCGCCGCCTTCCACGGACGCTCGAGCGCCGGAACCACGCAGCTCAGGACGGCAGCCGCGGGCACAAGTGTACCCGGCATGCCCGCATCGGCCGCAAGGGCGCCCATGACCTGCACGAGACGCATGCGAGCCTCGTCTGCTGTGATGCGCGCCGGCGTGGTTATCTCGCACGTCGCAAGCGGACATTCCTGCGCCGCGGCCGAATCCTCGGCAAAAAGGCCAAAGCGAATGAACGTGTTGCCCACGTCGACCGTCAATATATATGCGCACCCATTAAGCATCGTCGGCGCTCCTTTCGTCTGCCCAGCAGTATATCGCCTACCCAGACCAGTCAGTCCGGGCAGCTAATTTGGGACGGGGCTTTTTTAACTACCCTGGAACCTCGACTTGACGCGGGTAGTCAAAAAAGCCCCGTCCCAAATTAGCTACCTTGCGGCTATACTGGTGCGCGGCCGCATGCGAGCTCACGCGGCGGCCCTTGGTAACCCGACTTCCCGCGCCGTATCCGTAGCGACGCTCCCGGGGGAAGCGGATATACGCAAAGGAGTTATATATGAGCAATCCCTCGAACCGCGCCTCGATGCGCGGGCAACTCACGCTGCGCGGCGTCGTCATCGGCGTCCTTGGCTGCGTGATTATCACGGCAAGCTCGGCCTACACGGCGCTCAAGATGGGCGCACTCCCCTGGCCGATCGTCTTCGCTGCCGTCATCTCGCTGTTCTTCCTTAAGCTCATGGGCAACGCCAGCCTCAACGAGGCAAACGTCACCCACACCATCATGTCCGCAGGCGCCATGGTCGCCGGCGGCCTGGCGTTTACCATCCCGGGCGCCTGGATGCTGGGCTATGCCGACCAGATCAGCTGGCTCGACATGTTTATCGTGGCACTCGCCGGCACCATCCTGGGCCTGCTGGCAACGGCACTCATCCACCGTCACTTTATCGTGGACGCCGCCCTTGAGTTCCCCACCGGCAACGCCGCAGCTCAGACCCTGCGTGCAACCGAGGCCGGCGGCAAGACCGGCAAGCAGCTCTTTGGCTCCATGGCCCTCGCCGGCATCTACAGCGTGCTTCGCGATGCCCTGGGCATTGTGCCCAGCATGCTGTGCACGCTCAACATCCCCGGCGTGACCTTTGGCATCTACAACTCGCCTATGCTGCTCTCCGTTGGCTTCCTCGTGGGCTTCGCTCCGGTCGCCTTCTGGTTTGCCGGCGCATTGCTGGGCAACTTTGGCATCATCGTCGGCGGCACCGCTGCCGGCCTGTTCGACGTCGTGACCGCGCAGGGCATCGTCAAGTCCCTGGGTATGGGCCTTATGATGGGCTTTGGCGTCGCCGTCGTCCTTAAGGACATCCTGCCGCAGGTCGCCGGCATCGTCCGTGGTCTTGCCGCCGACAGCTCCACCGACACCGACGAGCAGTCGCTCATCTCGGGCTCCCTTAAGCTCGACGCCGGCATCATCGGCCTGGGCGCCGCCGCCATCGCCGTGATCATCGCCATCGCGCTCGACCTTGGCCCCGTTCCGGCCGTCATCGTCACGCTGTTCACCTTTGTCACCACCATCATGAGCGCGCAGAGTTGCGGCCAGACGGGTATCGACCCCATGGAGATCTTTGGCCTCATCGTCATGCTCATCGTGGCTGCCTTCGCTCAGATCGCTCAGGTCAAGCTGTTCTTTATCGCCGGCATCGTTGCCGTGGCGTGCGGCCTTGCGGGCGACGTCATGAACGACTTTAAGGCCGGTGCCGTGCTGGGTACCAACCCGCGCGCGCAGTGGATCGGCCAGGCCATCGGCGGCATCGTGGGCGCCCTGGTCGCCGCCGCCGTCATGGTCGCGCTCGTTACCGCCTATGGGCCGGACGCCTTTGGCCCGGACAAGAGCTTTGTGGCCGCACAGGCAAGCGTCGTCGCCACCATGGTCTCGGGTATTCCGAGCGTGCCGTGGTTCGTGGGCGGCTTTATCGCCGGCATCGCCATGTACTGGCTCGGTATTCCGGCCATGATGATCGGCCTGGGCGTGTACCTGCCGTTCTACATGTCGCTTACGGCCTTCCTGGGTTCCTGCGTTAAGCTCGCCTACGACAAGTGGGCCGCTCACCGCGACGCCACAGCCGGTCTTTCGGACGAGGAGAAGGCCGCCAAGGACGCCGCCTTCCAGGAGCAGGGCTTGGTCGTCGCCAGCGGCCTGCTCGGTGGCGAGTCCATCGTCGGCGTTATCCTGGCGTTTATCTCTGTTGGCCTGAGCCTGCTGGGCTAAGCCGAGCAACTGCTCGTCGGCAATCATATTGCCTACGGCTTGCCCGGTCGTCAGCTTTGCGGCTGCCGACCGGGCGTTTTAATGTCGATACAGAGAAAGGCCGGCGTGCTGTGTATGACAGCGCGCCGGCCTTATTGGTTGAGATATCGAAGTGGCCTCACGACAAGCCACAGTTCATCGCGAGGTCGACACTCAAAATGCTACATCTGCTTGCGACGACGATCACCCAGCGTCACGCCCGCGGCTACGAGCGTCACACCGCCGATGACGAAGACCTCGCCCGCGAGCTCGGAGTTGTCACCCGTCTGGGCGAGCGCACCATCCGCGGCCTGCTTCTTGGCAGCGGGGGCCTTTGCAGCGGCCTGCGCAACCTGGGGCTTAGCCTGCGGCTCGGCCTTGGGATGATACTTGTCGTACTCGGCCTGTGCGGCTGCCAGGGCATCCTTGGCGTCATTAAGCTCTGCAAGCGCGGCGGCATAGGCATCGTTGGCATCGGACAGCTTGGCATCGGCGTCGGCCTCGGCCTGTCTCAGACCCGTCTCGGCGTCAACGGCGGCCTTATAGCGAGCATAGGCAGCACCGAGCTTGGGCAGCTGATTTCGTGCCGTCCAGCCCGCGCTAAATACCGTTACGCCCGCGTCAAGGGAAGCCTCATGATCGACGTGCTCAAGATCGGCCTGAAGAGCCCGATCAGCCTCAAGCTCGGTCTGGGCATCGGCGATGGCCTTTTTGGCGTCCTCGACTGCCTGGTTGGCGGCATCGAGCTGATCCTGGGCAGCGTTCACGCTGGCGACAGCAGCTTTATGGGCTGCCTCGGCGTTATCAAGCGCCTTCTGAGCATCGGCGTAGCGCTGGAATGCGACGTTCGCGGCGTCGAGGGCCGTCTGGGCAGACGTGACCTCCTGCTGTGCGGCGGCAAGCGCCTGCTTCTTGTTGGTGACCGCTTGCTGCGCATTCGAGAGGGCCGTTGCCGCGGCAGTCGCTGCGGCCTTGGCGTCGTCAACGCCAGCCTGGGCAGTGACGTCGGCCTTCTTGGCCTCGTCAAGCGCGCCCTGCTTGTTCGTAAGATCCGTGTTGGCCGCATCGCGCTTGTCGGTAAGATCCTTGACCGAAGCGGTGGCGTCGCCATACGCCTCGTTGGCCTGATCGGACTTTGCCTTGGCGGCATCGTAATCGCCCTGTGCCTTCGCCTTGCGGGCGGAAGCCTTGGAGGCGTTCGTCTGGCAATCGGCGAGCGCCGCGTTGGCCTTGTCGAGAGCAGTCTGAGCAGCGGCGGCTTCGCTCTTGGCGGCGTCGAGATTTGCCTTAGGAGTTTCGATGTCAACATTCTTCAAATTGACATCGGCAGCGTCATATGCCGCCCTAGCTATAGCGGTAGCCTCTTGCGCAGCTTCATAGTCGCCCTTGGCAGCAGCGACGTTTTCGTTCGCTTCGTTCGCGGCGCTTTTAGCAGCATTGAGGGATGTCCCCGCGGAACCAAGCGCATCGTGCTTCGCATCGCGCACCTTCTGTGCCGCCGCAAGTTGATTTTGCAGCTCCGCCAACTGTGCCTTCTGCGCAGCGGTACCGCCGGCATGATAAACAGAGTCCACGTACGTGTTTACCAGGTTTTTGAACTCATCGACCGTAAAATCGCCCTCGGCCCAGTTGCCCTGATAAATTGAAACAGGGAAGGGCTCGCCATCGTCATCGGGCGTTGAGCGGTTGCCATCCTTACCATAGCCAACGGCAAACCCAAAGGAATTGGTGCCCGGATTAATGAAGTTCAGGTAATGACCAATCTCGTTGAAGTTGCGAACGCCTTTGTCATACTCACGTTTTTCCGCAGTGTACCAACCGATGAATGGCCACTCAGCACTACAATCGTCTTCGTTGTCGTAGGCCCATTCCCAATCTTCAGGATTATTCGACCCCTTATAAGCGCCGGCACCCATAGCAAGGTTTTCGCTATAAGACGAATAATCGCCCTCGCCGCTTTCCGCCGCGTGGCCCCAAACATTCGACGAATAGCAAACATCGAGCGCCGACTGCGCCATAGAGACAATGCTGACCTTCATGTCACTCAGGCCGTTTGCGCGACGAATTCCGTTGACCGCATTCATGTAGGTCAAGGTATTCTGCAGATTCACGAGCGAAAAAGCGTTGTCAGCGTCAGACGCATCCAAGTTGACATAGTCGTCATACCACGCCACCTTGCTAGCAGACCCATCAAGTAACTTCGCCGCATTACTCGCGTTGGCACGCTGAGCATCAGTAAACGATGTGCTACTTGCGATGTGATTCATAAAGCCAAGCAGGCCCGCCTTGACAGCATCCGTATCCACCTTCATGTTTGCTTTTAGCTCAGAAATCTGCTGCTCAAGAGCTTTGACGTTTGCGCTGGCCGTGCTGTATTCATCATTCGCTTTGTTGTAGTCGCTAGTAGCATTCTCAAGAGCACTTTTCTTCTGCTTTGCGACCTCTGCCAAATGATTGTACTCGGCAAGCTTGTCGGCCTCGGTCTGCTGGGCCTGCTCGTATGCCGTCTTCGCGGCGTCGCGCTTGCTGGCGGCGGCGTTGCACTCCTTGCTTGCCGCATCGTATGCAGACTGGGCAGACGCCACAGCGGCGTTGGCAGCGGTGGCGCGCTCCTGCGCGGCAGCGACAGCAGCCTGGGCGGTCTGCAGATTCTCCTGTGCGGTCGTATCGGCAGTCGTCGCAGCTTCGAGTTCCGCTTGCGCGGCCTTAAGCTCGCCAGTGGCAGCGACCTTAGCAGCCTCGAGCGCGTTCAGGTCGACGCCCGTGCCCGAAGTGGCGGCATTGAGCGCAGCCTGAGCCTGATCCAGCTTCTTCTGAGCGTTGTCGCGTGCGGTGGTTGCGGTGACAAGGGCAGCGGCGGTCTGCTGCTTCTTGTCCTGGGCAGTCGTCACGGCCGCCTCGGCGTCAGCCTTTGCCTGCTCAGCCTTGGCAGCGACAGTCTTGGCGGCCTCGTACTCGCCCTCAGCCGCCTTTACATCGGCATTCGCCGCATTGAGCTTGGCCTGCGCGTCTTCGACAGCCTTCTTGGCGGCCTCGTACTCGTCCATGCCCATGTCCTTGAGCTTGGCCTGGGCATCCTCGAGGGCCTTCTTGGCGTCATCGCGCTTTGCCTTGGCATCCTTGAGCGCCTGAGTCTTGTCCGCAACGCTCTTATTGGCCTGGTCGAGCTGGCTGTTCAGATCGCCCAGCTTCTTCTGCTGCTGTTCGGCCTTGTCAACAGCGTCCTTAAGCTCGTCGATCTTCTCCTGCAGCGCCGCAACTTCTGCCGCATTCTGCTCGGCCGCGTTATCGGTCACGGCCTGCGAAGCCTGGTTCTTTTGCTGCTGAGCCTGCTTTTGCGCCTGACCTGCGGCATCGGCCTTCTTTTGAGCCGCATCATAGGCCGCCTTGGCAGCCTCAAACTGCTTCGCCGACTCCTCGGCCAGTTGCTCCGCTGTTTTCGCAACTGCCTGGTTACCGGCGACAACGGTGTTCTCGATGGGGCTTTCGCCCTTTACCGTACCGGTGGTGTCACCGGCTGGCGCGGCAATTGCCGCCAGCGGCGACATAAGCGGCTGGGCGATGAGGCCCGCCGTCAAAACGGTTACGACGGCGCGGTTGGCGACACCCCTCACGTTGACGGTCTTGGCCGGAGACGAAAGATGCTTTGGACTGTACTTTGCCATGTTGTGCTCCCTTCGACACAACGCGAATTGCGTTACCGCGAATATAGGGCCGCAATTTTCGGTCTTTGTTGCGCAACAATGCGGACAGCCTGCCGATTCGGTTGTTCAACAGCTTTCAACACATTTCCGTCATATATGTAGTTGTGATTGGAGCATATTGCGGGGTGTCACTGGACGCGGGGAAGCTGTCCAGTCGACCTTGCCCCATGCCACGGCATCCGTTTTGCCTGTCCCGGTGTAGAGTAATACCAGCAAGCACGACGTGGCCCGTGCCGGAACGAGGAGAACATGGAACTCGACAAGCAACAGATCAAGCGACTGCGCGAACGCCATCACCGGCGCCACGGCATCCGCCCCGCCCATAGCGAGGCCATGGAGAACGCCGCCCGCTTCCTTAAGCAGGCGTTCAACATTCGCGAGGGTCGCGCGCCCTATCACGTGATTCGCAAGCGCTTTGTAAACGGGGCGCGCCTGACCGGCTCGCACCTATGCATCCTCATCATCGCCATGCTCATCGCGAGTATCGGACTCGATATCGACTCGGGCATCGCCATTGTGGGCGCTATGCTCATCTGCCCGCTCATGGGCTCGGTCCTTGCCATGGCATACGGCATCGCCACGCTCGACCGCGAGATTACCGTCGAGGCCATCGCCGGCTTGGCGCTCCAAATGGCATTTTGCCTGGTCACATCCACGTTGTACTTCAAGCTCTCGCCCCTTAGCACCACCACGGCCGCCATCATCGACAACTCGACGCCCACCGTCTGGGACCTTGCCGTCGCCCTCGCCGGCGGCTTTGCGGGCGGGCTGGGCAACTCGCGCGATCAGGAGCCCGCCACGCTTATCGCCGGCGTGGCCGTGGCGACCGCGCTCATGCCGCCCCTTTGCGCAGCGGGTTATGGCATCGCCATCGCAAGCGGATCGCTGTTTCTTTCGGCACTCTACGAGTTTGGCATCAACGTGGTCTTTATCGCGCTGGCGGCCGAAGCCGTGCTGCTTCTTTTGCGCGTGCCGCTCAAACGTGACCTCAACGGCGACGGCGTCGTAACCGCCGAGGAAGACGCCGAGGTTGACGAGCTGTCACGCAAGGTGCGTCGCCGCATCATTGTGGGCACGGTGATCTTTGCCATCCCCTGCATCGTTATGACCGCGGGCTCCATTGGCTCGGCGCAGGCCGGCGTGCAGGACGGCTACGGCGTCACCGAGACCACGCGCGAGCTCGGCGCGGTGCTGCCGGGCTTTAAGGATTACACCGTCGCCGTCGAGACTTCGGCCACCGAAGGCGACGAGGAGGGCATCGTCGAGCGCGAGATTGTCGCCCATGTGACGACGAGCGAGAGGCTCGGGGCACACGACCGCCACGTCGCCCGCAAACTCATCGACCTCAACGTGCCCGAACTCGACCGCGTGGAGTTCGATGTGAAGTGATGCGGGTACTGAGCGGATCGGCGCAGGCACGGGGACCACGCAAGCGCCGGGCTACAGCTCGTACTTGTACACGCGGTAGATGTACTTTTCGGCTTCCATCTCGTAGGTGGCGATGGGCAGTCCGTAGCGATCGTACTCGGTAAAGGTCTTGGTCTGGCCCGATGCCACGAGCATGCTGTTCGAATTGCCAACGCGCTGCGCGCTGCTCACGTAGCCCGAGAACGGCGCCGCGATCTGCTCCTGGAGTTCGTAGGTGCGCGCGGTCTCGTCCACCGTAAAGATGCGCCCAAACGAATGCGTGCCCTTGCTGTAGTCGGTCACCACCGCGGCACCCAGCTGGCCCCAGTCAAACTTGGGGTAGCTCTCGGCCGCGCCAAAGTTGTTGTCGTACAGAAGCACCTGGTAGCGGCCGGTTGTTACCGTATCGGAGCTCGGCAGATAGGTCACGCTGTGCTGGCCCGCGTTGAGCGAAAAATCGCCTTGGGCCTGCAGCAACTTGTCTTCGAAGCCCGAACCAGCCCAAAAATCGGGCGATCCCATGAGCCAATCAACCGTGGGCGTGCCGTAGATGTCGGTGAGCTTGATAACCGTCGAGGTCTCGCGCGAGCTGAGCAAGACAGTGCCGCCGCCGAGCCACTGGATCGTGTTGATATGGATCCAATCCAGGTCGCCGTCTTGTGCCACTTTGGCACTCGCCTTGAGGTCGGGAAAGATGTCACCCAGGTCCACGACGAGGGAAACATCGCCCGTTGTCACGTCGATTTTAATGATGAGGTCCTCGACGTTGACGCGCTCGCCTTTATCCTTGTCGGCCGCACGGTCGACGTCCAAGTCGGCCTCGGAGCCGGCATGGCTCGCCAGCACCAGCAGGTTGCCGTCGTCATCGAAGGCATAGTCGTGATGCAGCTCGTAGTCGCCGGTGCTCCAGACGTTTACCACCTGGCCGATGGCGTTGATCTGAGCCATCTTGGTAGTCGAGACGCTCATGATCATGCTGCCGTCGCCCGGGAACAACAGGCGGTGGCTGCGGTAACCGATGATCAGCACCTCGCCGCGAATCTGGCCCGCGTTGTCGTAGAGGTACATGAAGTCGAGCTTGGACGAGTCATTGCCCAGGATGGTAAAGAGGCCATCGGCAAGCGGCGTGTTGGACTCCCCCGCCGTAACGGCGAGGCGCTCTTCCTCCTCGCCCTTGAGCGCCGACGTTTTGACGGTAAACGTCGAGGTGCGGCTGCTGCCATCTTGCGCGGTGCAGGTGAGGGTCACAGTGTTCTTATGACCCGGGATAAGGCCGATGACCTTGAACTCATGCTCCGTTGCCAGCGTGTCGCCGCCGCGGGGCGTGCGGGAGAAAGCCGCAACTTTGGGGGAATCGCTGGTCTTTTTGCGGCCGGCGACCTCGTAGGAGACGGTCACGGGATCCGCTGTTGCAAAGCGCACGTAGCAGCTCAGGGTATCGGTGCCAAAGGGATCGGCTTTGACGAACGGGGTCGTTTCGTCATAGCTGCCTGCGGCGTACTCGGCATCGAGCTGGTCTTTGATGGCCGCCTGCTTCTCGACGTTGTAGGTTGCGGCAATCTGCTTGTGGACCTTCTTCTGCTCGTCGGTGAGTTCGGTATCCGTGGAGGATGAGTTGCTCGCATCGGCTCCGGTAACAGAGCAGCCCACAAGCCCCGCGCCCGCCAGTGCCAGCGCACCTGCCGCGCCCGTAAGGGCTGCGCGACGCGTGAGCAGCCAACTGGTTTTGTTGTTCACCCTCGAATCGTCACCATCAAAGAATGTCATTGCTGTCGTTTCCTTCATGTGCTGGGCGTTTGCCGCTTTGTGTCCAATATGGCTCGCAGCTTAGCAAACGCCCCTTAATGCAAGCTTAGGCTTGCGACAGCGCGGGGCCGTGGCCGCGATGGCGCTCGATCCAGTCCACAGCAAAGTCGACGAGCTCGCGTTGGCGCATAAAGCGGATTATCCCGTTACCGAGAGGCGCCGCGTGAACCGTGCATTCACGCTCAAAAGCAGCGCCGATCTCTTCGAAGTCCCCGCCATCGACAAAGAGCGTGCGGTACTCCTTCCACACGCGCTGGCCGTTTTCCATGATCGCGCTGTGCTCCACGCAGTCGTGCTTTCCCGGGTATTGTGCACGGGCATCGGCTAAATGAAGGGATGTGTTCTTGTCGTAGCCCACGCCCACGAGCAGCACATAGCCGTCCAGGTCGTACAGGCGCGCGATGGGCGACCCGTCGCCAAAGATGTTGCTCAGGTCGTGATTCTCCGTCAGGAACTGAGCACGTGGGCCGTTTGCCGCCACCGAACGCGCCGGGTGGTCGCTACGGAGCGTACCCGGCCACGTCCGGAACATCTCGGCAACGGCCCCCATCGTATTGGTGGGCGTGATGCGTTTGTCATAAGCTGGCCAGTTATCGCGAATCAGCTGCCACCACTCTTGCGGTTCTTGCCAATGGACGCCGCTTGCCGGATCCAGGTTTTTCCACGACTGCGTCGGCATCATGATAGTGCCGGTCTCGCCCACCGTCTGGAGCAGCGCCTCGATAACCGGTTGCGCGCCGCCGCATACATATCCGAGGGAGCTGAGCGAGCAATGGACCATGACCGTCTGCCCCGAGCGCATGCCAACGGCAGAAAGCGCATCGAGGATATCCTGCTTGAGTACGATTTGTCGGTCCATTGCCGCTCCTTTCTATTTCTGGGTCCATCTTCCCACTGTTGGCGGCCGAAAATGATCTGTTTTCCTCCGTCCCCGAGGGATCATTTTTTAGTACTTGAAGAAGCCCTCGCCTGAGCTTTCGCCTAGCTTGTCTTCGTCGAGCATCTTCTTGAGGACGGATGCCATGGCCTTAAAGTTATAGGGCATCATCATCTTTTTGAGCAGCGGACTCACCAGGCCCGGGACCTTTTGATACTGCATGACGATGTTGTAGGCCGTCTGGATGCCCACGGTATCGAACACCCGGAACGGGCCCTTGGGGGCACCGGTGCCGCGCGTCCATGCGAGGTCGATGCTCTTGGGGTCGCTCACGCCCGAGACATACAGGTCAAGGCCCGAGAGCAGCCACGGCACCAGCATGGAGTTAAGCAGGTAGCCGTTCTTTTCCTTGTTGACGGGCAGTGCCAGCATGCGGATGTCGTTGGCAAAGTTGACGAGCTCATCGAAGTAGCGCTTGTCGGTTTGGTCCTGGGCCATGACCTCGGTCATGTTGTTCTTCCAGATGGAGTTGGCAAAGTGCAGCGACAGGTACTTCTCGGGGCGGCCGGTGTACTTGGCAAAGGTGCTCGGCAGCAGCGTGGAGGAGTTGGTCACGACGACGGTCTTTTGCGGCAGGACCGGGGCGAGCTTCTTGTAGAAGTCGATCTTTGCCTGGGTGTCCTCGGCCATAGACTCGATGACCAGGTCGGCGTCAGCAACGGCCTTGGCGAGGTCGAGCTCCAGTTTAAGCGTGGAGTAGGCGCGCTCGACGGCGGCGAGCGCCGCATCCTTGTCGAAGGGTTTGTCGCTATCGGCGATGCCGGCGCACCACTCGCCCGTGCCGTCCGCCATGCCCTCGATGGCTGCGATGTACTCCTCGCGCACATGGTCGATCTTGGGCTGGGTGCGGCCGATGCTACCCTCGCTGCGCAGCCAAATCGTTACGTCAAAGCCGCAGAAGGCAGCCTGGAAGGCAATCTGGCTTCCCAGCACGCCGCCGCCGGCAACGCAAACAGTCTTGTAGCTCATAGGAACAGTCCTCTCTTACGTAATTCCATAGATGTGCATTTATTCAACCGTATGGAGGCTACGAGTCAGAGGTGGGTTCTATAAACGGACGCTTTTACGCGGCGAACGGCTACACCTGTTCATTATCTCAGGGTTTCGGAGCCGGCTTTTGATGTCGTTGGGGCATCGTTTTCGGAAGTGCGGGGAAAAATCGAGCCTCCCCGACCAGACCGGCTTTTTTGACAACAAAACCGCAGGTCACAAGAGTCCAAAAGAGCGGTGTGCTCGGGGTTTTCGAGTTTTTCCCCGCACTTCCGAAATCAAGGCTCGCAGAGGACAACCGCAAGACCATTTACGCAACATATGTCCAACAAAAACGGGTGGTAGCCGGCACGGCTACCACCCGTTTGTCTTATATCCGACTCAAAGCAGACCGACTACTTCTTAATGCCGCGCCCTAGGCGCTTGGCGACCGATGCCACGGCCTCCTCGCTCACCGAGTCGCAGCTCACGCAGCCATCGTGGGCGCGCATCTGGCCGGTGACCTCGTCCATTGCGAGCGGCGCCACCTTCTCGAGCTTAAAGCCCTTGCCGGCGCGCATGTTTTCCTTCGCCACGCTGATCATGAGCTTAATGCGGTTGAGCTGGTTAACCTCGGACGCACCGGGATCGTAGTCCACCGCGACGATGTTGCTCTCGGGGTGCTGACGGCGCAGCTCCTTGATGACGGCCTTGCCTACCACGTGGTTGGGCAGACACGCAAAAGGCTGCGTGCAGATAATGTTGGGCGCGCCATGGTCGATCAGGTCGAGCATCTCGGCCGTAAGTAACCAGCCCTCGCCCATGTTGTTACACACCGAAAGCACCGTGCGGGCCTTGTCGGCCATGGTACCGATGCGCTCGGGCGCCTCAAAGCGGCGGGACTTTTCGAGCATTTCCTCCACCGGCGTGCGCATCCAGTCCACGAGCTTGATGAGCGCCTGCATACCAGCACGCGTGGTAGCAGAGCTTCCCAACTCGTCCTTCTGCAGCTCGGCGTTGCTCATGGAGTACAGGAAGAAGTCGAGCAGGCCCGGCACCACGGCCTCGCAGCCCTCGCGCTCAATGACATCGACCACGTGGTTGTTGGCCGTGGGATGGAACTTGACCAAGATCTCGCCGACCACGCCCACGCGCGGCTTGGTACCCTCGCCCACGAGCGGCATGGTGTCGAACGCGCGGATGGCCTCGCGGCACAGCTTGGTGTAGTTGTGGCGGTTGAACTTGGGCGCCAACTTGCGGGCGCGCGCCATGTACTCCTCGTAGAGCGCGTTGGCGGCACCGGGCGTGGCCTCGTACGGGCGGCAGCGATAGAGCATCTGCATCATCACGTCGCCAAAGAGCACAGCATACACGGCCTGCTTGAGCAGTGCCGGCGTAATCTTAAAGCCAGGGTTGTCCTCGCCAAGAGCCACGGCCGAAAGCGAGATCACCGGGATCTCGGGGTGGCCGCTCTCGCGCAGGGCCTTGCGGATGAGTGCGATGTAGTTGGTGGCACGGCAGCCGCCGCCGGTCTGGCTGATAACCACGGCCGTCTTGGACAGGTCGTACCGACCGCTCTCGATGGCCTCCATGATCTGGCCCGTCACCAGAATCGACGGGTAGCAGATGTCATTGTTCACATAGCGCAGACCGGCCTCGACGGCATCGTGATCGGTCGAGGGCAGCAGCTCCAAGTTGTAGCCGGCACCGCGGAACACCTCTTTAACCAGGTCAAAGTGGATCGGCGCCATCTGCGGGCACAGGATGGTGTAGCCCTCCTCGCGCATCTGCTCGGTAAAGGGCACCTTGGGCCACGCGGCCGAAGCACTCTCGCGCTGAGCCTCAAACGTGTACTTGCGGCTCGCGAACGCGGGGGCATCCGTGGAGGGCGCCACCGGCGCGGCATCGCCCTGCTCGTAGGCCTCGCCCGCGGCCGTGGCCTCGACGAGACGCTCGGCCTCCTGGTCCTTGAGCGCCGCCATGAGCGAGCGGATGCGGATGCGCGCGGCGCCCAGGTTGGACACCTCGTCGATCTTAAGCACGGTATAGATCTTGCCGCTGGCCTCCAGAATCTCCTGTACCTGGTCGGTGGTCAGGGCGTCCAGGCCGCAGCCGAAGGAGTTGAGCTGAATCAGGTCCAGGTCGTTGCGCATCGTCACAAAACGGGCGACGGCGTACAGGCGGCTGTGGTACATCCACTGGTCGACGACGCGGATGGGGCGCTCGGGCTTCACGAGATGCGCGAGCGAATCCTCGGTAAAGACCGCAAAGCCAAAGCTCGAGATAAGCTCGGGCAGGGCATGGTTGATCTCGGGGTCGTTATGGTAGGGGCGGCCGGCGAGCACAATGCCGTGGCCACCGTGGTCCTCGACCCACTTAAGAGCCTCCTCGCCCATGGTCTGGATATCCTCGTGGAAACGAGCATCGGCCTCGAAGGCGGCGTTGACGGCGGCGTCGACCTCGGAGCGCGTGATCTTGGGTCCGCGCACGCGACCGCGACCAGCCTCGGCATCGGCCACGCGGTCGACGGCGAGCACCTGGTACAGGCGGCGCTTGAGCTCGGTCTTGTCGTGATACGGCACAAACGGATACAGGAACTCGATGTTCTGCTCGCGAATCTCGTCGATGTTGAGCGCCAGCGCCGTGGGGTAGCTCATAACGATGGGGCAGTTATAGCAGTTGCCAGCCGTCGGGTCCTCTTTGCGCTCCCAGCGCACGCACGGCATCCAGATGAAGTCGACGTCACGGTCGATGAGGTTCATCACGTGGCCGTGGCTCATCTTGGCCGGATAGCACACGCTCTCGGACGGCATGGACTCGATGCCCGCCTGGTAGGTCTTCTTACTCGACTGGTCGGACAGCTGCACGCTAAAGCCCAGGCGCGTAAAGAACGCGTGCCAGAAGGGGTAGTTCTCATACATGTTGAGTGCGCGCGGGATACCCACGGTGCCGCGCGGGGCCTCGTCGGGGCTCAGCACCTCGCGGTTAAACAGCAGCTCGTTTTTCATTTTGAAGAGGTTGGGAGCCTCGGTCTTTTGCTTTTTGTGGCCGGCACCCTTCTCGCAGCGATTGCCGGTAATAAAGCGTCTGCCGCCGCCAAAATCGTTGACGGTGAGCTGGCAGTTGTTGGAGCAACGGCCGCAGCGGACGTGTTTTTGCGTCACGGTGAGGTGTGCGATGTCCTCGGCAGAAAGAATGGTCGAAGTGCCGTCGGCGCCGGCGCGATCGCGGGCGAGCAGGGCCGCACCGTAAGCGCCCATACAGCCGGCGATGTCGGGGCGCACGGCATGAACGCCGGTGAGCTGCTCAAACGCGCGCAACGTGGCGTCGGACATAAAGGTGCCGCCCTGGACGATCACCTGGCTGCCGATCTCCTTGGGATCGCGCAGCTTAATAACCTTGAACAGGGCATTCTTAATGACGGAATAAGACAGACCGGCCGCGATGTCGCCCACCGTGGCGCCTTCCTTTTGCGCCTGCTTGACGCGCGAGTTCATAAAGACCGTGCAGCGGCTGCCCAGGTCGACAGGAGCCTTGGCATGGATGGCGGCGTCGGCAAACGCGCGCACGTCCATGTTCATAGACACGGCGAAGCTCTCGATAAAGCTACCGCAACCCGACGAGCAGGCCTCGTTGAGCATGATGTGCTCGATGACGCCGTCCTTGACGCGCAGGCACTTCATGTCCTGGCCGCCGATGTCCAGAATAAACTCGACGCCGGGCAGGAACGCCTTGGCGCCGCGCAGGTGCGCGACGGTCTCGATCTCGCCGGAGTCAGCCTTGAGGGCCTCGATGAGCAGCGCCTCGCCGTAGCCCGTGGTAGTCACGTGGCCGATGGTGCAGCCGGCGGGGATGTGGTTGTAGAAATCGGCCATGATGACCTTGGCCGTGCCCAGGATGTCGCCGTTGTTGTTGCCGTACCAGGTGTGCAACAGCTGGCCGTCCTCGCCCACGAGCGCGGCCTTCATGGTGGTGGAACCGGCATCGATGCCGATGAACACGCGGCCGGTGTAGCCGGCGAGCTTGCCCTTGGGGACAACCTCGGTGTCGTGGCGGTTCTTGAACTCAGCAAAGTCCTCATCGGTGGCAAAGAGTGGATCCAGGCGCTCGACCTCGGCACCCTGTGTGTCACCCAGGCTGTCGATGGCCTCGATAAGCTGCGGGAACGTGCTGAGCTTGTTGGACTCGTGCACCATGGCAGCGCCGCTCGCCACAAACAGGTGGGCGTTTTGGGGCACAATGCGGTGCTCCTCGTCCAGGTTGAGCGTGAGGTAGAAGCGGTGGCGCAGCTCGGAGAGGTACTGCAGCGGGCCGCCCAGGAAGGCGACGTTGCCGCGAATGGGACGGCCGCACGCCAGGCCCGAGATGGTCTGGGTCACGACGGCCTGGAAGATGGAAGCGGCCACGTCCTCGGGGCGGGCGCCCTCGTTGAGCAGCGGCTGGACGTCGGTCTTGGCAAAAACGCCGCAGCGGCTGGCGATGGGATAGATGGTGGTGGCGTTGGCCGCGAGCTCATTGAGGCCGCTCGCGTCGGTGTGCAGCAGGGTTGCCATCTGGTCGATGAACGCGCCCGTGCCGCCGGCGCAGGTGCCGTTCATGCGCTGCTCGATGCCGTTGTCAAAGTAGATGATCTTGGCGTCCTCGCCGCCCAACTCGATGGCGACATCGGTGGCCGGGATGAGGGTCTCGACGGCACGCTTGCTGGCGATGACCTCCTGGACAAACTCCAGGTCGAGCCATTGGGAGAGCAGCAGACCGCCCGAGCCGGTAATGGCGCAGGTCATCTGGGCCGTCGGCAGCACGGTCGCAGCGCCCTCGAACAGGTCGCGGGCGCAGGCACGGACGTCGGTGTGGTGGCGCTGGTACTTGGCGTAGACGATCTGGTTGTCGTCGTTGAGCACGGCAAGCTTGACGGTGGTGGAGCCCACGTCGATGCCCAGGTGCAGGTTGCCACGGGCGGCCTCGGGGTTGAAGATCGCGCCTTCGGGGGCCTGGGCGGCGGCGGTTACGGACTCGGCAACGTTGGGCGTGGCTGCGTCGGCAGTGAGCGTCTCCCCTGCCGCGTTCTTGACATCGGCAACTGCCTCGGCAACTTTCTCGGCAGCCGCGGTCGCGGCCTTCTGCGCGGCGTCCACCACGGCGGGCGCGGCCTCGCGTGCGGCAGCGACCATACGATCCTTGATGCCCTCGACGAGTTTGCTCATTGTCTCTCCTCTTAGTTGTTGGACTCGACGGTTGCGGCGGTGTCGGCCGCGTCCTCGAGCTGCAAGTTCAATAGCTTCATGCCGTATTCCGGCACGTTGATATCGATGGGTTGGCCATACAGGTCACCAGGACGAACAAAAGCGAGCACCGTCATAATGCGCGCCATGGCCTCGGGCGATTCGGTGAGCCCACGCTCAAACCAGCGCTGAATCATGCCGACCTCGGCGCTCACGACGTAGGTGACGTAGTAGTCAAAGAACGTGCCCAGCGCCAGGCCCAAAATGCCCGTCTGCGCACGCGGCACCACGGCCTCGCGTGCGGTATCGATGATCTTTTTAATAAAGGCGGGGTCGCCGCCCGGGCCCAGCAGGGCCCCGATAAGGTCGCGATTAGCCGCAAGATAGCGAAGCAGCTCAACCGAACCGGGTGCCGGCTCGAGCTCGTCGATATTGCGGTAAAGATCGGGTAATTGAGCTGCGGTGATAAGCTCCACCCGCTCGCGAATCTCGGCAAGCAGGCCGTCCTCGATCTGGCTGATAAAGTCGGGGATATCGCGGTAGTGCGAATAGAACGTGCGGCGCGTAAGGCCGGCGCGCTCGGTGAGCGACGCGACATTAATGCGCGAAAGATCGCCGCTTTCGGCAAGTTCGCTGGCAAGCGCCTGGCGAAGGGCACGCTGCGAGCGAAGGGACCGGCGATCGCATTTCTCGAGCTGGGACAAGCGTCCTCCTTGTTACTCAGTCCGTGCGCTATTGCACAGTGCGAGTATTATTGCACACCGTGTGCATCAACACGTAAAGGCAATATTTGGGATGTGGCGAAGGGCAGTCCCTTTGTCCCTTATTCGATGATGGTGCGGGAGTTTTGCTTGCGCATGGTAGCGAGCATGTGTCTGGGGACGGCGTGGACCATGCAACTGCCGATAGTCGCGCTCGCGGCAGCCTTGGCTGCATCGCTTGCGTTTTTGGTCGCGTAGCTGTGGCGGAAACGCTTGAGCATGGCGATGTCGTTGCCGCCGTCGCCGTAGACCGCGACCTCGTCCTCGGCAATGCCGTAGTAGCCCGCCAGCCAGGCCACGCTCTCGCCCTTGTTGCACGCCACGTCCGTGATCTCGAACATCACCGGGTCGAACGGCGCGTTGACCACACGGTCCGAACGCTCGGCCAAATATGTCTTAAGGTCACGCTCCAGCTCGGGCGAGGTCACGCGGCAGTTGATCTTGCATACATCGTGACGCAAGATATCGCCGATCGACTGGTCGAAATATTGTTCCTCGTGGTACCCGCCACGTGCACGCATGCCGCGCATCACAATACGCTTGATGGGGCTGTCCTTTTTAAAACCCGCCTGGTGCATCTCGAACGATCCGCTCGAAAACATGCCATCGGGCGTGGAGCAATCAAAGCAAATGTCCGGGAACGCCTTGAGCAGCTCCTCGGTAACCTGCGGGTCGATGGTCCAGGTCTTGAGCACCTCGCCATGACTGTCGCGCACAATGGAACCGTTAGAGCAGCAGGCATCGAGCGCCAGCCCCGTAAAGCCATGCTCGCCGATCGGCAGCGTCGAGCGTCCGGTCGCGGGAACCACATGCAGACCAGCCTCAGTCAGCTCGCGAATGGCACGGCGGATGGTCCCATCTGCCTCGTGCAGGGCGTTCAGCAGCGTTCCGTCTAAGTCACTCGCGAACATCTTAATCATGGGGCATGCCTCTCCTTCGTCTGCACGATATTTTAGACGAAAGAGAGGCGTGCCCATGCAAGGGTGTTCCAACGCGCCAGGACATTCGCTTCCGCAGAGCAACGGTGCCCCAGCGCGTTAAGGCAATCGCCACAAGCGACTTTTCAGCCGATAAAACAGCGCCGTCGTCAACGTCAGCACCGCCAGCATGCCCGCGAATACAATCGCCGGTGTCCATCGATCATATGCAACCCCGTACGTCAATTGGCCGATCGGCGTTGCGCAGGAAAGGACCATGTAAACGACCGAAAGCACTTTTCCACAGAGCTCAGTCGGCGCTGCCCGCTGAACAAACACGATGATTTCAACCGACGCAATTGCTGCCCACACCATGACCCATGCCGAACCAACTGCAAACACGGCGAACGCACATTCATCAATGCCGCACAGTAACGCGACAATAATCGGCGCGACTCCAAAACAGATCATCGCAACATATCGACATATGCCATTGAAAGAAAAGCGATGCGGCCAAATGCCGACCAAGCCACTGCCGGCAAGACCACCCAAGCCCATAGCCACCTCAACTATTCCAACGCAGGACGATTGCATGCCGAGATGCTTTGTAACAATAATGGGAGCGCCAATCGTTAGCCCAACCAACGCAAGGTTCAAAACGGCCGCAAGCAAAATCACAGCGACCAATGATGCATTTTGCAACAGATACCGAATCGACTCCCGAAAATCGTTTCGGCATGTCGTACAAGTCGCGCCGTCTCCCCTCGTTTCAGATGAGGCATTTTGCTTGGGTGCGACCCCAAACAAGAGAGCTGAAATCGCAAACGCCACCGACGCGGTTGTGCAAAGAGTATCGATGCCAAAGCACCCATAGACTGCCGTCCCGACCACAGGACCCAAGATATTGCTCACCATGGTCACCTGCGAAACCAATGCAGTGGCCCGCTCAACCTTCTCTTCACCCGCCATGCGCACCGTCTCAATTTGGAGCATTGGCTTTAGCAGCGATTGAACACCATATTGGACACAAAGTATCGCTACTACGACGACCGCAAGAGGCAATGAGTGCTTCATGGGGATAGACAGCAGTGATGCAGCCATCAGAGCAATGCCGAGGGCCACGAGGACCTCGCGATGTCTTCCCCTATCCGCCAAGATTCCGCCAACCGGAGTTGCAAGTACGCCGGGTATGAACGCTATCGCCACGACGACGCCATATAACGTTGACGATCCACTGCAATCGAACAAGTAAAGTGGATACGCAAAGCACAGCGCCGACAGCATCGAATACGTGCACAGCTGCGCAACCAGAAGTTCCGCGAGCCTGATTGACCGCACTGTTTTTGATTTCAACGAGGCGCCGACGTCTCTCAGCCCAGCCATAAGTCCGCTCCCTATACATACCGCTAGTAGGTATTTATCGACTTGAAAAGGGCAGCCGTGGCTACCCTCACAAATCAATTACATACCGTTGGTATCTATATTACCACCCGGCGCGGTCCCATACGTCCCAAATCTGCGCCGTTGTCTGACGCACTTCATTACCCAAATCGAGCCCCACCGCGGCCGCCATCTGCGCCAAACATTGTGCACGAGCGAGCATTCGATCCTTGGTCTCAAGCGGACGGAACAGCGGCAGCAGCCAAAGATTCGCCAACAACGATACGGCCTCCGCCGCTTCGCGCGGGCATTCGCACGCAATGGAGCCGTCGGCGATGCCCTCCTCGATCACCGGCAAGAGATAGCCATCGGCAGACTCGTTAAACGAGCCCTGGTACTGCATCGCCAGTAGACGCGAGCTTTTTACCGGATCCGCCGCAGGACGCATGCGTGCCCATAGCTCAATTTGCGGAACAACGGACTCGGGAGCGTAAAGCCTTTTTAGCTTTTGGGCGCCGGTCATATTACCGACGCCAAGCATCGAGCGGCGGTGCTCAACAATCGGAGTCATCGCCCGATCAAACGCGGCGTTGAAAATCTCTTCTTTGCTCTTGAAGTGATGATAGACAGCGCCCTTGGTCATGCCATCGAGACGATCAACGATATCTTGAATACTCGTCCCCTCATAACCCTGTGCACAGAATAGCTCCAGTGCCGCGTCGAGAATCTTCGCGACCGTCTCCTCGGGATATTTATTGCGACCCATAATCCGCCCATCCGCAACGCAAGTCTTGTGCCTCATTGCAGCATTTTAACGTTGCGGATGGCAGACGGTCGATTCTACACCGCGGCGGGGCCGTGTTCGCCGGTGCGAATGCGGATGACTTCCTCGACCGGCTCGACCCAAATCTTGCCGTCTCCAACGGCACCGGTGCGGGCGGCATTGCAGATGATGTCGACAATGCCGTCAACGTGCTCATCGGCGCAGATAAGGGTGAACTGCACCTTGGGGATCGTGTTGACGAGCAGCTCGTTGCCGCGCACGTATTCCTTCCAGCCATGCTGCGCGCCGCAGCCCTGCACCTGGTTGATAGTCATGCCGCGAACGTCAGCAGCAAACAGCGCGTCCTTAAGAACCTCAAGCTTCTCAGCACGAACGATCGCCGTAATCTTCTTCATAATGAATTCCTCTCTTTATAAAAGAAATGAATTGCCATTCACATACGCGGGTTTCCCAAGCACCACAGACCAACCCCGCAAATCAAAAAAGTGCAACTAACAGGTCTTAGCAGGTTTCCCAAGTGCCGCAGATTGCCGTGAAAGAGGAGCGAAGCGTACTTAAGTACGTGAGCGACGATTGAACGGCAAGGTGCGGTGCTTGGGGAAGCTGCTAATCGAGTCCCGAGAACGAGGGGTAGGCGCTCTCACCGTGCTGGCTCGCATCCAGGCCCAGCGCCTCGTCGGCCTCGTCCACACGCAGGCTGCCGTGGAACAGCACCTTGACCACCGCGGCGATTACCAAGTCGAGCACCAGCACGATAACGACCGTCACCACAATACCCAGAATCTGCGAGACGAGCAGTGACACGTCGCCCGTGTAGAACAGGCCGCCCTTACCGGTCCACGAAAGCTCCGGCACGCAGAACAGGCCCGTGAGCACACCGCCCAAGATGCCGCCGACACCGTGACAGCCAAACGCATCGAGCGCATCGTCGTAGCCAAACTTGGTCTTAAGATGGCTGATGGCCAGGTAGCAGACGGGCGATACGATCAGGCCCATGACCAGCGCCGCCCACGGCTCGACAAAGCCCGCACCCGGCGTAACCACCACAAGGCCCGCAACCAAACCGGTGCTAGCACCCACCAGCGTGGGACGACCGGTGTGCACGCGCTCGACGACAAGCCACGAGACCATACCCGCCGCGCTGGCCGTCACGGTGTTGAGGATGGCGAGTGCCGCCACGGCGTCGGCCTTAAACTCGCTGCCGCCGTTAAAGCCAAACCAACCAAACCAAAGTAGACCGGCGCCCAGCGCCACAAACGGCACGTTATGCGGACGGTAGCTCACCATGCCAAAGCCGCGACGACGGCCGAGCATTAAGCAGAGAATCAGGCCCGTGAGACCGGACGAAATGTGTACCACGTCGCCGCCGGCAAAGTCGAGCGCGCCGATGATGTCGCCGATAAAGGAACCATCGCCGCCCCAAACCATGTGGGCGAGCGGCGCATAGACCACGAGCAGCCAAATGCCCAGGAAGGCCGTCATGGCACCAAACTTAACGCGGCCTGCCAGACTGCCCGTAACGATAGCGGCGGTGATCATGGCAAACGCCATCTGGAAGGCGATGTTGATGATCTGAGGGTAGACGGCACCATCCGCAGCATTGCCCTCGGCCGCCTGCAGCACCTGGTTGAGAACCGGCAGGCACAGCAGCTGGTCAAGGCCTCCAATAAACGGACTCGAGCCGTCGCCGCCGTAGGCCAGCGACCAGCCGGCAACAATCCACAGCACGCCCACCAAGCCAATGACTCCAAAGCACATAAGCATGGTGTTGATGACATTTTTGCGTCTAGATAGACCGCCATAGAAAAACGCCAGGCCCGGTGTCATTAAAAACACGAGCATGGTGCAGATGAGCATAAACGTTGTCGATCCCGTATCGTACATTCGTCCCCCTTGGTCGCATGAACGTTGTCGGCGCCCATAATGCGGCCGAGGGGCAACTGGTGTAGACCAGATACGGCGTTGTTAAACGCTGCGTTGTCGAATGGAAACGGTGCCGCAATCTTGGAAACGGCGCGGCAACGGGCGCGAAACGAACGGGAAATACGCGAGCAAGGAAGCCGCAAACACGCCCGTCCCGGCTAGCGGCGGAACAGCTCGCGGGCTCGGTCGCGGAGGTCGGTAGCTCGGATGACGCCCTCGTAGCGATTGATGCGCAGACGCGGGAAGGCGTTAAAGAAGCGCAGGTCACGACGGCTGAGCGACACACTCGGCACCGGACGGCTCATGCGCTTGCCGGTACGGAGACGGGCGAGCGACGGACGGGGCACGCTCGGCGCGGCATCGGCCACGCGGCGGGCAGCGAGCGCCAGGCCGCGAGCACCATCCGAGATAAACGTCGGCATCGAAGCCTTCTCGCGCAGGGCATCGAGCGCGGCGTCACCCAGCTCGGCCAGCCAAGCGTTAACGGCGCGACCGCGGATATGCGTCTGCGCCACCGAGTCGATCGCCGAATCGGGAATACGTTCGAGCATAGAGTCGGAGGCGTCGGCAAGCGACTCATTGATGCGGTCGGCAAGGTCGGCGCGCACACGCTCAAGCTGATCGGACAGGCGGCGCCAGCTGGCCAACGAGCACACCGCATCGACCATCATCGCGACCGCAACGATAAAGGCGGACAGCCGCACAATCAGCACCGGCAGATGGCCAAGCAGCCCCAGCAATGCCGGCTCCACTAAACGGCAAATACACAACGCACCCAAGCCAAACGCGCAGGCCCAGTACAGGCAGATGCGTCCGTGCAGGTTAAACGGCAGATGCGAGTAATCCCAAAACCGGGCACCCGTCGTTTTTTCCAACAGCACGCCCACGCTATATTCGATCACGCTGCATACGAGCGCGGCAGCGACAAACTGGCTCGAGGCGTCTGGGATTCCACGCAGCAGCAACCAGCACGCGATGCCGCCCGCACCGTAGATGGGACAACACGGCCCTAGCAAAAAGCCGCTGTTGGCAAAGCGTCCGTGGTTGAGCATGGCGCAGACTGTCGACTCCCATACCCAGCCGCAAAAACCGTAGAAGGCAAACGAGAGTACCAGCGCCGAGAGCGGACAGGCGGCAAGCGTCGCGCCGTCAAATGCCATGTCGATCGCGGTTCCCACCGTCTACCCACTCCTCTTTTCGTTCGATTCTTTGCTCGAGCCGTCACTCGAGCCCTCGTTCAAATCGTTCGCGCCGCCTTTGCGCGGCAGACGGCCGGCAATCGTCTCGCGCAGCGCGCACCATTTATCCGCCAGGCACACAATCCATGCCTCACGACACGTCGGCGGCACCGGTACCAGCGGAAACATATGCCGTACGATAATATTCCGCTCGCGCGGCGTCAGCTCAAAATCTTCCTCCGCACGCGCCAAGGCAAAAAACGGGTGGCGAAAGCCATGCAGCCGATGGCTTGGGTCGGGATCGTGCCAGTCATAGAGAAAGTAATCGTGCAGCAGGGCCCCGCGCAGCAGCGATAAGCGGTCGACGGAAATGCCGACGCGGCCCAAACGCTCGGCAAAGGACAGGCTCGCCCGCGCCACCGAGGTCACATGTGCATAAACCGTCACATCGCCATGTTGGATAAACTCATGCATCAGGTCCAAGCGGCCCGCCCGGGCCAGCTGACGGGCGGCATCGTCGACCTCGCGCGCGATTCTCTCGGCACGAATGGTATCGGACATGCTGCCTCCTTCCAGCGGCTCACGGTGGCAAGCCACGGCCTGCACGCATTGGATAAAATCATCATCGAATCTACCAGTATGGCATCGGACAAAACGTTTTGCCCCACCAGTTGGCGAATTACCGCGCCGCCGTCACATATCAAACGCCAAAATGTGCGAGACTGTCTTGTGCAATTGTGCCGGCCGAGGGAGTGCCGGCGCACGATTCGCATGGAGTAACCCACAACGATGCTGCTTACGCAAACGACAACGCCCGAGGACGTCAAGGCTCTCGACCGCGCCGAGCTTCCGCTGCTCTGCGGCGAGATCCGCCAGGCAATCCTCGAAAGCTCCGCCGCCGTCGGCGGGCACGTTGCCCCCAACCTGGGCGTCGTTGAGCTTACGGTCGCGCTCCATCGCGTGTTTAACTCCCCCACCGACAAAATTGTCTTTGACGTGTCACACCAGACCTATGCCCACAAGGCGCTGACTGGGCGCGCGTACACTTATATCGACCCGGCACGCTACGGCGAGGCCTCTGGCTTTGCCAATCCCGACGAGTCCGAACACGACCTGTTCGCCATGGGCCACACCTCCACATCGGTGAGCCTGGGCTGCGGCTTGGCGCACGCTCGTGACCTGGCGGGCGATGCGTACAACGTCATCACCATCATTGGCGACGGTTCGCTTTCGGGCGGTCTGGCGTTTGAGGGCTTTAACAATGCCGCCGAGCTCGACAGCAACCTGATCATCATCGTCAACGATAACGACCAGTCCATTGCCGAGAACCATGGCGGCCTGTATCGCAATCTGGCCGAGCTGCGCGCTAGCAACGGCACCTGTGAGCGCAACGTTTTCCGCGCGATGGGGCTCGACTACCGCTATCTGGACGCCGGTAACGATGTGTTGGCCCTGGTCGACGCGCTGCAGGAACTGCGCGATATCGATCATCCCATCGTGCTGCACGTCTCCACCGCCAAGGGCAAAGGCTTTGAGCCGGCCCAGAGCGACCCCGAGCGCTGGCACCACGTGGGTCCGTTTGACATGGCGACTGGGCGCAAGCTCTGCCCGGGCCATCCGAGCGAGCCTGCGCCGCGCACCTATGCCGACATTACGGGCGAGGCGCTCAGCGCCGCCATCGAGCACGATCCGCAGGTCGTGGGCATCACGGCCGCCACGCCCTACATCATGGGCTTTACACCCGAGCTTCGCGCCGCGGCAGGCAAGCAGTTTGTTGACGTGGGCATTGCCGAGGAGCACGCCGTGACCTTTGCCACCGCGCTTGCGCGCTCGGGCGCCAAGCCAGTCTTTGGTGTGTACGGCACGTTTTTGCAGCGCGCCTACGACGAGCTGTGGCACGACCTGTGCCTCAACGATGCCCCGGCGACAATCCTAGTGTTTGGCGCATCAATCTTTGGCACTACGTCCGAGACGCACCTTTCGTTCTTTGATATTTCCATGCTGGGCGGTCTTCCCAACATGCACTACTTGGCACCGGCCTGCATGGAGGAATATCTGTCCATGCTAAGCTGGTCGCTCGACCACCGCGAGCATCCTGTAGCAATCCGTGTACCGGGCATTGGCCTGGTAAGCCGCCCCGACCTGGCGCCTGCCGAAGACACCGACTACAGCGCCGTTCGCTACAACGTGGTGCGCCAGGGCCGCGACGTGGCCGTGCTCGCACTTGGCGACTTCTTTGAGCTGGGCGAGCGCGTGGCAAATCGCTTGGCTGCCGAGTACGGTATCGAGGCCACGCTTGTCAACCCTCGCTTTGCAACCGAGCTTGACCGCGAGTTCCTCGACAGCCTTGCCGCCGAGCACCGCGTTGTCGTCACCCTCGAGGACGGCATCTTGGACGGCGGCTGGGGCGAGCGCGTGGCGTGCTACTTGGCGTGCACACCGTTGCGCACGCGTACCTTTGGTATCGTCAAGGGATTCCCCGACCGCTACGACCCCAACGAGCTGCTCGCTCAGAACGGCATGACGGTCGAAAACATGGCCGCCGAAGCCGTAAGACTGTTAAACGAGTAGAGAAACCTCCGCAACGGCAAGCGCCCTTGCGGAGGTTTTTGTTTTCACGAATCGATTATCTCAATCTGTAACAGTTAGGGGCCAAATCCTCGTCTAACTGTTACAGATCGAGACATTCGAATTCCCCTGAAGAGAAAATCTCAATCTGTAACAGTTACTCGTCAAAAACGGCTGCAGATGTTACAGATTGAGACAAAGTAGCAAGGCAACTAGCGGTAGCTTTGCTTGAGAATCTCGACGACGTCGGGGTCGGTCAGCGTCACGGGGTCGTGGCTGAACAGGACACCGTTGGTCGTCAGAGCGTTATGCGCAATGGCCGGCAGCTCTTCGGCCGTAATTCCCCACTCGCTCATGGCAAGGTTGGCCACATGGCAAGCCTCCATCAGGCGCGTGAGCTCAATTACAAAATCGTGCGGATCATCCGCGGCAACATTGCCCATCAAGCGTGCCATGTCGATATAGCGCTCGGGCGCGGCACCGTGATCGATCATCCACGTGTGGTAGGCGCGCGCGATCATAATGAGGCCGGCGCCGTGCGGCAGGTCGTGATGGTGCGCGCTCATGCCATGCTCAAGGCCGTGGCATCCCGCACAGCCCGAGCACACCATGGCATAGCCGCCGAGTGTGTTGGCAAAAGCGAGCTCGGCGCGAGCATCCAGGTCGTCGCCGCTGTTCACGCATGCAGCCAGCGAAGCCGCGGCGCGTCGGATACCCTCGCGGCAAACCATGTCGCCCATGGGCGTGTTGGTATTGGCGATATAGCACTCAACGTTGTGGAACAGGGCGTCGAAACCCTGATAGGCGGTCAGGCGCGACGGAACGCTCACCATAAGCTCGGGGTCGACGACCGAAAGCACCGGGAACAGGCGCGGGTCGCCCAGGCGAAGCTTCTCGTCGTTCTCCTCGCACGAGATCACGCCACCCGCATCGGCCTCCGAGCCAGTGCCGGCCGTCGTGGTCACGCACACCAGCGGCAGCGGATCGTTAGGAATGGGCAGCCCAAGCGCGGTGCCGCCGTTCACAAAGTCCCAAATGTCGCCAGGGCGCTCGTTGCCCTCGGCATCCGTATGCGGGTTTGCCGCCACCGCGCAGATGCCCTTGCTGCCGTCCATAACCGAGCCGCCGCCGAGCGCCAGCACAAAGTCGCAGCCATGGGTGCGCGCCATCCAGCCACCCGCGTTGACGGTTTCGCGCAGTGGGTTGGGCTCAATGCGGTCGAACAGCTCGTGTGCCACGCCGGCGCGGTCGAGCTCGGCCTCCACGCGCTGCAGATATCCAAAGCGCTTGACCGAATTGCCGCCCGTTGTGACGATGAGTGCCTTGGCACCGGGAAGCTTCTCTGCGCCCAGCTCGCTCAGCTTGCCCGCGCCAAACAGCACCTTAGTCGGCGCGAAGAATGTATAGCCATTCATGCAACGATCTCCTCACGTATATATGCGTCGTGTTGCCGCCATTATAGCGACCGCCGTGCGCAGCCACCCCGGCCGCAAGCTACCGTCCCAACAGCAATAACCGACGTTTCCCCAGATAAAACCTGCCAAAATAAACCTGTCCCTTTTTGGTAGGTAGAATAACCCATAAGGTAAGTATGTTTCTGAGTTATTTCGTGTTGACCCCTTTGAGCGAAATAGGGTATAACTCTACTCAACCGCTAGGGATTTTATTGAGAAAGGTGTTCTACCATGAGCAAGAACCTCTCCCAGCAGGTCGTTCTCGACCGCCGCGGCTTTGTCGCCGCCACCTTCGCAACCGTCGCCGGCCTTGGTCTTGCCGGCTGCTCCGACACCAGCGCCGAGGCCGACAAGGGTTCCGCCACCGGCTCTTCCAAGAGCTCCGAGGATACCGAGGTTTCCGCCACGCTCGATGCCAAGGCATTCGACAAGCTCGTCGACAACGGCCCCAAGGCCGATGACAACGCCATCGCCGCCAGCGCTTGGGCTACCGCCGTCAAGGACGCCGGCGTCTTTAAGATCGGTGGCGTTCAGACCTCCACGCTCTTCTCCCTCCTCAACGAGAAAGACGGTCAGACCCGCGGCTTCGACGCCGGTATCGCACAGCTCCTGTCCAACTACATCCTGGGCGAGAACAAGGTCGAGATCACCCAGGTGACCTCGGACACGCGCGAGTCCGTCCTGCAGAACGGCCAGGTCGACGCCGTCTTTGCCACCTACACCATCACCGATGAGCGCAAGAAGCTCGTCTCCTTCGCCGGCCCCTACTACTACACCCAGCAGGCTATCCTGGTGCTCGCCGATAACGACGACATCAAGGGCGTCGACGACCTGGCCGACAAGAACGTCGCCGTCCAGTCTGGCTCCAACGGCCCCGCCATCCTGGAGGAGTTCGCTCCCAAGGCCAGCCAGCAGGAGTTCAAGACCGACGAGGAGGCCCGCCAGGCACTCCAGCAGGGTCGCGTTGACGCCTACGTCATCGACAACAACATGCAGCAGAGCGCCCTGGTCCGCGAGCCCGGCAAGTACAAGATTGCCGGCAAGCCCTTCGGCAGCAAGGAGCCCTACGGCATCGGCCTGCCGCTCGATTCCGACGGTGTCGCCTTTGTCAACGACTTCCTTAAGAAGATCGAGGATGACGGCACCTGGACCGAGCTGTGGCAGATCTGCATTGGCGACCGTACGGGCGACACCAATGTTCCCGAGCTGCCCGAGGTTGGCGCCTAGGCAGCGAGCCAAGTAACGGCCGCTACGAAACCATACGGAAACGCACGATGCGCTTTATTGCGCTAAACTGTTTCCTCACTGAGTTGTCGGGGCTTCCGTACATACGGGAGCCCCTTTCCTTACCGGCGGGAGGTCCGCATGAGTCTCTCCGAGCTCTGGTCGCTCTATGGCCAGAACTATATCGACGCGCTGCTCGCGACCTGGGGCATGACGCTTGAGTCGTTTGCCATCGCCATGGTGCTGGCTGTTGCCGTCACCGTGATGCGCGTGTCGCCGCTCAAGCCGCTGCGCGTCTTTGGTGACCTGTACGTGCAGGTCTTCCGTAACATCCCCGGCATCGCGCTGCTCATCATCGTCGTCTACGCGCTGCCGCCGCTCAAGATCGTGCTGCCCTACCGTACTTGTGTCATCGTCGCCACGGTCCTCTTGGGCTCGGCCTTTGGTTCCGAGAACTTTATGAGCGGCATCAACACCGTGGGCGTGGGCCAGGTCGAGGCCGCCCGCTCGCTCGGCATGAACTTCAACCGCATCCTCGCCAAGATTGTGATTCCGCAAGCGCTGCGCTCGAGCGTGCTGCCCATGACCAACCTCTTTATCGCCGTCATGCTCACCACCGCCCTGGGCAGCCAGGTGCCGCTGCAGCCGCAGGAGCTCACCGGCGTGGTGAGCTACATCAACACGCGCTCGCTCGGTGGCGTCGCCGCGTTCTTTATCTCGGCGCTCGGCTACCTGGGCACGGCCTTTGTGGTGAGCCACATTGGCAACTATATCGATAAGAAGGTGAGGATCCTCCGATGAGCAAGCACTCCACCTCCGCGCTCACCATGCGCGATGCGCTCTACGAGGCTCCCGGCCCCAAGATGCGCGCCAAGATTCGCGTCGGCACCGCCATCTCACTTGTTGTCGTGGCCGCGCTCATCGCTCTGGTACTGCAGCGCTTTTATGTGACCGGCCAGCTTTCGGTTCACTATTGGTATTTCTTTACGCACCTCACCACCTGGAAGTTCCTGCTTGCCGGTTTTGAGGGCACCGTTAAGGTTGCACTCACCGCCGGCGCCATCGCGCTGGTTCTGGGCCTCGCTCTCATGCTCGGCCGCACGAGCGGCATCAAGCCGTTGCAGCTGGTCTGCCGCGTGCTCACCGATTTCTTCCGTGGCGTGCCGAGCCTGCTGTTCATCTACTTCTTCTTTTTGGTGCTGCCTCAGTACAAGATTTCACTGCCGTCGTTTTGGATGCTCACGCTTCCCGTCGCGCTCGCTGCAGCCGGCGTACTTGCCGAGATCTTCCGCGCCGGCGTCAACGCCGTGCCGCGCGGTCAGGTCGAGGCAGCCCAGGCGCTCGGTCTCTCCAGGGCCAAAATCACCTTTAAAATCGTACTGCCCCAGGCGATTCGGTTTATCATTCCGTCGTTGATTTCGCAGCTCGTGGTCGTAGTCAAAGACACCACCGTCGCCTATGTGGTGAGCTACCCCGACCTCATGCA
Source organism: uncultured Collinsella sp. (assembly GCA_934654585.1). Lineage (GTDB taxonomy): Bacteria > Actinomycetota > Coriobacteriia > Coriobacteriales > Coriobacteriaceae > Collinsella. The sequence goes on along the minus strand of CAKUGF010000004.1, from coordinate 59,654 downwards.
AAATGCCCGCGTGCTCATCACCAACTACGACGCGCTCGTATCGGTCTATCTGGTGATCGCGGTCATCTACATCCTCATCAACGTCGCGATCAACAAGGCCGCTGTCTACGTTTCGCACAAGACCGGCGCGACCATCATCCGCTAACGCTTTACTATTTCGAGTCATAAGGAGCCGAGCACCATGGCACAGAGCACCTCTTCCACCGGCAATCAGCCGCTGATCGAGCTCAGACACGTCGATAAGCACTACGGCGATCTGCACGTCCTCAACGACATCAATCTCTCGGTCGACCGTGGCGAGGTCGTCGTGGTGATCGGCCCCTCGGGCTCGGGCAAGTCGACCATGTGCCGAACCATCAACCGCCTGGAAACCATCGACTCGGGCGAGATCCTCATCGAAGGCGAGCCCCTGCCACAGGAAGGCAAGGATCTTGCCCGCATGCGCGCCGAGTTGGGCATGGTGTTCCAACAGTTCAACCTGTTCGCACATATGACGGTGCTGCAGAACGTCATGCTGGGACCGGTCGATGTGCTGGGCGTCTCCAAGGACGAGGCCCGCGAGCGTGCCATGGACCTGCTGGGCCGCGTGGGCGTTGCCGAACAGGCCGATAAGGTGCCCGCACAGCTCTCGGGCGGCCAGCAGCAGCGCGTGGCCATCGCCCGTTCTCTTGCCATGCAGCCCAAGGCCATGCTTTTTGACGAGCCCACAAGCGCGCTGGATCCCGAGATGATCAATGAGGTGCTCGAGGTCATGGTGCGCTTGGCGCAGCAGGGCATGACGATGATCGTCATTACGCACGAGATGAACTTTGCCCGCCGTGTGGCCGACCGCGTCGTGTTTATGGCCGACGGCCAGATCGTGGAAACCGGCACGCCCGATGAGTTCTTCGACCACCCCCAGACCAAGCGCGCCCAAGACTTCCTCAACTCCATCAAGGGCCACTAGCCCAATTGCCATATCTGCTCGCCATGACCATCCAAACTCGAAAGCAACACCTATGATCGGAACTCGCACTTCATCGTCATACACCCCGCACGTCGACGTCGATCCCGCCGACCGCCCGCTCATCCTCGTCGCGCCGCGTTGGGAAGAGGCAAAGCCGTTTTTGAGCGAAACGCTCTCCCCCAACGAGGAGATTGCCAGCGTCTTTGTCGATGCCATCCTTGCCGCAGGCGGCCTGCCGCTGCAGATGTCTATTACCGAAGACATTGATGTCATCCGCCATTACGTCGATATCGCTGACGGTATCGCTATTCCCGGCGGCCCCGATGTCAATCCCAAACGTTGGGGCGATGATCGACCCTACGACCCCACCCTCTGCTGCGAGATCCGCGATAGCTTTGAGTTTAAGCTGGTCGGCGAGGTGCTCCGCGCCAAAAAGCCGCTCTTTACCACCTGCCGCGGCACGCAGTTGCTCAATGTCGCCACCGGCGGCACCCTGTGCATGGACGTGCCGAGCCTGGGCGCTCGCGAGGGCCGCACGCAGTGGCGCCATACCCACGTGCTCAACGACCCCGTGCATCCCGTCGAGGTCGTGCCGGGCTCGCTGCTCGACCGCGCGGTTGGCGGACACAGGTTGATCCAGACCAACTCGGCACACCACTGCTGCGTCGATCGTCTGGGTAAAAGCACGCGCTTGGTCGCCAAGGCAACCGACGGCGTTCCCGAGTGCATCGAAGTCGAAGGCCAGCCGTTCTGCCTGGGCGTGCAATGGCACCCTGAGTACACGTGGAAGACGCTCGAGACCGACTTTAACCTGTGGAAGTCGTTTGTCGAGGCAGCGGCCAAAGTAAAGCAGGCCCGCTAGCTCGCGAACCACTCAGGTTAAAGCCTCCTAAGCCAGGGGGGGCGGACACCAGCTACGGTGCCCGCCCCCCTGAATTTGATATGCGCGGTCCACTAGCCCGTCAGGCAATTTCAATCACTTCATCGCATGCCGAAATAAGCACAGGGTCGTGCGTAGCGATGACCGTGATATGTCGCCCCTTTCTTTCCTTAAGGATTTCGATAAACGCCTGCTTGCTTTGGCTGTCAAGTGCAGATGTCGGCTCATCAAACATCATCACGTCCGGGTTTTTCAGCAGCTGGCGAATAATCGCTATTTTCTGTTTTTCCCCTCCTGAAATATTGTTCTGCCTATCGTCCAGCTCGACATCAAGTCCACCACTTGAATCGACCATCTTTTTAAGCCCCATTCTCTCAATGAGGCTCTCAAGGTCACGCTCTTCAGCGCTTCTGCAGCAAAGAGTTAAATTGTCCCGTATCGACCCTTCGGTCAAGGGCGGCTCCTGCTCCGTAATCCCGATATTGCGCTTTCGCAGCGCATAACGGTCCAGAGAGCTCAGGGGCTTGCTGTTAATCCAAATATCACCCTTGCAGTTTTCTGGATCGCAACCGCTTATCACATCCAGCAGCGTGCTCTTACCGGAACCGTTCGACCCAACGATTGCGTATACCTTTCCTTTTTCTAAAGAAGCCCGAATGTCTCCGAACGCGGTCTTTACAGACCCCGGATAGCTATATGCCAGCTCGGAACAGTTCACCTCGTAAACATCATCGAGGATAATGTCCCCGTTTGAGTCCTCGGGCATGTCCAGCAAGCGCCGCAAACGCTCGTAGGATACCTTTGACGTTTGATAGTCCTTGCCCAGCGCAAGGAAGAATTCAATAGCCGAAGAATAATAGGAGTAATAGCTCAGCGCCGTCATAAGATAGCCGGGCAGCAAATTGCCGTCGAGAACTTCCTTTGCGCCCAGGATCAAGATTCCACCCTGTGCCAAAGATGTGACGGCAGTGTTGGCAAACGTAAAGGTCGCATTAATTTGCTGGTTCTGATAAACGAAACGATATAGCTCTGCAAAAGAGTGCTCAAGCCTTTGCTTGAAAACCTCGAATAGAACATGTCTGCGGATAAATTGTGCGTTGCTAAGCTGCTTCTCCAGATCGGAAAAGAATCGAGCCTCCTGCTCTTGAGCCTCGAAACTTCTTGCGAACAAACACTTTTTGAAAAGCGAATAGACCGCGCCACCTATTATGCCCAGAGCCATACACAGCATTGCCAGGTGACCGTTTATGGTCGCCAGGACAACAAACACCACAAGCAACGTCACTATATTGCTCACGCTTTGGACACTTGCGTTTATAACAAATATCACCAAATCGTTAGCGTCATGATTAATCTGTTGGTTGTAATAGGAGGCATCAAAATTAGAAAAGAAGGCCCGTGGTAGCCTTTGAACGTGACTTATCACCTCTTCATTCAATGCAAATCCCACATGTGTTTGCAGATCGACATAGACCAGCTCACTGACGCAATTCAAACCGGCTCGCATAATACCCAGCGCTGCTATCTCAGCGCCGATGGCGATTGCGCTTTCCCCATCTCGCGCGACACCGACAAAGTTGTTGACCAGTTGCCCCGTCAGAAAAGGAATTGCGAGACCAACCACAAGCGAGAGCAGGCACATTAGAAGATAGGTTATATACTTTGGATTCTTGATTATTGTTCTTGCGCAGAGATTAAACATGAGCTGAATCCAGTTCCGAAAGCAATCGCTGAGCCTTCTCGGTCAAAATCATTCGTTGGCGCACCTGATACCTTTGAGATACGCACTGTTTTGACCCTCCATGAAGAGCGTGATTAGGGCAACCTCCCATGCATGAGGGATAGGCAAAACACTCTTCACACTCATGATCGCTCGGCTCATAGTTTAGCCATTGGACCAGCTGAGCATTCATCCTCGGCCCTTCGGCAAGTGTGCCGACGGAGCGTTCACGCATCCCGATTTCATCCCAACATTTATAAAGGTAGCCCTCCGGATCCACTACAAATGACCCTGCACAAACAGCGCCACATATAGCCGGATTAAAGCGCACCGTCAGGTCAACGTAGAACCCCCTATCAACGGCATGGCTATAAAAGTCCAGCTCTTCCTCAGAAAATGCCTCCATCGAAAAACAACTACTGTCGTTTGGGCACGTATCATTGATATTGTCGACAGGCGCTAGGTAGAATCCCACCTTGTTTTTAAGGCCCTTTTCCTCGAGCGCATCCAGCAAATCGCCAGCACCGACAATGTTATGGGCATCGACATTGCACCTGATAGAAATATCTAACAGATGGGTGACTTTAGAAACGTTGTCTAGAATCGCATCGTATGTCGGCTGTCCGTTCCGCAAGATTCGCCGGGAATCATGATCTTGTCGAGAACCGTCCAAAGTCACCTGAGCCATCTTGACGTCACAAGCCGCGAGAGCCGCAGCCACTTCTGGCGTCAGAAGATACCCATTTGTGACAATGGATGCTGCATAGGAACACTCCGGATTAAGGACCCCCTTTATACGCTCTGTGAGTCGCTGAATTCTATCGACTTGTAGCAGCGGCTCTCCACCATACCAACTGATGTCAAACTCGCTCAGTCCCCGTGAACGCTCTTTCACAAATGAAACAAGTCGGTCTTCGACCTCCGGAGTCATTGTCGTTTTGCGTTGCCCTTTTTCATAACAGTATGGGCAACAGAAGTTGCACTCCAATGTCGGGGCTATCGTCATGCCGAGAGAGCGATCAGAAAACCGAACAAGACGGCCTATCGCCTTCATTTCCTCCTTTTCGTCACGATCATCTTCTAACAGCATTCCTCCTTGAAGCAACGCTTCGCGCAATTCATCTGGCTCCCATTCGCTTCCCGATACCATGCGGCACATTCTTTCTGCATGCTGCTTATCTAACGAAAGGATCGCACCGGTCTTCGCATTCATCACCAGCGTCCTTTCGCCACGGGTTTCAATCAGGTTGTATTGAGACGGTCTCATATGTTTATCCCTCACAAGCAATCAAAGAAATCTCGACCGCAATCGGTCGACGGTAAAGCAAATGGCAAAAACGCTTGCTACGTTTATTAGGCAGTCAATTAGAATCGAAATGCATTGACTATTCCCCAACGGGGTCACGCCACAAATCCACATGAGCATCGAGGCTGGAAGCGGAAGCATGGAATTGGCCCCGATCTGTATGTAGATCGCTACAACGTTGACAAGCAACAGCATGCCAATCGGACCGAAGCCGGACCCAAAATAGGAAACAGCGATCACGCAAGAGACCACGTATGCAAGGCAGGCAGCGGCAGCAAGAACAAGTCGATAGCAAAATACATGCAGGTTGAAATACTGCTGAGCATCCAGAACGATTGCGCAGTTAAGACAGTACAAAACGACACTCGACAGGATAAACGCGACCAAAAGGGCGAGGGATGACAGTATCGCCCGCGCAACAGTAGCGCACACCCGCTTCCCTCCCCGAGCCGCCGACAACCCCCACGGTTCCTCAATAAAGCCCGAACTGACAAAGCGCGGCACAATGCAAGCCGCGATGAACGGAAAGAACAATGCATGAGCCAACGGGGCTACGTTGAACAGCAGACCGCGAAAAACCTCTGCATTACCAAATAGAAGGACATCCTCTGCCGATAGCCGAAGCGTCGGGTCTGGGAAAAAGCCCAAGAAACTGTTCTCACGGAGGCTACAGAACCACATCGGGAATGAATTAAGCTGCAATGCCACCATGCACGCATAAATTACCAAGATTAAGGCGTACACCCATTTGCTCACATGCTTCAATTCTGACTGGAGAAGTCTTTTAATCTGACGAGCCATTGAGCACACCCCCAGCGCGAAAGCTCACGAGAGCGTAAATCAATACCGATAGACAGCTGGCTGCCACGCCATATTCCAGAAGTATCAGCTGACCCATATCGCTATACCCAAGGGCACATCCGACCCCAAGGTACGGCCCTGGAAGGAGGAAGATCCATCGCAAGGATGGTATGGGCGTCTGAAGGTAAGTTCCGTAGAGCGTCAAGCTCATGACAAATCCGATTATTGCCACAGCCCCGCTAAATACGGCGCTGCTTGTAATCCGATAGATGGTCACCGTCTCCAACGCAACCGATATCACCAATACGGCGTTGATTATCATCGCAGGCAAAAATGCAGCCAGCATGTCGTGCGCACAGCTTTGCCCACCACGTATTATGGCTATTGCAAAAAGAAGAAGGCAAAGCGCACTATATGCTGCGCCAATTATTAAAGCAGACGAAAACACATGTGCTAGGACCCCATTAAAGCGGGTAAGACCTCTTGCTGAAGAAATTCGGTATCCCTCTTCATAGCCGCGCTCCTGTAAAATCGCCAGGCAAACGATGAGCGGAACGAACAGAGAGGTGCCGGCAAAAGCACTGCGCACAAGGGACTCATCGGGTGCAGAAGGATCAATTACATTCCAGCAGAAGCCAATATCCTCCCCAAAAACGCTATTGCCAAAGGCGAGCAACGTTGTTCCGTTTTTTAGAAAGATGCCGAAGAGAAGGCCGAACGCCAGCATAAGCGCAAGACCAAACTTCGCCGGAAACATCCTGTGCAAACGCATCATATCTGCCTTTACGGGATGGATCGCCCGCTTCATAGCGAGACCGCCTTCATCAAGCGCCTGTAATACTCTTTTAGGGACGACGCCTCATCCCTTATGACGTCCATCGATTCCTTTTTCAGCAGTTCGCCGTCATGAAGAAACAGGCAGCTTGTTGCAACCGATGCCAACTCATCCAAATCATGGCTAGAGATGAGCATGGTCTTACCCTGTTCTCGATTCAATCGACCGATAAGGGCCCATATACTCTCGATGCCCAGCGGGTCCAACCCGTTTGCTGGCTCATCAAAAATAAGCAGATCAGTGTCACCCAACAAAGCCGTAGCTATATCCAGCCGCCGTTTCATTCCCAGAGAAAAACTGCTCACGCTCTTTTTCTCTTCGACGTCCAGCCCGACTAGGCTCAAAACGCGAGGAATCTCACGATTCGCATCAAGCCCCCATTCCAAACATCGGATTTGGAGATTCTCAACCGCACTGAGGGATTGGTATGCTCCGCTGGAATCTGGCACATAGCCGACACGCGTCCGCATCAAGCCAAGCTCTCTTTTTGATTTGCCTCCAAAGAGCTCCACGCTCCCCGACGATGGCTCGCAGAGGCCCAAGACGATTTTAATAAGCGTGCTTTTGCCCGCACCGTTTGCACCGACAAGGGCACAGAGCTCAGACTGATGCACCTCGAAGGAAACGTCATGCAAAACGCGCCGTTTCCCGTAGCGCTTTGACACCTTTGATAGCTTTATCGCTGATGCACTCATTGGCCTCCCGTTCTGCTTGATAGCAAAACCGCTGCTGCCAGACTGTCGCCTGGCAGCAGCCGCAACTGCTAGAGATTAACTAAACAGAAGTTTTTGCTGCAGTTATTGACGCAAGTGCGTGCTCCACAGAATGTCTTGCAGTAACCGTTGCACCCACCACCGGGGTCCACATAACTCGGTTTGACAATCCAGCTCATATCGTTCCTCCTTTCTATTATCGCTTTTACTTTGTGTTATTGTTTATCGATAACTTATATTTGTCAAGATAATTTAAAGAGATGGGGCCCGCGCTAGACACGGGCCCCATCACACCAATATCTCGTTTTAGCTGCTCGCTATATGCTACTCGTCGCTCAAATCTACAGCAAAGACTGATGTCGGAAGCGACGCCTCATTGCCTCCACCATTCCGCATCTGTCTCACGACATTTTTTGCACGCTCAACAATAAGCTCCTCAAGCTCTTTCTCACTCACCCGCCGAATAATATCTCCCGGTTGACAGTCAAGTTCATCGCAAATATCGAGAAGCGTCTTAAGGCGAATAGCTTTAATTTTTCCGTTTCTTAGCTTAGAAATATTAGCCGGAGTATGCCCCGTGGCACGAATCAGATCAGCACTGGTCTTTCCGGTCTTAAGCAGCTGCGTCTCAAGCTCGATGATGAGATAGCTCATGCTTCCTCCTACACAAGCTCGTCAGACTGCTCTTGGAGCAGCGAGGCATAACTCCAGATCACCGAGATACACAGACAGACAGCCGCGCCGATAAGCGACCCCGCATCAAAGGCAACGCCTTGGCAAATCTCAATAACGAAGGAATGAGGCACGACGTAAAGCTCCAGCCCACCAATGGTAAGATTGACCGATCCGTAGGCACCAATAAGCGAAACCGCGGCGTTAACAGCAAAGGCAAGCGCAAGAACACGGATAAGCCGCACATGCGTCTTGGTAAAGGGCGAGACGCCTCGCGAGATGTTACGGCTGATCCCACACAGAACGACAAGCGAAATACCCACGACGAGTGCCAGGCACAGTCCGCTTGGGATAACGATGCCCCCGCCATCGAGAAGCGTCACGACGCCGAAAGAATCGACAGAAGCAACGTTTGCAACCGCATACCAGATCACGTAAACAACCAACGCGGCAAAAGCGACGAGCATCCCTGCAAAAACGGCTGCCATGCAAAAACCAAGCTTCCTGATATTTTCGCCCGCCTTGGCCATACGCTGAACGCTGTTGGACATACACTCACCCTCATCGACTCTATCGTTATTCGAACAGTTTATCGAACAACGATATTGATTGCATGCGGAAAGCCCCGCCAGTGCGCATAGCCCATTCACTAATCAGAAGGGGTGAGCGTGGATTTTTGGACACGTATCGAACGAGAGTGGATAATCTCCCACTTCGAGGCCACCACCGGGCCTAAAACGGGAGATTATCCACTCTCATAGTCATCAAAGCTCGCGAGCGCTTATTCAGCCGCCTCGCGCAGGGCCGACATCGTAGCCGCATATTGCTGCTGCAGCGCATGCATTCCCTCGCGAGCGCCGTCAACGGCATCGGCGCCGCGCAACGTTTCGGTCACCACGACCGCCGGCTCGTACAGATTATCGAATCCCAGGTTCTGGCTCACGCCCTTGAGCGTGTGCGCTGCCATAAACGCACTTTCGGCGTCTCCTGCCGCCATGGCGGCCTCCAGCTTGTCCATGCTCTCGTCATCCAAAAACTTGAGGGCAAAGCGGGCAAGCATTTCCTCGCCCATCAGCCGAGCGCACGCGTCATCATAATTAGCGCCGATCTTCTCATACGCCTCACGCATGGAAATCATGGATTAAAACTCCTTTGGTCAAACTAAATCGTGGGAAACGCGACGACGTCGGCGGGGCGTGCCAACGTCTCGGCAATTTGGTCTTGCACCTCGAGCAGGCAGTCGAGCAGCAGCGGGTTAAACTCACCGCACTTGCCGTCCAGAATCATCTGAATCGCTTCCTGGTGCGGGATAGCGTCCTTGTACACGCGCACGCTCGTCAGCGCATCGTACACGTCAGCCACCGAAACCACCTGTGCGGCAATGGGAATCTCGTCGCCCTTAAGGCCATCGGGATAACCCTTGCCGTCCCAGCGCTCGTGGTGCCAACGCGCAATCTGGTACGCATATTCCATAAGCGCATTGCCGGCGTGATGGCTACCCAGCTCAAGCAGCATGTCGGCGCCGATCGTGGTATGCGTCTTCATAATCTCGAACTCCTCGGACGTAAGGCGTCCGGGCTTGTTGAGAATCGCATCGTCAATCGACATCTTGCCGATATCGTGCAGCGCCGAAGCCAGGGCGATCGTAGAGCGTTCCTCATTGTCGAGGGAGACCGTGCCGCTACGCTGGACCAGACAGCCAAGCAGCAGCTCGGTCAGCTTCTCGATGTTCGTAACGTGCCTGCCGCTCTCGCCGTTGCGAAGCTCCATGACGCCGGCCATGATGTCGATGAGCATGCGACTGTTCTTGACGCGCTCGTTGTACTGCTGGGACAGCAGGCTCGTCAGGCGGCGCTGTTTGGCGTACAGGCGGATGGTGTTGCTTACGCGGCGGCGCACGACACGGGAGTCAAACGGGCGGTTGATATAGTCCGAGGCGCCCAGCTCGTACGCGCGCAGAACCATATCATCGGAATCTTCGCTCGAAATCATGATGACAGGCAGATTGTCGATGCCCGATCGGCGCGACAGATCGGCTAGCACCTCAAAGCCGCTTATGCCCGGCATGACAATGTCCAGCATCACGAGCGACAACTCATCGCCATAGCGGTCGACCATGTCGAGCGCTGTACGACCGTTGTCGGCCTCGAGGATGCAATACTCGTCCTTGAGCATCTCGCTGAGAATGGCTCGGTTCATCTCGGAGTCATCGACAATAAGCACCAAAGGCTTTTCGCTTTGGAAGGCCTCGATGGAATCGGCATCGGTCACGACCGTACCGGCTTTTGCCTTAGCGCGGCCCAATAATTGGACAGCACGGCCAACGCCCTCATCGACCGTCTCGCCATGAATGCGAACGCCACCAACACATGCCGTCAAGCTCACGTACTCATGGCCCGGAATAATCGTGGAACGAACGGCATCGGACACCTGATGCAGGCGACGGGTGAAGTCATCGGAGGGAATATTGGGCATGACAACCACAAACTTGTCGCAGCCATAGCGCACAAGCTCGTCAGTCGAACGAATTCCGCTGCGCATGGCTGTCGCCACAGCACCGAGCGCAAGGTCGCCGGCATGACGGCCACATGTATCGTTGAAGACCCTAAAATCATCAAGGTCGATCATCGCAACGCCGGCATTCATGCGGGCGCTTCGGAGCTTTTCCTCGTAATATCGGCGATTGCGCACACTCGTCAGCACGTCGGTGTAGACAAGGTCCTCTTCTGCGGCCTCTTGCTCATCGATCGGACGCACCATCAGCAAGACGTGAGGCTCGCCCTCGACCTTCAGAGGGCGCAGACGGGCGCGGTACTCAATACCATCATTGAGCAGCTGCTCCGACACCTCACCCGAATCTGCCAAGGCCTCAAGACTCGACTGACGCAGACAAGGGCAGCGATCACCGGCGAGCAGGCAGTTAGGCTCACTCTTAATCTGATCGGCCGACAGCAAACGCACCACGGGGTAGGTCTTCGCGACGCGGGCGACCTCGGCGGCAGCCTCCTCGTCGGTTAGATTGACCTCGTGATTATTGAGCATATGGGGCCCTTTCGATAGTTTCGCATGGTAGCGGTGGGTTCCAAATGCTACAAGGGTAACACCTTGTCGATGCAGGTAAGTACGTGAATGCTGTTACATTTTTATGAGTTGACAGGCGGCGCGATTGAAGTCGCAGACGTGAGGTTTTGAGCACATTTGTTAACACGGCCGAAACGTTTGCGGATGGAGCCTGCTTTGGCTATTGCGGATGCTAGAACCCCAGAATGCCACGGACAGTCTGGGCAGCCGCTACCGGGCGATCGCGCAGGCCGTTGTGCGCGCCCGGGATCGTCACGAGCGGACAGTCCAAAAGCTCAGCCGCCATCCTCGTGCCCGCCTCGCGGGGCGTGCCAATCGAGAGCTCACCTAGGCACACGGCGGCGACAGCGCCCGACGCGCGGACCTTCTCCCAATCGGGGACATACGTCATGTTGGTCGCGTATTCGTTTGCCATAAAGCAGCGCCCGTTGCGCAGGGCATGCTCTGCCTCTGCCGGCGTCGACTTGGGAGCCTCGGGGTCGGAATCGCCCATGGCGCCGAGGAAAAGCATGAGGGCTCGCGAGACTTTTCCGGCATCGATCATCTTAAGTAGGACCGGACTCGCGCCCATGCCAACGCCCTCATCCGTCACGGCAGGCTCGTGCAGGATGGCTCGCGAGACGGCCTTGGGGTTGGCGCGCAGAAGCTCCATGGCCACCAGCGTACCAGCGCTGTGCGCGAGCACGTTTGCCGGAGCGCCGACGTACTCGATTACGGCTTGCAGATCGGCGGCCTGAGCGGCGAGGTCATAGAGGCCGTCCGCAGCATCGCCGCTCCCACCGCAACCGCGACGGTCGTAGGTAATTACGCGGTAGTCGCGGCTGAGCTCGCGGGCGATACCGTCAAAAAAGACGCCATCGACGCAGGCTCCGTGCACGCATACCAGAGCAGGCGCATCGGACGGCACGTCCGGGCCGGCATACTCGCGACAGGCAATCGCGGTGCCCGCATTCTCAACCGTAAAATCCATACTGTGTCCCCATCGTCAATGGCACCAGACCGCGCCGAGGTGCGACTCGACCGGTCTGGTGCCATGTTACGCATACTTAAATGCGTTTACTGTACCCGACTCGCGCCCTTTCATGACAGGGTTCCGGAAGTGCGGGGAAAAATCGAAAACCGGTAAGCACAACTGGTTTTTTGTCAACAAAACCGCAGGCCACAGATGGCAAAAATGGTCGTCTTGTCGACAAATTCTCAGTTTTCCCCTCACTTCCGAAATAAGGCTTTGCAAGACTTACGCCAGGCGGTCCCGCGGGCCAGAAACAGTGAGTTCAAAGCGCTGGATGGAATCATCGCTACCCCCTCTCGCAACAAATCCCGAATGTATGGACCGATAGAAGGCAAAAAAGACCGGACAATCTTGCAAAAGACGTCCGGTCTATACGAAATCAAGTTATTGCGCCAGCACGATAGCCGTGGCCAGGTCCCGCTCGTTGGTAATAGAGACAAGCAACTCGGTTACATCAGCCTCGGCGAGCACCGACGCAAGTGGTCCCGCGAGCGTGATATGCGGTGCGCCGCTAACGTCTTCCAGTGTTTCAACGATCCGTAAGTCGAAGCCTTCGGTCGTAAGGCCTGCCAAAGCCTTGAACGCCGCCTCCTTGACGGCAAACTTGCCGGCGAGGACTTGAGCCGTATCATGCCTTAAGGCAGCCTGGGTACATTCGGCCTCGGTGAAGGTGCGGCGAACGAACGCCCCGTCCAAGTCGGAACAAAGTCGGCGCATCTCTTCAATATCGACCGTATCGATCCCTATACCTTTGACCATGTCGGGCCCATCTTTCAAAATCGAAACAACAGCGACGTTTCAGGATAATACCCCGCACCCAAACCAAAGAACACCGCGCATATACGACCGCTCGCTGGCACGGACAAAGATGTCCCAATGGAGGGTGTCGAAGCAGGACAAACCCGTCGGCACCGTCCCGCACCTCATATCCCCAACGCCGTTGACGTGCGACTTTGCACCGAGCCGACATCCGCGACCTGTGCTTCTATCGCTCCCTTCTTCATGCAGCCGTACCTCACCGAAGGGATGAACCTTTGAAGCTTGGAAGGCGCGCTTTTGGCGATCCTTCTTGACGAAAATCTCTATTTACGGCGCAGGGCAAGCATGCCAAAGGCAAAGCAGAGGACCATGCAGACGACGGACAGGCCAAACATGAGCGTGAAGCCACCGGGCAGATCGATCACAAAGCCCCAGAAGATCGAGGCGACCGCGCTGCCAAGAGCTCCAGCGATCGACACACGCGAGTAGATGTTGGCGTAGTCGAGCGACCCAAAGGCGGAGCGCACCAACAGCGGCGTCTGTACCGTGGTACACGCGTAAACAAAGCCAAAGGCGAAAGCGCCCGCGAGCAGGGCCACGCTGATTCCGGGGACGAGCGCCATGAGGGCAACACCCAGAATGCCGCAGGCCACGCCAAGCGAGAGCCCGAGCTTGGCCGACCTGTCGTTGACCACGCCGAGCACGACCTTGCCGATCGCTTGGCCCGCCATACAGGCGCTTGCCACCACGCCCGAGATCGCAGCGATCGCGGGTGCGGAGTCAGCAAACGAGAGACAGTACGACGGCAGGAATTGATAAACCGTCTGGTTGACCGTGATGACGAAGGAGAACACGACAAGCGCAAAAAACGCGGGCATGCGCATGGCCTGCGCAGCCATCACACCTTGCTCGGTGGAGGCGGCAGCCGCGCCTTCAGTTACGCTCCCATCCTCGGAAGCAACGTCCTCGGCACCGTAGGGAAGCAGGCCCTTATCCGCCGGCTTGGAACGAACCACAAGAAACGTGAACGGCAGGGCGACGATAAGCACGATCAGACCGAAGATCAGATACCCCATGCGCCAGCCCTCGGCACCCGACGAGATCAGCGCCGTACCGAGCGGGTTAAAGACGACGCCGCCGATACCGGTAAACGCCATGCAGAGGCCCACGAAGAAACCGACCCTCTTCTTGCACCACGCGTTGATGAGCGTGGGGACGGCGAGATAGATGAGCGGCGCCGTACCGATACCAAGCGCTATGCCCGCGATATAGAACATCCAGACAGCGGTGAAGCGCGACATGGCGACAAGCGCGATGCCATCGAGGGCGACGGCAGCCGAGAGCACGGCACGCGTGTCGAATCGGCTCATAAGCTTGCCCGCAACCGGCAACATGAGCATCATCGCCAAGTTGAGGATCGAGAAATACATGGTGAACGATGCACGGGCGACGCCAAAATACTCGCTCACCGGGGTGAAGAAAATGCCGGCGCAGCTCAGCACGAGCGCGCACGGGATACCGGCGATCACGATGCCGGCAGCCACGATTAGGTATGCGTAGTGAAACCCATCGCGGCGGGCGGGGGCCTGAGCCCCCGCAGCAGAAGTTGCTCCCTGTGACACCGCGTCCCCCTTAGGCCTCGACATCGGCGAAGGCGCCGGGCATCGTGAAACCCTTCCAAGAGGGCTCTCCGGTATAGGTCATGACGTCCTCGGTGCCCTCGAGCGCACGGATGGCGCCGGACGCGAGGGCGTCCATCTCGAAGTCGCCACCGTAGATTTTGACCGGCGCGATCCACTCAACGCGCTCGCGCACATAGCCGGTGAAGTACGGGTCATTGGAGACACCGCCGGTGAGAACGATGCCGTCGACCTTGCCCTTGAGCGCGGCCGCGAAAGCACCGATATACTTGGCGACCTGGTAGGCCATGGCGTCATAGACGACTTTCGCCCACTCGTCGCCTTCCTCGATGCGCTTGCAGATGACGCGGGCATCATCGGTACCGCACAGGCCCACGAGGCCGCCGGTCTTGCCAATCACGCCGTCCATCTGCTTCTTGTCGGCGCCCTCGGAGAAGGCAAGCTTGACGACGGGCTTGAGCGGCGCATCGCCCGAGCGATTGGGCGCGAAGGGGCCGGAGCCTTCGAGCACGTCGTTGGTATCGATCATGCGACCATGGTTGTGGCAGGCCACGGAAAGGCCGCCGCCCACGTGTGCGACGATAAAGTTGCCCTCGGCATAGGTCGTGCCGAGCTCTCCGGCGCAACGAATGGCGCACTCCTTCTGGTTGAGGCAGTGCACGTGGCTCTTGCGATAGACACCGGGGTAACCGGTAATACGGGCGACGTCCTCGAGCTCATCGGTATCGGGCTGGTTGACGGCGTAGGCGGGCTTGCCCACCTGCTGGGCAAAAGCATGCAGCAGCGGCGCACCCAAAATGGCGGGGTGGTTGACGCCGGCATTCATGACGTGGTCGCAAACCGTATCGTCGATTGCAAAGATGCCACCAACGGTGGGGCCCATGGAGCCGCAGTAGCCGGAGAACGCATCGATGTCCTCGAGCTCGATACCGTGCTCCTCGAGAGCGGCAAGAATGGTCTCCTTGCGGTATTCGAACTGGTCAGCCGCCTGGTCGAAGCGGGCGAGCTCATCGGCCGGATGGGTGACGTTAAGACGGAACAGAGCCTCGGTGCCTTCGAACACGGCGACCTTGGTGGAGGTGGAACCCGGGGAGAGGGTCAGGATTTTGTAACTCATGAAAGCTTCCTTTCTATCTGGGAAAACGAATCAACAGGGGCAAGCGGTGTTATCGAGAATGAAAATGGAGGCTCGGTGACGGAGGCTGGCGGCGTTACCGGCTAGCGGTTTTGGATTGCGAAAAGCACAAGCGACGTCACGTAGCCGATAAGCACGAGCTGGATATACGTCGAGAGCCACGCGGCAACAGCATCGCCACCCACCGGCGTCTGAATCAGAGCCATGGTGAAGGAGATACACGTCACGAAGACGAAGTTCTCGACAAAGACTTGGAGGATGGGGCGCCAACGGTGCTCTCCCACCCATCCGGTCACCGCGACGGCAAACCCGGGAACGGGCAGCACGAGTTGCAGCAGCACATTGGTGAAAAACGCCGACGCCACGCCCGGATACCAAGATTGAAATGCGATCTCGGCACCGCCGATGAGCATCGCCGAAGTGTTGATAACCAACGCAAGCACGAGGTCGCAGAGGATGGTCGCGATATTCCATTTGCACATGGCAGCTACTCCGGATCTTCAAGGCCGGGAAACGGCACGTCATGGCATGCCGGCCCGAGCAGATGTTCAAGGGACGTTTTGACGGCGCGGGCAGCAGCATGTTGGAACCCACGGGGCCGTGCGGCGACGGTCTCGGGCATCGAGATGGCACGGAACGTCTCCGTATCGGCCGCATCCTCGATGTAGCCGTGGTAGACCCCCGCGACGGGATTCCAGACGCTAGGCGCACCCGCATCGGCCATACGGCGGTACAGCGTCTCCGCCTGAGGCAGGAGCGCGTCACCCTCGACCGGGCAGAACACCGTGGGCGGCAACGCGGCGAGCTCACCATCGCTTGCATGCACGGGAGACATCAGCGGATCGGTCTCGTTACGCTCCCCCGCATACATCGCCGAGAACGCGGCCATCTTGTCGACCGGCAGGTCGCAAGCACGTACGCCGTTCGGATCGATCCGCTCGGCCACATCGAGACATGGATAATGAAGCGCCAGACCCGAGACAGGTGGAGCCGAATTGTCGCACTGAGAGAGCAGGGCGTAGGCGACGGCCAGGTTCGCTCCGGCACTGTAGCCCATGAGCACGGCATGGGCCGACGCAACCTCGACTTCACTGCCGTCGACGATGCGCCGGACCGTGCCCGCCACGTCGTTGAGTGCGGCGGGAAACGGATGCTCCGGCGCCAAGCGGTACTCGATCCCCACGACGTTGACATCGAAGGTGTCGCGCACCCAAGCGCGCAACGCATCGCCCTTGCGGGCATCGCCGAGCGCGAAGCCGCCCCCGTGAAGTTCGAACACCACAGGTCGGGGTGCCGTGCCAGCCGCACGATGCAGCCAGCAACCACTCGCGCACCCGAGCTCGAGCTCGGGCGTCAGCCACTCCCCCGTCATGGCGCGGGTGTCGAGAGCGTGCGCGGTCTGACGGCGTAGATACGGAAGCGCCGCCGCGAAGCCGCCCACGTCTATATCGGCCATCAGCGAGCCGAGAGGACGAGCATCGCGATGTCGCCGACGATCTCGTCAACCGTGGCACCGCGCGAGCTGTCGGCGACGGGACACTTGAAACCCGAGAGACTGTGGCCGTAAGCCGCACCGTGGGCAAATCGCTGGATCAGCTTGACGGCGATGTTCGCGGCATTGAGGTCGGGGAACACGAGCACGTTAGCACGGCCGGCCACGTCGCTCTCGCGCTTGACCTTCTTGGCGGCGACAGCCGGATCGATCGCGGCGTCGAGCTGAAACTCGCCGTCGACGGCGAGTTCGCCTCGACGCTCGCGGACAATCTTGATGGCTTCATCGACACGGTCGACCGAGGCTCCGGCACCGGACCCATCCGTGGAGAATGACAGGAACGCCACGCGGGGCTCCCAGCCCATCATGGCCGCAGAGCCGTCCGCCGCCGCGATGGCGATGGATGCCAGCTCCTCGGCCGTGGGCTCAGGGTTGAGGCCGCAGTCGGTAAAGCAGATGACGCTACCCTCGGGGCCCTCGAAACCCGGAGTGTCGACGAGCGCGAAGATGCTCGGAACGTCGACGCCCTCGGCGAGACCGATAATCGTCTGCGCCGCCATGAGCACATCGCCCGTGGTGTTGACGTGGCCGCAGAACGTGCAGTCGACGTCGCCCTGCTCCTCCATCATCATGGCGTAGTACATCGGGTTCTTGATCTTGCGGCGGCTGCCCTTGGCGCTGATGAGACGCGGGCCTCCGGCCATGTAGCGCTCGGCGAGCACATCGGCCTCAGCCTCGTCAGTGTTGTCGACGATCTCCATGCCCTCGAGCGACACGCCAGCACGCGCAGCGGTCTCCTCGATCACGGAACGCGGGCTCACGAGGACCGGGGTACCGATACCCTCGTCGAGCACGCGGCGTGCGGCGAGAAGGGTCTTCTCTGCCTCGCACTCGGGAAGCGCCACACGCTTGGGCGCGCCCTTGGCGTCCTCGATGAGCTTTTCGATCAGGGTTGCCATCTTGTCTCCATCCTTTCGCAGTGAGTTGAGGCGATGCAGCCTCGCTATGGGATCCAAGCCCCTGCCAGATCCCATGACGGCGCCGCAGCGATCAGACGGGACGGCGGCAGATCGCCGCCGTCCCGTCGCAGACTACATCGAGAGAGTGTCGTCGATGAGCTTCGCAGCTTCGGCGAAGGTCTTGCACTTGTTGAGCTGCATGAAGGGCACCTCGACCTCGTACTCGTCCTCGAGCGCAGAGGCGAACTGGACGATGTTCACGCTCTTGCAACCCAAGTCGTCGACAAAGGAGGTCTCGGCCGAAAGGCTGTCACGGTCGCTACCGAAAATCTCGACGGCCTTGTCCTTGAGAATATCGACGACCTCTTCCTGGAATTCGTTCATGATGTGTTCCTTTCCTTGTGGGACTGGATGCCGGGCGATCGCTCGGCTAGGTTTACAAAAGCTTGTCTGGCGGCTGCGGCGTTCCGGCTCAATGGATGCGCAGCTGCTAGGCGGCTACTCTCCGCGGACGTTGGATGCGATCTGCTTATAGGGCAGCACAATCACGGGGATGAGGGCGATGACACAGATGACAAATACCGCGAGCATCACGTTTTGCTGGCCGGCGACGGCGGCGACGGTCGACATGACCGAAACGCCGGCGAAGTTGAGCACGTTGAAGATGACCTGGATGGGTGTGTAGGCGACTTCAAAGTCCTCACGGCCGTAGATAGAGGCCGTAAGCGACATGCAGACGTTTGCCGCACCCGAGAGACCGAACATGAACATGCCCGTGGCCACGGCGCAGACGACGGAGTTCGCACCGCCGAGCTTCACCAAAAGACCGCCGATACCCAGCACGCAAATCACGACGAGCGTGGTCTTCTTGGTGCCGATCTTTTGGTCGAGCACGCCGATCAGATAGTGGCCGAGCAGGCCGATAGGCCACATGGAGGACAGGAGCACAACGCCGAACATCGGGTCCTGGCCATAAGAGGCGAGCGTGGGAACGAGCAGGGCGATCGTACCGGCACCGACCATCATGGGAAGGCCGGTTCCAAGACCGATGAGCCAAGTCTGAGGTGTCTTGAGGACGCGGGCTGTGGTCCAAGGACTCGTCTTCTTGTACTCCTGCGCCGCCTTGAACTCGGCCTCGAGCTCCTCGCGGCTCACGGACTGGTCGTTATCGGGATAAGCGCCCGCCTCCTCGGGGTTGTTCTTGACAAAGAGGAAGACGACGACGGCCGTGATCGCAACGACAGCGGCCATAGCCCAGAAGAAACCGGAGATGCCAAAGGCGCTTCCGGCAAACCCCAAGATGATGGGGTTGAGCGTCGCCGAGGAGATAGTCATGCCCATGGTGGCGATGCCCATGAAGGCACCCTTGGTACGCGGGAACCACGAAGACCCGAGGAGCCCTACGCCGATGGTGGCGTAGGCGACCATCGAGAAGTTAAAGATCACAACGCCCGCGGCAAAGACCTCGAACGTATGGGCGCAAGCCAGCACGGCAAAACCGATAGCCGACCCGGCAAGGCCGATGACCGAGACCATCTTGGCGCCGATCTTGCGGCCGAGCGTGCCGAAGAGCACGACAGCGATCAGGCTGATCCAGCCGGCGATGGTGATGACATAGGACATGTCGGTCTGCTGCCAGCCGTACATCTCGTTAAAGAGGCCGAACAGCGTGTTGGTGGCCGCGTTCCAGAATGAATAGAAGTAGAAGAAGATGAAGCAGGCAATGGTGATGCCCCAACCCTTGGCGCCAAAATTGGGCAACCAGGCGTTGAATTTCTTGTTTTCTGCCATAAAAACGGCTCCCTAGATAAGGCGGGAGGCGGAGAGAGGCTAGACCCTCCCGCCGGATGGCGCCCCGGGACTTATGTCCCGGGGCCGTCAGGCACGCATGCGTGGAATGCGCACCCCTAAAAATCGTGAACGATCGCGCTCAGGAGACTTAGGCGCAATCGCCACGCCAGATGTAGTCGCCCACCTTGTATTTGGGGGGAACGACCGGGATCTGCAGGTAGGACTGGTGCTCGCCACCGGTGTGGATGACATGCATGCCGTCGCCGTTATCGGTCTTATGGTTCATATCGTTATCGTGGAACCACTCGGTCTTGATAAAGCGACCGGCGATGACGATCTGGAGCTTCTCGCCCTTGTGCCAGAAGCGGGAGTGCGGGTACATCTCGACGTCGACCGGCACGATCTCGCCCGGCTTCATGCGCTCCTCCTTCTCGTGGGAGTGCACGGGCTGGAAATCGCTCGCATACTTGGGATCGAGGTCGCGATGACTGCAGCGCAGGAATCCCCATGCGCCGCGGAAAGGAGCGCCCATGACGCGAATGGGTACGTAATTGCCCTCGTTATCGAGCTTGATGACCCAAGGGAAGAGATCCATGTTGTCATAACCGCGGCACTCGACGTTAAGGTGCAGCTTCATGAAACCAGTGATCTCGGTATCCTCGGTGAACTCGTAGGTGAACGTCGTGGTCTCGGTCTTGGGATCGTAGACGACCTCGGACTCGTTGGCGTACTCGTCAAAGCCCGCGGCAGCGTGCTCGGCATCGAGATAGAGCTTCTTGTACTCGGTGCGCTTGAGCGGGAAGGTATCCTCGGCGCGCTTGCTGGCGTAGTCGTAGTCATAGCCGTCCATGACGTCGATGCGCACGCGCGGCGTCATCTCCCAGCCATTGTGAATCTCCTTGCAGTAACGGTCGAAGAACTTGCGCACATCCTCCATGTTCTCCGGATTGTAGGTGTCGGGCCACTCAAAATCGCGGTGGGCGCGCATCCACTTCTTGGGCGAGCGAATACGACGGAAGCCCTCGAAGGCACCGCGCAGGTGATGGTGGACCCAACCGGCGGTGACGTACGTCGGGATGCGGATCTTGTTCCAGTCGACGATCTTATCCTTGTAGTAGGCGTTCATGAGCGGGTTCTCGGCAACCATCTTGGGGGTGTCCTCGATGTAGTTGTTGACGGCGAGCGCCTGGATGATGTGCGTCTCGTAGTCGGGGTTGGGGATACCGCCGCAGAAGTAGGACTCACGGTAGAGATCGCCCTGGCCTTCCCAGGCGGCGAGGCACGCGAGGTGCGGCGGACGCTGTGCGGCGATGCGCCAGTGAGCCATGCACACGCCGGAGTTGCCGATCATCGTGGCGCGACCGTTGCACCACTCCTGAGCGGTAACCCACTCAATGAAGTCGTAGCCGTCCTGAGCGTCCTGAGAACCCCACAGGTAGACGTCGCCCTCGGAGTTGCCCACGCCGCGCGGATCGATGTTGGCGACGGCGTAGCCGTAGTGGCACCAGTAGCCGGGATCGGGCGCCTCAAACTTGGCATACTGCGACACGGTTTTGGGCGGCACGCCCATGAGCTGCCAAGAATCCATACCCTCGGAAGGGTTCTTACCAAACGGGGCAAAGACGCAGATGACCGGTACCTTCTCGGTGGTGTTGGCCGGACGGTAGATGTCGGCGTAAATCGTGGTGCCGTCGCGCAGGACACAGGCGACGTCGCGCTCGCACATGACGCCCGGAATCTCGGTCATATAGGTGTGCGGGTCGTACTTGGCGCAGAAGCCCATGGTGGCCACCATCTCGCCGTCACCGGCGGCCTCGGGATCCTCGCGCATCTTGCGCTTGATCTCATCGAGCTCCTCGCGGCTCTTGCCGGGGTTACCCTTGGCGAAGGGAACCTCGAACTCCTCGCCATCCTTGCCGAAGGTCATCTTCTTGTAGATGCCCTTGTACTCTTCTTCGGCCATAGAAAACGCTCCTCTCGTTGCGTAGCCCGAAAACGTTTTGTTCCGGGTTGTTTCCATGGCTTGCAGTATGCGGCGCAAGCGGTCGCACTTCACTGTTCTAGAGAACAATCTTCGCAACCGGAAGCGCAGATGAGCGGTCGAAAATGAGCAATGAACGGTTTTGCTCAATACCCGTAATGGAATTATTCGGCATGTTATTGGTATCTTAGTGAAATAATACCTGCACCGATAGGAGCTACATGGAGCTTAGCGAGCTGTTGAATGAATTGGACTTCAGCACAATCAATATCGTGAAAGATGGACTCCATGACCGATCTTTCAGCGGAATGACCTTGCTTTCGGGTTCCACGGCCGCCACGCTCGATGACGTCGACATCGTTTTTTTCGCTGAAGCATCCTATTTCAACATGCTTCCCGAAGAGCTGCGGCGTGGGCGCGCGTTCTTCCTGCGTCTCGATGAACCGCTGAAACCGCTTTCGGGCAACCTGTTCATCGCGACCGTCCATGAGTTCCGCCAATGGATCGAGGCGTTCGAGACGGTATCGTACGAATTCCGCGAACTCCAAAAGAAAAAGGACATGGTCATCTCGATGACCGATCTCGTCAACCGCGGCGCGACCCTCAAAACCCTGCTCAACGTCGCAGCCTCGGCCGTAGGTGCCCCGGTCTCGGTGCTCGACAACTCGCTCACCTACATCGCGGTCTCCGACAACTTCCCTTCCTTCGTCACGCATGGCGAGGACACCAGCGACAACACCGTCCCCATCAACGCGTTCCCGCTGCTGAAGGCGAAGGGGCTGACCAATATCCGCAAGCCGTTCGATCTACGCGTGTTCGACTGGACCGACGATGACGGCAACGTCTACACCAACCATTACGCCCTTATCCACGCGGGCGACACTATCATCGGCTCGATGAGCTTCTTCACCCAAGGACGGCGCCTGCGCCCCAGTCGCACGGCCATGCTCCCCACGATCGCGCAGATCGTCAGCATCCAGATGCAGCGCAGCGATGCCTACACACTCAACAAGACCCTCTATTACGCGCGTCTGTTCAAGCTGTTGGAATCGGGTCTGGAACTCAACGATATGGATCGTCTACGCAAGCAGTTCTCGGTGTTCGGCTACAAGCTCAAGCCGCGCCTGCACATGCTCTGCGTCGACTTTTCGCTGCAGCTGCTCGCCTTCGACAGTGTGAAGCCGTTGGCAGAACGCCTGCTCAACCATATCGAGAACGCGGTGTACACGATCAACCAGACGGAAATCCTGTTCCTTTCGAGCGTCGAGGGGCCCGGAGAGCGTTTCTGCGATGTCGACGCGCTCGAGCAGCAGCTCACGGGCACGGCGATCGTCATAGGAGCAAGCGCAGGATTCACCGATATTCACCAGGCAAAACCCCGTATCGACGAAGCAAAGCGCGCCATCGCCGTTGCGCGGCGCCTTGATATCCATCGGCACGTCTTTCCATACTCTACGTTCCGCCTTGACGATCTGGTCATCCATGTCGACGATCCGCACGTGATCTACAGCTGCCAGTTCTCGCCGCTCATCCGTCTGCTCGAGGAAGACGAGCGCGAGGGAACGGAGCTCGCGCTCACGTTATGGCGTTACCTGCAGGACCCATCACATCCCGCCGACGTGGCCGCCGAACTCTTCATCCATAAGAACACGCTCTACTACCGGCTCGACAAGATCCGGCAGATCATGGGCTGCGATTTCAAAGACGCCGAGACAATCGCCAACATCCAGATAACATTTCACATCCTGCGGCTGCAGGGCCGGTTCGACCCCTCCAAAACACCGCTCGAGTAGATAGCGCGGCACTGCATAAAAATTATCGAGCAGGCCGGTAACCACGTCGCTCACGTGCCCGACGGTATAGCCGTGCGCGCTCGCGCACTCAAAAATAGGATTGAACATCACGGGCGCAGATCCCCGCAAGACCGAAAGCAAGACATTTTGCTCGGGACAAATTGTCTTGCTTTACGGTGGTAAGCTGATGCGAACACACATGAGGAGATTCGCCTATGTCTACGTTTTTAAATGCCAGCCCCATCTTTGGGCCCGTTCGCAGCCGTCGCCTTGGCCTGTCGCTCGGCGTCAACATGATGCCGGCCAGCGGCAAAATCTGCACGTTCGACTGCATCTACTGCGAAAACGGCCTCAACGCCGAGCGTCCTTGCCACGAGCCGCATAACACAGCTGACGTGGTACTCGACGCACTCGAGGCCAAGCTGCGCGAGATGGCAGCCGAGGGCGAGCTCCCCGACGTGATTACGTTTGCCGGCAACGGCGAGCCCACCGCCGCGCCGGAGTTTCCCCAGGCGATTGTCGGCGCTGTCGCACTGCGCGACGAGTTGGCACCGAACAGCAAGATTGCCGTGCTCTCCAACGGCACACGCGCCGATCGTCCCGAGGTGCACGATGCGCTCATGATGGTCGACGACAATATCCTTAAGCTCGACACCGTTGAACCGGCGTTTATCCAGCTGCTCGACCAGCCCGTCGGCCCCTACGACGTTGAGCACCAGATCGAGACGTTCGCGAGCTTTGACGGCCATGTCATTATCCAGACGATCTTTTTGACCGGCGAGTATCAGGGCAAGTCCATCGATAACACCGGCGAGGAATACGTTGGCCCTTGGCTCGCCGCGCTCGAGCGCATTCGCCCGCAGGAGGCGACCATCTACACCGTGGCGCGCGAGACGCCGGTCGCCGGCCTGGCCAAAGCGGCGCCCGAGGTCCTCGACGCCATCGCCGCACGCGTTGAAGCCCTCGGCATCCCCTGCCAGGTGAGCTACTAGCGCGGCCGCCCGCCAGCAGCTAAATTAGCCCCATCCCAAATGAGCTGGTCTGCGGGTGGGCTATACTAGCTGCGAATGAAAGGAAGTTAGCCATGTATGACAAAGGACCCGTGCCCGGCCGCAACGACGCCTGCTGGTGCGGCAGCGGTAAGAAATATAAAAAATGTCACAGCGCCTTCGACGAGCGCCTGGAGCGCCTGTGGGAGGAGGGCTGGAACGTCCTGCCCCGTACGCTCTACAAGACGCCCGCCGACATCGAGGGCATCAAGCGCTCGGCCGCCATCAACGTGGGCGTGCTCGATTACGTGGGCGAGCACATCGCCGCGGGCATGACCACCAACCAGATTGACCAGATGATCTACGACTACACCGTCGAGCACGGCGGCACGCCGGCCGACCTCAACTACGAGGGCTACCCCAAGAGCGTGTGCACCTCGATCAACGACGTTGTCTGCCACGGTATTCCCTGTGACACGGATGTGCTGCACGAGGGCGACATCATCAACGTGGACTGCTCCACGATCCTGGACGGCTACTTTAGCGATTCGAGCCGCATGTTCTGCATCGGCGAAGTCTCTGCCGAGCGCCAGCGCCTGGTCGACGTCACTCGCGCCAGCGTGGAGGCGGGCCTTGCCGCCGTTAAGCCGTGGCTGCCGCTGTCCATGATGGCCGAGGCCGTGCAGAAGACCGTCGAGGACGCCGGCTTTAGCGTGGTGCGCGAGTACGGCGGGCACGGCATTGGCAAGGAGTTCCACGAGGACCCGTTCGTGGGCTTTACCACCGAGGCACCCGACGTGGACACCATCATGGTGCCGGGCATGGTCTTTACCATCGAACCCATGGTCAACGCCGGCAAGCCCGATATCAAGATCAGCAAGGGCGACGGCTGGTGCGTGCGCACCAAAGACGGCAGTGACTCGGCTCAGTGCGAGGTACAGCTGGTCGTGACCGAAGATGGCTACGAGCTGCTGAGCTGGTAGCCGTGCAAACGCCGGATGCTGGCGGGCCCACCCGTCTTGCATCCGGCGTTTTATTTGAACGTTTTGCCTGATAAAACCTGCCAAAATAAACCTGTCCCTTTTTGGCAGGTGAGCGGAGAGGACTGCTTGTGAACATCTTGGTTTTGCTGCCCGTCAATGATCGTCATCGCGCGATCCTTGAGTCGAGTGCTCCGGGCGAGGACTTTATCTACACGAGCGCTAACGAGGTCACGCGCGAACAGGTCGCCGACGCCGATGTGATTCTGGGCAACATCGACCCCGCCATGCTCACGGCATGCGAGCATCTCCAGTTGCTACAGCTGCAGAGTGCCGGTTACGATGATTACCTCGCCGCCGGTACCGTGCCGGCCGACGCCAAGCTCTCCTGCTCGGTGGGCGCCTACGGCCAGGCCGTGAGCGAGCACATGTTTGCCATGGTCCTTTCTATGATGAAGCGCCTGCCCGGCTACCAAGATCTGCAGCGCGAGCATCGCTGGGAGGATCTGGGGCCGGTCACCTCGCTCAAAAATGCCAATGTGCTGGTGCTGGGCGCGGGGGACATCGGCGGACACTTTGCCACGCTCTGCCGCAGCATGGGCGCGCACGTCCGCGGCATCAAGCGCCATCCGCTCGTCTACCCCATCGTGTTTGAGGACATGGACGGCATGGACGCCCTGCCCGAGCGCCTGGCCGAGGCCGACGTCGTTGCGTCCTTTATGCCCAGCACACCCGAGACCCGCGGTCTTGCGAATGCCGAGTTCTTTGCCGCAATGAGGCCGGGTGCCTTCTTTGCCAACGGCGGTCGCGGCGACCTCGTGGTTGCCGACGACTTGGTTGCCGCCCTTGAGTCGGGGCACCTTGCCGGCGCCGCGGTCGACGTCACCGATCCCGAGCCGCTGCCCGCGACAAGCCCGCTGTGGGATGCACCCAACATGCTCATCACGCCACACATTTCCGGCTGGTTCCACCTGGAGGCCACGCTCAACAACGTGGTGGATATCGCCGCCGAGAACCTACGCCACCTGCAAGCTGGCGAGACCCTCCGCTGCTGGATCGAGCATTAATTTGTTCCGCCGTTTTAGCAAACGGCGGACCGGTCGACGCTGCGTCCTTAGGTTCCGCCGTTCTAACGAACGGCGGACCGGTCGACGCTGCGCGCCGCCCAGAGCGACAATTTGTCATTCAAAAGGCAAGGCATGACCAGAAGGTCTATGCCTTGCCTTTTTCATGCCAACTTGTTCGCTCTGGACATCGCTCGCTGACGCTTGCTCAACCTGCGGTGTCTTAACAATTCTGTCCAGCTGTTGACATTGCGGCATTTGCCCAGATAAAACCTGCCAAAATTAACATCCCTTTTTGGCAGGTTTTAGAGCTCCACACTTTCGGCGCCGTTGATGGTTAGGTTGCGCTCGTAGAAGGCGGTGAGGGCGCGGATGGCGTACATGACGTCGCGGACGCCGCCGGTCTCGTAGCTTGAGTGCATGGCCAGCTGCGGCAGGCCCACGTCCACGGCGTGCATGCTCGCCTGCATGTTAGACAGGTTGCCGAGCGTGGAGCCGCCGGCCATGTCGCTCTTGTTGGCAAAGGCCTGCGTGGGCACGTCGGCGTCGTCGCAGATGGCCTGGAACACCGCGCGGCTAAAGGCATCGGTGCAGTAGTGCTGGTTGGCGGCTTCCTTGATGACGATACCGCCGTTGAGCACCACCTGGTTACGTGCATCGCACTTCTCGGCGTGGTTGGGGTGCACGGCATGCGCGTTGTCGCAGCTCACAAGCATCGAGGCGGCGAGCGCGCGGTGGTAGGACTCGTCGTCGAAGCCGAGTGACCCGTTAATGCGGCGCAGCGCGTCGGCCAAAAACGTCGACATGGCACCCTGCTTGGTCTCGGAGCCAACCTCCTCGTTATCGAAGCAGCAGAAGACCGAGACGTCATGCGCGTTCTCGGCGCCCAAAAACGCCTGCAGCGAGGTGTAGGCGCAGGCCAGGTCGTCGAGCTTGGGCGTCGAGATAAACTCGTCGGCCCAGCCCCAGATACGCGCATCCTGACGATTGACCAGGAACAGGTCGCGGCCCAGGATCTGCTCGGGCTCCACATCGAGCTCGTCGGCGATCAAGGCATCGAAGTCGCCCTGCTTGAGCTCGCCGGCGCTGATGAGCGGACACAGATCGACGGCGCGATTGGGCGCAAAGCCCTCGTTGACGCCACGGTTCATATGGATAGCGAGGCTCGGAATAATGGCGACCTCGCGCTCGGTCGCGAGCAGGCGGCTCTCGATACGGTCGCCCTCGCGCACCAGTACGCGGCCGGCCAGCGCCAGCGGGCGATCGAACCAGGTGTAGTCGATCATGCCACCGTAGGCCTCGGTGTTCAGGCGCAGCGTCTCACCCGCGCCGTCGAGCTCGGGCACGGCCTTGACCTTAAACGTCGGAGAATCACCGTGAGACGCCGTGAGCTGAAAATGATAGTCGCCGGCGACGCCGTCCTCGCCCCACGTCGCAGCCAGGTCCTCGCCCACCTTAAAGGCGATAACGCTCGAGGTGTTGCGCTGCGTGTAGTAGCGACCGCCCGGCTCGATATCCCACGCCGCATTCTCGGGCAGGTAGGTAAAGCCCGCCTCGTCGAGCTCGGCCATAATGGTCGCCGCCGTATGGAACATGCTGGGGCATGCCTCGATAAAGTCGATGAGGTCGTTCGCGGCCTCGATATCGTCGGCCGTCACGTGCGCGCGCTCGGGCATTTCCTGATCCGTCATGCTCTCCCCTTTCGCTGGGTTGATGGTCCCCTCCAGCATACCCCCAATATGCCGGCCCATCCGGCAAATCAAGCGCCCAGCTTGCGGTGTCTACGCACCCAGGCAGCACGATGTCTTGCGTTACATCTACACGACAATGAAATTGATAAGTTAGCCCGTGGTAATTTCTGATATTTTTGTTTGTTGCCTATAACTTTTTCACGCACTGAAAAAAGTTATACGGCGCTTACATATCATGTGGAGCACGCATGATGCATGTCCAATCGGGTGCCAAGGGAAAGGAGAAAGGCACCCCACGATCAACCAATGGAAAAGAGGTTCTATGCAAAACGACAACGCTGTGCTGCGCAAGCTCAATGTTGTGGGCAGCAACGCCTGCCGAGGCGCGCTCATCGCCGCGATGACCGTCTCGATGATGCCCACCAGCGCTTTTGCCGCAGCAACAACAACGGAGACCGGCTCCGAAGCTACCAACAACGCGCCGATCTCCGCCACTAGTGAGGAAACGAATTCCCTCAGCTCCGAGTATAGCCTGAGCACCGTCTCTGACGACACCACGTCCTCCTCAACCAGCTACGATTTGACCAAAATCGCAGATGGCACGTACACGGGCACAGCAACGGCTGACTCGAATGATCCCGCTGCGGGCGGTAACGAGTGGGACGTCGACAGCTACAAGGTCAAAGTGACCGTAAAGGTCGCCTCGGGCAAGATCGACTCCGTTAAAGTCGCTGATGAAACCTACGATGCGCTGACCGGCGAGAGCTGGGACTATCTCGACAAAGCCGAACACGGTAATGCCCGCAAGCACGTCACTGGTATGGCGGATAAGATCGTCGAGGCGAACGGAACAAGCGTTGATGCCGTCTCCACTGCCACCGTCTCGTCCAACGCCATCAAGGCCGCCGTCGATAACGCCCTGCAGGCTGCCTATGACGAGCAGAACCCGTCGACCCCCGCAGCCGACGAGTACACCTACGGCTATGCCGGTCTGACGTGGGCCGAGTATTGGGCGGGCGAAAACGTGCAGGCGGCAGGATCTTCCGCTTCGTCGAGCGAGCTCGATTCCCGCAACGAAGCTGACAAGGGCGCCTTTGACGTGGTGACCCGCGCGACCTTTAACCATGGCCTGCATCGCGGCAGCTACCAGTGCACTGATGTGATTGAAACTGCCGAGGGCGTGAAAATTTACCCTTCGTACTATCCCGACAGCAAGTCCTTTGTCGATGTCGATGGCAATGTCTTCTCCATCGACAGCAAGGCTAAGACTGTGACGGCAGCCGACGGCACGGTGTACACCATGACGGGTCACGAAGTCACGGGCCTCAAGTACGTCCCCGTCAAGATCAAGACCGCCGACCTCGAGGCCTTTAAGGCGAGCCACAGCTTTGTCGCCAACGGCGAAACGCTTGCCGGCGGCTATGGCGAGCAAAACCTTCAGGCTTACTCCGGCCTTGTTGCGGCCGTCGACGCCAACACCAACGGCCTTAAGACCGTGACGAACAACAACGGCACCTTTAGCTTCTCGGCTGCCGCCACCGGCACCGAGTCGGGCATCGAGGGCCGGGAGCTCAAGACCGCCACGGGTATCGAGCCCACGGTTAAGGACGCAAGCGGCTCCTATGGCGAGTTCCTGCGCGTGGACCTTAACGGCAACTACGGCGACCTGGGCGCCAACATGCAAAGCGTCACCTGGACCTACTACGGCGACGACGCGACCTATACCAACGCCCTTGCCACCTATGGCACCAAGTTCGCCGCCGACAACTGGATGCACAAGTCCATGGGCATTCAGCTGGGCCTCACCAAGTCCGAGCGCTGCCAGCTGCCCGAGGGCACCAACGGCACCGGCTACTGGAAGCTTACCGTCCACGCCCTGGGCTACAACGATTACACCTACGAGTTCCAGGCAACCGACGACAACATCGTGGGTGCCAAGGAGCCGGTAACCGAGGCAACCAAGGCTCAGCTTCAGGAGCTCTACGACAAGGCAGCGGCGCTCGATAAGTCCAAATACACCGAGGACTCCTGGACCGCTTCGTCCATCGAGACCGAGACCGCCGAGACCAAGGACCTCCTGGCCAAGAAGAACCTGGGCGAGTCCGAGGCCGCCGAGCAAATCACCCACCTGCAGGGCGCGCTCGATGCCCTCGTGAGCCTGTATCCCGAGGCCGGCGACTACGTGCTCATGAACATCCCCTACGCCGACTTCTACGCCGCCGAGAGCAACAATGCCGGCACCGATGTCGTCACCTCCGCCACCAAGCAAAAGACGCGCTCCACGCTGGCGAGCGGCTCCTACCACGTCAACTCCGACGGTACGGATATCTCGGGCGTCACGTTTGCCGTCAAGGTGGGCGAAGGCGACATCGATTGGTCCAAGTTCACCCGCGTGACCGACGACAGCTCCGTTACGATCACCACCTCGATCAAGGGCAAGGAGTCCACGGCCACCTACACGGGCAAGGACGCCCTGTTTGAGTCTGTGAGCTACTCTTACTACATGCTGCCCGCCGGCGAGGTTCCGACCAATTACAAGGAGCTCACCTCCGATTCCGAGGGCAACCTGAGCTTTGGCGCTGTCGAGGGCAAGGAAACCACCGAACTTGCAAACGTCACCGCCAACTTTAAGACCTCCAGCAAGTACGGCGACTACGAGATTGACTTTAAGAACCTGCGCGAGCAGATGGTCGACGCCGACGGCAACCAGGCGACCGTATACGGTGCCGTGGTCAACGCCGCCGATGCGGACGGCACCATCGAGGGCTATGGCATGCGCGCCGTCGAGAACATCTGGAAGGGCAAGGAGCTCGCCTGGAGCTGCGGCCTGGTCACCGAGTCTCACGGCAGCCCGCTGAGCTCGCAGTACTACACGTCCATGATGGGCAAGACCATCAAGAGCGTGACGTTCTACACCTCCACGGGCACCTACACCGTGGCCATGGACCAGTATGTCCCTGTCAAGGATGCCGACGCCGCCATCAAGGCCGAGGACACCTCGCTCGATGACACCGATGCCACCGTCAAGGCCGATGTCACCCTGCCCGAGGGCTTCGATGCCAAGTATCAGATTGACGGCCAGGATGTCGAAGCGCTTGCCGCCAAGACACGCAGCTCCGCATCCGTCGCGTTTGACGCCTCGGCGCTTAAGCCGGGCAGCCACACGCTGACCGCTATCGACAAGAGCGGCACGTTTGCCGATGTCAGCACGAGCTTCACGGCAACCACCTCCAAGCTCGTTGCCAGCTTTGACGCTGCAAACCTTAAGCTCATCGCCGCCAACGATGCCACGGACGAGGACCTCGCCAACTACATCGGCAACATCACCAAGGTCACCGTCAACGGTACCGAGTACAGCGCGCAGGGCCGCGGTGCGGTAAAGATCTTCAACGCCGACGGCTCGCTTAACCTGGCGGCCGCCAATCAGGATAAATCGCCGGTGTTCAATGCCAACGGCGATTACCAGATTGAGGTCGAGGCCACCGGCTACACCACCAACCTGGGCTTCACCTACACCAAGTCGGCCGATAAGGCGGCGCTCAACGCCGCGATTGAGGCCGCCGTCAAGCTGGACAACGACAAGGGAACCTACACCGCCGCATCCTGGACCGTGTTCCAGGACGCGTTGAACGCTGCCCAGGGCGTCAACGAGAGCCCCGCGGCTACCGACGACGAGGTCGCCAACGCCCTCTCGACGCTCCAGAACGCCCAGGCGGCGCTCGCCAAGGCCGCAACGACCGACCAGAAGACCGACCTTAAGGTCGAGATTGGTCGCGCCGATGTGTTGAACGAGTCCGACTACACCGCCGACTCCTGGAAGGCATACCAGTCCGCGCTGGCCGCGGCCCAGGCCGTCCTTTCGAAGGACGACGCCTCCGCAGCCGACGTTGAGGACGCAACGACTACGCTCAAGACCGCCCGCGAGGCGCTCGCCAAGCCTAGCCAGAGCTCCAAGGGCAATACCTCGAGCACCACGACGACCACGTCGACCACGTCCTCGAGCAAGCAGGAGGCCGCCAAGGGCGATCTGCCCACGACCGGCGACAACCAGCTCGTCGCCGGCGGTATCGTGGCGGCACTGGGTGCGGCCATCATTGCCGCCGGAGCCACGCTCCGTCGTCGTTTTAACCACTAGTCGTTCGCTCATTCGGTGACCTGGCACCGCATAGCAACGTCGCCCGCGGCGGACGCGCATCCGCCGCGGGCTTTTACCGTCTCGTCACGAGAGCTGCGCACGAGGCCCAGGTATAGCCCGGGTCACGCACGCAGCATGTAACAAGGAGTTCTTTTTGATGGAGCATAACGACCATACGACTCCCGCCCGCCTGGCCGGCTTGGGACGCAAGCTGGCCGGAGCCGGCTTTTTGGTCCCCTCGATCGCACTGGGCGCCACCGTCGCGCTAAGCGTTTCGCAATATGTGCCGACAACTTACGCCGCCAAGGCTACACCGGTCTCCCAGGCCGGCGCGGCAGAACTTAAGCAGGTCGACACCTCGCAGGTCGAAAAGCAGTCAGGAGAGCCCACGAGTGGCGTTTCGCTCAATGCCTCCGACTACGGCATCGATGCCACCAATCTCAAAGACGGCGTCTACACCGGCTCGGGCACCGGCTTTAGCGGCACCATCACCGTGCAGGTTACGGTTGCTGACGGCAAGATCGCCGCCATTCAAATCGTCTCGTCGGGCGACGATGCCGCCTACCTCAACCGCGCGCAGGCCGTAATCCCGTCCGTGATCGCAGCACAATCCACCTCCGTCGATACCGTCTCGGGCGCCACGTACTCGTCCAAAGGCATCCTCATGGCCATCCGAAACGCACTCGTTCAGGCGACGGGCGGCCTGGCTCAGGCCGTCGCCCCCGCGACGAACAGTGCCGGATCAAGCTCCAAACCGCACACCACCATTACCACCGTCACACCTGCCAACGGCTATGCCGATGGCGTCTACCTAGGCGAAGGCGAGGGCTACGAAGGCCCCATGACCGTGCGCGTCACCGTCTCCGGCGGCAAGGTCGCCTCAATCGAGCTCGTAAGTAGCATGGATGATGAGCCCTACTTTGGTCGTGCGTGGGCAACCATCCCCGGTCGCATCATCGCGGCACAGACTACGTCGGTCGATGCCGTGAGCGGCGCCACCTATTCGAGCGAAGGCATCCGCGATGCTGTCAACAATGCACTTAAAAAGGCAGCCGAAGCCGCTGGCACCACCCCGGACCCCGATCCGGAGCCTGAGCCAACGCCCACGCCCGGCCCCAATCCAACGCCCGATCCCGATACCTCGACACAATACGAAGACGGCGATTACACCGCCTATGCCCTCTGCCAAAACGAGAAGGATGAGGAAGCCTTTACGCCGTACTACGTGGCGCTCACCGTCCGCATCGAAAACGGCACCCCGACCGGCATAACCGATGTCTACGGATCTTCGACCGGCGAGCCCGATGACCCCACGCTCGACCCCTTCGACGAGGCCAACGACACCTACCTGGACTACGCCGCCTATGGCCGCACCCTGCGCGGAACGCTCTATACGGGCGTGATTTCCCAGCTCATCGATGGCAAGAAGCAGCCGTCGCAGGTCGACGTGGTCTCTCGGTCCACGTATTCTTCGCGCGCCATCGCCAAGGCGTACGCCCGCGCGCTCGAGAAGGCACATGCGGCATACGAAAAGGCCCATGGCACCAACAAGGACACCGACAGCGATAGCAACGGAGCCGCGAGCGGCGGCGCGGACGCGGGCGCCAACACCACGGCTTCCAGTACCGATGACACCGCATCCACCGAGGTGAACGCCCGTGCCTAATCCCTTTATCGCCGCAGGTCACGCCATCGCGCGCAACCACATCTTTATCCTCAAGGCCATCAACGTCTGCATCGTCGCGGGCATCGTGCTGGGCTTTAACACCTGGGCTGTACAGGTCGCCCAGGCCGATGCCGCCGCTAAACAGGAAGCGCAAACCGTCGCACGCAGCGGCGAGCGCGGCCCCTATGCCACCGATGGCACGTTTACCGCCTCGGCCCAGGGCTACGGCGGCACCGTGACCACGCAGGTCACCATCGATAACGGCTACATTGCATCCGTCGAGGTCATCGACCATGCCGGCGAAACGCCTGCGTATTTTTCGCAGGCCGAGCGCCTTTGCGATGACATCGTCGACGCCCAGACCACATCCGTCGACACCGTCTCGGGCGCCACGTTCTCGTCTGCCGGCATCCTCAACGGCGCCACGCAGGCACTCGAAGCGTCCAATGCCGGCGAAGGGAGCGAGTAGCATGGCTGTCAATTCCCAAGCCGGGGCATCCAAGGCCGCTGGGCGCATCACCGGCAAGCAAGGCGGCATGCGCAAAAAGATTGCCGATACCCTGCAGATAATTCGTGCTCCCAAAAATGCAGGTCAAAAGCGCCGTCGCGCCGAGTTTATCCATAACGGGCTGCGGCGGGCCTGCCAGTTGGCGTTCTTTTTGGCCTTCCCCGCCGTCTTTAGCGCAAGCTTTAACGGCATTAAGTACGTCTTTTCGCAGCTCGGCGCTCAGCAGACCATCGAGCTCACCGGCTTTGTCGCGCTGCTCCTGGCCGTCCTCGCATTTACTTGCGTGTTCGGACGTTTCTTTTGCGGCTATGCCTGCGCCTTCGGCACGCTCGGCGATGCCGTGTACGCGCTTGCCACGCCCCTGCGTCGCATCCTTAAGCTCGAGGGGCGCAAGCCCCGCCGCATGCCCGCCGGCGTGCAGAGTGCGCTGCAGCTTATCAAGTTTCTTGTGCTGGCGGCCATCTGCATCCTGAGCTTTTTGGGCATTTGGTCACAGATTGCCGGCCTGAGCCCCTGGGTTGCCTTTGCGGCTATCGATGCCCGCAATATCGACGGCATCGCCACCGGAGCCTTTGTCCCCCTTGCCCTCGTGGTGCTCGGCATGGCCTTGGTCGAGCGCTTCTTTTGCCAGTTTCTCTGCCCGCTGGGCGCAATCTTCTCGCTGCTGCCGGTGCTTCCCGTCTCGCAGTTCAACCGCGACCGCACGCGCTGCGCCAAGCGCTGCAACCGCTGCCAGGATCGCTGCCCGGTCCGCATCCACCCCGACCGCAACGACCTTAAAGCCGGCGAGTGCATCGCCTGCGGACGTTGCGCCGACGGCTGCCCCATGGCAAACGTCACGCTCCTGCGCGTCGAGCAGGGCTTGAATGCCAAACCGCGCAACCTATGCGGCAACGGCATCGTCGCCGTGCTCGCAAAGGCCGCGATACTCGCCGCCATTTGCCTGTGCCTGCTCTAACTCAACGACCCAGAACGGAAGCCCATGCCCAGCATCTCCGAATACAGCAATTCTACCTGTTCACGCCGCGCCTTTTTGAGCCTTGCCGGTGCCGGCCTGCTATCGACCGCCGCGTCGCTTGGCCTTGCCGGCTGCGGCACTCAAGACGCCAAGGCATCGGCTGGCTCCAGCGCCAAGAGCGACACTGCTCAAAAGGTGCAATCGACCACGCTGTTCGCGTTCGACACCGTTGTGACCATCAGCGCCCAGTGCAGCAAAAAGCTGCTCAACGCCGTAAGCGAGCGCTGCACGTATTTTGAGAATCGCTTCTCGCGCACAGTCGAGGGCTCCGACATTTGGAATATCAATAACGCCGCGGGCGCCCCGGTCGAGGTCGCGCCCGAGACGGCCGCGATCATCAAAGACGCCATCAAGTATGCCGAGGACTCCGACGGCCTGTTCGACATCACCATCGGCGCCGTATCGAGCCTTTGGGATTTCGTCGAGGGCGTTAAGCCCGACGATGCCGCTATTCAGGCAGCGCTTCCCCACATTGACTATCGCACCATCACGGTGGAGGGCAACACCGTCACGCTTTCCGACCCCGAGGCAAAGCTCGACCTGGGCGGCATCGCCAAGGGCTACATCACTGACGATTTGGTGAGCATGCTCAAAGAGGGCGGCTGCAAAAACGCATCGATTAGCCTGGGCGGCAACGTCTACGTTATGGGCGAAAGCTTTGACGGCGATGCCTGGAGCGTTGGCGTCCAGGACCCCAACGGCGCGCAGGACGACGTGCTGGCAACCGTCGCGGCGCGCAACCGCTCGGTCGTCACCAGCGGCCTCTACGAGCGCAGCTTTGAGCAGGACGGACAGCTTTACTACCACATCCTCGACCCCAAAACGGGCTACCCCGCAAGCACCGACCTCAAGAGCGCCTCGATCATGACCAAGAAGTCCGTGCTGGGCGATGCGTATTCCACCATCCTGTTTTTGCTCGGTCACGACCGCGCCATGGAGCTCATCGAAAGCGACGAGCGCTTTGAGGGCGGCGTTCTGGTCGATATGGACGATCACGCCACCAAGAGCGACGGCTCGGCGTTCAAGATTTTGCAGGACTAGGGGTCATGATGTCCAAACGCAACAGCGCGCGCGATGGGCGCAGCAGCAAAAAGCTCAACCTTATCCTGGTTGTGGCGATAGCGGCCGTCGCGTGTGCCGGCTTGGTCGTCACACGCCTGACAGGAGCGAACACAGATGCCGACACGGCAACGGTCGCCATCCGCGATGGCGCGCAAAACGTCTACGAGCTCCCTCTGGGCCAGGATGCTACCAAGACCGTCACGACCGACTTGGGGACCAACGTTATCGAGATCAAGGACGGACGGGTGCACGTCGAGGAGGCAGACTGTCCCAACCAGGACTGCGTGCATCAAGGCTGGATCGATGCCGCCGGGCAGCAACTTGTCTGCCTTCCACACAAGCTGACCGTCGACATCGTTGATGAGGGCGCCACAGCCACCTACGACGTGGTGGGACGCTAGCCTATGACCACGGTCGACATCGAGCATACTCGTCGCCTGGCTCGCGTTTCCTTACTGTGCGCCTGCGCGCTGGTACTGTCCTATCTGGAGACGATGATCCCACTGCCCGTCGCGGTACCCGGCATTAAGCTGGGCCTCGCCAACGTGGCCGTGGTCGTTGCGCTCTATACGCTCGACGTGAGAAGTGCCGGCGCCGTCGCGCTCGTCAAAGTTTTGGCATCGGGCTTTTTATTTGGCTCGCCCATGATGCTCGCCTATAGCCTGGGTGGCACGGTTCTTGCCTTTGTGGGTATGGTCGCCCTCGCCGCCGTGCCAGGAGTTGGCCTGGTGCCCGTGAGCATGCTTGCCGCCGTGCTGCACAATGTGGGCCAGCTAGGCGTTGCCGCCATGGCGCTACAGACGCCGGCAGTCTTTATTAACCTGGGCGTTCTGGGCGTTGCCGCCTGCGTCACCGGCGGCATTACGGGCGCGGTGGCAGAAGGTGCGCTCGCCGGCATTGAGCAGGCCGATGACGTGCGCCCCGCCGTCGACTGTTCTGCACTTGCCGCCAGCATTGTGCCGGGAGAGCGCATTGCCTTTGTCGGCGCCAATGGCAGCGGCAAGAGCACCTGCGCCCTTGAGCTCGCGGGGCTGCTTGAGGATGCGGATGGGAACGCCGCGCGCGCCCGAGGCACCGTGGGCCTTGCTTTTCAGGATCCCGACAACCAGATCGTCGCCCCGCTTGTGCGAGACGACGTTGCCTTTGGACTCGAAAACCGCGGCGTTCCCCACGAGAAGATGCGCGCAGAAGTCCCGCGGGTCCTAGGTGAGCTTGGCATTGCCGAGCTCGAGGACCGCGACGTTGCCACGCTCTCGGGCGGCCAAAAGCAGCGCGTGGCTGCGGCGGGATTGGTCGCGCTCTCCCCCTCGCTCATGATTTTTGACGAGACGACCGCCATGCTCGACGAGGCGAATCGCGAGATTGTCAACGATCGCATCGACCATCTTTGCCGCCGCGGTGTCGCCGTGATTCAGATCACGCAGCTGCTCGACGAGGTCGCTCGCGCCGACCGAGTCGCCGTCTTTGAGGCGGGTGCCATCGCATACCTGGGCGGC
Organism: uncultured Collinsella sp.; assembly: GCA_934654585.1. Taxonomy (GTDB): domain Bacteria; phylum Actinomycetota; class Coriobacteriia; order Coriobacteriales; family Coriobacteriaceae; genus Collinsella. Next base: position 21,529 of record CAKUGF010000004.1, on the reverse strand, counting down.
GTGCAAAATCTTGCCGCCCAGCGCGACCTGCTCATCCGATGCGGCCTGGAGGAACTGTGTCGCTAACCTGCTCAAACATAACCGTTTGTTATCCCGGGGCGGACGCCCGCGCCTTGCATGGCGTGTCGCTTGAGGTTGTGCCCGGTCGCGTGATTGGTATCGTCGGCGCCTCCGGCTCTGGCAAGTCGACGCTGCTGCGTGTCCTTGCTGGAGCGCACAACGCGCAGGCAGGGTCTGTCGAGGCGGACGGCGTCGCACTTGGCGCGCACCCCACGGCAGATGAGCTTCGTGCGCACCGCAAGACCGTGGCACTGGTGCAGCAGCGTCCCGAACTGCAGTTTTTTGCCGCCAATGTCTTTGATGAGGTGGCGTTTGGGCCTCGGAATCTTGGATTGGACGAGGCCGAAGTTGCGCGACGCGTCAACACATCGCTCGCAAGGGTCGGGTTCGATCCAGCCGTCATCTGCGACACAAGCCCTTTTGCCCGTTCCGGAGGTGAGCAGCGCCGCATCGCCATCGCCGACATGCTTGCACTCGAAACGCCGTACCTGTTGCTCGACGAACCCACCGCGGGACTCGATCCCCACGCACGCCATCTGCTGCTTGAGCACTTGGGGCAGCTCGCGCGGAACGGTCGCGGCATCGTTATCGCCACGCACGATTCGCGCGTGCTGGATATATGCGACGAGGTCTTTCGGCTGCGGGATGGCTCGCTGCTGCCGCAGGGCTCGGAAGATGCCGGGATGGCATCCATCGGCGCGGCGGCTGCATGGCCGGCAGATGCCGAACGCAATTCGGCGACGCTCGAAGCGATCTCGTTTGGCATCTATCGCCCAGGCGCCAGTTTCGCGCACCTGCTGCATCCCGCCACCAAGCTCGTCTTCTGCCTGCTCTTTATAATCGCCGGCTTTATTGCTCAGCGGCCCTTTGCGCTTGTCGCCGTCGCGCTCACCGCCCTTGCCTCAATCGTCGCAAGCGGCAGCTCGCTGCTCCAGGCGCTTCGAGCCCTTAGGCCGTTTCGCTGGCTTATGGGGTTTGTCCTGGTCTTTAACGCGCTCTCCACGGCAACGGGAACTCCGCTGTTGCAAGCGGGGCCCGTGCAGATCACCTTAGGAGGTCTGCTCTTCGGCGTGCTCTGCGTGGTGCGCTTTGCCCTCATTATGCTGGGAACGTCAACACTCATGGCAACCACCTCCCCCACCGCGCTCGCCGACGGTGCCGCAACGCTTATGAGGCCCCTTGCCCGCTTGGGCTTGCGCACCGACGATGCCACCGTCGCCATTCAGCTTACGCTCCGTTTTGTCCCTGTTTTGGTTGAGGAATTCAATCGCATCAAGGCCGCTCAGGAAGCTCGCCTGGCGCGTTTTGACAGTCCCTCGCCCTTGCAGCGTGCGCGCGATTTTATCCCTGTCATAACGCCGTTGTTTAGCAGCGCGCTGCGTCGCTCCGACACGCTCGCGCTCGCTATGGTCAACCGCGAATACGGAACGTGTCCGGCCGCCGGCAGAACCTGCATCCGTAGCTATCGCTTTGACCGGGCTGACGTCGCCGTTCTGGCGCTCGGATTCTGCATCGTCGTGATCGCCCTGCTCTAGGCTTCGATATACTGCGCCACTCGCCGGAATGCGGCATAGAGCCCGCGCGTCATTTGCGATAATGCCTATAGCATTGCTTTGAGAGGAGCCCTCATGAAACCACGTAGCATTGCCGTCGCCATCGCTTGCGGTGTTGCAGGAACCGTTGCCGGCCTCGCCGCTGTCGCCGGCGTCATCCATCGTAAGCAGATTCAATCTGCCGCTTCGCTCAAGCGCTTGACCGACTACGCAGATTGCTATGACCTGTATGCGGTCGATATCGCCTATGACTACAACCTCGATGCCATCATTGCCGCCGGCGTGCGCAACGATCAGGCCTATATCGACGCCGTGCTGGCGCAGGTGTTGCCCGGCGTGCCGGCACATGTCCAGGCACCACAGTTTGCCTGCAGCGCCTTTGCCGCCGTGGATGCCGAAGGACGTGTACGAACCGGTCGCAATTACGACTTTAAGGACGACACCTCGGCGCTGTTGGTGCGCAACCACCCGCGCGACGGCTATGCCTCCATCGGCTTTGCGGCCCTCAACAACCTGAGCGCCAACACTCCGCTTGACTCCGTCGCCGGACGCGCCGCCGCGCTCATGGGCCCCTTCGCCCAGCTCGATGGTGTTAACGAATGCGGCGTGTCCATCGCCGTGCTCACCCTGGATTCCAAGCCTTGTGACCAGGACACGCAGCGCCCTGTTATCAATACTTCGCTTGCTATCCGCCTGGTACTCGACCGCGCAGCCACCACGCAGGAGGCCGTCGACCTGCTTTCTGCCTACGACATGCATGCCATGGCCGGGCGCGATTACCACTTCTTTATCAACGACGCCGCCGGTGATGCGCGCGTGGTGGAGTGGGATCCGCTCGACCCCGACCGCACATGCAAGGCTACCCCTGTGCGCCAGGTCACGAATTTCTATGCCTGCTATGGCGACGAGGTGCTCCCCAACCAAAAGAACGGCGAGCTGGGGCATGGCAAGGAACGTGCCATCGCCATCGCCGATGTCCTCGACGCCCGCGCTGGTGCCCAAGATGAAGCGACCGCCTGGAAAGCTCTACGCGCTGCGGCGCAAGAACCCAATCCGGAAGACATTACAAGCAACACGCAGTGGTCGGTCGTCTTCGACAACACCGAGCCCGCCGCGGCCATTACGCTGCGCCGCCATTGGGGCGACGTCGACGCCTTCGCCCTGTAAGGACAGACGCCCGCCTTACGCTCGCCTGACGTTGCTTACATTTCTATACATCTGAGCTAACACGTTTTACCCCCGTATCAGTAGTGTGCGGGGGTAAACTTATGCGCAGGTTATAACTTGCCCGGAAGGATTCATCATGCTTAGGATCGGTCTTCTTACCAGTGGCGGCGACTGCCAAGCGCTCAACGCCACCATGCGCGGCATTGTCAAAACGCTCATGACCAATAGTGCAGAGCCTATCGAGATCTACGGTTTCGAGGACGGCTATCAGGGCCTTATCTACAGCAGGTTCCGCGTCATGACGCCTGCCGATTTTAGCGGCATCCTCACCCGCGGCGGCACCATCCTGGGCACGAGCCGCACGCCGTTCAAGCGTCTGGACATTCCTGAGGCCGATGGCGTCGAGAAGGTGCCTGCGATGGTCCACACCTATCACAAGCTGCAGCTCGACTGCCTGTTTATGCTGGGCGGCAACGGCTCCACCAAGACCGCCAATCGTCTGCGCGAGGAGGGCCTCAACGTTATCGCGCTGCCCAAGACCATCGATAACGACACCTGGGGCACCGAGATGACGTTTGGCTTTACGAGCGCCATCGACGTCGCCACCAAGTGCATCGACGACATTCACACCACCGCCTCGAGCCATGGCCGCGTGTTCGTCATCGAGATCATGGGTCACAAGGTCGGTTGGATTCCGCTGTACGCTGGCGTTGCGGGCGGTGCGGACGTCATCCTGATTCCCGAGATCCCCTACGACATGGACAACGTCATCAAGACCATCGAGCATCGCATGGAGACCGGCAGCCGCTTTACTATCGTGGCCGTCGCCGAGGGCGCCATCTCCAAGGAGGACGCGGCGCTGCCCAAGAAGGAGTACAAGAAGAAGCTCGCCGAGCGCACGAGCCCGTCGATTGTCTACGACATTGCCAAGGAGATCGAGGCCAAGACCGGCCGCGAGACCCGCGTCGCCATTCCCGGTCATACGCAGCGCGGCGGCCAGCCCGACGCTCAGGACCGCATCTTTGCGACCCAGTGCGGCGTCGAGGCCGCACTGGGCTGCCTGCGCGGCGAGTTCGGCTACATGATCGCCCTGCGTGACGGCAAGATGTGCCACATGCCGCTCGAGGAGGTCGCCGGCAAGCTCAAGTATGTCGACCCCCAGAGCGACCTGGTGCGCGAGGCCAAGGCGTTGGGCATCAGCTTCGGCGACGAATAGCCTCGGCTGGAACTGCTCCCATCGGGCCCTCCGGCCTCCGCCTGACGTATTTCGATTTGGCTCCTCCCTTGACTCCGTCAAAGGTCGCCAATCGAAATCGTCAGGCGGAGGCCGGAGGGCCCTGCGTTTACATACTCGTCGAGGCCATTCGTCTTCTTGCTGCGGGTGCCTGGTCTGGAGGATTTGGAATAATGGGGGCTCTTAGCTGTCGTGGGCACTGACATTTGTCACGAAATGGCTGGTCGTTGGGGGTTGCTACTGGTAGTTGCGGTAGGGTTGAGGCAGATTCTAACTAGAAATGGTGGTCGCTACCGGTTGTTCTCGGCATACTCGGCTCATTCGATTACGGTCACCTCACGAAAGGAACCACCATGGATCTTGCGATGGCACAACGCCTCGTCGATCGCCGCAAGGCTGCCGGGCTTTCTCAGGAAGCGCTTGCCGCCCAACTGGGCGTGAGTCGCCAGGCTGTCAGCAAATGGGAGCGCAGCGAATCCTCGCCCGATACCGATAACCTCATTGCACTCGCTGCACTGTATGGCGTGTCGCTGGATGAGCTGTTGTATGGGGAGGCAGTAGATGACGCTGATGACCCGGAGGACGGCGACACCGGTGCCGATGCTTCGGATGAGGCTAAAGAGGATGAGGATTCTGCCGACAACACCAGTCGCAGCGACAAGCCACTCGTCGACATTTCCCTTGCGCACGGCATCCACGTTATTGATCCCGATAAAGGCGAAGAGGTTCATGTTGGCTGGAATGGCATCCACGTAACCAACGACCGCAAGGGCGAAGAAGTACATGTGGGGCCAAGCGGCGTGCATGTTGATACGCTCGAAGATGATGGGCATAGCGTGCACACCAATGCCGACGGCACCGTCACTATCGACGGCGAGACGTTTTCCAGTTGGAAGGAAGCACACGACAAACTCGATCATCATGGCAAGCACTTCCACACCAAGCTTGGACGTGCATGGAACAAGTTTCCCTTCCCCGCGCTTGTCGCCCTCGCCTATCTGGCGCTCGGCATTGTCTACGGCACATGGGGCATGGGGCTCTTCCTCGTCTTTTTGATTCCCGTCTACTACGCCATTGGCGACTTTATCGATCGGCGCCACCTGTCTAAGCTGATCGAGGTCATCTACCCGGCAGCCGCCATCGCTTGGTTCCTCTACATGTGGCTCTGTTTGGGACAGCCCCATCCTGCATGGATCATCCTCATCACGATTCCCATCGTAAAGGCGCTCATGCGCTGGTGTCGCAAACAATGGAAGCATCGTAACTAATGAAGATGGGCTTTGACTTGGAGTCAACTCTAGGCTTTAAACTTAAATTGATGCTTCGGCGGGTTCAGCTGTCATCGTTTACCCAGATAAAACCTGCCAAAATTAACCTGTCCCTTTTTGGCAGGTTTCCGTACTAAGGAGTTGGCATGAGGATCGCCGAGGTTTCAAAGGAGTACGGCATTTCCGCCGATACGCTGCGCTATTACGAGCGCATTGGCTTGCTGCCTCGTGTACACCGCAACGAAAATGGCATTCGCGACTACGATGAACAAGACTGCGCGCGCATCAAGTTCGTCAAGTGTATGCGCGGCGCAAGCGTCTCAATCGAAGCGCTCATCGAATATATGCAGCTCTTGGAACAGGGTGACGAAACCATGGCGGCGCGTAGAGCCATTCTCGAAGAACAGCGCGACCAGGTCACCGAGCGCATTGCCGAGATGCAGGCAGGTCTCGATCGCCTCAATTACAAGATTGCCCACTACGACGACCTCATCCACGCCTGCGAGCAGAAGCTGTCGAAGTAGGGCATGGATTCAAATGGCTTGTTTGGTGAACGGAGGAAGCATGGGCGATGTAGCCGAACGTGACTGGAGACTGTTTAAGGAATTGCTCCCTAAATGGCAAGAACGCTATATGGCAAAGCTCATCGATCAGTACATCGAGATACTGAACGGCGACGGCGAAGCCTCTGATAGGTTTTGGGCGCTCGAGGAGCATATCAATAGGGACAGGCGGTGCTCCGGCGTAATGATGGAAGATATCCGCCGCAGCACGATGCGTCGCCAGATAGCCAGCCTGCTTGCTGACGACGTAATTTCTCTCAGCGATCTCGACGGTTTTACCGATGACATTAAAAGCTACGCACAACGCCGCATTGGTCAGTAAGTGCACTGAGTGACATACATCTCGGCCAAACGAGAACAAACGCCGGGTAGCCCGTAGGTTGCTCGGCGTTTGCGCAGATAAAACCTGCCAAAATAAACCTGTCCCTTTTTGGCAGGTTACTCGGCGCTCTTGAGGGCGCCGACCATGTCGATCTTATTGAGGGTGCGATTGGTAGCGAGGTTGACGATAAACGTAAAGGCAAAGGCCAGCACCACGGCAAGCACGTAGCTCAGCGGCTCGACCTCAACGTCAAAGTACAGCGACGGCATCTGCAGGATGTACGTAAAGCTCTCGGCCAGCGCACCGCCCAGCGGTACGCCCAGCGCGGCTCCGATCGCCGTAAGAATCAACGTCTCCTTGTTGACGTAGTGGTGTACCTCACCGCGGCGGAAGCCCAGCACCTTGATGGTCGCCAGCTCGCGCTCGCGCTCCGAGATATTCGTATTGGACAGCGTAAACACCACCACAAACGACAGGCACGCCGCCATAAAGGTCACAAGCACCACAACCGAATTGATAATCGTAAAGTTTGCCTCATAGTTTTCCCAATGCTCGGCGGTACTCGACAGCGTAATCCAACCATCGCTCTTAAGACGGTTGGTAAACGCAATCTGATCGCCCGATGAACCCTTAAGCAGCGCAAGGATGCCGTTGAGGCGCGCGCTTCGACCGAACGCGCGCTCATAGGTGCTCTGCGTCATATAGAGCGTATTGCCCAGATAGTTGAGCGAGATGTCGCTGACTTTGACCTTGGCAACATTGAGCGACGAATCCTGGACGTGAGCCGTGTCACCCGGCTTGATCCCCAGCACCAGCTGAGAGCTCTTGCTCAAATACACATCCCCGTCACGCAGGGCGAGCGGTTCTTTGGACTCATCCTCCAGGCGCACGTAATCGCCCAAGTCACCCGTGCGGTCGTCGGGAATCACGATGAGCTGCACGGTCTCGCTCTTGCCGCCAAATGTAAAGGTGACGTTGTCGGTCATGATCGGCAGCGTCGAGGTCACGGTCACGTTGGAGTCCTTGGCCGCGCTGCGCTCGTCCAGCGCCGCGCACGTCCGCGTAAAGTCATCGGGGTTGGCGACCGCCAGCAGGTCATAGCGCGTAATGTGCCCGTACTGCTTGGGCGAAAGCGCCACCGACGTGTCGCGAATACCCATACCGCAGATCACGAGCGCCGTACAGCCCGCAATACCGAAGATAGTCATAAAGGCACGTTTTTTGTACCGGAACAAATTGCGCGCGGCAACCTTGTTCAAAAAGCCCATGCGGTGCCAGACAAAGCCGATGCGCTCAAGCAAGATGCGCGAGCCGGCGCGCGGGGCCTTGGGACGCATGAGCGAGGCCGGGGTCTCGGCCATCTCGTGGCGGCAGGCGATAATCGTGGCGCCCACCACGCCCACGGTAAACAACGCCACCGATACGAGCGAGGACACGATGTCGTACGAAAGCAGCATCTGGGGCAGCGAGTACATGTCGTCGAACACCGTAAACAAGAACAGCGGCAGGCCCACAAAGCCAATGATATTGCCGAGCACGCCACCGATCAGACACGCCCACAGCGAGTAGTCCACGTATTTGGACAGGATGCGTCCGCGCGAATAGCCGAGTGCTTTGTACAGGCCGATGAGCGTGCGCTCCTCCTCGACCATGCGGGTGGCGGTGGTGAGGCTGATGAGCACGGCGACGATAAAGAAGATGAACGGGAACACCGTGGCGATGGCCTCGATCGAAGAGCTGTCGCTCTCGACGCTCGAGTAGCTTGCGATATTGCCGCGGTCCTGGATGTACCAGGTGCATTCGCCCAGGTCAGAAAGCTCGGCGCGGGCATCGGCAAACTGCTGGTCGGCGGCGGCGCGGCGCTGGTCCAGGTCGGCTTGCGCCTGCGCACGCTCGTCGCTGCCCTCGGCCATGCGATTGATGTTGTCCTGCTCGATCCCAAAGACCATATTCGCCTGACGCTCAGCCGCGTCCAAGCTCGCCGGTGTGTCGACCGTCAGCTCCTGAGCGCGCGCCTTCTCACGCTCCTCGCGGATCTTCTCGATATTGCCCTTGACCTCATTGATCTTTGCCGAGTAGGCATCCGAATAGGAGTTGAGGCTCTTGGCTCCCTCGACGACCACGTGGACCGCGGAATAGGACGACGACGTCGCGGCATCCTCACTCACGTAGAACTTGTAGTCCGCGGCCGAGGCGGCACGAAAGGCGTTGACCGTCGAGTCGGAGCTCACGTCGGTAGGATCGAGAACCTCGGCCGTGATGGTGTAGTCCCCATCGGCAAACTGGTCCTTGGCGCTTTGGTTCGACGAGCTCGCATCGTTGGCGGCAAAGCTCACCGTATCGCCGATCTTCTTGCCCGAAGCCTTCAAAAAACGTGAGGTCACCGCCACTTCGCCCGAAGTCTCGGGCAGCTCGCCGCGCACTAGCACCGGTTGGTCAATATTCTCCTTGGAGAGGCTCTGTACGACGACACGCTCGCGCGTCGTACCCACGGCGGTATAGGCGGTCTCGGTATAGATGCCCTCGGCCGTCTCGACGCCATCGACCTCTTGGATCGCAGCGAGATCGTCATCGGTCAGACCATAGGTCGACTGCACGTTGATGTCATAAACATTCTGCTGGTCAAAATAGGCGTCGACCGAATCGCACAAATCCTCGCAGCCCGCCTTAAGGCCGCACATCACGCTCACGCCAAGCGCCGTGATGATCACGATTGACAAGAAGCGCTTAAGGCTGCCGCGAATCGTGCGGTAGATGCCACGGCGAAAAACCGTCGGCACCATATCGTTTGAGCTTTGGGCAGTGCGGTAGGTCGTAAAATCCTGCTCGCGCTCCGTGCTCCGCGCGTCGCGGCGTTGGCTGTTCTGGCGATTCTGATCCATGGGCGCTACCACTCGATTGTCTCGATAGGCACGGGATTTTGCTGAACCGTCTCGCTCTCCACGCGACCACTCTTAAAGCGGATCAGGCGATCGGCCATGGGCGCAAGCGCGGAGTTGTGCGTGATGATGATGACCGTAATGCCCTGCTTGCGGCAGGTATCCTGTAGCAGCTGCAAGATCTGCTTGCCGGTTTTGTAGTCGAGTGCACCCGTGGGCTCGTCACACAGAAGCAGCTTAGGGTTCTTGGCCAGTGCGCGGGCAATGGACACGCGCTGCTGCTCGCCGCCCGAAAGCTGCGCGGGGAAGTTGGCGAGGCGCTCGCCCAGGCCAACCTGGCGAAGCGTCTGTTCGGCATCGAGCGAATCGGGGCAGATCTGAGCTGCGAGCTCGACGTTTTCGAGGGCCGTCAGGTTGGGAACCAGATTGTAGAACTGAAAGACAAAGCCCACGTCGGCGCGGCGGTATTCCACAAGCTGTGCCTCGTTGGCAGTGCTCACGTCACGCCCGTCCACCGTCACGGTGCCGGAAGTTGCCGTGTCCATGCCGCCCAAGATGTTGAGCGCCGTGGTCTTGCCGGCACCCGAGGCGCCCAAAATGATGGCGAGCTCGCCGCGCTCGACCGTAAAGCTCGCGCCGTCGAGCGCATGAATGCGGGCATCGCCCTCGCCGTATGCTTTGATGACGTCTTTGAATTCGATATAGGCCATCGATCGGTTCCCATCTGGTCGGATAACTCTTTAGTATTACCCATTTCGCACCGACCAAAAAGGGACAGGTTTATTTTGGCAGGTTTTATATGGGGGAATGGCGGGTGTAGGCGAGGCGCCGGGGAGGCCGAGAAATCATCGACGGGGTCAGGCCGACCGCCAAACACAACGCCCGCATCTCAATCTGTCAGCCAAATCATTCGAACAGCTGTTCGTTTCTATGATATGATTCAACTATCTAAGCAGGCCAATACGCAGAAAGGCGGTCAACATGTCGTTCGACTTTAAGAAGGAATGCAAGGAGCTCTACAAACCTGCAAGCAAGCCGAGTATCGTAACTGTCCCGCCTATGAGCCACGTTGCCGTTCGCGGAAAGGGCGACCCAAACACCGCGGGCGGCGAGTACCAAAGCGCCCTTCCGCTGCTTTACGGCATCGCTTATACCATCAAAATGTCGAAGAAAGGGTCGAGGAGCATCGAAGGCTATTTCGACTTTGTGGTGCCGCCGCTCGAGGGCTTCTGGTGGCAAGACTCCCCCAGCAGCGACATCGACTATGTGCGCAAGGATGACTTCAACTTCATCTCGTGCATCCGCCTACCCGATTTTGTCACCCAGACCGACTTTGACTGGGCCGTCGCGGAAGCTACCGCCAAAAAGAAGCTGGACTTTTCAGCGGTTGAGCTGCTTAAGGTTGACGAAGGCCTATGCGTACAGTGCATGCACACCGGACCTTACGACAACGAACCGGCGACCGTGGACGCCATGCATGAATTTGCGGCAGAGCAGGGTTACGCCCTCGACTTCTCCGATATTCGCCTTCATCACGAGATCTACCTCTCCGACCCACGCAAATGCGCACCGGAGAAGCTCAAGACCGTGGTTCGTCATCCCATCAAACACGCTGGGTAGTGTGGGGTGCCGTACCGTGTATCAGGTTTGAAGCTAGCCGGCCGACAGCTTCAAGTTCATCCGGTGGTTTTCTTGACGCGATTCGCCGCATCCTATAAGTTTGTTTTGCTAAAGCTGGAAAGCCTCTCAACGATGCGCAACTCCAGCTCTTTTTATATCTAGAGGACAAGCATCGGAAAGCGAAATGTCGGATAGCAGCATATCGAACAGAATCAAACGCCTGGTCAATACCTACGGCGGCCTCGTGCTTATGGGTGCTGCCGGAATTCCCATCGGCATCATCGTCGGTGCCATCTGTGCGCTCTTTGGCCGCGTGTTGTTGGCAATCGGCGCCTTTCGCGATGAGCATATCACGTTGCTCCTCCCCTTCCTCGCCCTGATGGGCCTTGCCATCGTGTTTGCCTACCGCACCTGGGGCAAAGGCACCGATCGCGGCATGAGCTTGGTGTTCGAAGTGGGCCACGGGCGCGAGGATGCTATCTCCCCGCGCTTGGTGCCGCTCATTATGCTGAGCACGTGGGGGACGCACCTCTTTGGCGGCAGCGCGGGACGTGAGGGCGTGGCCGTGCAGATTGGCGCGACCGTCTCCCATTGGATCGGCCAGCGTTTGCCCTTCCGCGACCCCGGCAACACGTTTTTGCTCATTGGCATGGCCGCTGGCTTTGCCGGGCTCTTCCGAACGCCCCTCGCCGCCACGGTCTTTGCCATTGAGGTACTGGTCGCCGGACGCATGGAATACCGCGCGCTGTTCCCCGCACTTACCGCCTCGCTCACCGCGAGCATGACCTCCGGTGCCCTGGGCCTCGAGAAGTTCGAGGTTGCCGTCGTCGCCTCGTACGCCCTTGATCTTCCCGGCCTTGGGCGACTTGCGGTGCTGGGCATTATGTTTGGCATGGTAGGAGGCGCCTTTGCCTGGTGCCTTGCCCATGCCAAGACCCTTGCGGCGCGTCTTCTCCCAAATCCCTATACGCGCATTGCCGTCATGGGCCTGCTACTATCGGCAGTTCTGTTCGCACTGTGGCAGGGGCGATACTGCGGACTTGGCACCAATCTGATTTCGGCCGCGTTGAGCGAAGAGGGCACGGCGGCCATCATGCCTTGGGATTGGGCACTCAAGTTTATGCTCACCATTGTCACGCTCGCCGCCGGATATCAGGGTGGCGAGGTGACGCCACTGTTCTCCATCGGCGCCAGCCTGGGTGTCGTGCTCGCCGGGATGCTCGGCATGCCCGTCGAGCTCTGCGCCGCGCTCGGCTACGCCGCCGTCTTTGGCAGCGCCACCAATACGCTACTTGCGCCCATCCTTATCGGTTGCGAGGTCTTTGGGTTTGGCAACTTGCCGCTGTTCTTCATCGTCTGCGTCGTGGCCTACCTGTTCAACATGGACAAGTCGATCTACGCCCTGCAGGAGCGAGCGTAAAAAGCCGCCCTGTCGAAATTTCGGCACCAAGAACAGCAGCGCGGAGAACCTGGCTCACGAACCCGCCTCAGAATGGAGCGCAGTTTCCGAATGATGCTACCCGCGGAAAGCACATCCCGTTCTGAGTTGATGTATTGGGACACAGCTTCCGCCGATAGTCTCATCCGGAAAGAGCATCCCATTCCAAGGCGTCAAACTGGGATGCAGTTTCCGCTGAAGGCTTCATCCGGAAAGCGAGTCCCATTCCGCGGCGATATTCTGGGATGCAGTTTCCGGAACGACCTCCCAAGGAAAAGCGCATCCCGTTCTGAGACTTCAAACTGGGATAGAGTTTCCGCTTGGCGCTCCAAGGGGAAACGGCACCCCATTTCGCGTGCCGCGCCGGGACGCTGTTTCCGTCCACAGCCTCCCCCGCCGGCATTTCCCCAGATAAAACCTGCCAAAATAAACCTGTCCCTTTTTGGCGGGTTTTAGAGGCGGACGGTGAAGGCAATCTGGTGGTCGCGGCCGGATACGGAGGCGCTCCCGCCATGGGCCTCGGCGATGGCACGCACGACGGATAGGCCCACGCCCGAGCCACCCGTCTTAGAACTGCGCGAGACGTCTGCGCGGTAGAAGCGGTCGAACAGTCGGTCCAGATCGCCCTCGGGCAGCTCATCCACGGCATTCGATACGACAAGCTCAGCAGCTCCCTTGCCCGCACCGTGCGAAACGGAGCGCAGGCTCAGCTCAATCACGCTGCCCTCGCTCGCGTAGCGCGTGGCGTTACCCAGCAGCAGCTCAACCACTTGCGCCACCGCCGCGGCGTCGGCATGGGCCCGCACGCCGCTCGCAATCGACGTCGACAGGCGCTTGCCGCGCGAAACCGCCACCGATTCAAACGGCGCCGACGCCTTGTCCACGGCTTCCGAAAGATCAATCGCCGCCATGGCAAAGCCGGCCGAGCCCTCGTCCATGCGCGCCAAAAACACCAGGCGCTCCGTGAGCGCCGTCAGTCGCGCGACCTGCTCGTGAATGCTCTGCGTCCACTCGCTCTCGCCGCTCTCGATCTCTTGCACCTCGTTGGCGGCATCGATCACTGACAGCGGCGTCTTGATCTCGTGGCTCGCGTCGGTAATGAAGCGCTTCTGCTTGCTGTAGCTTTCGACCATCGGCCGAATCACCGCGCCCGAAGCCACCGTCACAATCGCCAATACCGCCAGCCAGCCAATGCAGCTGATGGCCACACTGGCACTTAAAAACGAATGGAAGCTCGAAAGCTCGCGTGAACAGTCGACGAACACGTAGGTGGTCTCGTCATCCTGAACCGTAACCGTATAGCGGTAGTTACCAGAAAAGCCCGAGGTCCAGCCCTTGGAATATAGTCCAGCAGCGATACGGGCGGCACGCTTGGCACCCACCGCGGCAATGCGGGCCGTGTTGACATCGGTCACCTGCCCACCGGCAATCGACACTGTAAAGTAACGCGTGTCGAAGGGAGACTCCGCCGTCATGCCTTCAAAATGCCCGTCGCGAACAGCCACCCGGTTACCGGTAGCGACCTTGCCGGCAGCCGCATCCTGACCGGGGTCGGTCTTAGGCTCGTTCTCCCAATCAATGCCGTCCTTGCCCGCCAAGATATAGTCCAGGCGAGCGTCGGCCATCTTGCAGACATGCGAGTAGTTGACGACGTTGATGCCGGCAATAATGAGCGTAAGCACGACGGTCACGGCACCCATGGCAACCAGGATGAACTTGCGGCGCAGGCGACGACCCATTGCGCTAGCGGCATCGGCGCGCCCCGGATTACCCGAGTCCACACCCATGCCGAGCTTTGCTGCCATGCGCTTCCACCACGCGCTCGCGCTCGCGCTCACGCTTATTCGCCCTCCTCGACAACCTCAAGCGAATAGCCCTGGTTGCGCGATGCGCGAATGGCCACGTCGGCACCGAGTGCCGTCAGCTTTTTGCGCAGATACGAGATGTAGACCCACACCACGTTGACGCCCTCGGGCGCGTCCTCGCCCCAAACCTCGAGCATCAGGCGCTCGGTGGGCATACGTGTACCGGCGTTGCGCATAAAGAGTTCCATGAGCTGAAACTCGCGATTGGCCAGGTGCTCCTCGCCCAAGGGGCCCACCAGTGTACACGCGGCCGTATCGAGGCGCACGTTGCCCACGCTGAGCGTCGTGGCGTCAATCGCCGTGGCAGCGCGCGTTATGGCACGGATGCGCGCAAGCAGCTCCTTGGCGGCAAACGGCTTGGTCAGATAGTCGTTGGCACCGGCGTCCAGGCCCTCAACCTTATCGGAAACCTCGCTTTTGGCGGTGAGCATGATGATTGGCAGGCGCTTACCGGCGGCGCGCTTGCGCTTGAGCACCTCGATGCCATCCATGCCGGGCATCATAATGTCCAGAATTGCGGCGTCGTAATCGTTGGCGAGTAGATACTCGAGCGCCGTTAGGCCGTCGAGTGCCGTATCGACCTCGTAGTCGCTATGTTGAAGAATTGCGGTAAGGGCGCGGGAGAGGCCGGGTTCGTCCTCGGCAAGCATCAGCTTCATAGTTGCTCCTTTGGCGCATGGAAATACAGGTTTCGATACCGCCGATAATAGCGCAGCGAAAGCTGCCTTAGCGCAGCCTTAGCGGCTCAACCTGCATGTTTTTAAAAACGCTGGATAGGGCTTAGCCAAACTTAAGGCGCATATGCCGAGCGCCTGCCCGCGCGCCAGCCGCGAGAGGACAGCGACTCGTCCCTTCGCGGCGCCTTATCCATGCAGAGCGTTCGAGCGTTATTCCTCGTACGCGCCCTCAAGCCGAAGCAGCCACTCCTTGCGATCAAGCCCGCCGGCATATCCGTTGAGTGAACCGTCGGCCGCAACCACACGATGGCACGGCACGACAATCGAAATGGGATTACGCGCAACCGCAGCGCCCACAGCACGGGGAGACACAACAGGGTCCTCGTTTCCCGGAACACGATGCTTGGCCGCAACACGCTGGGCAATCTCGCCATACGTAGCAACTTCGCCACGCGGGATAGAAAGCAGCTCGAACCAAACCTCACGCTGAAACGCCGTGCCGATCATATGCAACGGCGGTGTAAACCGAGGCTCCTGACCAGCAAAATAAGCATTCAACCAAGCCCAAGAACGCTCAAGCACCGACGAGGCCGCACCATTTGCCGGATTCACCGAAGACATTCCCCCGGCACCAGAAACCGCATCGGCACCCTCGACATGCTCCGCATCTTCTTTAAGGAGCGTCGAGCCAAAATGCTCCTGCCCCTCAAACCAAAGCCCCGTCAAACCGCGGCCATCAGCGGCAAGCAGGATATCACCCAAAGGCGAAGCAAACGTCGTCGTGACCACCAGCGGCTCCTTTCAAAACTCCGCAACATAATACCGCGAATTGTGCAGACAACCCCGCAGATACACCCGAGCAGGTCCGCAACTGTCCAAGGGAGGGCGTTTTCTTTCTCGATATCGGCCGATACCGAGTCGCAACGCCCAAAACGCTGTCCGGCAAAACGAAGGTGAATGGTTTTCCCGAGAAGTGAACGAGCAAAAACAAAGCCACGGAGCATCCGCATTTTTTGATAGCAAAACCGCAGGATTCATGCGATAAAACCGCAGGAAATGACTACCAGAAAATGCCGATGCTTCGAGAGTCCAAAATAGGTCGTTCACTTCTCAGGAAAACCATTCACCTTCGATTCACATCAAGCCCGCAGTCACCTTAGGCAGCAGGCGCGAAGCGCCGCCGCTGCCGCACGACCCCAAAGTCCCCGCAGGCAGCAGGCGCAACGCGCCGCAGCTGCCGGCCGCGCCCCACAGTCCCCCAAGGCGGCAGGCGCGAAGCGCCGAGGCCGCCGCCGGAACCAGGGCCCGCAACAGCCACGTGCCCCCACATCAGCCCAGCGGCCCCAACCAACAACGGCCCCATCGCAGGCCGCTCGCAGCAGCGTCACCCCAGGCGGGGGCCGGGCTTAGTTTTCAGAACACTCCTCAGACCAGTGTGGCGCCTTGTCCGCGGCTCCGAAGGAGCAGGACAAGGCGCCACACATGGTCGAGGACGTTCTGAAAACTAAGCCCGGCCCCCGTCGGACAGGTCCACCGCTACTCGCAGAGCAGCTTAGCGATCTGGACGGCGTTGGTTGCCGCGCCCTTACGGATTTGGTCGCCGCAACACCAGAAGGTGATGCCGCGCGCGGCCCCGGGGTTCGAGATGTCGCGGCGCACGCGACCGACCCAAATCAGATCCTGGTCGGACGTATCCATCGGCATGGGGAAGCGATCGTGCGCATCCTCGGCAGCCATATCGTCGACCAGCTTGACGCCCGGGGCCGCCGCCAGCGCAGCACGGGCCTCCTCAACCGTAATGTCGCGCTCAAACTCGAGCGTAATGCTCTCGGAGTGCGAGCGCAGCACGGGCACACGCACGCAGGTGCAGTTCACGCGCAGCTCAGGCAGGTGCATGATCTTGCGGCCCTCGTTCTGCAGCTTCATCTCCTCGGAGGTAAAGCCCTCTTCCTTGACGCCGCCAATCTGCGGAATCAGGTTGCTCGCCAGCTGGGCGGCAAACGCGCGCGGCTCGGGAATCTCCTCGCCACGGCCGAGGGCGGCCAGCTGAGCCTCGAGCTCGGCCATACCGGGCGCGCCGGCGCCCGAAGCTGCCTGATACGTCGAGACGATCATGCGCTTCACGCCGGCTAGCTGGTGCAGCGGCCAGGTAGGAACCAAGCCGATAATGGTCGCGCAGTTGGGGTTGGCGATAAGGCCGTGATGCCACTTGATATCGTCGGCGTTAATCTCGGGAACAACCAGCGGAACCTTGGGATCCAGACGGAAGGCATGGCTGTTGTCGACCACGACGGCACCGCGCTTGACGGCCTCGGGCAGCAGCTCCTTGGCGATATCGTCACCGGCAGCACCGAGCACGATGTCGCAGCCCTCAAAGGCCTCGGGGCAAGCCTCCTCAATCACAACCTGCTCGCCGCGGAACTCGACGGTCTTGCCCGCAGAGCGTGCGCTCGCCAGCAGCTTGAGCTTACCGACCGGAAACTCCTGCTCGTTCAGGCACTCGAGCATCTGGGTGCCCACGGCTCCCGTCGCGCCCAAAATAGCAACCGTGTACTGTTTCATGCTTCCCCCTTTAAAGGTCGTAGCTATAGCCTGCACGTCAAGCAGACTCAATAGTGTGCCCCAGTTTATACAAGAACGGGACGGATATAAAACCCGCCCCGCCGAAACGAAACCGAAACGAAACGCCCCATAGCAGATTTCTAGGCATGTCCCAAAAATCTTCCGGGGTGGCCCCTACTTGTGAAGCGCGGCCAGGGCAGGCTCGACCGGCGCGGGAGCCTCCAGATCGGAGACCTTCACGATGCCGTTCTCGTCAGAGAAGGCGCGGTAGATGGTCTGGATTGCCAGATCGAAGTCCTTCTCCTCCACGCCAATGATGATATTAATCTCGTCGCAGCTCTGCGAAATCATACGCACACTCACGCCGGCCTGGCCAAGCATGCCAAACAGGTGGCCGGAAATACCGGCACGACCACGCAGGTTGCGGCCGACGGTAGCGATGAGCGCCAGACCCTCGACGACCTCAATCTCGAGCGGCTCGACTTCCTTCTGGATGTCGCCCACGAGCGAGTACAGCGAATCGTGCACATCCTCTTCCTGCACCACGGCGCCAAAGCGGTCGACACCGGTGGGCATGTGCTCGACGGAAACGTCATAGCGCTCGAACACCGAAAGCGCGCGGCGCATAAAGCCGACGCGCGGCTTGGTGCGGTCGCGGGCCACGTTGATGGCGACAAAGCCGCGCTTGCCGGTCACGCCGGTAATGATGGGCTCCGCCTCGCCCTCGTCAGCCGTCTCGCTAATGATGGTGCCGGGGTCCTGCGGCGCATTGGTGTTCTTGATGACCAGCGGAATGCCTGCCTCGCGCACGGGGAACACGGCCTCCTCGTGCAGGACGCTTGCGCCCATGTACGAAAGCTCGCGCAGCTCCTCGTAGGTAACGCGGGCGATGGGCTGAGCCTCGGGCACAATGCGAGGATCAGCAGAATAGAAGCCCGAAACGTCGGTCCAGTTCTCGTACAGGTCGGCGCCCAGGCACTTAGCCAGAATGGCACCGGAGATGTCTCCGCCGCCACGGTCGAGCAGCTTGATCTGGCCCTCGCGGGTCGCGCCGTAGAAGCCGGGCATGACAAAGCCGCCCTGCTGGCCGTATTCCTGCACCAGTTCGGAGGTGCGGTTCATGCTGAGCGAACCGTCATGATGGAACGCCACGACCGTCGCGGCATCCAGGAACGGCAGGCCCAGGTACTCGGCCATCAGGCGAGCGGTAAAGTACTCGCCGCGGCTCACGAGCTCCTCGGTGGAGTAACCGCCCGAGCGGGCGCGCTCGGCAAAGGCCGCAAACTCCTCGCGGATGGGATAGGTGAGCTCCAGCTCGTCGGCGATATCAAAGTAGCGCTGGCCGATGTCCTCGAGCAGCTCCTCACACGACACGTGATACTTGACGTGCGCGTTGACCAGGTAGAGCAGGTCGGTCACCTTGGTGTCGCCCTTAAAGCGGCGACCGCAGGCAGAAACCACCACAAAACGGCGGGCCGGGTCGGCGTCGACAATGGCCTTGATCTTCTTGAAGTGTTCGGCGTCGGCGACCGACGAGCCGCCAAACTTGGCAATCTTAATCATGGGCTTGAGGTTACCTTTCTAAAAGCCTCTGCAAACCTGTTTTGCGTGCTCTGATACCATGGTTTCACCGATTGGGACCAAGGCATCCGAGGAGCAGTGTTATATGGGAACTTATCATAGTACACGAGGACGCACTTTATCGTGCTCAAGTAAGGTGGCCATCCGTACCGGCATCGCTCCCGACGGGGGTTTGTTTGTCTCGGACGAGCTCGGCACCCAGCAGGTCGATATCAGCTCGCTTGCAGATAAATCGTACTTTGAAATCGCTCAAGATGTGTTGGGAATGTTACTGAATGATTACACGGCCGAAGAAATTTCGGCGTGTGTCGACGAGGCATACCGCGGCACGTTTGCGAGCGAAGAGGTCACGCCGCTCGTCAAACTCGACGCCGCACCGGGCGCCAATGCCCCGCAGACCTATGTGATGGAGCTCTTTGGCGGCCCCACGAGCGCCTTTAAGGACGTCGCTCTGCAGATGCTCCCCCGTCTGATGGCCCGCACCTCCGCCAAGGACGGCGGCGCCGAGCGCATCATGATCGTCACCGCCACGTCGGGCGACACAGGCAAGGCCGCGCTCGCCGGTTTTGCCGACGCTCCGGGCACGGGCATTACCGTCTTTTACCCCGAGGGCAAGGTCAGCCGCGTCCAGAACCTGCAGATGTCCACGCAGGAGGGTGACAACGTCGCCGTCTGCGGCATCCGCGGCAACTTCGATGACGCTCAGAGCGCCGTCAAGCGCATCTTTGCCGATAAGGAGCTTGCCGAGCGCCTGGAGGCCGCCGGCACCGTGCTTTCGAGCGCCAACTCCATCAACGTCGGCCGTCTGGTGCCGCAGGTCGTCTACTACTTTGCCGCCTATGCGCAGCTGCTGCGCGCCGGCGCCATCGAGGCCGGCGACGCCGTTGAGTTCTGCGTGCCGACCGGCAACTTTGGCGATATCCTGGCCGGCTACTATGCCAAGCGCATGGGCCTGCCCGTCGCCAAGCTCGTCGTGGCCAGCGACAAGAACAACGTGCTCGCCGACTTCTTGACCACCGGCGTCTACGACCGCAACCGCCCGTTCTTCACGACCATCTCGCCGTCGATGGACATCCTTATTAGCTCCAACCTGGAGCGCATGCTCTACTTCCTGTCCGATGGCGACTGCGAGCTCGTCGCCGGCCTTATGGAGCAGCTCGCCCAGACGGGCCGCTACGAGGTGCCCGCCGAGCTGCTGGCCAAGATTCAGAGCGTGTTTGGCTGCGGTTGGGCCAGCGAGGACGAGGTCCGCGCCGCCATCAAGAGCTGCTGGGATGCGAACGGCTACGTGATCGATCCGCACACCGCCTGCGGCTATCACGTCTTTGAGCAGGTCGCCCCCGCCGAGGGCGCCAAGGCTCGCGTGCTGCTTTCGACCGCCAGCCCCTACAAGTTCCCGCGCGCCTGCTGCGATGCCCTGGGGCTCGACGTGCCCGAGGACGACTTTGAGGCCATGCGCGTACTGGAACAGGCAACCAACACGGTCGCCCCGACCCAGCTCGCCGAACTCGAGTCCAAACCCGTCCGCTTCGAAGACGTCTGCGACGTAGCCGACATGGCCAACTACGTAGAGTCCGCAGCAAAAAAGATGGCTACCAACTAAACCCTTACTAGGCGCCGGCGAAAGCCGGCGCACCTTCTTTTATCAGATAACCCCCGGGATGATGACGAACGCGCACAGCGTGCCTGGCTGTTTAGTTCGTCGCGAGTTCCGCACGCAAAGGAAAGCACTTAATGTGCTTTCCGTCTTGCGCAGGACTGCCCGAGCAGCGAACTAAACAGCCAGGCACGCCAGGAGGACTCACATGATCAAGATTACCGTCCCCGCCACCAGCGCCAACCTAGGCATCGGCTACGACACCCTCGGCATGGCCGTCAGCCTCTACTCGCACTTCACCTTCGCGCGCGCCGATAAGCTCACCATCACGGGCTGCCCCGAGGAGTTCCAAAACGAGAACAACCTGGTCTACGTGAGCTTTGTCGATGCACTGGCCGCCTGGGGCGAGCCGGCCTTCCCCGTTGCCATTGACATCCAGACCGACGTACCCGTCGCCCGTGGCCTGGGCTCCAGCTCCACCTGCGTCGTCGCCGGCATCATGGCGGCCGCCGCGCTGACGGGCCATACCGTCGACCGCGCCGAGCTCGTCCGCATCGCCACCGAGGTCGAGGGCCATCCCGATAACGTCGCCCCCGCTATCCTGGGCGGCGCCGTCTGCTCCTTCACGCCGACCAACTCGCTCCCCCAGTGCCTGCGCTACGAGGTAAGCGACAAACTGCGCTTTATTACCGTGATTCCGCCCTACGAGGTACACACGAGCGAGGCGCGCAAGGTCGTGCCGCAGGAGATTCCGCTTTCCACCGCCGTGTGGCAGATGGGCCGCATCGCCGGCATGACGCGCGGCCTGGAGACCGGCGACCTGGACCTGATCGCCGCAGCCAACGACGACCGCATTCAGGAGCCCTATCGCCGTCGTTTGATTCCCGACTACAACGCCGTGCGCGACACCTGCCTCAACGGCGGCGCTAAGACCATCTGGATCAGCGGCTCGGGTTCGACCCTTATGGCTGTGACCGACGACACCATCGTGGCAAAGTTCCTGCAGGTCAAGCTGCGTGAGCAGTTCCCGAAGTGCGAGGCACATATTCTGACGTGCGACACCGAAGGCGCCCAGATCGAATACCTGTAGACATCCTCCCCATATACCTGTCCGGGACGGTCGGGGTGTTCCCTCAAAATCGT
>CAKUGF010000003.1 GCA_934654585.1 uncultured Collinsella sp. | reverse complement strand
GATGAGTCCGTGCCGCTGTTCGAGCGCCTCAAGTTCGTCTCGATCTTCGAGTCCAACCTCGACGAGTTCCTTATGGTGCGCGTGGGCGGCCTGTCCGACCTGGCCGAACTCAAAAAGCAACCCGTCGACAACAAGAGCAATATGACCGCCTCGGAGCAGGTCGAAGCCGTCGTGGCAGAGCTGCCCGGGCTCCTCGATCGCTGGGAGTCCATTTTCAAGGGCATCGAGGGCAAGCTCGACGCCCTGGGCGTTCACCGCGCGCGCGTCGATTCACTCACGCCCGAGGAACGCACCTTTGTCACCCGTTACTTCCAGGCCTACGTGTCGCCGATCATCTCGCCGCTGGTGATCGACCCGCGCCACCCCTTCCCCAACCTGCGCAACGGCGCACTCTACCTGGCCTGCGGCCTGGACGGCGTCACCGACGAGGAAAGCCTGCTGGGCCTCATCGAAATTCCCGCCTCGATGAACCGCGTGGTCGAGATTCCCTCGCCCACCGGAACCTACTCCTACATTCTGCTCGAGGACGTCATCCTCGCCTGTCTGGACAGCTGCTTTGGCTCCTATAAGCCGCTCGACCGCGCGCTCATACGCGTCACCCGCAACGCCGATATCGACCCGGACGGCGAGGGCGTCGAGGAGGAAGAGGATTACCGCCAGCACATGAAGCGCATCCTCAAGAAGCGCCTGCGCCTGCAGCCGGTGGTGCTCGCTGTCTCGGGTTCGCTCGAGAAGCAAACGCTCAAAACCATCCGCAAGGCGCTCGAGCTTTCGCGCCGCTCGGTCTTTACCTGCGATATCCCGCTCAACCTGGGCTACGTCTTTGGCATTGAGGGCAAGATTCCCGAGCACCTGCGCAACGAACTGCTCTTTACGCCGTTTAAGCCGCAGCCCAACCCTACCATCGATATGTCCCGCTCCATCCGCGAGCAGGTACTTCAGCACGACAAGCTGCTCTTTTATCCCTATGAGGCCATGAACCCGTTCTTGGACCTGGTGCACGAGGCCGCCTACGACCCCGAGTGCATCTCGCTGCGCATCACGCTCTACCGCGTGGCCAAGCAGAGCCGCCTGTGCGAGTCGCTCATCGATGCTGCCGAGAACGGCAAGGAGGTCACGGTGCTCATGGAGCTCCGCGCCCGCTTTGACGAGCAGAACAACATCGAGTGGGCGGAGCGTCTGGAAGAGGCCGGCTGCACCGTCATCTACGGCTCCGAGGGCTTTAAGTGCCACTCCAAGATCTGCCAGCTCACCTATCGCGAGGGCATGGCGCTCACGCGCCTGACGCTTTTGGGCACCGGCAACTTTAACGAGAAGACGGCCAAGCTCTACAGCGACTTTATGCTCATGACTGCCCATCCCGGCATCGGTGAGGACGCCAACCTGTTTTTCCGCAACCTGTCGCTGGGCAACCTGCGCGGCGATTACCGCTTCCTGGGCGTGGCGCCCGTCGGCCTCAAACCGCTCATCATGCGCGGCCTGGACCGCGAGATTCAGCGCGCCCTTGCCGGCGAGCCTGCCCGCGTGTTCTTTAAACTCAACTCGCTCACCGACCGCGAGGTCATCGACAAGATCGCCGAGGCATCGTGTGCCGGTGTGCGCGTGGACATGATCATCCGCGGCATCTCGTGCCTCAAGCCGGGTGTTCCGGGCAAGACCGAGAACGTACACGTTCGTTCCATCGTCGGACGCTTTTTGGAGCATGCGCGCGTTTACGCCTTTGGCGTGGACTCGGACATGATCTACCTGAGCTCGGCCGACATGATGACGCGCAACACCGAGCACCGCGTGGAGATTGCCTTCCCCGTGCTCGACCCCACCTGCCGTGCCCTGGTGCACGAGTACATGGGCATGCAGCTGCGCGACAACGTGAAGGCACGCAGCCTGACAAGCGACGGCACTTGGGTTCCCGTCGAGCGCGCGGAGGGCGAGAAACCCTTCAACTCGCAGGAAGCCCTACTGGAGCGTGCGTATCGCAACGCCGAGGCCGCCGTGCAGCAGCGTGCGCAGGAGAAGGAGCACACGGCCGAGGAGGCCATTCAGGCCGAGGTTGAGCGCGAGGCAGCTGTCGAGCCCGTTGCCGAGCTGGAGGCTGTTGCCGCTCCCCCGGCGGCAGAGACCGAGCCTGTCAAGGAGCCGAAGACCGCCGTTGAGGCGGAGCCCGTCACCGCCCCCGCTCCCGAACCCGAGCCGCAGCCGGCGGCACCCGAGGTCCAGAAGGTCCAGGCGACCGTCATTGAGCCCGAGCCTGCACCTGCGCCTCAGCCCGAGCCGCAGGTCGCCAAGCCCGCGCCCGAGACGAGCGCCCGTCGCAAGAAGCCCGCTGGCAAGACCAAGGCCATCGAGCGCCACCGCCCCGGTCGCGTGCGCATGGGCCTGGGGCTGATCGGCCTGGGTCTTAAGACGCTCATTACCGGCAAGACGAAATAGACGTTTGTAGAAGCGGTTTGTAGAAGCGCCCCGCATTTGAGGAAAGCCTCGGATGCGGGGCGCTTTTCCCTGCTACCATGGTTGCGGACAACAACGCGAATGACAGGCAGGAATATGAAGCTCACCATAGAATCGATGACCTACGGCGCCGACGGACTGGCGCACGCCGACAACGGCAAGGCCGTCTTTGTGCAGGGCGCCGTGGCGGGCGACACCGTCGAAGCCGAGGTCATGCAGGACGGCAAGTCATTTATGCGTGCCCGCACCACCGAGATTCTGGAGCCAAGCCCCGATCGCATTCAGCCTCCCTGCCCCTTCGTGGGTATCTGTGGCGGCTGCTCGTGGGGCAATCTCTCACGCACCGCACAGCTCGCCGCAAAGGAGCAAAACCTGCGTTCCACGCTCGAGCGCATCGGCAAGTTCGCTCCTGAGCAGGTCGATGAGTTGGTACAGCCCATCCGCCACACCAAGGACGACTGGGGCTACCGCAATAAAATCGAGCTCGAACCGACCGTCGTCAACGGTCGCGTACGCCTTGGCATGCACGGCGTCGATCCCAGCAAGATCGTGACCGTCGATGCGTGCCCGCTGTTCGACAAGCGCTTCCCCAAGGCGCTCAAGTCGGTCGTCGGCGCACTCAACTATCTGAGCGGTAGCCATGATCTGGGCCTTGAGCGTGTGGGCATTCGCGCCTCGCGTCGCACCAAGGCGCTCGAGGTCGCACTCTGGACGCCCACAGGCTCCTTTCCGCGCTCGCAGGTCTCCCGCGTGCTGGCGGACGCCGCTCATCCCACGAGTATCGTGCGCGTGATGAGCAAGGGCGAAAAGAAGGCCCGCCGCGTCTCCAAGGTGGAGATGCTCGCCGGAGAGGGTTCGTGGACCGAGAATATCGCCGAGGGTCAGATGCGCTTGTCCGCCCCGTCGTTCTTCCAGGTCAACACCAAGGGCGCCGAGATTCTGATCGAACTTGTCATGGAAGCGCTCGACCCGCAGGAAGACGAACTGGCCGTGGACCTGTACTGCGGTGCCGGCACCTTTACCCTGCCGCTCGCCCGCCGCTGCGATTTTGTCGCCGCCGTCGAGGCCTATGGCCCCGCCGTGCGCGACCTGCGCCGTAACCTGGAAATCAACAAGCTCGATAATGTCGATGTCATTGGCGGCGACGCGGTGCGCGAGTTCCCCGACCAGGATGCCGACGTTTTGGTGGTCGACCCACCGCGCGCAGGCCTCGCCCCCGAAGCCATCGACCTTATCGCCAGCACGAGCGCCCGCGATGTCGCCTACGTGAGCTGCGACCCTGCCACCCTGGCACGCGATCTCAAACGCTTTGTCGAGGAAGGCGCCTTCTCCCCCGTCAAGATCACGCCGGTCGACCTGTTCCCGCAAACCTTCCACTGCGAAACCGTCGTCCACCTCAAACGCAACTAACCGCATGAATAAAACTGGGCCGCATGCACGTTACGCATGCGGCCCAGTTTTATTCGGTCGATGCAACACCGGCAAAAGCCATCGTCGTGCTTACTGGCAGCCAGAACAACAACGGCAGCAGGTAGCGCATTGATTCGGTCGTGTACGACGTCGGCGAGATCCAAAGAACAAGGTTTGCCGCAGCGAGCGGCGCCAGCAGGTAGAGCTTCTGGGGCGCACGACGTTTTACCTCCAGCAGCAGAAACGCCATACCCCAGGTCGACCAAAGCGCCTTGGCGCCGACAAGCATGCCAACCGGCGTCGACTGAAACCATGCGACGATCGACTCGACGCCGCGACCTAAGGTCGCGTCAGACCAGGTCAACCCTAAGTCCCGCGAGCGGGGAAACACATGACTCACGTTGTGTCCGTCGACAGGAGTCACATAGGGCGACAAGGCCTCGCTTCCCGCCGCCGGCATGGCATACCAGCCAACCTGCACTCCCAGATACGCTTCGAGATAGCAAAGCGGATGCTGCAGGAACCCCGCCGCCCACGCATCAAGATAGGCTGCAAAATCGAGCTCGTCGGCCTTGCCGAACGTAGGGTCTTTAACGGAGTCGGTCAAAAACCACGTGTAGTTGTTCTTCCCGTCCTCGCCGATAGCGCGCTCGATCTCCTGGCGCTGCCATTCCGGGACCTCGTCCCCGTGGTCACGCATCAGCAATGCGGACTGCTGAAACATGAGACCGTAAACCTCTTGCCTGCCACCCGGCTCGTACCCCAAAGCGGGAAGCACGGCTCCGGGCATGATGACCACCATAAACAGAAAGCTGCCAGCCGCGACCGCGGCAACGATAAGTTTTCCTCGCCGACCCGCAGCCCTAAAGAACACGGCAATCAAGACAACCACCGCGAGTATCAAACCGGTCTTGCGCGTCAGCGCCACAAGCAGCACGAGCACGACGCACACGACAAGAAAACCGCGGGCCCTCAGGAGCTGCCCCCTCGAACGCATGACCTCAATGGAAGCAACCGAGAACAGCAGGAAAAACGGCAGGAAGGTGGCATCTTTAGCCATCGCCGAGGCATAAATGGGAAGGTGCCAATACAGGCACAGAAACGCCAGCAGTGTCAGGCAGACACCACGGCGGCCGCCCAGCCGACGCACCAGGATCAGACAGCACGCCAAAGCACACGCCGTCAGAAAAGCCTGCACCAGGCAGAAGGCGTACACCCCGGCGTCGACACTTCCCAGCGCACGGCCCAAATCGGTAAACCATCCGTACAGATAGGTGTCGAGTATTGGATGGTGGTCGGTAATGGCGCCCTCAGATAACGCGTTGGGCAATCCGTTGTACTGCAAGAGCTGCTGGCGAGTATCCCACCAGATCACACCCGGAAACAGCAGGACCAACAGCGGAGCCCAACAGGCATAGATAATCGCACCCAGTTTTACGATGCCGCCGAGTGAATATGCCTGCGGGATAGCCGAGAACGCGATGTCACTTACGTTGTTAAACCATCCTGCGCGGTTTTGCTGAAGGCCGTTAACCTCGCTCTTGCGCGCCGTAGCGAATCGATCAACCAGGTAGTCGCCAAGCATGAACGCGGCACAGAAAAAAGCCAAGTGCCCCACGACATGGACCAAGTAGACGGGGCTGCAAGAGAATCCCACGGTATCGCGAAACATATCCGCGATGGTCGCGAGCACCGCCAAGATGCCCGCGACCATCAGCATGTCGCGATTCTGCCTTAATCGCTCCACCGGCATACGCTTAGTGCTTTACCGGTGCGCCGCAATGCGGACAGAATTGAGAATCGGGCGTAAGCGGACTTCCGCATGAACTACAGAACCGCGGCGCATCCGAGGGCGCAGGAGCCTGCTGTGGCTGGACCTGAGCCTGCTGCCCAACGTGATTCTGCGGCATTGTCTGCTGAGGTGCTGTATATGCGGTGTTATTCGCAGCCGTTGCAAATGCCTTGAAATGTTTGCGCATGCGGATAATAAAGAAGCCGCCGACGCCCGCTGCGATGAGAATCGCAACAATAACGACGATGAAAATGGGATTGAACGAGGATGAGCTGTCTTTCTTTTGCGAATCAGACGAAAGGGATTTCTGGGAGATGCCGCTCTTGTAAACGTCGATTCTGAAGCCGTCACCTTTCCCCTCTTGAACAGCGTATATTAATGAACAATCCTTCGAGAACCACGCAGACCCCAAATAACCGTCATCGCCAACGCGATCATATTCCAATGAACCCCTCAAATTGACCTGAGAGTGGGCACCCGTTTTTGTATCAATCAAATACAGTAGGCTGTTGTCGTTGTTGTCCGTAGCATTGGCCAATGCAAACCTGCCGTCATTCGACAGGGCACCGTATCCATCTCCGCTCATAAAAGGCAGATCATTGGGATACTTGGTCCTCCATTTCGTTTCGCCCGTTTTGTTATCAACGACAATCATTTCAAGGCTTTCCAGCTCAGAAGAACTGGAACCAAGCCCATCGCAGTTTTCGTTATACAAGCCAAGCACCAGCGATCCATCCTGGCTAAGCAAATCGTGCGTCAAATTGCTGTAGTAGGTACTGGTTGCATCGCCTTTTTTCGAGATATAACAGTACGAGCCAACGGCGGCACCGTCATCGTTAACGACAACAGTGTTGCCGGCCTTGCTAAACTCGGACGTGTTGACAGCTTCCTTGGCATTCAAGTCGAGCGTTACCACGTCATGGTATGAATGCGAATCATAGTCTTCGCCACGATAGTCTCGTATAACGTAGCCATACTTGCCATCGGCTGAAATCCATGCAGGGCCTTCCAAAGAATAGTCATCAGATGATGGATATTCGTATTTGGACGTCGTATTACTGTTCTTGAAATCAACGACGCTGAACACAACGTAATAATCTTCTGACTGCGAATCAAATACTAGAGATGTTATATATAACGCCTTGTTGTCCTTAGATATCTGAAGCCTGACATGTCCGCCATCGCCATCAAGTACATCAGACGGAACAGCAGAGCCCAGTGGATATTCCTCCGACTCGTCCTTGGACAGATCGTATGCGATTACGGAATCGTTCGCTCTATTGAAGCAATAAAAGGTTCCTTCGTCGGCTGAAAAGCAGAATGCATTATTGTAGTCATCGCTGTTAGTATCGATTTCCACGATAGTGCGGGACCAGTCTTCGGTATCTAGCAAATAAACCTTTTGTTCAGACCTATCCCCGTAGAGTGCGTACCTACCAGAAGGCGAACGGTTTACGTACACCGAATTGTCAAGCTCATACGTATCTTTCAGCTCGGGCGTGGGGACGTCGGCAGCGTAGGCACCGAGCGGTGCAGCGACAAGGCTAGTGGCCAGCGCCAGGCCGGCTACCAGAAGCCCCCCCCATTTCATTTTTCTCGTTCTTGGCATGGTTGCCCCTTTCAATCGAGAAGTGAATATGACCTGAGACTACGCTAAGCCCGAAAAAACCAAATGTGTTGCGCAACAATTCTCAACGTGAAAAAAAGTCGGTGAACCCCGCCCCGCATCCCCTACTGATGGTTGACTGGAGCGCCGCAGTTTTGGCAGAAGGATGCGTTTACTTCCAACATTGAGCCGCACTGAGCGCAAAAATGAGCGGGCTCAACTGGCTGAGCATCATCGACTGCGGCCGGCATCTGCTGCGCCGGCGGAATCTGCTGGTACGGATTGGGCTGCGGAGGCTGAGGCCTATTCGACGATTCCTTGTTCAAGATAACAGCAAAGGCGACAGCCGCAACACCGCCAAATACAGCTAGCAAAACGAGAAGATCGAATACCCTAAGGCCCATCGCACATCAGCTCCTCATGTAGCGAAAGATGACGGATGCCGAGATTATATCGCCGCGCGATAAGTCCCTCCTAGTGCACAACACCCATGCGCGACCAGTCTTTTTGGAGCGGGGCTCCCGGGGTAGCTAATTTGGGACGGGGCTGTTTTAGCTACCCCTATATGCCGGTCGGTATTTGTTCCAACCCAAATATGCGCCAACTGCCAAAGGGTAGCTAAAACAGCCCCGTCCCAAATTAGCTACCCAGAAAAATCATTGGGGAATGGTGCGTGGCAAGTGGGGGTCTTCGGGGTATAAGACGGCTAATTGTATGCCGCCCTATGAAAGGAACCCTTATGCCCAGCGTTGCCGTTCTCGCCGCCGATGGCTTTGAAACGATTGAATGCCTGACCATGGTCGATGTCATGCGTCGCGGCGGCGTACGCGCCACGCTCGTCTCGATCATGCCCACGCGCGAGGTCGTAAGCTCACTGCAGATTCCCGTAACCTGCGACGCGCTCTTTGACGAGATCAACTTTGACGAGTACGACTGCGTCGTGCTGCCCGGCGGCCTGCCCGGCGCCACCAACCTGCGCGCCGACCAGCGTGTCTGCGATGTGGTTTGCGAGTTCGCCGCGACCAAGCACGTCGCCGCCATCTGCGCTGCCCCGTTTATCCTGGGCGAACTCGACCTGCTCGAAGGGCGCCACGCCACATGCTTCCCCGGCTTTGAGAAGAGCTTCCCCGAGGGCGCCTATACCGGCGACAAGGTTACGCACGACGGCAACATTATCACCGCCAGCGGCATGGCCCAGTCGCTTCCCTTTGCGCTTGAGCTGCTGCGCACGCTCGCCGGCGACAAGGCCGTCGAGAAGGTCGCCGAGGGCATCCAGCTATGATTTTGGCTTCGCAATCGCCGCGCCGCATCGAGCTCATGCGCGAGGCGGGCTATGACATCCGCGTCATCCCCGCTGACATCGACGAGACTCCTTTTGATGGCGAGGCCCCGCTTACACTTGTCGAGCGACTGGCACGCGCTAAGGCGGCCGCCGTTGCCGCCGAGCATGCCGAGTCCAACGAGCTGACCGTCGCCGCCGATACCATCGTCACCTTCGACGGCAAGATTTTAGGAAAGCCGGCAAACGAGGACGAGGCGCGAACCATGCTCCGCGAGCTTTCGGGGCGCACGCACCAGGTCGCAACCGGCGTCTGCATCGTTAAGGCAGGCGACACGGCCGCTCCGCATGCCGCCGAGAGTCTGTCGTTTGTCGATGTGACCGACGTGACGTTCTATGAGCTTTCTGACGAGCAGATTGAGCACTACGTCGCCTCGGGCGAGCCCATGGACAAGGCCGGAGCCTACGGCATCCAGGGCGTCGGCGGGCGCATGCTCGTGCACGATATTTCGGGCGACTTTTACAACGTGGTAGGTCTGCCTATCGCACGCGTCGCGCGCGCGATTCAAAAACTCTCGTAATTGCATCTGGCGCTGGGTATCCCCCAGCGCCTACAATTTTGGCGTACCGCACGGATCCCGACCGGGCACAAGGCACGGCGGAAAACCGATAGGAGAAAACATGGACACACTGCTCGAGGCCATTGACGTTTGTGATGTCGATGGCTTTTGCTTTGGCAACTATACGGACGAGAAAGCCGGCACCGGCTGTACCGTAATCGTGGCACCCGAGGGCGCAACCGGCGGTGTTGACGTTCGCGGCGGTGCCCCGGCATCGCGCGAGACCGACCTGCTGCGTCCCGAGAACACCGTGGACAAGGTCCACGCCGTCTGCCTTTCGGGTGGATCGGCCTTTGGTCTGGAGGCCGCAAGCGGCGTCGCCCGCGAGCTCGAGAGCCGCGGCATCGGCCTTCCCGTCGGCCCCACGCAGGTGCCCATCGTGTGCTCCAGCTGCATCTTCGACCTCGCCTTTGGCGACCCCACCGTACGCCCCGACATCGAGGCTGGAATCTCCGCCGTGCGCGAGGCGCTCGACAACGCCCCCACCACGCTCGAGCAGGGCAATGTAGGTGCCGGCACCGGTGCCACCGTAGGTAAGCTCATGGGCCCCGCCACCTGCATGAAGGCCGGCCTTGGCGCCGCCGCCGTGGCGCTCGGCCCCGTCAAGGTGGGCGCCGTGGTCTCGGTCAACGCCTGCGGCAACATTGTTGACCCCCTCACCGGCGAGTGGGTCTCCGGCATGCGCGCTGCGGCCGACAGCGACCAGATCGTCGACATGGAGCTTGCGGCCTTTGCCGCCGCCGGTTCCATGCAGATGCCGCTCGACCGCACCAACACGACCATCAGCTGCATCGTCACCAACGTGGAGCTCACCAAAGCCCAGGCCACCAAGGTCTCCCAGATGGCCGCAGACGCCTATGCGCACGCCATCCGCCCCACACACACCACCAACGACGGCGACACCATCTACACCCTCGCAAGTGGCAAACTGGACACCCAGGCAAGCGCCGCCGTGCCCCTAGACCTGCTGGGCATGCTCGCCGTAAGGGCCCTACAGACCGCCATCGTAAACGGAGCCAAAACCGCCAAAACCTCCCACGGCATCCCCGGCGCCGCAAAATAGACTCACCTGACCGGTTGCCCGGTGGGGCTTGGTTATGTTTGCTGCTCTACAGTCCTGGCTCGCACGAAGAGCACATTAAGTGCTCTTCGGCTCGTGCGGAACTCGCGACAAACATAACCAAGCCCCACCGGGCAACCTACCAACCAAGTCTTTTCAGCCAAGGCACCTGTATACCGCGCGTCGAAGATCTTCAAATTCAGTAGCCTGACATATAGCTGGACATAGCAGAGGACCCCTGGTCCTTACCTTGATACGAGTTCCGCACGCAAAGGAGGCGCCAGTGGCGCCTCCGTCTTGCGCAGGACTGTTCGAAGTAGCAAGATAAGGACCAGGGGTCCCCGTTACCCGAGCGTTTCTGTGCTAGTTGAATTTGAAGATCTTTGAGGCAAGACGGTATATGCCGAGTGTGGTTTTGTCTCCGGCCCGTCCGCGCAGATTGGTGAAGAACCCGACCACGCCATAACGGGCATGACGATACATGCGCTCGTCATAAGCCTTCAGGTCCTTCCACAGCGTCATCAGGCGTTCGCCAGCGCCCTCCTCATCGGAAAGCTTGGTGAACACCGAGCAGACCGCCATCATCAGCGTGAAGTAGCTCATCATGTACGAACGCAGACGCGGCGACTCGACATCCCTATACAGGTGGAACGACTCCATCATGACGCGCGTAACGCGGAACTGCTGGTCCAGACGCTTGACCATCGTGGCCTCGTTGACACTTTGGCCCTCTCGGCCAATGAAGTAGCGGTAGAGGTCAATATCGGCGTAATACATGGTCTTGCAGCGCGGCAGCGGCACGTAAGCGTAGATGTTGTCCACGTAGAAGGTGTGCGCCGGCATGGGCAGATTGGACTCGCGCAGTACGTCCGTGCGGTAGCACAGGCTGTGCATGAGCAGGTTCTGATCAAGACGGAAATGGCCGACCTTGTCCCACGTAAAAATCTTCTTGCGCGGCAGGGCAAGCTTGTAGTCGATGGCGGCATGCGTGCCCTCATAGACCTTCTCGTACACGTAGTTCGAGATAAACAGGTCTACGCGCTGGTCGCGCTCCTCAAACCCACGCAGCAGCGACAGCATGGTCGAAAGAGCTTCACCATCGAGCCAGTCATCGGAGTCGACGACCTTGTAGTAGGTGCCCTGCGCCTCGCGAAGACCCGAAAGGACAGCGATGCCATGGCCACCGTTTTCTTGGTGAACAGCGCGAATAATACCGGGATATCGAGCTTCCCACTCGTCTGCCTTGGCGGCCGTCTCATCCTGAGAGCCATCATCGACGATGATGATCTCGACATCGGTGGCAAAATTGCTTCCCTCAAGGATAGAGGTAATGCAGTGGTCCATATCCTTGGCAGCATTGTACGAGGGGATGCCGAATGTAATAACTTTATGCATGGCAGGCGATAATCTCATCCGATAGATCGAGGGCGGAGTTGGTCACGGCATCCATATCGTAGTAGCGATACTCGGCCAGGCGACCAACCGGGTGGAAGTTCGTAAGGTTCTGGACACGCTCAAGGTAGCGCTCGTAGAGCTCGCGGTTCTCGGGCTCAAGAATCGCGTAGTACGGCGTCTCGCCCGAGCCGGGCGTATATGCCTTGGAGTATTCCTTCATGATGGTGGTCTTGCCGGGCAGGACCTGACCAGTCATGTTCTTGAACTCGGTGATGCGCGTGTAGTCCTCGCTCGTGGTGTAGTTGACGGTACCCACGGGCTGGAACTGATCCATATCGAGCGTCTCGAACTTCATGTCGAGCGTGCGGTACGGCAGGGCGCCCAAGTCGAGATTGAACAGCTCATCGAGCGGACCGGTGTAGACGATCTCGCCGCCGTAGACCTTGCCGTCGACCTTGACGGTGGTCTCATCGATCTCAAAGAGGTCGCGAGCGTCAACGTCGCAGAACACGTCAATCAAGTCGTGGTCGAGCATGTGCTCAAACAGCGCCGTATAACCGTCCTGCGGCATACCCTGGAAGGGGGCCTGCGGGAAGTAACGGTCGTCATCGCCCACAAAAACGGGAACGCGACCGGTGATCGACGGATCGATCTGGTCGGGTGTCTGGCCCCACTGCTTCATGGTGTAATGCAAGAAGACGTTCTCGTAGACGTAGTCGGCGACTTCGGCCAGATCGGGATCGTTCTTCTTGCGCAGCTCCATGATGGGCACCTTGACGTCCTTGCCAAAGGTCTCCACGAGCTTTTGATACAGCTCCTCGCCGCGCTCATCGCCAAAAGCGAGCTTGAGGCTCGCGTGGTTGAAGGGCACGGGCATAAGGGTGCCGTTGATGTTGGCGAGCACCTTGTGCTGGTAGTCCGTCCACTTGGTAAAGCGCGACAGGAAGTTGTGGACGCGCTCGTTAAAGGTGTGGTAGATGTGCGGACCGTATTCGTGGACCAGGATTCCGGCCTCGTCAGTGCAGTCGTAGGCATTGCCCGCGATGTGGCTGCGACGCTCCAGAACGGCAACGCGGTAGCCGATAGTCTCTGCGAGACGACGGGCGCAAACGGCACCGGCATACCCGGCACCGACGACGATCATGTCGTACGCGCCGGCGTTAAAGCCTTCAGGCAGGCCTGAGGTAATCTGCATCGATACTCCTTGTCAAAAGCCACGTGCTTGTTAGCTGGGCTTTTCTCGAACATTCTTCGAGACATATTTATCAGAGCGATTATAGCGCTAATGCGTCCTATAATGAGCTTGCCACACAAGGAAAGCTCAAGCACCGTGGCGTACATTATTGAAAGGTAAACCCGCTAGCAGCGGGTTTATTCGTGAACAGCCGGGTGCCTGGAGCTTAGCGAAACGCTTGTAAGGAGTAACATGAGCGATTTCCTAAACCGTATGAAGTCCGCCGCCAAGGCAGACCTTAAGACCATCGTCCTGCCCGAGGGCGAGGATCCGCGCACCATCGTCGCGGCCACCAAGATCATCGAGGAGGGTCTGGCCAAGATCGTCATCCTGGGCAACCCCGACGAGATCAACGTTCCCGGCGCCACCGTCATCGACCCGCGTAATGCCGAGAAGCACGAGGAGTACGCGCAGAAGTTTGCCGAGCTCCGCGCCAAGAAGGGCGTCACCATCGAGCAGGCTCGCGCCCAGGTGATGGACGCCACCTACTTTGGCACCATGATGGTCAAGATGGGCGATGCCGACGGCCTGGTCTCCGGCGCCTGCCACTCCACCGCCGACACCCTGCGCCCCGCGCTGCAGATCCTCAAGACCGCCCCGGGCACCAAGCTGGTCTCGGCCTTCTTCGTGATGTGCACCGACACCCCGCAGTTTGGCACCGACGGCACGCTGATCTTCGCCGACTGTGGCCTCAACATCAACCCGTCCTCTGACGAGCTCTCCGAGATCGCCATCGCTTCCGCTCACTCCTGGTCCACCTTCATGGGCAACGTCGAGCCGCACGTGGCCATGCTCTCCTACTCCACCATGGGCTCCGCCGGCGGCGAGGTCGCCAAGAAGGTCCAGGAGGCCGTGAAGTTCTGCCAGGAGAAGGCTCCCGAGCTCGCCATCGATGGCGATCTGCAGCTCGACGCCGCCATCGTCCCCACCGTCGCCCAGCTCAAGGCTCCCGGCTCCTCCGTTGCCGGTAAGGCCAACGTGCTCGTGTTCCCCGACCTCGAGGCCGGCAACATCGGCTACAAGCTCGTCCAGCGCTTCGCCGGCGCCGACGCTTACGGCCCCATCCTGCAGGGCATCGCCAAGCCGGTCAACGACCTTTCGCGCGGCTGCTCTGCCGACGACATCGTGGGTGTCGTGGCCATCACCGCCGTCCAGGCTCAGATGGCTGAGTAGCGAACGTATCCCCTCGGGACCCTACAGGGTAAATCTCTGAAAACGTCCTCGGACATGCAAGAAGCCCTCGCTGCGCACTTCGTGCGGCGAGGGCTTCTTGCGTCCTGCGGAAGGTTTTCAGAGATTTACCCTGTAGGGTCCCTGCCGCTACGTGGCATTCGGGGCATCTGTAGTGGACGGCGGCTTGGCTACGAGCTGGGGCTGAGAATCTGAATGGTTGGGTGCCGTTGCTGAGAGCGCAAGCGTTGCGGCACCGATCACTTTGGGACTGGGAATTTCCGCCTGCTATCAAAAAGGCCTCCCGAGCCGTTGCTCAGGAGGCCTTTCACTCAATTTAAAACGAGTCGCTAGTTGTTCTTGGTCAGGCGCTCGACGTCGTGGGCGATCATGTATTCCTCGTCGGTGGGGATGACCATGACCGTGACGGCAGATCCGGCGGCGCTGATGACCTGTGGACCGTTGCCCACGGCCTCGCGGTTCTTGTTGTTGTCGATGCGCACGCCCAGCCACTCAAAGCAGTCGCAGAAGGCCTTGCGGATCGACCAGTCGTTCTCGCCGATGCCGGCAGTAAAGGTAATGGTGTCCACGCCCGCCATGGAGGCGATCATGGAACCGGCCTGCTGCATGGCCTTGTAGGCGAACATGTCAAAGGCGAGCAGGCAGCGCTCGTCGCCCTCGGAGGCACGCGTGCGGATGTCGCGAGCGTCGTTGGAGATGCCCGAGATGGCAAGCAGACCGGACTGCTTGTTCATCATGTCGTCGACTTCCTGGTAGCTGTAGCCGCCCTCGCGCTGCAGGTAACACACGGTGGCAGGGTCGATGGAACCGCAACGGGTGCCCATCATCAGGCCGTCGAGCGGCGTGAGACCCATCGTGGTGTCGCGGCACACGCCGTCCTCGATCGCGGCGAGCGAGGCGCCGTTGCCCAGGTGGCACGAGAGCAGGCGGTGGCAGCGTGAGCCCAGGATCTCCTTGGCCATCATCCACTCGTAGCGGTGGCTCGTGCCGTGGGCGCCGTACTTGCGCACGTGGTACTTGTCACACACGTCCTTGGGCAGGGCGTAGGTGTAGGCGACCTCGGGCATGGTCATGTGGAACGAGGTGTCAAAGACGGCCACGTTGGGCAGCTCCGGATACTTCTCGCGGCAATACTCGATTGCCGCAGCCTCGCCGTAATTGTGCAGCGGGGCGAGCGGCGCCACCTCAAGGATCTTGGCCATGACCTCATCGTCGACGACCGCGGAATCATCGAAGTACCAGCCGCCCTGAACGATACGGTGGCCGATGCCATCGATCGTAAAGTCGGTCTTCTCGAGTTCCTCGAGCACGCGCGCGATAGCCGAGCGGTGGTCGGGGAAGGGAATCTCCTCGGTCTGCTTGGCACCACCGTTCTCGGAGTGCCCAAAGATACCCATCTCCGAGCCGATACGTTCGCAGTTACCCTTGGCAAAAACCTCGCGGGTATCGGTGTCCAAAAGCTGATATTTAAGGCTCGAGCTGCCGGCGTTGACAACAAGTACGTTCATGAGACTCCTTCGTGATTACAGTACGGTCGGCAAACCTGTAAGGCGGCCGTATCCTTAATAAGAAGTTATCAGAGTTCAATAATTCTCTATTAAACTCTTCGCTCAAAGCGCATAAAAAGGGGCTGAACGGCACATGGCCATCCAGTCCCCTCCCCTTGCATCAATTACTTGCCGTTGACGATACGCTCGACGTCGGAAGCGATCATGAACTCCTCATCCGTGGGGATGACGAAAATCTTGACCTTGGAATCCTTGGCGGACAGGCACCAAGCGCCGTCGCCACGCAGGGCGTTGCGGGCATGGTCCATCTTGACGCCCATAAAGGCCAGACGGTCGGCCACGCCGGCGCGGACGGCCGGAGCATGCTCGCCGATGCCGGCGGTAAAGACCAGCGTGTCCATGCCGCACATGGAGGTTGCCATCTCGGCGGCCTTGGCGGCAATCTTGTAGACGAACATATCGAAGGCGAGCTGAGCCTCGGGGTCGCCAGCAGCGGCGAGCTCCTCGACGTTGCGGCAGTCGTTGGTCTTACCGCCGGTCACAGCCATGAGGCCGGACTTCTTGTTCATCATCTCGTCAACCTCGTCGAAGGTATAGCCGCCCTCGCGCTGCAGGTAGCACACGGTAGCCGGGTCGATAGAACCGCAGCGGGTGCCCATCATGACGCCATCGAGCGGGGTAAGGCCCATGGTGGTGTCCATGCACTTGCCGTCCTCGATGGCGCACAGGGAAGCGCCGGAGCCGATGTGGCACACAACGACCTTGCGAGCCTCGCCGTTGGTCATCTCGGCAACCTTCTTGGAGATGTAGCGATAGCTGGTGCCGTGGGCGCCGTACTTACGAATGTGCAGCTTGTCGCAGACGTCCTTGGGCAGGGCGTAGGTCTTGGCGACCTCGGGCATGTTGAAGTGGAAAGCGGTGTCGTAGACCGTGACGTTGGGCAGGTCGGGATACTGCTCCAGGCAGAACTCGATAACGTTGGCCTCGGGGTTGTTGTGCAGCGGGGCGAGCGGGGCGACCTCGCGGATCTTGGCAAGAACGTCCTCGTCGACGAGGGAGGAATCGCCAAAGTACCAGCCGCCCTGAACGATGCGGTGGCCGATGCCCTCGATCTTGACGCCGTTGGCCTCGAGGTCCTTCAGGACGACCTCGATGGCGACCTTGTGGTCGGGGAACTCGATGTTCTCGGTCACCTTCTTGGAGCCGTTGGCAGCATGGGTGAAGGTACCGCCGGTAAAGCAGACGCGCTCGCAGGAGCCCTTTGCGGACACCTTGTGGGACTTGGTATCGATGACCTGATACTTAAGGGTCGAAG
The DNA here is from genome assembly GCA_934654585.1 of uncultured Collinsella sp. GTDB lineage: Bacteria > Actinomycetota > Coriobacteriia > Coriobacteriales > Coriobacteriaceae > Collinsella. The sequence continues at coordinate 127,559 of CAKUGF010000003.1, read as the reverse complement.
ATCCTGCGTTGACGACCAGAACGTTCATGTGTCTCCCTACTAACAGGCGGTGTGGCGCCGCCAGGTTACATACGCTTCAATAATAAACCCAAACGCCCTCGCGCTCGGGTTTATTGCGTTGATATATAAGTTATCGATGCCTAAGCTTCCGTTTAATTGCACGGCGTAGGCGCCCTCAGATGAGGTTCTCGCCCAGGTTCTTGCCGCCGAGGACGTGCATGTGGAAGTGCATGACGGTCTGACCGGCGTTGACGCCCTTGTTGGAGATGACGCGGAAACCGTCCTCCAGGCCCTTGGCCTTGGCGACCTCCTGGATGGCGTGGGCCATCGCGCCCATGGTCTCGGCAGGTACGTTGTCGGCGATGTCGCTGTAGTGCTTCTTGGGGATCACGAGCGTATGGACCGGCGCCTGGGGGTTAAGGTCGTCGAACGCGATGACCTGGTCGTCCTCGTAGACAACGGTCGAGGGGATCTCGTGGTTGGCGATTTTGCAGAAGATGCAATCACACATAGCTGGTTCCTTTCTTACAGACCAGAGTAATTATATTTGGTCGGGATGGTTAGAACGAGAGGTTATCCTCGGTGTTGGCGGCTTCGCCGTCGGCGAGTACGTCGTTGCCGTCAACATCCTTCAGGAGCACCGAGACCTTCTGCTCGGCATCGGACAGGCGGGTACGCAGGCTCTTGAGAAGCTCAACGCCGCGGGTGTAGCTCTCGAGCGATTCCTCGAGCTCCATGTCGCCCGACTCCAGGCTGCGAATAATGAGCTCCAACTCCTGCGAGGCCTGCTTGTACGTAAGCTGCTCGACCGGGGTCTTCTCTGCCATATCTGTTTCCTTTCCTAAAGGTCTATCACCATAAAACGCGGTCTACTCAACCGTGTCGACGGTTGCTGCCAAGTTACCATCCGCCATACGCACGCGGATGGCGTCACCGGGCTTAAACGTCTTAGCGCTCGTAGCCACGCCGCCATCGCTGTACGCGATGGAGTAGCCGCGAGCAAGCACCTTGAGCGGTGACAGGGCATCGAGCGAGGCCGCTGCGCGACCCAAGTCGGACGCGGGTTTGCTCAACATCGTGCGTCCCTGATGCTCCAGACGGGAACTCGCGAGCGTGAGCGCATGGCGCTTGCCATCGAGCCCCGAGGTGCTTGCGACCAAGCGCTCGGGCAGGCGCTCGAAGTTGGAGCGGAAGGCACCGACCGAGCGCGCAATGGCGCCCGACAGGCGATCGGCCGTCAGGGCAAGCTCCGACTCGCGACGCTCAACCATAAACGTTGGATCGTTCAGGCACGGGCGGCACGCGGCCGCATCGAGCGCATCGCCCAAGCGCGCCGTATAGGTATCCCAGGCACGCCGACCACGCTGATCGAGCATCTCCAGATCGACCTGATCCGACCCGATCATCGAAGCCATCGCGGCACCTAGGCGCTGATGGCGCGTCTCGAGCACATCCGCCAGCTCTGTCATAGCCGGTGCCACGGATTCGGCGGCAGCCGTAGGCGTGGAAGCGCGGCGGTCGCTCACCATATCGCAGATCGAGGTATCGGGCTCATGGCCAATACCGGTCACCACAGGCACGGGACAGGCCGCCACCGCGCGAGCAAGCTCTTCGTCGTTAAAGGTCATAAGATCCTCGAAGGAACCGCCGCCACGCACGAGCAAAATGCAATCGGGCGCCGGCGTAATGGCAGCGGCGCGGCGCAAACCCTCAATAAGCTCGGCGGGCGCACCCTCGCCTTGGACCTTGGCACCCACGCAAACGAGCTCGACAAGTGGGTTGCGACGGCGCAGCGTACGCTTGACGTCGTCGATCACGGCACCCGAAAGCGAGGTGACGACCGCCACGCGCGAGCAAAACACCGGAATGCGACGTTTGCGCGCCTCGTCCATCAGGCCCTCGCGACGCAGCTTTTCGGCCAACTGAGCCACCTGCTGACGCAGCAGGCCCTCCCCCGCCAGCGAGAACGAGCGGGCGACGAAGCTCATACGGCCTGTGGGCTTATAGAGATTGAAGCTGCCCTTAAAGCTCACCTGCATGCCGTCGCGCAGATCGAAGGTGCGCTTGAGATAGGCGCCCTTCCAGATGATGCAGTCGACGGCGGCCGAGTCGTCCTTGATTTGGAAGTAGCAGTGGCCGCTTCGGGCATTGGGACCACGAAAACCCGTGACCTCACCCAAAACGCTCAGCTGCGGAATGGCATCGAGCGCGCCGGCGGCGATCTCCACCGCCTGGCTCACGCTGAGCTCTTTGCGCTCCTGCTCGTCCGATCCGTCGAACTCGGCGGAAACGCTATTGCCGGTTAGATTCCAGCCTGCCACGCAGCCTCCTTTCGTCATCGTGCACACGGGCTCCGGCCCTGCGCAAATTCAAGTCCAACACATAGTACAGCGCCGCGGGGACACGAATCCCCGCGGCGCCCGTCAGTCCCATTTGTTATCGGTTGGAGTTTCTGTTGTAGCGAGCCATAAGGTAGAGCAGCTGGATAATCGAAGTGAGCGCCGCTGCCACATAGGTTAGCGCCGCTGCCGTCAGGACCTTCTTGGCACCGTTGACCTGCTTGGAGCTCATACCAGACTGCTCGATGTAGGCCACGGCACGTCGGCTGGCATCGATCTCGACCGGCAATGTAACGAGTTGGAACAGCACGCTAAACGAGAAGAAGATCAGCGCGAGGGTCGTGAGCCCGGCAAGGTTCATAAACAGACCCATGAGCAGCACGATCGTCCAGGCGTTCTGGGTAAAGTTAACGACCGGCACGAGGGCGGTGCGCACCTTCATCATGGCATAGCCACTTTGACGCTGGGCGGCATGGCCCGCCTCGTGGCAGGCGACGGCAACGCTCGCGACCGACCCGCCCGAACGGTTGGCATCCGACAGATACAGGTTGTTGTCCTGCGGGTTGTAATGATCGGTGAGCTCGCCGGCGACGCCCTTGATACCCACGGCATTGCAGCCGTTGGCGTCGAGCATGCGGCGCGCGACCGTAGCGCCCGTGTCGCCGTCAGAGCGAACCTTGGACCAGGTTTTGTACGTCGAGTTAATATAGCTCTGTGCGGCAAGACCAAGCACCGTGCAGACAAGAACAACCAGCAGGTACAGCGGGTCGATGCCAAAGCCGTATCCATAGTAATAAGGCATGCGAATTCCTCCGAATCGAGTTACACGTTGGAGGCATTCTACCCACTCAGTCGGCTAGGCTTCCCTATAACAACTCAATCTTTCCGTCCTTCACGGTGAGTCCCATGTTGCCCGAGAGCAAATCGTCCAGGCGCGAGCCCACAAGCTCAAAACGCCAACCTTCGCGTAGGGGACTCTGCTCGGGATGCTCAATGTAGTCGGCTAGGTCATCGCGCGAGGCAATAACCGAGGTCGCAACGCCCGAGCGCTCGGCAACCAGGCGAATGAGCGCATACATCAGGTCCGTCACGCTCTCCAGCTCCGGCGAGATCTGGCGATGCCCGCGCACCATGAGCGGCAGGCGATCGTGAGGGCAGCTCGCGCCGCGCTTGATGGCCATGAGCGCGCCGTCCACGTCGCGCTCCCCCAACTGATCGGTGCCGCGGATGCTACGGAACTCCTCGACGCGCACGGGGTTGCGCTTCACAAGTGCCAGCAGCGTATCATCGGACATGACCCACTTGCGCGGGATGTTGCGGCGCTCGGCGCGGTCCTCGCGCCAGGCGGCGAGTTCGCGCGCGATGCCCAGCTGATGGCGGCTGCACGAGTTGATGCGCTTGACCTTACGGAACGCCTCGTGACGGTCGGCGCGATAGTGCGACTCGTCGGCCAGCGGGCGGAGCTCGTCGAGCACCCAGTCCACGCGGCCCAGCTCGCGCAGGCGGCTCATCATCTCGGTATAGGCAACGATCAGGTACTTGACGTCATCGATCGCGTACTCGATCTGCTTGTCGGTCAGCGGGCGGCGCGACCAGTCGGTCAGCGACTCAGTCTTGGGCAGCGAGACGCCGCAAAACGTCTGCACGAGCGCGCCGTAGGAAATCTGCTGGCGTTCACCCAAAAAGGCGGCGGCCACCTGCGTATCAAAAATGGGACGCGGCAGCACGCCCACGGCGTGGAGCATGACCTCCATATCCTGCGAGCAGGCGTGGAACACCTTGGTCACGCTCTCGTCGGCCATAAGCTCGGCGAGCGGCGACAGGTCGTCGATCACCAGGGGATCGACCGCGACGCTCTCGGCAGGGGTGGCAATCTGGACCAGGCACAGACGCGGATGGAACGTGCGCTCGCGCAAAAACTCGGTATCGACGGCAATCGCGTCGAACTCGCGGGCGCGCTGGCAAAAGTCGAGTAGAGCCTGATGTGTGGAAATGTACATATCAACCCATCGAATAAGGTTAGGCCCGAAAAACACGGGTAGGATATCGGCATTGCCTTACAACTATACTCGGTTAGTCACAGAACGGGAACGTAAGTATGCGCTGCCTTATCATCCACAACCCGGCATCGGGCCCCAGCTCAGATGAAATCTTCGCATTCACGCACGCCCTCGCGCAGGGCGGCGACGAGGTCGTGATGCGCTTTATCGGCGACGGCATGGAGCCCGAGGACGCCGTGGCGGACGTGCGCGAGTTCGATCGCGTGGTGGTCTCGGGCGGCGACGGCACCGTCTCCAACGTGCTCGACCAGATGCGCGGATGCGGCGTCCCCACGCTCGTCTTTCCCTCCGGCACGGCCTGTCTGTTCTTTAACAACATCGGCAATGCCCCCGAGGCGGCGGCGCTCGCCAAGGCCTGCCGCGACGGCCGCACCGTCAAGGCGGACATGGGTGAGCTCTTTTGGCTCGACGAGAACGGCAACGAGAGGCGCCATGGCTTCATCATCATTGCCGGCTCGGGCTACGACGCCGAGATCATGATGAAGGCCGCCCCCAGCAAAAACGACATCGGTGAGATCGCCTACTTCTTGTCTGCACTCGCCACGCCCAATCCCACGGTGGCGCATTTTACGATTGAGCATGACGGCATTGTCGAGGAGCTCGACGGCATCTGCTGCATGGCCGGCAACACCTCGGTCATCCAAAACGACATCAACCTGTTCCCCAACTGTCGCATGAACGACGGCATGGTCGACATCGCGGTCATCGAGCCCGTAAAAACCGTGCAGTTGCTGCCCACCGTGATCACAGCCGCGCTCGACCCCGCCGGCAAGGTGCTCGGTCGCCCGCAGTTCAAGATCATCCAGACCAAGGAAGCCAAGATCACCTGCACGCCGTCGCTGGGCATGCAGTTCGATGGTGAGATTATCTCCAGTAACTCCGGCGTCTTTGGTGCCCGCGCACTTCCGCAATGTCTCGACCTGATCGTCGACGAATTCTCACCGCTCGGTAAATAGGAGGACCCCATGAACGACAATCCCCTGCTCGGCTTTATCGTCATTGTTCTGGCCATGCTCGTCGGCTATGCGATCAACGTGATTCACCGTCGAAAGAAGTAATTCCACATTGGTATGATATTCATCCGATTATCATCTCCCCCGCTGTTTATGCATTTGCCAAACAGCGGGGGATTTTTCGTTCCAGCCCTTTTCCAGCGCTTTATTCAGCTACAGTAATTGCAGGGGGCCTTTATTTAACTAAAGCTACAAAATGAGTATTCTTATCCGCTCATCGCATATTTTGGGACGCTCATCGAGTATTTTATCAAACGGGATGAATACCCTTAAAACTTCCGATAGGCTAATAGATGTATTTATTAGCTGAAATCCCGCACGGTCTAGCGGGATTTCAACAGTTGGGAGGGATTATGAGGTTTACTCATCCTGTCAACACGCTCAAAAAGCTCGGCTGCGGCCTTGCATTCGGAGCTGCAGCCATTATGGCCATGCCGACTTCGGCGCTCGCCTGCACCCAGATCTACATGGGCAGCAAGCTCACGGCAGACGGCAACACGTACTACGGCCGCTCCGAGGACTTCGGTCCGCGCTATGTCAAGCACTTTGGCATTGAGCCCGCACACAAGGACGGCAACGAGTACACCTCGGTCGAGTCCGGCTTCGAGTACAAGTCCAAGGGCGCAACCTACCGCTACACCTTCGTTCGCGACAACCCCTCGCAGTGGGAAGATCGTTACGACGCTTATTCTGAGGCCGGCATCAATGAGAAGGGCGTCTCCTGCTCTGCCACGCTGAGCACCTCCTACAACGAGAAGGCCGAGGAGGCCGACCCCATCACCGAGGAGACCGGCATTGGCGAGTACAGCTATGCCAGCGTCATCCTGGGCGAGAGCGCCACGGCCCGCGAGGGCGTCGAGCTCATCGGCAGCCTGATCGACGAGCAGGGCGTCTGCTCCAACGACCAGATCATCATCGCCGACAACACCGAGACCTGGCTGTTCGCCGCGCTTTCCGGCCATCAGTGGATTGCCATGAAACTCGCCGATGACATCGCCTCGCTCAACCCCAACATCGGCAACCTCACCTATAACGTCGACCTCGACGACACCGAGAACTGCCTCCATTCCGAGGGCATCGAGTCCATGCCCAAGGAGAAGGGCTTTGCCGAATACACCGACGGCAAGTTCGACGTCGCCAAGACCTACGGCGAGGAGATCGGCGAGGCCGGCATGCACCAGTGGTCGCGCTATATCCAGGGCCGTGATTACTTCATGGCTCCGCTTGCCGAGGGCACCGACTACGAGATCGTGAAGGACGAGCGCGAAGATGCTCGCGCCACGACCGGCGCCCTGGTCCACGATATGCAGCCGCTGTTCTTTACGCCCGGCAAGTCCGACTGGAACACCTTTGAGATGATCCGTTCGTTCGCCGCCCGCGGCGAGAACGTCGCCGGCCTCAACGCCAACACCGACGGCGCCTACGCCATCGGCTCCAACCGCAACACCGAGATCCACACTTTCCAGATCCGTCAGGGCATGGACCCCGAGATCGCGACCATCCAGTGGGAGATGCTCTCCAACGCCGAGTTCTCCGTTGCCATCCCCCTCTACTCTGCACTGCTCACCGAGGTCAGCCCCTACTTCAGCGATCAGGATGTCTCCTTTGATCACTGCGAAGAGGAAGACGTCGTGAACAACGAGGAGCCCAAGAACTCCATCAACTACGTCCTCATGGACATCAACACGCTCGCCTACGAGAACCGCGACCACTGCGCCACCGGCGTCCGTGCCTACCTTGACGCGCTGCAGAAGGAGCTCATCGAGCAGAATCTGACCGTCGACGAGGCCATGCAGGCCGCCGAGGGCACCGAGGCCCGCACCGCCCTGGCCAACAAGGCCGGCAAGGCTGCCACCAAGAACACCTACCTCAAGTGCAAGGCCATGCTCGAGGAGATGCGTGACTACCTCAAGGAGGAGGATTTCTCCGAGGAGTTCGTCCCGAGCGACTACGATGCCGACAACGACTGCCTGGTCGAGTCCATCACCTACGCCGACGAGGCCCTCTCCGATGAGGATGTAGCCGAGCCCGAGGCCGAAGAGGAAGAGGCCACCGAGGAGAAGTCCGAGGGCAACAACATGGCCGCCATGGCTGTTGGCGCCGTCGTCATCATCGGTGTCTGCGGCTACGTGATCTATCGCCGCAAGAAGGCCTAAGGCCTCACGCTCTAAGAGACGGGCGGGGCGCACAAGTCGTCCCGCCCGCTCAACCCGCCTTTTTGACCGGCGGGAAACATCGCTGAAATCTTTCCAAAAAAGATTTCCCCGCACACACTTCGCTGTGCTATAGTGCAGCGGAACGACAACTAGGTGCGACCGCGCCACGGCATCACGAAAGGAGCCACCGACATGAAGAACACGATGAAGTCTCTCAACAACTGGTGGTGGCGTGATGCGAATACGATCGGTCGACAGTGAGTCCCTCACGCCTGTTTTTGCGCTCTAGGTGATTGGAAGGCCTCCGGTTTCGACCGGGGGCCTTTTTCTATCTCGAGCCCGATCGTATTCGCATCACGCGCCTCCGCTTTTTCTCTTGCACCCCCTTCCGAAAGGATTTTCACCATGTCTCAGAACACCACCGCCGCCCAGCCCCGCACCGTCCAGACCGCCGACCACGGCAAGCTCGATCTCAAGGCACTCACTCTCTACGCCATCCTCCTCGCCGCCGGTTTCGTCCTCAACATGACCGTCTCCAAGTTCTTCAGCGGTCTCACCGGAGGCTTCCTCTCGCCCGAGTTCATCATCGCAGCCTTCTGCCTCGAAATCCTCATCATCAAGCCCAACATCGGCCAATCCGCGATCATCGGCCTCCTCGCCGGCGTGGTGATCCAGATCACCGCCTCCGTCAAGGGCCCCGACCTGATCGCCGAGCCCGTCGCCGCCATGGTCATGGCTCTGCTCGTCTCCGTGCTTGCCGACTCCAAGGCCAAGGGCCTGCTCCCGCTCGTCGGCACCTTTGTTGTCACCTTTATCTCCGGCATGATCTACGCCGCGATTTTCTCCTTCGGCGTCATGAACAACCCGGCATTCATGGGCGTCATGGCTCCTGTCGTCGCCGCCACCGGTGTTGCTAACGCCATCATCGTGACCGCCCTCTTCATCCCCATTAAAAAGGCCCTCAAGCTCAACGACTAAGCAGCCGACAAGCCTCACGCAGGCACACATGTTGAGCGCCGGTCGTTTTGCGGCCGGTGCTCTTTTACGATAGAAAGGCCCCCATGAGCTCCAGCAATACCATCATCAAGCTCGATGACGTCTCGTTTGCCTATGGTCACGAGGCGCAGAATGCCCTCGACCACGTCTCACTCACCATCGAAAAGGGTGAGTTTGTGGGTATCATCGGCCCTTCAGGTGCCGGCAAATCGACACTCGCCGCCGTTCTGAGCGGAGCCATCCCCCACCACTACACCGGCAAGCTCTTTGGAGCCACGCTCGTCGATGGCCGTGACACCTGCGAGATCACCCTCACGGATATCTCGCGCGTAGTGGGAAGCGTGCTGCAGGACATTGACGCCCAGATGGTTGCACCCATCGTTGAAGACGAGATGCTCTTTGGCCTCGAGAACTTCGGCATGCCGCACGACCAGATCGAGGATCGCATTAGCCAGACGCTGGCGACCGTCGGCATTAGCGACCTGCGCCACCGCGAGATTGCAACACTTTCGGGCGGACAAAAGCAAAAGGTCGCAATCGCCGCGATCATCGCCATGGCGCCCGACGTGCTCGTGCTCGACGAGCCCACGGCAGCGCTCGACCCGGCAAGCTCCACGCTTGTGTTTGACACCCTGCGCCAAATCAATCGCGAGCACGGCATCACCGTGGTTGTCATCGAGCAGAAGGTCGCGCTGCTGTCGAAGTACTGCAGCCGCGTACTCGTCATGGCAGACGGCAAGCTCGCGTTTGACGGCGAGCCCCACCAGGTCTTTGCCCACGCAAGCGAGCTGCGCCAGATGGGTGTCGACAGTCCCCGCGTCGCGCGCATCGCGAACAGCTTGGCAGAAGCCGGCCTGTTGCCGAGCGGCCAGGCACCCTGCCTCAATGTTTCCGAGGCGCACCAGCTCATCTCGTCTTTGCTTGCGGATGCAACGAGCAAGGACGCGCCCGCCGATACGCCCGAGACCTCTCCCCATATCCCGACGGTCCCCCGCGGCGCCAATCAGGAGCCAGTGGTCGAGCTCACCGATGTGACCTTTGCATACCCCCATGGCGGCGCCTCGGTCAACAACCTCAACATGTGCGTCTATCCCGGCGAGCTCGTGGGCGTCATCGGCCAGAACGGTGCCGGCAAGACCACGCTCACCAAGCTGTTGAACGGCCTTCTGCATCCGGCATCAGGAACCGTCCATATGGCGGGGATGAACACCGCCGACGTTCCCACCAGCGCGATCGCTGCAAAATGCGCGACGCTGTTCCAGAACCCCGACCGCCAGCTCTGCCGCGACACCGTACTCGACGAGATTGCTTTTAGCCTTGAGCTGCACGGTGCCACCGCCGGCGATGCCCGCCAGCGCGCGCGGGTGGCGGCGGAGCGCTTTGGACTCCCCTTGGACGAATCGCCGTTCTCGCTTTCGCGCGGACAGCGACAGATGGTCGCCCTGGCGTCCGTGGTCGTGCTCGACCCGCAGGTGGTTCTGCTCGATGAGCCCACGAGCGGCCTCGATTACCGTGAGTGCATGACCGTGATGGAGACGGTGAGCGAGATGGCCGAGCGCGGCTGCGCCGTGATCATGGTATGCCACGACATGGAAGTCGTCTCGGACTTTGCTCAGCGCCTGGTAGTCATGGCTGACGGGCGCATCCTCGAGCGAGGCGACGCGGACCGGATCTTTGCCGACGATGCCCTCATGCGCGCCGCATACGTGGAGCCGCCGCAGGTTGTGGCTCTATCCAAGAAACTTGCACGCGACGTTTCGCCCCGATTTGCCGGAATCAGTCAGGTCTCCGATCTGGTCGACCTGGTAAAGGAGATGCTCAACCATGACTAACGTGATCGACTACGTGCCCGGAGACTCGTTGCTGCATCGGCTGAACCCCGTGACCAAGCTCGCCCTGGCCGCGGCCATTATCTTAGCCACCTTCCTCGGCGACACCTATGTGCTCCTGATCGCTCTGCTTTTGCTGACTTTTGTCTTGGGCATCTACGCCAAATCGACCGCAGGCCTCGTCTCGCTCGTCAAGCTCATGCTGCCGCTTTCGCTGATCATGCTGGTCCTGCAGACCGTCTTTATCCGCACCGGAGCCCCCATCTTTGCCTGGATTACCGCAGATGGTCTTGCCACCGGCTCCAAGGCGGCACTTCGCTTGCTCGGCGTGGCACTGCCGCTCATTCTCATGCTCACTATCACGCAGCTCGGCGACCTCGCCAACGCCTGCGTGGAGGTGCTACACGTGCCGTACCGCTATGCGTTCACATTTACCACGGCGCTGCGCTTTGTGCCGGTCTTTAGCCAGGAGATGAACGCCATCATGGAGGCGCAGACCGCGCGCGGCGTCGAATACGACACCAAGAACCCCCTCAAGAAGATCCAGCTCATGCTGCCACTCTGCGTGCCGCTGCTGGTGAGCTCCGTGGGAAAGACCGACGCCACCGCACTTGCCGCCGAGCAGCGCGGCTTCTACCTACGCACGCGCGAGAGCTCGTACAAACGCTACCCCATCAAGGGCATGGACATCGCCGTACTCATCGCCAGCGTCGCCCTCATCGTCCTCGGCTTCTTGTTCTAACAATCGCCAGCAGCAACCGAATGACGCAAAAGGCCTCGGCTCGTACCAAACGAGCCGAGGCCTTTACTGTTTTCCCAGATAAAACCTACCAAAATAAACCTGTCCCTTTTTGGCAGGTCGAGGGCTAGAGGCGGTAGGGGGCGCCGCTGCGGATGATGGATTCGCGTACCAGGACGTCCATCGCATCGAGGGTCATCTCGGGCATCTCGCGGTACTTCTGAAGTACCGAAAGTTCCGTGCAGGCCAGAATGACGCGGTCGCAGCCGCTGCGGGCGAACTCCCACATCACGCGGTCGAACTTATCCATATCAGGCTCACGTCCGGCCTTCACGTCATCGTAGATAAGCGACATCACGTCGGCCTGGCGCTTCTCGCTGGGATAGACGACCTCGACGCCAGCAGCCTCGCACTCGCGCCCGTAGACGCCCGCGCCCACGGTGCCATCGGTACCCATGATGCCGATCTTGCGCACCGGCTCGGCAGGCATGCTCAGGTTGGGGTCAAATTCGCACTCCCCCATCACCACGCCTGCCAAGGCGTAGCGCACCGATTCGCGCGGCATATGAATAATCGGCACCTTCGTAAACGACTGAATCTGGTCGTAGAAGTAGTGCGACGTGTTGCAGGGAATGGCGATGTGCGCGCAGCCCAGCGTCTCGAGCGCCCGAGCGCACTCCTTCATGGTCGCCAGTAGCTCGGCATGCTCACCAGTCTTGATGGCCAGCGTACGATCGGGCATGGTCGACTTGGAAAGCACCACCATGTCGATATGTTCCTGATCGCAGGTGGCTGCCGTATGACGCACGACCTGGTCGTAGTAATACGACGTGGCCTCGGCGCCCATGCCGCCGATAACTCCCAGCTTTTCCATCGCCGCCTCCTTGGTGACGCCCGTGCAATTGCGCGTATCATACCCGCGCCCGTCCGATGCAAACCGGACGGGCGCCGCGCTCATCTACTTGTAATACGTCTTGAACAGCTTAAAGTGACGCAGCTTGGTGTGCCACATGCGCAACCAGCGGTTAAAAACGAAGTCGCCCTTCATAAACGAAGGATCGGCGCCCTTGCCCTCCTTGGCAAGACGGTGCGCCTTCGCGCGCAGCTCAGGGTCCTTGACATACTTGTCGACGACGCCCATGGGGACGACCATCCACAGAGCCTCGTCCTGCGCTGTCACGAACTCCGGCTCAAACGGGCGGTTGTAGACGTACTCATCCACCACATATTTAGCCACGTTAAAGCCGCTGTTGGTGACGTAGTAATTGCTGCGGCCCTGACGCGTATTGAAGTCAAAGAACTTAAACGAGCCGTCGCGCTCGTCGTACTTCACGTCGAAGTTGGAGAAGCCCGTAAACTTGAGGTCCTCGAGCAGCTTGCGTACGCCACCCATGAGCTCGTCGTTGGGCTCGGTAATGATGCAAGCGTGATTGCCGACGCCGTGAGGCTGATGCTCCTCGAGCAGCACGTGACCGAGGCACATCATGCGGACCTTGCCGTTGCGGTCGGAATAGCTGGTAAGCACGCGCATGTACTCGTCGTTGCCGGGCACGCGGTCCTGCAAGATAAGGTCATCGGTGTAGCCGCTGGCATACACGTCGCGGATGACCTGCTCCAGCTCGGCGCGATCGGCAATCTCGTAGGCCTTCTTTTGGCCCTCGAACTCGTGCTCCCACCACATGATGCCGTCAGAGGGCTTCAGGATCATCGGGAAGGGGAAGTCGATCTGGTCGAGCACCTCGGCAGGCGCCTCGCCTTGAGCGTTAAGCATAGCCATGGTGAAGGTAAACGTGTGCGGATAGGGCACGCCGTGCTTCTCGCACAGCTCGTAGAAGATTTCCTTCTTCTGGCACTGTTCGAGCATGCTGTAAGGGGCGTAGGGCGCGATGACGTTCGAGGCAAGCGCACCGGCGTCCTGGGCCTGCGCGGCAAGCGCGACATAGTTGTCGCCACAGCCCATAACAATGATCTTCTTATCGGGATGAGCCTGCGCGACGCCGTTGACGGTCTCAACCATAACCGGCATGGTATCGATATCCACGTTGGGCGTGTAATCGATAATCTGGCTGCGATACGCAGGGCCGGTCTGGTACTTGCCAAAGACCAGGCTCTTAACCTGATACTCCTCGTAGAATGCGCGCGCCACCGAATACGCGTTGATGTCGCCGCCGAGCAGCACGGGGATAAACTCGCGCTCTGTAAACTGCAATGCCATGGAAACTTCCTATCTAGAACTGCCCCAGAACGGGCGGTCTCTGAGCAACCGTTTTATTTTAGCGTGCTTGCCCACCGCTTCCCAAACATCCACCGTATCTATCCACGCGAGCCTGTCATACAGCGGCGCGCACCGTTGTATGACAGGCGGACAATGTACCTACCAATGTTGTAGGATGAACCCGACATCAGCTTCATTGAAAGGGCCTCAAGCGTGCCGCAAGACCAAATCATCAATCCCATTCTCGACGCGGCTAAGCGCGAGCTTTCCGACCGTGCAAAAACAGCCGCGCCCCTACGCACCGCAAATGATGCCTACGACGGACCGGCGCGCATCGTCTCGATCAACACCTCATCGCATAAGGGGACGCGCAAGGCACCCGTCGTCGATGGGCATGATACCGCCATCACGCAGTTTGGCCTTGCTTCCGATGCTCACGCGGGGCATTGGCACCGCCAAGTCTCGTTTTTGGCTGCAGAATCGATCCAGACAGCCCAAGCGCGCGGCCTCGATGTACACGAGGGCGACTTTGGCGAAAACTTTACGACCCAGGGCATCAACCTGCTGTCGCTCCCCCTTGGCACGCAGCTCAAAATTGGCCGTGACGTGCTGGTCGAAATCAGCCAGATCGGCAAAGTCTGCCACACCCGCTGTGCCATCTACTATCTCGCCGGCGACTGCATCTTTCCCCACGAGGGCATTTTCGGCGTCGTGCTGCAGGGCGGAGAGGTCAGCACCGAAGACGACATCCAGATAGTCAAGCTCGGCGACGGCACCTGTTCCTTCATCCCCCACCGAGGCGCTCCAAGAGGTCGAACAGGCTCGCCGCGATGGAACCCTGTAGTTGCAAAACCCCACGTCGAGGTTACTTTTAAATGCAAAAATCAGGGCCAAGCAGCGTTCCGTAACGTTAAAGTTGAACTCTATGGTTTCTCAACAATTCACTATAACTGCAGGTCAAGGCCAAAGCCTCAAGTTCAACTTGACCCTTTGAAACCTTTAAGGTTCAAGTTGAGGTCGAAAGCAGTAGTAGAATACAGCTCGACCAATAACCTACGATTGATTGCAGAGGGACTGGATGCAGCATTCGAACCATCGCACCGCAGCGCTCATCGCGTCGAAGCCGGCTCGCATTATCACGAGCGCCGCGCTCGCCGTTGCGCTGACGGCCACGCCGATGCTCTCCCCCGTCGCGGCCTATGCCGCCTCGCAGGCAACGCAGGATCAGCTTTCCGCCGCCCAGAAAAAGATCGAGGACGCTACGAGCGCCTACAACGACGCCCGTACCAAGCTCGAGGACCTGCAAAAGCAGATTGACTCCAATGAGGCGAATATCGAAAAGATTGAGGCCGAGCTGCCCGAGCAGCAGGCCAAGGCAAGCTCTGCCATGCGCGATCTGTATAAGTACCAGAAGGGCACCAGCCCCATCGTGAGCTTCCTGGTGAACACGCAAAGCTTGGGTGACTTTATCACCACCTGCAAGTACACCAACCAGATCACGAGCTCGAGCGTCGACGAGATCGAAGAGCTCAACAAGATGCAGACCGAGCTCGAGCAGAACAAAACCGAGCTCGAGCAGGCCAAGTCTCAGCTCGAGGGCGAGCAGAAAAACGCTGAGGACGCGCTGGCCCAGGCCCAGCAGCTCCGCAGCGAGGCGCAGGCAAAGGCCGAGCAGGAAAACGCCGCCGAGCTGGCTAAGCTCGAGGCCGACAAGGCCGCCGCAGCCGAGAAGCTCTCGGGTGAGGGCGTAAGCGGCAGCAACTCCAACAGCCAGGCAAACAATTCCAACACCACCATCGACACCACGGTGAATAGCTCTAACAGCGGTAACTCCGATTACGACTCGTTCATTAACGAGTGGACGAGCCGCATCGACAACTACCTCGCCGGCTCTCCCATGGCAGGTCAGGGCTACAACTTTGCCGTCGCCGCTTGGAACACCGGCGTCGACCCCCGTTGGTCCCCCGCCATCGCCTGCATCGAGAGCAGCAAGGGTCTCTATTGCGCCAATTCCTACAACGCCTGGGGCTGGAGCGCCCGTGGCGGCGGTTGGCGCAGCTTTGGCAGCTGGAGCGAAGGCATCTCCGCCCATGTTGCCTACCTGGGCGCCAACTACGGCTCAACGCTTACCCCGGCGGCCGCCAAAAAGTACTGCCCGCCCACATGGCAGGACTGGTACAACAAGGTTGCTTCCCAGATGAACCGCATCTAAGCGCTATTGCAAAGGGCCCCATCGGGGCCCTTTTTCGTTTATCTAGGAGACGACGCCGGTCGCGTTGCCGACAACAATGACAACGCACATGACGGCGGCCATAAATGCCAGCGCCTTAAGCCATAGCTCGACAAAGGCATTCCCCCGATACCGATCGAGTATGGGAAAGCGACGTCGGAGCCTACGGCGATCGATGATGCCAAACACAATGAGCAACACCAGGCCGTCGACCATAAAGAAATACTCAAGCGCCAAAAACCACGTTGGATAGTTGCGGTTTTCACCCGTCGGCGAAAACACGGCAAGGTGGTTACCCATCAACAGCAACAGCGTTGCCGCATAGATGCATCCGTTCCATATGCGCCCCACCGGTTCGGGGATACGCGAGAGCAGACGTGCGCATCTGGACGGAGTGGGCAAAGCCGGCGGAAGCTGATCGGCGAGAGATGAAGGTCCGGGGCCAACAGGCTGTGGCACCCGGGGCACCACGACACGGGGCGCATTGGCGGCAGGCGGCATCGCGGGCGATGGCCCGGGCAGGCACAGCTCGTACGCCGCGTGTGCAGCATGCCCCAACGCCTTCGCGCTCGCAAAGCGCTTGGCCGGATCGAGCGCCATCGCCATGCATACCACATCGGCAAACGGGATTGGAATACCGTGGGCTTTGCATTGCTCACGCATGTCCCGCCCCGGTTTGGGATCGGTCCCCGTCAGGCAAAAGAACAGCAGCGCGCCCAGCGCGTAAATATCGCTGCGCACGCTCGTCTGCCCAAAACCGTACTGTTCGGGCGGTGCGTAGGAACGCGTGCCAAACTTGACGGTATCGGCGTCGGCACCGTCGCGCCAAACGCGCGCGATGCCCAAATCGATAATCACCAGTGACGAGAAGGTCATGCCGCCATCGGCCGAATAGCTCACGCCCGACACGATGATGTTCGAAGGCTTAAGGTCGCGATGGATTACCGGCGAGACCGCCTCCCCCATCGCCGCAAAGCCGGCATGGAGTTCGCCCACTGCATCGCACAGAACGGGATACAGCTCGCGGGCGTAATCGGGCGTCGCCCCCAGGCGGCCCACCAATGCCTCGAGCGTCTCGCCTTCGACATATTCCATCACCACGTCGAGCTCATCGCCCGCGCGGCGGCAATCGACGATTCGAGGCAGATGCTCAAAACGACGACCGGCGCGCTGGGCCGCAAACAGGCGCTCATAGGCCCCACCGATCTGGGCGGAAGCATCGATACGTTTGCGAACGAAGGGGCCAAGCGAGCCACCACCAGAGCCCTCAAAGTAGACAAGCTCGGTGGTCTCGATATCCGAGCACTTGAGAACACGCTCCACGCGATAACTGTCATCGCGGTCGAGCGACGCCAAGTGCTCGGCGAGCGCTGCCGCCAGCTCGTCGTCGGAATATGTTGAGCTCTGAGTATCCATAGCGTCCATCATAGCGCAGGGCGCGGACACCCCGTGGCATCCGCGCCCTGTTCGCTTGCATACCATTTCGGCACTACCGTCAGCCCGATCGGCAGCCGCTAGCTCACCGTTTCCTCGCCAAAGCGATACAGTTCCTCATTGACCTTCTGCAGACTGCAGCCGCGGTCGATGCAAAAGATAATAATCGCATCGCGGCGGTCCTTACAGTTGAGGACGCTCACCCCGGCTGCCGTCAGCGCACGATTGGTCTCCTTGAGCGTCAGCGCCATGGCAAAGGCAATTTGCAGCACCTTATTGCGGCTTGGATGGCGCGCGCCGGTAAAGATCTGATATCCAAAGGTCTCATTGAGGTCGGCCATACGCACCACGCGCGAACGCTCCAGACCCTTTTCCTGCAACAGCTGCTTAAGGTAGTTCGAAAGCGACGGGGCGGCAAAGTCGTGTTCCTTGATATAGCCATCGATGTTTGGCGCGTCGAGAAGCTCATTGAGCAACTCGTCAGTCAGCTTTTTGTCGGGCATACGGCCTCACCTCCCATGCGGCGCAACGGTAGCGACATACTAGGCGAGCACCCAGCTTGCAGTCGCGGACTTATCAAACATGTTGGCAAAATAGAGCGCCTTCTTGATGTCGCCATCAAAATAGATATTGCCCGCCACGGAGCCGGCGGCGGCAAGGGTGCCGGATTGCAGCTCATCGGAGCCCTCGCTGTAGTACCCCTGGTTTTGCTGGGCGCCGTTGGCGTCCTCGCCCTTCCAATCGTAGACATTGTAGTCCGCACCCTCGTCGCCATTGTTGACGTACGTGACATGGATGCCCGTCATGGTCGAGCCGTCATAATTAGTGAGACCGGTCTGGACGGAATCGACGACAACGGAAAGGCCGGCAGCCGTGGTCACCGCCGTGCCGACGGCGAGGTCAGTCGTGGACTGCTCTTCCTTCTTCGCCTCTTCCTTCTTGTCGCCATCGCCGGCGTCCTCGGTGACGGTCGCTTTATCGCTACCGCATCCGGCAAGAAGGCCGGCGGTTCCCAAGGTGACAGTGGCGAATGCGCCAAGCGCAGCGCGACGGCTCAGCAGCACTTCGTTTTCGAGCTTATTCATCATGCATCCTTCCTACGATCCGGCTACCGTGCCGGCACACAGCACATCGTAGAAGGCAGCGAGCTCAAATTCATTAGCTGGGAGCTAAAGTTGCGATAAACGGCCGATGCGGTTATCCAAACGCCGAGCAAACGCACTTTGCACGACCGTCTGCTGGCAGCGCATCAACCCACCGTGACGGATTCCCCGGTAAAGGCACTAATCATCAACAGGACAAAGAACACCAGGTAGCTGACACTCAGCGGGTACGCAATGACCAGGAATACGACCCAGCCGACATTGGTCTTACCATCGGCACGACGTTGCTCGCGAGAACGGCACAGCCAGACCGTTACGCCAATGGCCACAATCAGCAGCACGAGCGCCGCCGCGGCCAACCCGGCAAGCGCAAACATCACGCCAATACTCACAGCAATAACCGGAAGCAGTAGCAAGCCACACCCGCATCCACCCGGACTATATACGGAAGACTGTCGGCGTCGCCTCATCGCCACCCCCCATCATCTTTGAGCGCTACAGTGCGATGGCCTGCTGAACAGGAACGATCTTATCGAGTTCCGGTTCGACCCGCCTTTTCTCGGCCTCAAGGTCAAACGCCACCTGAGCGCGCAGCCAATAACCATCCGTCAGGCCAAAATAACGGCAAAGACGGAGGTCGGTGTCGGCCGTCACACGACGCCTTCCCAAGATAATCTGCCCAATGCGTTGAGCCGGAATCCCGGTCTCTTTCGCAAGGCGATATTGAGAAATGCCCATGGGAACAAGAAACTCCTCTTTGAGAAGCTCACCAGGAGTCACCGGCGACAACAAATCGGCCGAAGTCTCATCACTTGTGATAATCGACGATTTCGACATTCCAAGCCATCTCCTGTCTCCACTCAAAACAGACCCGATAGCGCTCGTTAACACGGATACTGTATTGACCGACACGATCGCCCTTCAGCGCTTCAAGGCGGTTGCCCGGTGGAACGCGAAGATCATCAAGCGAAGCACAAACCTGCAGTTGGCGAATCTTCCTCAACGCAACACGCTCAAAGGGCACGAACCTCCTGACCCGCACACCCATGGCAAAGCGTTCGGTATCCTCATCTTTATACGATGCTATCATAGTATCGCCTTACGTTAGTAACGTCAAACGTTTCTATAGACTTACATCTCTATTATATCGTACGTTTGTTCGTGTTTTCTAGAACAAATAATCCTTCACGCCTTAGTCAAGCAAAAGCAATCGTTTGTAGACATCGAAGCCTTTGAGTAGGATTTCCTCGTCAAAGAGCATGGTATCGGTATGCAGAGCGCTCATGGCATAGGTGGGACAGCCATCCGAATCGCTCGGGTTTTCTTGACCCTCCGGCACACCCGTGCCCAGCAAGAAGAACACGCCCGGCAGATGGCGCTGATAGAACGCGAAATCCTCAGCGATTAACAGCGGCTCGTCCACAAGTTGCAGCTCGGACAAGGCAGGCGCAATGTGGGCGAACAGCTTGGGGTCGTTATCGACCGGCGGATAGCCCTCGGCAAAATCGAGATCGTACGTGCATCCCGTTGCAGCGCATGCTTCATCGAGCACACGGCGTACGCCTTCGCGTGCGCGGTCGAACATATCGTCCGTAAACACGCGCAAGCTGCCCGCAACATGGGCCTCCCCCGCCACCGCATTGCAGACGGTGCCGGCCTGCAGCAGGCCGAACTTACCAATGCAGGGCTCGTCGGCACCCAACTCGTCCATCAGCTCGCGCTCGGCAACCAAGAACTTGGCTGCTGCCAGCGCCGCATCGTGCGATTCCTCGACCGGAACGCCGTAGGTCTTGGCGATATGGATACTCGCGCCATGGATATGAATGTGTGTCTCGCTCGAGCGCGCCAGCAGTGGACCGGAACAGCTCGCCAACGTGCCGGCGGGCAGATCGGGCCACACGTGGAAGCCGAAGATGCGATCGGCCCCGTAACGCTCAAACACGCCACTCTCGCATACCGTCTTGGCGCCACCGGTCGTTTCCTCGGCCGGCTGAAACACAAAGAGCACGTTGCGTTTGATGACGCCTGGCTGCTCACGGATCGTACGGTCGACAAAAGTCGCTGCCGCGAGCGCCATGGCCATATGGCCATCGTGGCCGCAAGCGTGCATCTTGCCGAGATGCGTCGAGGCGAAATCAACACCCGTCGCCTCCGCGATAGGCAGGGCGTCCATGTCGGCACGAATCGCCATGGCGTGCGCAGCGCCCACACCGGCATCGAAGAAGGCGCAGACGCAGCTCGGACACGGATGGGTCACCTCGCAGGCAAGCGGAGCGAGCACACCCTCGATATAGGCGATCGTCTGCGGAAGATCGAAGTCGAGCTCCGGAATGCGATGCAGGTCGCGACGATAACGACGGAGTTCTTGGAGCTCGGTCATAGGAATTCCTTTCATGGGACAATTCGGTTGTCACCTATTGTGCCGCAAGATTGCCGCGCCCTTATTTCCAGCATATCCCTGCATTTTTTAAACGTTATATACGAATACTCTTGTTTGGTAAAGTGCAACGTGGTAGGGTCTTTACCACTTGATAGAGGCGCGGGCACGAAGAGCCGCGGGCGAGTCGGCAGACTTTGACCCCGCGGGGAGGCGAAACCCGCCGAACTGGGTTTTTCGGGCACGAACGACCTGGTGGGCCTGCGGGAAACACCCGCAGGACTGTCTGCAGCAATGCGGGAGCGCTATCCGGACATTGGGTCCACGCTATGCGGATTCGATGCGCCGATGGCGCCGTCTGGATAGCGAGGTTTACGGGACATGGCATTGACCCCCAACGAGGCATATGCGGCCAAGCAGCCGTTTGTGGACAAGGAGACGCTCGAGCATATCGTCGAGCAGTTCCCCACGCCGTTTCACCTATACGACGAGGCGGGCATCCGCCGCAACATGCAAGAAGTGCGCGACGCCTTCGCATGGAACCCGGGCTTTAAGGAATACTTTGCCGTCAAGGCCAATCCCAACCCGGCGCTCATCTCCATTCTCAACGAATACGGCTGCGGCTGCGATTGCTCGAGCTATACCGAGCTCATGATTGCCCGTTCACTGGGCATCACGGGACACGACATCATGTTCTCGTCCAACGACACGCCGGCGGCGGACTTTGCCCTTGCAGATAAACTGGGCGCCATCGTCAACTTTGACGACATCAGCCACATCGAGTTCTTTGAGCGCGTCGCGGGCCCCATCCCCAAGACAGTCAGCTGCCGCTTTAATCCGGGCGGCCTGTTCCAGCTCTCCAACGGCATCATGGACAACCCCGGTGACTCCAAGTACGGCATGACCACCGAGCAGCTCTTTGAGGCTTTCCGCATGCTCAAGGCCAAGGGCGCCGAGAATTTTGGCATCCATGCCTTCCTTGCCAGTAACACCGTCACTAACGACTACTATCCCAAGCTCGCACGCATCCTCTTTGAACTTGCCGTGCGCTTGGAGCATGAGACCGGCGCACATGTCGCCTTTATCAATCTGTCCGGCGGTGTGGGTATCCCCTACCTGCCCGAGCAGCAGGCTAACGACATCCACGCCATCGGCGAGGGCGTACACGCGGCCTACGACGAGATTCTGGTCCCCGCCGGCATGGGCAATGTGGCGATCTGCACCGAGATGGGCCGCTTTATGATGGGCCCCTACGGCTGCCTGGTCACCAAGGCCATCCACGAGAAGCAGATTTACAAGGACTATATCGGCGTGGACGCAAGCGCCGTCGACCTCATTCGTCCAGCTATGTATGGTGCCTACCACCACATTACGGTGATGGGTCAGCCGGGTGGCGCCGACAAGACTGCAGCACCGGTCACGAACGCGTATGACATCACGGGCAACCTGTGCGAAAACAACGACAAGTTCGCCATCGACCGCGAGCTGCCGCAGATCGATATGGGCGACCTGCTCGTGATTCACGATACGGGCGCACATGGCTACTCCATGGGCTACAACTACAACGGGCGCCTGCGCTCTGCCGAGGTATTGCTGCGTCCCGACGGCTCGGCGGATCTTATCCGTCGTGCCGAGCGCCCGGGCGACTACTTCGCCACGCTCGACGTGCTGCCGTGCGGACGCGAGTTGCTGGCCAAATCGCGCGCCGAAAGCGCCCGCCGTCGTGCTCAGGACGAGCGCCTGGCAGTCGCTGCCCAATGGAACAAACGCATCCAGATCGCAGAAGCGAAGGAGAAGAATATGGATGTCCGCAATCTCGAGGGCTCGATCGTCGCCCTCGTCACGCCGTTTAAAAAGGACGGTAGCGTCGACTTCGACGCGCTCGAGCGCCTGGTCGATTTCCACCTGCAAAACGGCACCGACGCTATTCTCGCCCTGGGCACCACCGGCGAGAGCGCCACGATGACCGATGACGAGGACAACTCCGTTGTCGCCGCCGTGGTCAAGCAGGTCGCAGGCCGTATCCCCGTCATCGCCGGCTCGGGCTCCAACTCCACACAGACGATGCTCACCAAGTCGCTCACCTACCAGGGCTTGGGAGCCGACGGCTTGCTGCTCATTACCCCCTACTACAACAAGTCCAACGAAGAGGGCATCTACCAGCACTTTAAGACCGTTGCAGACGCCGTGGATATCCCCTGCATCCTATACAACATCCCCGGCCGTTGCGGTTGCGGCATCAGCGAGCGCAATGTGGAGCGCCTGGCCGCGCACCCCAACATCATGGGCATTAAAGAGGCCTCGGGTAACGTCGCCTTTGCCGCCAAGATCGCACATCTGCTGTCCGACGACTTCCGCATGTATTCGGGCGAGGACGCGCTCACCGTGCCGCTCATGAGCCTGGGCGCCTCGGGCACCATCAGCGTGTGGGCCGACGTGCAACCGCAACTCGTGCACGATATGTGCCGCGCTTATTTGGATGGCGACGTGGCACGTGCCCGCGACATCCAAATTGCCGGCCAGCCGCTCATCAACGCCCTCTTTAGCGAGGTCAACCCCATTCCCGTTAAGGAAGCACTTGCGCAGATGGGTATGATCGAAGCCAACTACCGCATGCCGCTGTGCCCCATGGCCGACGACACGCGCGCTGCACTCACCGATGCTCTGAAGGGAGCTGGTCTGGTTGATTAAGACCGTCATTATGGGAACGGGCCGCATGGGCTCGCTTATCCGCACTACCGCCGAAGGCATTGTCGACGCCGCCGGTCAGCCCGTCTTTGATATCGTCGCCCAGATCGGCTTTGATCTGACCGAGCTCGAGAGCGCCCCGGCGGCCGATGTGATCATCGACTTCTCGAACGTCGTGACCTTTGACGCCGTTGTCGCCTATGTCGAGCGCACGGGCGCTGCACTGGTCTCGGGCACCACGGGATATACGCCCGAGCAGATGAACCGCCTGCGCGAGCTGGGCCAGAACGCCCGCGTCATGCACTCGGGCAACTACTCCATCGGCATCGCCGCCCTGCGTCACCTGGTGGCCCAGGCCACACGCGAGCTACCCGGCTTTGACTGCGAGATCGTCGAGACACACCACAACCAAAAGGTCGATGCCCCCAGCGGCACCGCCAAGCTGCTGCTCGATGCCGTCGTCGAAGCCGAGCCCGAGGCCGGCTACCACCCCGTCTACGGCCGTGAGGGCATGTGCGGCGCGCGCGACCCCAAAGAAATCGGCATGCATTCGCTACGCGGCGGCACCGTCGCCGGCGTGCACGAGGTGAGCTTCTTTGGCCAGGACGAGGAAGTCACGCTCAGCCATCGCGCCGCGAGCCGCCAGATCTTCGTCAACGGCGCCCTGGCCGCCGCTCAGAAGCTCGTGGCCCGCGAGCCCGGCTTCTACACCTTCGATCAGGTCATGTTTGCCTAACCAATCATTAACCAAGCCCACGTAAAGGAGAAACAGTATATGAGCAACGCAGCCGAGATGGATGCACAGGAGATTATCAACTACATCGCCACCGCGCCCAAGAAGACGCCCGTCAAGCTGTATGTGCGCGAGAAGCCCGGCATGAAGGTTGCCTGGGGCGATGCACACGTCTACGGCGGCCGCCGCGGCAAGACCGTCTTTGGCGACTGGGACGAGCTCAAGGCCATCCTCGATGCCAACGCCGACTCTATCGACTACTACGACGTCGAGAACGACTGCCGTAACTCCGCCGTCCCCATGCTCGACCTTAAGGGCATCAACGCCCGCATCGAGCCGGGCGCGATTATCCGCGACCGCGTCGAGATCGGCGACCGCGCCGTCATCATGATGGGCGCCATCATCAACATCGGCTCCGTTATCGGCGAGGGTTCCATGATCGATATGGGTGCCGTGCTGGGCGGCCGCGCCACCGTGGGCAAGAACTGCCACATTGGCGCGGGCACCGTCCTGGCGGGCGTCGTGGAGCCCGCGAGCGCCACGCCCGTCATCATCGAGGACGATGTCATGATTGGCGCCAACGCCGTGGTCCTGGAGGGCGTGCGCGTGGGCAAGGGCGCCGTCGTAGCCGCCGGTGCCGTATGCGTCGAGGACGTCCCCGCCGGCGCCGTCGTGGCCGGCGTTCCCGCCCGCGTCATCAAGATGCGCGACGCCCAGACCGACAGCAAGACCGGCCTCGAGGAAGGTTTACGTCAACTCTAGAGGGGCGTCGGCCCGCAGTGCAATTCATCCCATGTAAAAAGGCCGAAGCTCCATTGGGGCTTCGGCCTTTTTTATCTCAGGGTTCCGTCGTATTCGACCATGGCTGGTTGTTTTGACAGGCGCTCTGCGGCCGTCTTGTAGACCTCGGAACGGTCGCGCCGTCCTATTGCCACGATCTCGGCAATCTCAACCGTTCCGTTCTCTCGGATTCGGAACACCATTCGGAGTCCCGCCTTTCGCCATTTAACCTTTTTGCAGCCGGCAAGCTCACCGTGAAGCGGCGTTCCGATTTCATCGGCACGCGTCTGTAATTTCGCCACTGCAATGCGGACGAGTCTTCGCTGGGAACCATCTAGTTTTTGATACTCCTTCTCGACGTCTCGGCTCAAAAAGCCGACGACAAAGTGCCCGCTCATTCGAAAAGATCCTCATCGGAAATCGCATCAGGATCCATCGATTCGAACTCCTTGAGTTCCTCTGGGGTCAGAGCATCCTCAAACGGAACAAACTCGTGCGGTCCATTTTTGATTCGATCCGCCGCGATGCGATCAAGCTCAAGTTCGCGAAGGTACTGTAGGGCGCCGTACATTTCCTCATAGGCGGCGTAGTCGATAATCACGGTATCGATGTCGTTATGATCGGCGATAAACTGCGGCGCGCGCTTAGCACGCTTGCGAACGGCAGATAAGGACTTGCTCGCTTCGGTAGCAGAAACTACCTGATCTTTTGTAAACACCGGCTTTTCCAGAACAAGTGGGGACATTTGTACCTCCAAAAAATAATCTGGATTATATTTCAAAGTATACTTCAAAAGATAATCCAGATTTCTCTTCGGAAGAAACTATTGCCCTATCGATTCTCAATACTGCCGATGTTTTTGAGCTCAATGGAGATGAGGCCGTTGGGCTCGTTGACGAACTCGATGTACTCGGAGTTCGAGCCCATCTCGGCCGGGAAGCTGATTTCGATGCCCGTGTCGGTACGAATCTTATGATTGCGCACGGCCGCGCGCTCGACCTGTTTGCGCTCCACGGGCACGCGCTCGGGCACCTTCTCCTCGGTCAGCGCCGCACGCACGCTCTCTTTGATGACCGGCTCGTCCTCAAAGACCTCGTCAACGATATCCCAAGGCGGCAGTTCCTCGTCGTCTTCGACCTTCTCGGCAACAGCGGCCTTGACCTTGGCGAGCGCCACGGCCGTGTTGGCGCCGTGCTCCTCGGCAACCTCCTCGACCACACGCGTCACGGTGTCGATAACCTCCTTGCCCGACACGCCCGTATCGCACTGCAGCAGGCCGTCAGGGATGAGCATGCGGTCCTCGCCGGCGATCTTGCGCTTCTTGTCCACATAGCCGATCTCCATAGTGCTCGCGCGCACGATGGCGTAGCTCGGCACCTTTTGCGAAGGGTTCGGCAGGATGGCGTAATGGCGCGCGATATCGTTGCGCACCTCGCCCTCCTCGCGACCCACCTCATGCATAAAGGCCTGCTTGGAACCCAACAGCATAACGGCAAACCAGCGAGCGTCTTCGTCATCGTCAAAGTCCGCCACAAGCACGTCGGTGGACTCGGCCTTTTCGGCCTTGGTAAGCTCCGAAGAGATGAACTCCGCAATCTGCTGCGACAGGTCTACGAACTCGCGCTCGCCAAAGAAATAACCCTTGAGCTCGCCGCCGAATGCGGAGTTCTCGGCAAACGTGGCACGCTTGTTATCGGCCGAAGTGCGGGCGCGGCGCAGGTGCGTGGTCACGAAGTTGCGCACGGTACGGCTCTCGATATCGAGCTCGCGCTGGCTCATGACGTTGACAGCCGAGTCAAAGTCCAGGATATGCAGGATTGCGTGATTGATTTTCATATACGGAATTCCGTTCTAGATCGATTTCAGCACGAATCAGTATAGCGGTCGAGCCCACCCCGCGCGCATCGGAGATTGGTGCATTGGGGTCATGTTACTTTGCACAAACATGGTGCAGACAAACCTGACCCCAATGAACCAACTGTTAGTGCAGGAGCTCGGACTGCCACGCCTCAAGCTGCTCTGCCAAGCTCTTACCGGCAGCAGGAACATTAAGCTCGGGGCGCTTGGGCAGCAGCGCACACTTAAGGATCGCTGCGATAGTCTGCGAAATAAAACGGCGAGTATCCTTATCAAAGCCCTGAGCCGTCTGGAGCATCACCGGCAGGCTCTCACGTAGATTCCCTGCGATATCCGCGAACCGTTCGGCGCCCGTGGCTTCAAACACGGAGAACAGTGCATCTACGAAGCGCTCGCGTTCGGCAGGCTCCACTGCAAGCAACATCTCACGAATGGAGCTATCGACGTATCGGGCGCCGGCAGACAGGCGCTCGCAATACACAAAGTCGCAGCCGTCAATGACCCAGCTGAAGGGATTATGTTGCAGCAGACTGAACTCCGTGCTCTCGACGATGGCATAGTCCTCCTGCGTCTCGAACATCATGCCGAAAATCGACGACTGGGGCAGGGTCTTATCGATGCGACCGGACAGGCCCGTAAAAGCTTCGCCACTCAGGAACTCCTCGACAAAGCCGGGGCCATCATGGGAGAAGGCCCGCTCGATCCGGTCGCTAGCAGCGTCAGAGCACATCGCCGCGCCATACACCGCCAAGTTGCCGCCCTTGGAATGGCCTCCGCACAAGAGCGGTCCATCAATCGCGGCCGCCGCCTCATCCACGTAGCGCGCCGCAGATTCCTGGGAGGGCACAGGACACCGAAACGCCATGTTAAAGTCCTCTTTCCAGCCCACGATCGTGCTGTCGGTCCCGCGGAAGGAAAGGTAGCTAAATCCTGCCGGAAAGCGGAACGTCATGGCTGCAAATTGCTCCGTCATCGACGCATCGTTCACGGCACGATAGCCGCAAACGCACACGCCGCGGTAGCGAGGACTTGCCGCAACAGCCTCCAGCAAGGCGCGACTCTCCTCCGGATCCCACAGGTCGCCAATCATGTCCTGGTAGCACTCGGCACGCAGCAGCTCGCGCACGTCCAGCCCCTGCCAGCCGGCAAGCTCCGGCATATCACCCGGCAAGCGCAAATACGACAGCCATGCAAACACCAGACTGTCCACCGCGCAGAACGACCGCTCCTCAAACGAATCGAACGCCGTCTGGGCATAAGTCAAAAAGTTAGGCGAATCCGACATTGCCCTCCCATCAACAATGGTGCAAACAAACCCGACCCCTTTGCACCAAAAAAGGCGTCCGGGCAGAAGGACCCGGACGCCTTTCATTGTAGCCTGTTGCCCAAAAGAGCTTGATTTAGCAGGAGAAATCGACGCTGTCGATGATGTCCTTGAGAGCCTTGGCAGAAGCGGTGAGCTCGCCCTGCTCGGACTCGTTCAGCGGCACGGGGACGCGGCAGACAACGCCGTCGCGACCGACGACGGTCGGCATGGAGATGGCCAGATCGGACAGGCCATACTCGCCCACCATGAGCGAGGATACGGGAAGAACAGTCTGTTCGTCACGCATGACAGCGGTGCAGATACGCTTAACAGCCATGGCGACGCCATAGTAGGTGGCGTGCTTCTTCTCGATGATGGTGTAGGCGGAGTTCTTGACGTCCTCGGCGATACGCTTCTCGGCAGCCTCGTGCTCCAGATGGCCGTGAAGCTCGCAGAAGGTGCTCAGCGGCACGCCGGCAACCTGAGCGCTGGACCAGGCGACGAACTCGGAGTCGCCGTGCTCACCCATGACGTAAGCCTGGACGTCGCGCGGGTCGACCTCGACGTGTGCGCCGAGCATCTGCTGCAGACGGCCAGTGTCGAGCACGGTGCCGGAACCGATGACGTGGCCCTCGGGCAGGCCGGACATCTTGATGGCGGCATAGGTCAGAACGTCAACCGGGTTGGAGACGATCAGCAGGATGCCGTCAAAGCCGGACTTCTTAATCTCAGGGATGATGGACTTAAAGATGTTGACGTTCTTGTTGACCAGGTCCAGGCGGGTCTCACCGGGCTTCTGGGCAGCGCCAGCGGTGACGACGATCATCGCGGCATCGGCGACATCGGAATAATCGCCGGCATAGATCTTCATCGGCTCGGCAAACGTCATGCCGTGCGCAATATCCAGGGCCTCGCCCTCGGCGCGGTTCTTGTCCACGTCGATGAGGACCATCTCGGAGAACAGACCGCTCTGCATCAGTGCGAACGCCGAGGACGAACCGACGAAACCGCAGCCGACAATAGCGACCTTCTTCTCGTTAACCATTACAAACTCCCATCTCTCTCCACAAACAAACCGCCCAGGGCGACCCGAGCGGCTTGCCGTAATCCCAATACATCCAATCGGGACTTTGATTATGCTCCTATTGCAGTCAAATATCGACCGTTTACCGAAATTGTTTGCAGAATTCGTATAATAACTGCACGAAATCGGTTTCGAGCTATTGACTCACAAAAACGAATCCCTAATACAGGCCCGCCTCGCGAATAGCCTCAACAGCCAAGGCGATCTGATCGGGCGGCAGCACCAGCGCCATACGCACGTGCCCCTCGCCCGAAGGACCAAAGCTCGCACCCGGCGTCACGACGACACCGGCCTTCTCCATGAGCTCCTCGCAAAACGCCATCGAGTCGGTGCGGCCGCCGGGGAGCTTGGCCCACACGAACATGGAGCCATGCGCGTTGGGGCGCTCCCAGCCCAGGCCCTCAAGACCGTCGCACAGGGCATCCCGGCGCTCCTGGTACTTCAGGCGCTGCGCCTCGACCTCATCGCGCGGACCGTTGAGGCAGGCGATAGCGGCCTTCTGGATCGGGAAGAACATGCCAAAGTCGATCTGGCTGCGCAGCTTGGCGAAGGCCGAGACCACGTCCTCGCGACCGACCAAAAAGCCAATGCGGGCGCCGGTGACGTTAAACGACTTGGAGAGCGAGAAAAACTCCACGCCCACCTCGAGCGCGCCGGGATACTGCAGGAAGCTGCCACCCGGCTCGCCATCGAACACGATGTCCGAGTAGGCGTTGTCGTGGACGATCAACAGGTCGTGCTCGCGGGCGAAGGCGATGATCTCCTCGTAAACCTCGGGCGTGCCCACCGAGCCCACCGGGTTGGCGGGCAGCGACACGATCATGTACTTGGCGCGGTCGGCGACCTCGGGATCAATGCCCGCCACATAGGGCAGGTAGTTGTGCTCGGCGACCAGCGGGTAGTACTCGAGCTTGGCATCGGCGATCTTGGCACCCGCCTCAAAGACCGGGTAGCACGGATCGGGTACCAGAATGGTATCGCCCGGGTCGAGCAGCGCCAGGCCCAAGTGACCCACGCCCTCCTGCGTGCCGTTACACGACTGCACCATGGACGGCGTAATGCCCGAAACGCCAAAGCGACGCTCGTAATAATCGCACACGGCCTGTTTGAGCTCGGGCAGATCGCGCAGGGCGTACTTCCACATCTCGGGGTCCTGGGCGGCCTGGGTCAGCGCCTCGACCACGTGGTCGTACGGTTTAAAGTCGGGCGTGCCCACACTCATGTTGTAAATGGTCTTGCCCTGGGCTTTAAGCGCAAGAAGCTTGTTGTTGAGCGAGGCAAAAACCTCCGCGCCAAAGCGGTCGAGACGCTGCGATGCCTGCATGGTGCCACCTTTCGATACAAAAAACGCGGCGCTCCGACAAGAGCGCCGCGCGATACGGGCCATCAGATTGCAAAAGTGTAACGCTTGCATCCCCCGTTTTGGTTCAATTTAGCCAACCTTAGCCAATCGAGGCGCGGCGTTAGTCAATCGGGCGCAGCGCGTCGATCTGTGCGAGCCACAGACGCGAGCTGGCGTCGCTCGGCATGCGCCAATCGCCGCGCGGGCTGAGCGTGACCGAGCCCACCTTGGGACCGTCGGGCAGGCAACTGCGCTTAAACTGCTGGGCAAAGAAACGGCGGTAGAACGTTCGCAGCCACGTGTGGATGGTTGCCTCGTCGTAGACACCCTCAAAGCTCTTGAGCGCCATGCGGTAGATCTTGCCCGGCTCAAAGCCAAAGCGCAGCAGGTAATAGAGGAAATAGTCGTGCAGCTCGTACGGGCCCACCAGATCCTCGGTTTTCTGAGCAATCTCGCCATCGCCCGTCGGGGGCAGGAGCTCGGGCGACACCGGCGTATCGAGGATGTCGAGCAGTGTGGCGGCGATGCGACCGCCAAAGACATCGGCCGCATAGCGCACCAGATGGCGCACGAGCGTCTTGGGCACGCTCGCGTTGACGGCATACATGCTCATATGGTCACCGTTGTAGGTGGCCCAGCCGAGCGCCAGCTCGCTGAGGTCGCCCGTGCCGATGACAAAGCCGCCGGCTTGGTTGGCCAGATCCATCAGAATCTGCGTGCGCTCGCGCGCCTGGCTGTTCTCGTAGGTCACGTCTTGGACCGCCGGGTCGTGCTCGATGTCCTTGAAGTGTTGCTCCACAGCCGCGTGAATCGAGACCTCACGGAAGCTCACGCCCAGGTCGCGAGCGAGCGATTCGGCATTGGACTTGGTGCGATGCGTCGTGCCAAAGCCAGGCATGGAGACGGCCGTGATACCGGTACGCGGCAAGCCCAAGGCATCGAACGCACGAACAGTCACGAGCAGCGCCAGCGTGGAATCGAGGCCGCCCGAAAGACCGATGACGGCCGCTTTGGTACCCGTATGGGCCAAGCGTGTCTTAAGGCCGGCGGTCTGCAGGTCGAGGATGGTCTCGCAGCGCTCGGCCAGGTCACCGTGGTCTGCCGGGACGAAAGGCGCGCGCGGGAAGACGCGCTCGATGTCGCAGGCATCGCGCAGGGCGGGTTCTTCTGCGAGCGTGTCCTCAAACGAAAACTCAACGGTCGTGGCCTCCAGCGCTTCATCCGGGCGCGTCCACGTCGTCGAGCGGCGGCGCTCGGCCACCAGACGATCAAGGTCAACGTCGGCCACCGCCATGTCGCAGGTGAGCAGTTTGGTCGCGGCGAGCTTCGAACCGTTTTCGTAGACGAGGTTCTCCCCCGCAAAGACCATGTCAGTCGTAGACTCACCCTCACTCGCGTCCGCGTAGGCATAGGCGCAGTACAGGCGCGCGCTCTGGTTGGAGATGAGGCTGCGGCGGTAGTCGGCCTTTCCGATGATCTCGTCCGAAGCCGACGGATTGAGGATCACCGTCGCGCCGGCAAGCGCCATCTCGGTCGAAGCGGGTGCCGGCACCCACAGGTCCTCGCAGACCTCCACGCCCAGCACCATGTCCTCGGCACCCTCGTCACAGCAACGATAGATAAGCCCCGAACCAAGCGGCACCGGACCCTGGCCGGCAAATTCAATCCACATGGGATCGGCGGGTGCCGGAGCAAACCAGCGGCGCTCATAGAACTCGCCATAATTGGGCAGGTGCTTCTTGGCCGTAAGGCCCAAAAGCTCGCCCGCGCAGCACACGGCAGCGCAGTTGTAGATGTTCTCAGCCACCGCAACGGGAAGACCGACCGTAAAGACAATCGGCAGCTCGTGGGTCTCATCGAGAATACGCACAAGCGCGGCCTCACAAGCATGCAGCAGCGTGCGGTTATGGAATAGGTCGGCCGCGGTGTAGCCGGTCAGGTTAAGCTCGGGCAGCACAAGCGCACGAACGCCGCGCTCGGAAGCCTCGCGAACAGCCGTCAGTGCCACCTCGGCATTGCCCTCGACATCGGCCACACGAATCCGCGGCGACGCCGCCGCCACACGCAAAAAGCCATCGTTCTCAACTTGGCCGTTTAGAAAATCGTTCATGCGAGCTCCAACACATCCGTTTAGCCGCGACGAGTAGCGGCGATATAGTCCGCCTCCATTGTACTGTCAAGCTCAATCAGCGCAGATGGAGACGGGCTCACGTTAAAGACTAAAAAGCGAAGCGGCGTTTCAGCAGTAGAACGAAATCTCGTCCACGAGAAATAGGCTAGGCAACCTTAGCTCCTCCGCTTGCGGCATACCGATATAGAAGATGGGCATTGTTGCTCAGAAAAATCTCGAAGCCTCGCTTTTCCTCGTCTGTAAAGCGCCCCTCCCACATGGTCCAATTGTAAGAAGGCAGCTCGCAGCGAGCGGAGTCGAAGCCCTCTGCCGTCGGTCGCTCAAAATGCACAATAACCTTTTCGATGTCGCCATCGACAATCAGGTCAGAATGGACGACCTCAGTGCCGTCTTCGAATGTCATATACGGATACATCATGGCAACCACCTCGCAATCGTTTATCCAGTTTAGCATCAAGCGCTCACGCCAAAAACGGTGTGTGCCCTTGATAACTTGATGGTATCTGACAAACGACATATGCGTTTCACATTGAATGGGTACCCTGATGGCTGCATGAAACGAAGCAGATTTACACCGGGAGGACCCCGTATGACGACCAAGTACACCGATGCACCGCGCACGCGCGTCATGACTCCCGCCGCACTCAACAACGGCGTTCACGAGAACCACTCCATCGGCCAGACCATGGCTATCGCACCCAAAAAAGGCCTGTTCGATGATATTTCCATTCCCCAGATTGTCGCCGGCGCCGCAGCTGCCGCCACAAGCGTTGCACTGGCCTCCAAGATCGGCATCGCCGGCTCAGTGATCGGCGCCGCCGTGAGCTCGGTCATCACCGTTGTGTCCTCGCAGGTCTACCGCCACTTTATCTCGGCTAGCGCCGAGGTCATCAAGGGCACGCACGATGCGATCGACCATCCCGCCGGCGCCTATGAGCCTGTTGAGCCCAATGTCAACGAGCACCTCGGTGGCGCCGCAACCACGCAGGAGATGCGACAGGTTGCGGGACGTGCGACCACGGCCCGCGTTGCCCCCAACAGCCTGCGCGCCAAGGCGGCGGCAGAGCGCAGCCAAACGCAAAAGAAGGTCGTTGTCTTCTCGATCGCCATTGCCGTCGTCGCAGTCATCCTTTGCGCCGGAGCCATCCTTGTCACTACGGCCGGCGAGGGTTTGGGCGCGCGCCCCGAGCCGATCTTGTCGTCGCACACGACCGAGAGCGATGCAAATGGCAACACCCAGTCGCAGAGTCAACAGGCACAAACGGACGACACACAAGACAGTTCCACCTCTGCCGATTCTTCCTCAAACACCCAAGACCAATCGCAGGGCACCGATTCCTCTACGGCCAACAGCGGCACGCAGTCCAGCACGACCGATTCAAGCCAAACGACCGACGGCTCACAGCCGAGCACGGGCGACCAGGCAAACGGCAACACGTCGGGAACGGGCACAACCGACAGCGGCAACACTAGCAGCTCGAGCGGCGCCGCATCTGGCACGGCATCTGACAGCTCAAACCAGGGCACGGCATCGGGCAACTAGGGGCTGCATCCCCAGATAGGCAACCTAGACAACGGGCGCGAATCGGCAGTGATTCGCGCCCGTTTGTCTCAGGTGCCGCAATGCCAAACCACGTGCGATGGTAAGATGCTCTACGTATGTAAAGAGGAGATTTGCCATGAGCAAGACAATAGTTAGGCCCATGCTTTCGCTGGGCAACCACATCTATCTGTATCGCCTGCTGCGCGATGCGATTGGATGTGGCAAGCAAACATTTATGACGCAGGTCGAAGAGGCACTCGCCGCCGGCGATATGGCCGCCCACGACCTTGGTTTTGAGTCCACGCGCGAGCTGCTCGAAGAACTCGACGACTGCATTAAACTGACCGTCTTTAAGGGCGGGCGACTGTATGCCACCGTCATCGCCAACGAGGCCTGGGACGCCGCCCTTGCCAAGGGCGATGATAAGCCCAAGGCGGCCAAGGGCGCCAAGCAGTCCTACAAAAAGAAGAAGCGCGGCGAGAAGGACCTCAAGGCCGTACGCCCCAAGCATGTCAAGCGTCCCGAGCCTGAGTCTGCTGTTGAGGTCGAGGCCGCGCCGGAACCCGAGGTAGAGGTCGAAGTCGTTGTTGAGGCAACGGTAGAAATCGAAACCGAAATCGCTGCCACGGCCAATCCCGCAGCCCTTCCCGAGCAGGAAGCCATCGTGGAAACCGGCGAGGCCCCCGAGCCGGCGACCGAAGATGCCACCGGCCAACCCGAGACGCCCGTGTTCCAAAACAGCGACATCTTTGGCGACGATGCCGAGGACAATCAGTCCGACGAATCCGTTGAGCAGGACACCTCCGCGGCAACGCCGGAACCTGAAGCGCCACAGCCCGCAATTTCACTCACGGTGGTCTACGACCCTGAAAACGCCAACGCTGGCATCACCACCATGGCATCCACGCCCGTCGAGGCAAAGCCGAGCGTCGAGAATGAGAATGCGACGCAGGTTGAAGCTGAAACCGCAGCTACAGACGCGCCCGTTACCGTGGAGCCCGCAGATTCTGCGGTCAAGTCGGAAGCAACGACTGGTCCCATATCTGTCACCGAGGCTGTGCCCGCGCCCGCTTGCGACCAAATTCCCGCACCCGCACCGGCCCCGGCCCCCGCTGCGACCCCAGCCCCCAAGCCCGCAGCACCGACCATCCCCGACGACTTCCCCGTCGACTTTGCGACCGAGATCTTCTGCCCCGGCCCGCTCCTGCACCAGCTGTCGACCTACCTCCCCTACGGCGCCGACACCCTCGGCATCGTCGGCGAGTACTACTGGATCGCCCGCGAGCGCGGCACCATCGACGCCGCACGCAACCGCGCAAGCTTCCCGCTGCGCTACACGCAAGCCGGCGAGCGTCACGAAGTCACCGTGCGCATCCGCCGCAACACCTCCAGCGGCCTCGGCGCCGCCTGGACCATCGACAAAGTCGAAGAACCCGAGCAGTAACGACAAACGGCTCAAATCCAAATCCGGATTTGAGCCGTTTTCTTGTGCCAATCACGCCGCGCTCAGCTGCAAATGGACACAATACCCATGCGCCTATTTACGAATGAGCGCATATCCCTCAAAGGGGCGAAGTGCCTGCAGGTCCTCAACATCCCCATAAGAGCGCAACAGCACGTCCCACTCCCCTTGAGCCAGCAGATCCCGGACTTCCGGGCCCACTTCGCTCGTATCATCGGAGAAATTGGCAACCACAAGCATCGATCCAGGCGCGGACATGTCTTCGATCGTTGCCACCGACGCATCATAGGGCTCTCCGACAGGAAGATTGCCAAATCGCCCATACGCGAGCACGGGCGCACTGTCCGCGTCAACAAAACGGACCTTGCCCGTCGCCACCACAGGCAACTCGTGCCGCAGCTCATTCACCTGACGATAGAACTCAAAAATTGAATTCGACACGCCCACTTCGAGCTCCGCCGTTATCTCATCTTGGCTACAATCCTTCGCATCGCGAGCCATCGGAACCCAAGGCTCAGCGATCGAAAAACCATGGTGCACCTCGCCATTCCACTGCATAGGCAGGCGGCCGTTATCGCGCGAATGCATGTTAATGATCGCGAGCGCCTCTTCGGGCGCCTTTCCCTGCTCGAGCAAGATGCGGTAATAGTTGCGGCTCTCGACATCGTTGAACTCTTCGATGCTCGTAAAGTGTGCGTTGGTCGAGCCCAGCTCGTCACCTTGATAGATATAGGGCGTGCCGCGCAACAGGTCCATAAAGAGCGCGAGCATCTTTGCCGCGGGAATGCGCAGGGAACCGTCGGTCCCAAAACGCGAGAGGGCGCGTGGCTGGTCGTGATTGTCCCAGAACACGGCATTCCAACCACCGCCCGCCTGCATACCCTCCTGCCAGGTGGCAAGAGTCTTTTGCAACAGCGCGAAGTCAGGAACCTTGTTTACCCACTTCTTCCCGTTCTCAAAATCGACCTTCAGATGATGGAAGTTGAAGGTCATAGCGAGCTCGTGGTTTTGAGGCTGCGTATATCGAATGCAAGCCTCAAGGCCCGTCGAATTCATCTCTCCGACCGTCATCATGCCCTCGATGCCGCCCTCACGCACCAGCTCCTGGATGTAGCTGTCCACACGCGCACCGTCCGTGTAAAAGCGGCGACCATCGCCCTCGTAGTCGTCTTCCCATGAATCTGGCTTATCGATTAGATTGATTACGTCGAAGCGAAAGCCGTCAACGCCCTTCTCGCGCCAAAAACGCAAGACATCGGCAACCTCATGCCTCACTTCAGGATTTTTCCAGTTGAGGTCGGGTTGGCCCGGGTCAAATAGGTGCAGGTACCATTTGCCAACATGAGGTTCCCAGGTCCAGGCGGGACCGCCAAACTTCGAATCCCAGTTGCAGGGAAGCTCGTGCGGCGTCCCCTCTTCAAAAATAAAGTAGTCCTGGTAGCGCTTGTCGCCCGCGATGGCTCGCTGAAACCACTCATGCTCGCTCGAAACATGGTTAAATACCATGTCGAGCATAATGCCGACGCCGCGCGCATGCGCCTCGCGCGAAAGCTCTTCGAACTCCTCCATGGTTCCAAATCGCGGATCGATGCTTCGGTAATCGGCCACGTCGTAGCCGTTGTCCTTTTGCGGCGAGACAAAAAATGGGGTTATCCAGAGGTAATCGATACCAAGCTGCTTGAGGTAGTCGAGCTTTTGCGTGATGCCGGGCAGATCGCCCCAGCCGTCGCCATTAGAATCGTTAAAGCTCTTGGGATAGATTTGGTACACGACCTTATTACTGATATCGAGCATTGCTCGTCCTCGCTCATCACCAGGGAATATGAAATACAAGAGCGCCGCTGATGGGCAAAGCCACCGCGGCGCTCGTAGGGCACGTAGGGTTACTTATCCTGAGCGGCCAACTCCGCGCGAATCTCGGCGGCACTGGCCTCGGCCTCCTCGCGAATGCCCTTCTTGGAGCCCACGATAACCGTCAGAACAAAAGGAACGACCAGCACGATGAGCATACAAACCGCAAACATCGCCCAGCTGTCAGGCTGCATCGAAAGGATTCCCGGCAGGCCACCGACGCCAACGGCGTTTGCGGTGCAGTTTGTCACCACGCTCAAAAGACCAGCAAGGGAGGAGCCAATCATGGCACACACAAACGGGAACATGTACTTAAGGTTGACGCCGAACATGGCAGGCTCGGTAACACCCAGGTAGCAAGAGATGATGGCGGGGATATTTACCTGCTGGTCACGATCGTTGGACCGCTGCAGGTAGGCCATGCCCAATACAGCCGAGCCTTGCGCGATATTGGAAAGCGCGATCATGGGCCAAAGCATAGTGCCACCAAAATCGGCAATCAGCTGCAGGTCGATGGCGTTAGACATGTGGTGCAGGCCGGTAATAACCAGCGGCGCATAAAACGCACCAAAGAGAGCGCCGAACAGGGCACGGAACGGGCCGGTGATGCCGGCGTAAATGATGGCGGAGATGCCGCTACCGAGCCACCAGCCAATGGGTCCAAGGACAAAGTGGGCGGCCATGACGGCAAGCAGCAGGCTGCAGAACGGAACGACGATCATCGAGACGACCTCGGGCGTGATCTTGCGGAAGAAACGCTCCAAGAAGCCAAGTGTAACTGCGGCGAGGATCGCAGGGATGACCTGCGCCTGATAGCCGATCATATTGACCTGGGCAAAGCCAAAGTCCCAATGCGGAATCTGATCAGCCGGCGTGCCGGCAACGGCATAGGCGTTAAGAAGCTGCCCGGAGATAAGCGTCAAACCCAAAACAATGCCGAGCATGGGTGTGCCACCCATCTTTTTGGTGACCGACCAACAGATGCCTACTGGAATGCCAGTATGGAAGACTGCCTCGCCAATCAGCCATAAAAAGCTGTCAACGCCAGCCCAAAATTGACTCAGCTGCACGAGCGTCTGCGTACCGTCGCCAAACACATACAACGAATCGATGCAATTGCGGAAACCGAGAATGAGGCCGCCGACGATAACAGCGGGAATGATAGGTGCAAATACCTCGGCGATAACCGTCATGGCGCGCTGAATGGGATTCTGGTTTTGGACGGCGGCAGCCTTGGCTGCGTCCTTGCTCACGCCCTCGATTCCGGCGATCTCAGTAAACTCCGAATAGTAGGCTTTGACGTCGTTACCAATGATGACCTGGAACTGCCCAGCCTGCGTAAAGCTGCCCTTGGTATATGGAAGCGCCTCGATAGCCGGCACGTCGGCCTTCGATTCATCGTTGAGCACGAACCTCATGCGCGTCATACAGTGGCTCACGGCGGCAATATTGTCCTTGCCTCCCACCAGCTCGAGCAGCTTGGTCGCGTCGTCCGCATACTTACCCATGCGTTCCTCCTTCTGTGCTTTTCGACAGAACACTGCAGGTGGCCAACCCGTCTTTAAATGACAACTTATTTGAATAAGTTGTTTGACAGCAACTAGTTTAGCCAGATTGATTCTACGTTTCTTGACTTATTTGAATAAGTTGCTGAACGGTCGATTTTTCACGGCGAACGGCGAGCATCGGATTCGAACGGTATACTGAAATACAACTTATTTAAATGATTCAAAGGACAGCTATGAAGGCCATCTGGCAAGGCATCTACACCGATATCAAAGGCGACATTCTTGAGGGAACGTATCCTTTTCAGTCGTTTCTCCCCTCCGAGGCCCAACTCGTCCAAAAATACGAGTGTTCGCATAACACACTTCGACGCGCACTCACTGCGCTCGCCGACGAGGGACTGGTGCAACCGATTCACGGCAAGGGTGTCCGTGTCATCTGGCGCCCACGCAGTCGTGCCCTGTTTGAGGTTGGAGGTATCGAAACATACGACGAGTCCGTCAGACGCCTAGAGCTTGATTCCGAAACAAAGGTGACGCTCTTTGAGCAAGTCAAAGCTACCGAAAAGGCAGCCCACAGAACGGGGTTTGAAGTCGGGACAGATCTCATTCATCTCGAGCGCGTTCGTTCCATAGCCGGTTGCCCAGTCATTCACGATGAAAGCTATTTTTTGGCAAGCGACGTACAGGGGCTCGATGCCGATAAGGCCTCAAGCTCCATTTATCGATATCTCGAGCAGGACCTTGGCCTTAAGATTGCCCAAAGCAGTCGCCAAATAACCGTCGAACCCGCCACCAAGCGCGACTATGAGCTGTTGGACCTTCCCGAAGGCTGCTACATGGCCGTTATGTCCAACCAAGTCTTTACCGCCGCCGGAGAAATGTTCGAATACACCTGTTCGCGACACCGCCCCGACTACTTTGTCTTTCACGATATCGCTCGACGCAAGTAGCAGCGAATAACGGCTCAAATCCAAATCCGGATTTGAGCCGTTATTATTACTCATCTGCGATGTTACGCAACCAAACCAGTAATAAACCTAGTCGCGCGTCAGTTTCCTGTGGACGCGATGCGGCTGGGCTGCGTCTTCACCCAGGCGCTCAATGCGGTTGGCCTGATAGGCCTCGAAGTTGCCCTCGAACCAGTACCAGTTGCCCGGATTCTCGTCGGTGCCCTCCCACGCCAGAATGTGCGTGGCAACACGGTCCAGAAACATACGGTCGTGGCTAATGACCACGCTGCAGCCCGGGAACTCGAGCAGCGCGGCCTCGAGCGAGGACAGCGTCTCGACGTCCAGGTCGTTCGTGGGCTCGTCGAGCAGCAGTAAGTTACCGCCCTGCTTGAGCGTAAGCGCCAGGTTCAGACGGTTGCGCTCGCCGCCGGAAAGCACGCCGGCGCGCTTCTGCTGGTCCTGGCCCTTAAAGCCAAAGCTCGCCACGTAGGCGCGGCTCGGGACCTCGGTCTCGCCGACTATCATGTGATCGAGTCCGTCCGAGACGACCTCCCACAGGTTCTTGTCGGGGTCGATGCCCTCACGGTTCTGGTCGACGTAGGAAATCTTGACGGTCTCGCCCACCTCGAGCTCACCCGAGGTCAGCGGCTCCAGGCCAACGATGGTCTTGAACAGCGTGGTCTTACCGACGCCGTTGGGGCCGATCACGCCCACGATGCCGTTGCGCGGAAGGGTGAACGAAAGGTCGTCGATGAGCACGCGGCCGTCGAACTCCTTGTGCAGATGATGGGCCTCGAGCACCTTGTTGCCCAGACGCGGTCCGACGGGGATGCGGATGTCGGTCCAGTCGAGCTTCTGGCTGGCGCGGGCCTCGGCCTCCATCTCCTCGTAGCGGGCCAGACGGGCCTTGTTCTTGGCCTGACGAGCCTTCGGCGAGCTGCGCACCCACTCGAGCTCGGCCTCCATACGCTTGGCGAGCTTGGCATCGCGGTTGCCCTGAGCCTCGATACGCGCGGCCTTGGTCTCCAGATACGTGGAGTAGTTGCCCTTGTAGGGATAAAGGTGACCGCGGTCAACCTCGCAGATCCACTCGGCAACGTTATCCAAGAAGTAGCGATCGTGCGTGACGGCAAGCACCGCGCCCTGATAGTTGTGCAGGAAGTGCTCGAGCCATAGGATCGACTCGGCGTCCAGGTGGTTCGTGGGCTCGTCGAGCAGCAGCAGGTCGGGAGCCTCGAGCAGCAGCTTGCACAGGGCCACGCGACGGCGCTCGCCGCCAGAAAGCACGTTGACCGGCATATCGGAATCGGGCAGCTGCAGGGCGTCCATGGCCTGACCGAGCTTGGAATCGATATCCCAGCCGTCGGCGGCGTCGATCTCGTCCTGGAGCTTGCCCATCTCGGCCATAAGGGCGTCCATGTCGCAATCCGGGTCGCACATCTCCTCGCCAATCTTGTTGAAGCGATCGACCTTGGCGATCATATCGCCAAATGCCATGCGCACGTTCTCGATGACGGTCTTGTCGTCGTCGAGCGGCGGCTCCTGCTGCAGAATGCCAACGGTGTAGCCAGGGGTAAGCCTGGCGTCGCCGTTAGAAACCTCTTCGATACCAGCCATGATCTTGAGCAGGGTCGACTTGCCCATGCCGTTGGGGCCCACGACGCCGATCTTGGCGCCGGGATAGAAGCTCAGGGTCACGTCGTCAAGGATCACCTTGTCGCCATGGGCCTTACGAGCCTGATACATCTGGTAGATAAACTCTGCCATTTGCCTGTCTTATCCTTTCTACCTGCTGTTTCCCAATTCTTGTTTCGCTTTAATAGAAACGAAATGAGGAAATCAACTCTGAAGCTAAACGAAAAGGGGCATGGTTGCCCACACCCCCTAATACTACCTGGGAAAAGTCCCCTAGAGCATATCTAGACCTGCGTACGCTAGTTTTCCGCAACCTTAGCGAACGGCTCGCTGGGCTTTTCGCCACAGCAGATACGAATAGACGTATGCGGCTCCAGCCGCCCCAAACGCCAGAATCGCGATCGCCGCGGCTGTGACCTCGCTCGAAAGCACACTGCCCGCCACGCCCATCACGATGAGTCCTATGCCCAGCACCATAAAGCAGGCGCCGCCAAAACGCTGCGTACGGCGCCAGTTCTCGGGGTCGGCAAGCGCCCAGGGCGTCTTGATGCCAAGCGTATAGTTCTGCTTTACGCGCGGCAGGTAGTTGCCCATGCCAATAAAGAGCAGACCAATGGCGCCGGAAATCAGCAAGTTGACCGTTCCAACGGCGGGAACTACACCCCAAACCGTAAGCTCCCCCAGCCAGCTTACGGCACACATGAGCAGCGTGAAAGCAATCACAAAGCCCTGATAGAACTTGCCCGAGGTCCGATATGCTTCGCCCTTAGGGTCAATGCGCGGCACCACATAGAACATTGCGAGAAACACCAGCGGCAGTGCGCCGAGCACCGAGGCCATCCAGCTGGGACCCCAGCCGTTAACGGCACCATTCGCTCCCCAATGCGTGGGGATCTGCGCAGGCAGGCTCGGCATCACCAAGAGGTGCGCCGCCACGTTGACCGCGCACAGCACGGCAAGCGCGACCCATACGCGCGACGATACCCCCGTGGCGTGAATGCCCTTGTTTTCGTTATTCATCCTTATCACCTTCAGCGTTTGTAAAGCCCATAAACCAGCCGATCAAGTCCTGCATGACGGTGGTGTTTAAGCTGTATACGATGTTTTGACCATGACGTTCATCGGTCACCAGCCCAGCATTCTTAAGCGTTGCCAAGTGATGGCTGAGCGACGGTTTGCTGATGTCGAAATGCTCGGCAAGCTCCCCCGCCGTGCAATTGCCCTCGCGCAGCAGTTCCAAAATGCGCCGCCGCGTTGGATCGGCCAGTGCCTTAAAACCCTCTCCCGGCATAGAACCTCCTCTCACCAGTTCGTTCGACGCGCACACTATACTCGATATTTAGATGTTTGTCTAATTATCTAATATTAACTTAGTATAGAACATTCGTTCGGTTTTAGATACAATAGGGCCAGAAGCAGATGGGCCAGCTCCTCTCTACCCGAGAAGGAGATGGACTATGAGTATTGACGATGTCCTGACGTTGTTATTGCTTGTAATCGCGGCCGTGGAGCTCGGCATCCACATTGGAGGTCGAATGAAATAGCCGCCCCCGCGTAATGCGAAGACGGCCACTTCTCACGCCATAAACGTGTTTCGGAGTTGGCCACCCGCTGCAACGGGTGCCATCTGCTTCAATCTTATGCGAATCACTGCCTCATTTCAACAAGCCCCTAGGGCTCAAATGGAATCGCGATAATACCTATAATGGCGATAGCTAAAACACGAATCGCTTCTCCATCGGAGGATATTTATGACCGAAACCGCAGCCTCAGCTCCCAACGAGACACGCGATACCAAGCTCGAGATCATCATGGGCCGCGAGGCACTCGACAAGCTCGCCGATGCCACGGTGCTGGTACTCGGCTGCGGCGGCGTGGGCTCCAACTGCTGTGAAGCACTTGCCCGCGGCGGCATTGACCATTTCGTAATTCTGGACAAAGACACCATCGCGCCCAGCAACATTAACCGTCAGGCCATTGCCTTTCAGAGCACCATTGGCAAGCGCAAAGTGGACGTTATGGAGGCTATGATCCATGACATCAACCCTGCCGCC
This sequence comes from uncultured Collinsella sp., assembly GCA_934654585.1. GTDB lineage: Bacteria > Actinomycetota > Coriobacteriia > Coriobacteriales > Coriobacteriaceae > Collinsella. The sequence continues at coordinate 84,144 of CAKUGF010000003.1, read as the reverse complement.
ACCGTCATCAAGCGCACCGAGTACCTGTTGAGCGACAACATTGACGAGTTCTTCGCGAGTGTTCTGGAACAGACGGGCGGCAAGCTCGACTACGTCATTGACGCGATCGACACCATCTCGGCCAAGCTCACCGTTGCCAAATACGCTCAGGACCACGGCATTCGCTTGGTAAGCTCCATGGGCGGAGCCAATAAGCTCCATCCCGAATGTCTGCGTTTTGCCGACATCTTCGATACGGTGCGCGACCCTATGAGCCGCATCATGCGCAAAGAGTGCAAGAAGCGCGGCATCAAGAGCCTACACGTGCTGTTTAGCTGCGAAGAGTCGGTTAAGACCCAGCCCCGCGACCCTTCCAACATCCACGAACGCACTGAACTTGGAACCGCCAGCTTTATGCCGCCCATCATGGGCCAGATGATTGCCGGCGAGGTCATTCGCCAGATCAGCGGACGCGGCACCGAGCGCGTGCGCGCCGATGGCCAGCGCCTAGACTAGCAAGGCACACCACGATGGAGCTGCAGTCCTTTGATGCTCACTGCCACTTGGATCTCATGGCCGGCCCAAACACCGTTGCCCGCGAAGCCGCAGCGATGGGACTGGGGCTCTTTGATTGCGGCGTCGACCCGCGCGATTTCGCAACGGCAAATAAACGCGCCAGCACTAGCCCTAATATCATTGCAGGGGTGGGTCTCCACCCCTGGTGGATCGCCGACGGTCGATGTGGCGCTGCCGAGATCGACCTGCTTTGCGAGCTCGCTAGCCGGGAACGCTTTATTGGCGAGGTCGGGCTCGATTTCTCGCAACGTTTTGCGGGCACCGAGGGAATCCAGATGCAGGCATTTGAACGGCTTTGCCAGACGCTGTCGCAGTCTCCACTTCCTGACCGTGTTCTGTCCATTCACGCCGTTCGCGCGGACGGAGCAGCTTTGGACATTTTGGAGTCGAGCGGCCTTCTCGACCGCAGTACCAACTCCCCCACCATCATCTTCCACTGGTTTAACGGCACCTCGGACGAGCTCAACCGCGCTCGCAGTGCGGGCTGTTATTTCTCCATCAACGAGCGTATGCTCGCAACCAAACGCGGGCGCGAATACGCACGACAGATTCCACTCGACCGCTTGTTGCTCGAAACTGATGCGCCAGCCGAACCGCAAACGGACGCAAGCGCACAACAGCTCGCCGATTCACTTATACGAACATCCGAGATCATTGCCGCGCTTAAAAACTGCGCAGCGGAGAGCGTCAAGTCGGTCGTTCTGAGAAATTCCCACTCCATTTTCGACTTCCACTGACCCCAGTGGGCAAAAAATGCCAAATATGAGTACTGTTGCAAAGCTAGTCACATTATTTTGCAAAGAAACAACGCCTTGATAATGTACAGTCGTTCATTATCAAGGCGTTTTAGCATGCTCGGGGGCATGTTAAACAGCTTCTACTCGCTCACTGACGCTCAACAAGGACCTCAGGAGCCTGGTTTTGCTGTTACTAAATTAGTGACAGTACTCATATTTGGCATTTTTTGCCCACGGGGTCCCGGGGTGGTGCCAACCTGCGTCCCCGGAACTGCTCAGCTATTCGGAAATCGGAGCTCCGTGACCCCAAGAACCCTCCATGCCGCATACGGTCGAGGCAAACCCAGCCGCAAAGTCAAGCGCACGCTCGATGGCCTCAGGACCATCGTCGCCACGTTTGGCGGAATCGAGATAGCACATCAGGAACGAAGTCAGGAACGAGTCCCCGGCGCCCATGGTGTCCTTCATATTCGTCACGGGCTTCGCTGGCTGGCGATAGTAGCGCTCGCCGTCATAGGCGATGCAGCCCTCAGCGCCCGCCGTTGCAGACACAAAGCGCGGACCCAAATTCTTAACCCAAGCGAGGCGCTCGCGAATCTCATCTTCGCTCGCGGCATCCGCAGCGCTCAAAAAGGCGTAGTCGACAAACGGAGCAACCTGCTCGTAATACTCATCGGTCGAATCGTCCGAGAAGTCAAATGAGACGGTGATGCCCGCAGCCTTTAGCTTGGGCAACTCGCGTTCGGTGAAGCAGTAATTGCCCGAATGGACCACATCGAACTGCTTCATGTACGCCAAGTCAAAGCGATCGAGGACATATCGTGCGTCACCACGAACGCCGCCCTCGTTGGAGCCGAGGAAAACACGGTCGCCGTCGATGACAGTCACGCGCGCCGCGCCGTTCTCGCCAATGAGCTGCCTGCACTTGGCAAGCTCAACGCCCTCCTCCTCAAGGCTCGCAATCACATGCTCGGCGGCGGCGTCATTACCGAAGATGCCCATATAGGCAGCGCGCAAAGCGCCGCACTTCTTGGCATAGACGGCAAAATTCACCGCATTGCCACCCGGATACATCGTGTGGATATGCTCGTAGCGGTCGACGACGTTATCGCCAAATCCCAGCGCATTCACGTTAAAAGCCATGACTTTGCTCCCCTCTTGCGCCAACGAATCCATTGTATTGGCAGCCGTTCCGCCCAGGCTCTATGCAAGCTCCAGCAGATCCAGCAGCTGGTCAATGATCTTGTCCGCGGCATCCTGGCTAAAGCCAAAGCGCTCCTCGCGTTTGGCGATGACCGTCAGGCCAGCACGCTTGCCTGCGGTAATGCCATACAGCGAGTCTTCCACGCAGCAGCAACGATCCGCAGGCAGCCCCAGTCGGTCAATGGCGTGTAGGTAAATATCGGGCTCGGGCTTGCTACGTTTGAACTGCTCGCCCGAGACCAAAAACTCAAAGTAATCGCGAATGCCGCAGGTGCTCAATACTTCCTCAATATTGTTGAGGGGCGACGACGAAGCCAGCGCAACGCGAACCCCACGGCCTTTAAGCCCCGCCAGCGTCTCAGAGACGCCGGGATTGAGCAGTTTGCTGTAATCACAGGGATAGGCGCTCGCCCACACTTCATAGCGAGCCTCGGCATCGGCGGGTTCAAGGGCACCCTGCCCTGCGCGCTTGTACCACTCTACAAGCACCTGCTGAAAATCTTGATGCGACGAACCCACAATTGCATTAAGCTCGTCACGCGTTACAGAAATCTGCAGGTAATCGATAAACTTCTCGAGCTCCTGCTGATAGTAAAACTCGGTATCGACCAAAACGCCGTCCATGTCAAAGATAACGGCGTCGAACGGAAATGCGGACACGGCACCCTCCCTAACAAAAAGGCGCCCGCAAGCGGACGCCCGAACCATGCACTATCGGCGATTCTAACCCAGCAACTGGTCAAGCGCCACCGCGATACCGTCTTCATTGTTATTGGCGGTTACCATCTGAGCCACAGCCTTGACCTCGTCGACGGCGTTGCCCATAGCAACACCCGTGCCTGCCCACTCGATCATGGACTTGTCGTTCTGGCCGTCGCCAAACGAAACGACCTCGCTGGCATCGATGCCCAACTTGGACAAGGAGCCCTCGAGAGCGCGGGCCTTATCGATGCCAGGCGCCGTAAACTCAAAGTACCAGTCGGCCGTAAACATACCCGAAAGCGTCTCGGTAAAGGGAGCGTACATCTCCTCGTGGTGCGCCTGCAGATAGGCCGGATCGCCCGCAGTGAGCAGCTTGTCCACGGGATAAGCATCTGCGACCTCATGAAGGCTCTCAACCTCACGGATCTTGAGGTCGCACGCGTCGCGCTCGTACTTGACGATATTCTTCTGCGAACCGTCCGGCAGCGTAATCATGCAGCGATACGAGTCCACGACGTGCAGGTCGCGACCGAGCGAGATCATGGGAATCACGTCAAAGTTGCGCAGGTGATCGAGCAGGCGATGCAGCTCATCGACCGGCATGGCCTGGTCAAACAGCACCTCGTCGGTCTGGGCATCGACTACGTGTGCACCGTTAAAGGCCACGAGCAAGCCATCGTGATTGTGCAGGCCGAGCTCCTGACCAAGGGCGCGAAGGCCCCATGCAGGACGGCCCGAAGCCAGAATGAGCTTGATACCCGATTCCTGCGCCGCGAGCAGCTTCTCGCGCGTGCGCGGGCTAATCACCTTCTGGTCGTTGGTGAGCGTACCGTCGATATCCATTGCAATGGCCTTGATTGCCATATATGCCTCCCTGCATTGAGTTTGCCGCGCACCATCATATCCGAGCGGAGCGCTCGCCGAAGAACTTTTTTGAAAAAGATACTTGTCAAAACACTGAAGCCTGTTAACTTTGAAGAAGACCGCTCCGGTGGTCACAGTTTGATCGAGCATATTCAGTTTCAGTTTTCAGCGTGTAAGAGAAAGAAGATCGGCAAAGTACAACCCCAAACGCAATGACAACTTAATGAGGTAACTGCCATATGTGAGGCATCCAGAGCATTGCTGTCTCGATTTTGAGCACGATGCCTTCCGCCTTGCATGGGCCGTTCCATCCCACCCCTGCAGCAACTGCCTCACGGGCTCATTGAAAACCGCATAGCACCCCAACGTCAGCACATCACCCACGGCAAGCACATCACTCACGACAACCAACACATCTACAAACAGGCAAGCACATCACAGATTGGAAACGCTATGAACACTACCCGTCCCCAGACCGCAAACACCGTCCTCAAGGCACGCATCGACCGTGCCCTGCACGGCAGATACGACACCGACTTCGCCGCCGCAACGATCGCAAACTTTGCCCTGCTGCCCGTCGACGAGGCACTGAGCAACCACGAGTTTTCGGCAAATCGCTGCGCCGAAATCATGAACGATCCAGCCGTCCACAAACTTACCGACCCTTATCTCGGACCCCACGGTAAGACCGAAGGCCCGTACACCATGGGCCATGTGGCACACATGATTACCGCACTCGACACGAAGCTTCGGCTCGAGATGGACGACGAGACGCAGATGACATTGATGGATCATCGATACGATCTGCAGAACGCGATAACGCTTCCCATACACGACCTTGCCATGGGGCTCGACGCCCTGGAGGCACGGCATCAGCAGGCAAACTGCGGGCAGGACGATACGCAGGGTCCACCCAGCATCATGGTGCTCGACCGCGAACGCTACAACCGCGCGACCGCCAGGTTTCAGGCCGGTCCGACTACAGTTCGCACCCTTATCGACATGCTCCGCACGCTCAGCCTCAACCGTCTCTTCGACGGCTACCGAGCATTGGCACCCGCCGGCCTTCGCACCCAAACGGCCCGGATTATCGATATCCAGCAGCGTCAGTTCGAGCGCTACCGCGACGATTGGGAGATGAGCCGTAGCATCGTCCACTTCTACCAGAAGCGCTACGACCCCAACGAATTTCCCGACACTCTCGAACGCCAACTACATCTCGTCTACACCGCGCCCATTGCCACCCTGCTACGGCTTGGCGCGTTCGACGAGGCGTTAGCCGAAACCGGAAGCCGCAAGGCGGCCACCGAGCTTGAACGCCGGCTCGAGCAGGCCTTTGAGTCCTAACGCTGAGCACGCACAACGCTCCCCCGACCCACCATCTTCCAGAAAGGAACCCTCATGGACACCACCCAAAACCCCATCATCAGTCCGCTCACGATGCGCGAATCGGCCCGCGGCGTCACGCTCACCTCCGTTTACGACGAGATGCTCGCGCGCCGCGAACTCTCCGTCGTGGGCGACATCAACAGCGCGATGGCCCACGATCTGTGCCAGCAAATCCGCCTGCTCGAAGTCGCCGACCCAACTGCCCCCATCACCGTTTTTATCGCCAGCCCCGGCGGCAACGTACGGGCCGGCCTTGCCATCTACGACACTATGCGTCTCGCAGCGTGCCCCATCCACACCGTCTGCCTGGAGCTCGCCGCTTCCATGGGAGCCATCATCTTTATGGGCGGTGACGAGCGCCGCATGGCGCCCCATGCCGAGCTCATGATTCACGACCCGCTCATCCCGCAAGGGGCCGGAGGCTCGGCCTTGGCCCTCCAGGAGACAAGCCGACGCCTCATGCAGACCCGCAAGGCTCTGACGCACATCCTTTCCGAGCGAAGCGGCCTTTCGGCCAAGCGGGTCCAGACACTCACGGCAAAGGACACGTACCTTTCGGCAGAGCGCGCCGTCGAGCTCGGCTTTGCCCACAACATCCTCACCTCGACTAAGGAGACCGCCCATGCCTAGCCTCAATGCGGCACTGCATACCCCCGCCCCCACCATCCTTGCGCAGGGCCACACGTTCTCGTGCAGCACGCGTCAAACCGGACTCAACAACAATATGCTCGTGATCGGGCCCTCGGGCGCCGGCAAGACCCGCAATGTCCTCAAGCCCAACCTGCTGCAGATGAACGCAAGTTATATCGTGCTCGACACCAAGGGGACGCTTTGTCGCGAAGTCGGCCCCGTGCTTGCCGCGCACGGCTATCGCGTACAGCGCCTCAATTTTGCCGATCTTGACGATACGGCCCCCTTGCCCGAGGGTATCGAGCAGTGCGGTTATAACCCGCTCAGCCATATCCGCCGCAGCAAAGACGGCAAGCCCAACCAGCAGGACATCATCTCGGTCGCCAAGGCCATCTGCCCCGTCGAGGACCAAACTCAGCCGTTTTGGGACCATGCGGCGGCCAACCTGCTTTCTTGCCTGATCGCCTATGTATGTGAGCAGCTGCCTGCGGAGGAGCAGACGTTTTCGTCAGTGATCGACCTTTGCGAACATCTCCAGGACCGCGCGACGGCTCGTCTCCTCGATGACTTGCAGACCACCGACCCCACGAGTTATGCGCTCTCGCTGTGGCGGCGCTACTCGCCCACTATCACAGCCGAAAAGATGCACGCGAGCATTATGGGCATCCTTGCCGAGAAGGTCATGTGCCTGGGCTTTGACGGTGCACGCAGCCTGTACACCGATGTGAACCAGATTGATTTCGCCGCCTTGGGATGCGAGCGTCGAGCGCTCTTCGTCACCGTCAGCGACCTCGACCGTAGCCTCGATCCGCTCACCAATTTGTTTGTAACGCAGGCCTTCGCGGGACTCATCCGCCACGCCGACGCACAACCCGACGGGCGCCTCGCAGTGCCGGTCCGCTTTATGCTCGACGACTTTGCCAACCTACAGACGCCGCAGATCGACAACGTGCTCTCCATTATCCGCAGCCGCGAGATCTGGGCGACGCTGCTCTTGCAGTCGACCAATCAGCTCGATGCGCTCTATGGCGAGGCACGCGCCCGCTCCATCATGGGCAACTGCGACACGCAACTCGTGCTGGCTTTTCAAGATCCCGAGAGCGCTCGTGTCTTTTCCGAACGTGCCGATGTACTACCTAGCACGCTCATGGCAACGCCCGTCGACCGCTCCTGGCTCTTCGTTCGCGGTCGCGCTCCCCAGCAGGTCGAGCGCTTTAGGCTCGAGGACCATCCGCTCTACGAGGAGCTCCCCGAAGCTCAAAACATCCAGGCCGAATTCGACCGCTAGCGATATCGATCGCTCAATTGCACCCGACCGACAACAGCAAAGAGGCCCGCATCCCAACGGATACGGGCCCCTTCTACCAAATGCCAGTTTTAACTTCGCAGACTACTTGCGATGAGCGCGGTAGAACTCGATGAGTGCCTGGGTCGAAGCGTCCTGCTCGGCCTTGGCGGCGTCGTCGTGGAAGGCCGGGGTAATCTGCTTGGCAAGCTGCTTGCCCAGCTCGACGCCCCACTGGTCGTAGGAGTCGATGCCCCAGACCGTGCCCTCGACAAACACGATGTGCTCGTACAGGGCGATGAGCTCGCCGAGCGCGAACGGGCTCAGCGTGTCGCCGAAGATCGAGGTCGTCGGGCGATTGCCATCAAAGCAACGGGCCGGGACGATCTGCTCGGGCGTGCCCTCGGCGCGCACCTCGTCGGCCGTCTTGCCAAAGGCGAGCGCCTTGGTCTGAGCCAGGAAGTTGCCCAGGAACAGCTCGTGCACATCCTGACCATTGTCGGTTGCAGGGTTGGCGGTGTTGGCAAAAGCAATGAAGTCGGCCGGAACCACCACGGTGCCCTGGTGCAGCAGTTGGTAGAAGGCGTGCTGACCGTTGGTGCCGGGCTCGCCCCAGAAGATCTCACCGGTATCGGAGGTCACAGCGCTGCCGTCCCAGCGGACGTGCTTGCCGTTGGACTCCATGGTGAGCTGCTGCAGGTAGGCCGGGAAACGGTGCAGGTACTGGCAGTACGGCAGCACGGCATGGCTCTTAGAACCGAAGAAGTTGACGTACCAGACGTTGAGCAGGCCCATCAGCGCGACGGCGTTGTTCTCGAGCGGGGTGTTGCAGAAGTACTCGTCGATGGCATGGAAGCCCTCGAGGAACTGCTGGAAGCGCTCGGGGCCAAGCACGACGATCAGCGACAGGCCCACGGCGGAGTCGACGGAGTAGCGGCCGCCGACCCAGTTCCAGAAACCAAAGGCGTTGGCCGGGTCGATACCGAAAGCCTCGACCTTCTCGAGTGCGGTGGAAACGGCGACGAAGTGCTTTGCCACAGCCTCGGCGTTCTGCTCATCGGAGCCGTCGATGGCGCCCTGCGCCTTGAGCTGCTCGAGCATCCAGGTCTTGACCTCGCGGGCATTGGTGAGGGTCTCGAGCGTGGTGAAGGTCTTGGAGACGATGATCACGAGCGTGGTCTCGGGGTCCAGACCCTTGAGCTTCTCGGCCTGATCGTTGGGGTCGATGTTGGAGATGTAGCGGCAGTCGATACCGGCGTCGGCATAGGGACGCAGGGCCTCGTAGGCCATGACCGGGCCCAGGTCGGAGCCACCGATGCCGATGGACACCAGGTGCTCGATCTTCTTGCCGGTAACGCCCTTCCACTCACCGGAGCGCACGCGCTCGGCGAAGGCGTACATGCGGTCGAGAACCTCGTGCACGTCGGCGACGACATCCTGGCCGTCAACGATGAGCTGGCCCTTCTCGCTTGCCGGACGGCGCAGCGCGGTGTGCAGGACGGCACGGTCCTCGGTGGTGTTGATGTGCTCGCCGGAGAACATGGCGTCGCGGCGCTCCTCGAGCTTCACCTGGCGGGCAAGATCGCACAGCAGCTTGACGGTCTCATCGGTCACCAGGTTCTTGGACAGATCGAAGTGAAGGTCGCCGGCGTCAAAGCTCAGCTTGTTCACGCGCTCGGCATCGGCGGCGAACCAGGCCTTAAGATCGATGCCCTCGGCCTCGAGCTTCTCCTGATGGGCCTCGAGCGCCTTCCAAGCGGCGGTCGACGTAGCGTCGATAGGTGCGGCAACAGTTGCCATAAAGTCCTCCTCAGCATACGGGCGCACCTCCATGCGCCCGGACATTCAGATGCCCCTATTCTAGCGCAGGTCAAGACTACAATCAGTGAGCGTTGCCAATCCGCCCCCAAACGGCGACCGACCAAAAAGGGACAGGTTTATTTTGGCAGGTCAAACGCTTTACCAATCAAAAATAACCCGTCCCTTTATGGCAAATAATTAGGCCGCGGCGCAGACGCTACCGAGCAACTCACGCAGAGGAGAGCCGATGCCCTCCAACAGCTCGGGCGCGATGATAGCAAAAACGGGAACCTCGCCGGCACCCACGACGGCAGGCACCTTTCCTTCCGAGACAATGCACCCATAGGGAACAAAGCCGTCCTCGCCGGCATCGAGCACGGCCATGCGACGGGCGAGTTCACGCGCAAAGCCGGCGGTATCGGCATCGCCGATCGCCAGGACAAAGTCCACGCCCTCGTCGGTCGCCAGGGCTACGCCCTCGTCAACCAGCTCGTCTCCACCTTCGCCCCCGACCGAGCCGCAGCGAAAGAGCACGCGCTCGAGCAGGGCCCGATCGAGCGAGCCAAGCGCCGCCGAAACGAGCTCATCGCGCGTATGCTTATCACCGCCCAGCACGACCAGCGCCTTGGTGCCACCATAGTGAGCGACCAGGCGCCCGCACCAGCGAGCCACGTCCCCATCCGCAACCAAGCGCGTCGGCATACCAAACCCATAGTTGACCATTATCCCCACAACCCTTCCGTGCTTTATGGTGGTATCGATCGTTAGGCTCATGCTACGAAGCAAGCTTTTCCGAGCTGTTTCGCACTCTTTAGGGCTGCGTTAAAAACCTGCCGAAAAGGGACAGGTTTGTTTTGGCAGGTCAAGCGTTTTACCGACCAAAATAAACCTGTCCCTTTTTGACAGGTTTTGACGGTGTCCGGTCGAGCGGGTATTATCGAACAGGTATTCGATAAGAACATGTGTTTGATGGGAGGGCTCGGATGGCGCACGAGCAGCACACCTACATCTGCATCGACCTCAAGACGTTTTATGCCAGCGTTGAGTGCGTCGACCGCGGGCTCGATCCGTTAACGACCAATCTAGTCGTTGCCGACGAATCGCGCGGGCGCACGACCATCTGCCTCGCCATCACACAGGCCATGAAGGACCTCGGTATCCATAACCGCTGTCGCCTATTCGAGATTCCCGATGGCATCGACTATATCAAGGCCGTGCCGCGCATGCAGCACTACATGGAGGTGTCGGCGCAGATTTACGGCATCTATCTGGAATACGTGAGCCCGCAGGACGTGCACGTCTACTCAATCGACGAGTGTTTTATCGACGTGACGCCCTACCTGGACCTCTATCACACCGATGCGGAAGGCTTCGCCTGCATGCTTCGCGACGAAGTCCTGGGGCGCACCGGCATCACAGCAACAGTCGGTATCGGCCCCAACCTATTTCAGGCCAAGGTGGCACTCGACATCACCGCCAAGCATGTAGCCAGCCGCATCGGCGTGCTCGATGACGAGGCCTTCCGCAAGGAGATCTGGCCCCACCGCCCTATCACCGACATCTGGGGCATCGGCCCCGGCGTGGCGGCGCGGCTCGAAAAATACGGCGTCTACGACCTGATGGGTGTCGCCGCGCTCGACGAAAACCTGCTCTACGACGAGCTCGGCGTCAATGCCGAGTATCTTATCGACCACGCTTTTGGGCGCGAGCCGACAACCATCGCCGATATCCAGGCTTATCGTCCGCAGGCGACCTCGACCACCACAGGACAGGTGCTCTCGAAAGGTTATGCCTACGAGCAGGCCTACACCGTCTTGCGCGAAATGGTCGATGCCGCCGTGCTGGACTTGGTCGATAAACACGTGGTGTGCGACAGCATTTCGCTCTTTGTGGGCTATGCGAGCGAGCGCGCCGACATCCGCCGGCTCGATGCCAGCGGCACCGCGCAATATGTAGATGGATGCGGGCACCTGCGCTCAAGCACGTCGGGCATCGAGCCCGCAGCGACCGACGGCCCCGAGCTTGCGCCCCGCGCACCGAAGCCCGTCCAACGCGACGACGAACGCAGGCGCTTGGTGCGAGAGGCACAGGCGATCGACGGCATCTTTGTGGGCGAGCACGGTGGCAAGCCACGCGGTGGCTATGCCGCGTTGTTCGCGCATTCCAATGCATCCCGCAAGCTACCCGAACGCACCAATTCGTTTAAGAAGATCATGGGCTATTTCAATGACCTCTGGGCGCAAACCGTCGACCCCAAGCGACCCGTCAAGCGCATCAACCTGGGCTTCGGCAACCTTATGCCCGAGGAATTTGCCACCATCGATTTGTTTAGCGATGTCGAGGCCGATGAGCGCGAGCGCGACCTGGCGCGCGCCGTGTTGGCTGTTAAAGGCAAATACGGCAAGAACGCCCTGGTCAAGGGATTGAGCTTTACCGCTGGCGCCACCGCGCGCGAACGCAACGATCAGGTTGGAGGACACCGTGCCTAAACCCAAACAGCAGCCTGTGCGCCCCCCAACCGCCTTCGAGCGCCTGGCCGATCCTGAAGGAAGACGTCGCGCCGCCGACCCAAACCTCACCGCTAACGGTTCCGTCCGTGCCAACCGCGCCGCGCAGTTTATGCCCTTTGCCGCGTTGACGGGATACTACGAGCTCGTGCGCAAGCAAGAGATCACCGTTGAGCCCAAATGTGAGCTCACGGAAGAGAAAGCCCTCGAGCTTTCGAAAAAGCTCGAGGGTCTCAAGCGCGGCGACTTAGTTCGCGTCACCCATTACGATACGTACGGCTATCGCAGCCGCACCGGCATCCTCGACGAGGTGCTCCCTGCCTTCAAGCTCCTCAAGCTCCGGGACATCGCAATCGACTTCGACGACATCCAGGACATTGAGCTGCGCGGCAGAGCCTAGCGCCGCTTCCCACGCCAGCGCGCCCTACAGCGTCATGACGTAGTAGCCCGCATCCCTCACGGCCGCCTCGAGAGCACTCCGATTGATCGACTGCTTAGAGCGCACGCGTGCTGTGTGGTCCGCAAACGTCACCGTTGCCCACACGCCATCCAGCGCATTGAGGGCATTTGCCACGTTCTGAGCGCAGCCGTCGCAGCTCATGCCGCCGATGAGCAGCTCATCGCTATAGGGATAGTGCGATGCATCGGTATCCGCCACAACAACCTTTTTGGCCTTCTTGCCGCACGCGCCATCGCTGCAGCAACTCTTCCCGCGTGTCGAAGCGGCAATGCGACGCAGTCCAAAGAACATGCCGATGGCAATGACGACCAGCACGATGAGATTCGCAGGGTTGAGCAAGTCACTCATGCGCTCCCCTTTCAAGTAGCCCTATATAGATACCCCCATGGGGTGTTCCCCATCTTACCCCAAAGTCATGTCAGTTCGGTCAATTAGTTTCCCTATTCGAACTTTTTTGTTGACCATAGCTTACTTTCGTGTATATGTTTTCCTAGGCTAACACGAGAGGACGGGTAGCGAACATATGACTCGAACCATTGACATCCCAACGTTTCAAGCGGCGATTGTTCGCAACTGCTCCCCCACGCTCGCGGGCATCAAGCCGGCATCGCTCTTTACCTATCCAGGCGCCTACGCCCACGGGGTTGACTCGAGCGCAACCGCGGCAATTGAAGATCGCCGAGCTCGTCTGCTCAACGTCATCGCCCAGTGCAATTGCGAACTTGATCCGCTCGGCATCCACCTGAGCGTTTTGGTCTGGCGACCCTGCGGGGCACTCGTGTACGTATACCGGCCCAAAAGCCTCGCTACTTACTTTGCGGACCCGCGCGCCCAGACGGCGCTTGCCTCGGAAGGCTACAACACGAGCGACCTCTCGACATGCCTTGTGCATCTGGCATCACGCATCACGTTCGCGAGCAATAACGCCGCGGAATGTGCCTGCAGCCAGACTCGGTGCGCGCTATCCCAGCAAGCCAGCTGCAGCAATGACTGCACCTGCGAGTTTCCGCACGAAATAGGCTACTTCCTGGGATATCCCTACGAGGACGTGCACGAGTTTATCGCCCAACGAGGCGAGAACTACAAGGTCTTTGGGGCCTGGAAGGTCTACGCGAATGTCGAGCAGGCACTTGCGACATTTGATGCCTACCGCGCCTGCACCCAATACCTCACCTTTGTCTATCAGCAGGGCTGCAGCTTGGCGCAACTTGCCCAGGCAAGCCGATAGAACATATAAACCGCGGCCACGCGCCGCACAACCGAAAGGACTCAACATGAGCAAGATCGCCGTCGTCTACTGGAGCGGCACGGGCAACACCGAGACCATGGCAAACCTCGTCGCCGAAGGTGCCACGTCCGCCGGCGCCGAGGCCGAAGTCATCCCCTGCGCCGATTTCTCTGCCGACAAGGCCGCCGAATATGATGCCTTCGCCTTCGGCTGCCCCGCCATGGGCTCCGAGGAGCTCGAGTACGATGAGTTCCAGCCGATGTGGGACGAGGTCAAGGAGACTCTCGGCGACAAGAAGGTCGTCCTCTTTGGCTCCTATTCGTGGGCCGAGGGCGAGTGGATGGACAACTGGAAGGCCGACGCCGACGAAGCCGGCGTCAACGTGGTCGACTCCACCATCTGCTATGACGCGCCCGACGATGAAGGAGAGACGGCCTGCCGCTCCCTTGGAGCCGAGCTCGCCTAGCGGCAATAAACTCCGCCCAGAACGCGGCTCTGCACCAAAACACATTTGCGTCCCTACAGAAAAAAAGGGGGCTGGATTCACATCCAGCCCCGTTTTCTGTAATGCCAGCCGCATGAACCGGCTACGAGATATTGCCCAAAAACGCCTTGGTGCGCTCGCTCTTGGGATGGTCGAAGACCTCGCTCGGCGTACCCTCTTCCACGATAACGCCGCCGTCCATAAAGACGACGCGGTCGGCGACGTCGCGTGCAAAACCCATCTCGTGCGTCACGACGATCATGGTCATGCCGTCGCGCGCCAGGTCACGCATGACGCCCAGAACGTCGCGAACCAGCTCGGGATCGAGCGCCGACGTGGCCTCGTCAAAGAGCATGACGTGCGGATTCATCGACAGGGCGCGAGCGATGGCCACGCGCTGCTGCTGGCCGCCCGAAAGCTGGCTCGGCATAAAGTCGATGCGCTCGGCCAGACCAACCTTGGTCAGCTCCTCGACGGCGATCTTCTCGGCCTCTTCCTTGCTGCGCTTGAGCACCTTCTGCTGCGCAAGCATGACGTTTTTCTTGACCGACAGGTGCGGGAACAGGTTGAACTGCTGGAACACCATACCCAGATGCGTACGCACCTTGTTAAGGTCAACGCCCTTGGCGCACACGTCCACGCCCTCAACGACAATCGAGCCGCTCGTGGGATGCTCCAAGCGGTTGATGCAGCGAAGCATCGTCGACTTGCCCGAGCCCGAGGGGCCCAGAACTACGACGACCTCGCCCTTATGCACATCCAGATCGATATCGCGCAGGACCACGTTATCGCCAAAGGCCTTTTGGAGGTTCTTGATGCTGACGACGACCTCGTTCGAGTTATTGGTTTCGCTCATGATAGGACCTCCTTACAGACCGGCGATGTGATCGGCGGGCGTCGCGACGACCTGCCCGGCACTCTTGGTGGGACGTTTCTTCTTGGTCTCGGCCGTGCCCAGAAGTCTTGCCTCCAGACCGCTCACCAAGCGAGCGAGCGGCAGGGTAATGACCAGGTAGAACAGGGCTGCAACCACATACGGCGTAATGGAGCCGGTCGTGGCCACGATGGTACGCGCGTTCATAACGATCTCGACCACACCCACGGCCGCGAGCAGCGACGTATCCTTGTAGAGCAGGATAAACTCACTGGTCAGCGTAGGCAGAACATTGCGGAACGTCTGCGGAATCATGACATAGAGCAGCGTCTGGAAGGCATTCATGCCCAGCGAGCGAGCGGCCTCGTTCTGGCCTTTGGGGATCGACTGAATACCGGCACGGAAGATCTCGCACAGGTAGGCAGACGAATTCATGGCCATGACGATGACGCCCAGCACGTAGTCGTCAACCCTGACACCTGCCAGCGGCAGGCCAAAGAACGCGATATAGATCTGCAGGAACGCCGGCGTACCACGGATGATATTCACATAGATGCCGGCGAGGCAGCGCAGGATGCGCGACTTGGAGATGCGCATGAGCGACAGGGCAAAACCAAAGGGAATTGCCAGCGGAAACGCCACGAGCACGATCGAGAGCGACATGAGGAAGCCCTTGAAGACGATCGGCAGGCTCTGGACCAAAATGACCGGGTTCAGGAACAGGCGCAGGAACAT
This sequence comes from uncultured Collinsella sp., assembly GCA_934654585.1. Classification (GTDB taxonomy): domain Bacteria; phylum Actinomycetota; class Coriobacteriia; order Coriobacteriales; family Coriobacteriaceae; genus Collinsella. Next base: position 68,691 of record CAKUGF010000003.1, on the reverse strand, counting down.
ATTGGAGTTCCATGCCTCGACCCAGGGCTGCTCTTTAAGGTCGGCCAGGAAGTTATCGAATGCCGTCACGCCCTTGATCTCCACCGACGGAATCTTGGAGATCTTCTTGGTCGAACCATCGGCCAAAGTGTAGGTGCCGCTAAAGGCCTCATCGCCGCCCTCGACGGGGAAGGTCACGCCGTAAACCTCAACACGGAAAAAACCGCCGGCAGGTGCCGTCTCGCCAAAATCGATCTTGAGCGTCTGGCCATCGGCCTTGCACGTTGGCTTCATGGGCGTACGGTCCATGAGGTCCTCGCCCGAGAGCATCGTCAGGCGCGTATCGTCGGCGCCAAAGGTCGTGCCATCGGCAAATGTCAGCGAAAGGCCGCTCAGTTCCTCGTCGGCATCGGCCTGGACCTCCCAGGTGATGCGGGTCTCGGTGCCGCCGACCACGTCGCTACCCGAGCCGGTGTTGGGTCGAGCGGTGATTTTTGCGGTCTCAAGCGCCTGGGCGGTCGAGGGCACGCAGGCCCCCGCGCATACCAGGGCGAGCGCCACAGCCAGGGCGCAGGCTAGCTTTTGGAGCATCAAGGGCAGTGGATAGCTCTGGCCCATGGCTCCTTCGTTCAGTCGAGACAAGGTGGCTCCTAACGTTTAAGTTGCCGACAAAACGGGGCGGAACGACGCCCATGCAAGAAACGCAAAGGCCCTCTCCGCCAAAACGGAAAGGGCCCGCGCGCAATCAAGTAGCTATTTTACTTGATATTGTACTTAGCCATGAGGGCGTCAACGGTGCCGTCATCGGTCAGGTCCTTGATGGCCTGGTTGATGTCGTCCTTGAGCTTGGTGTTGCCCTGGTTGATGGCGATGGCGTACTCCTCGCCGGTGCTGACCTGCTTGATGGTCTGGCAGGTGTTGAACTGCTCGGCGGTCAGCTGGCTGGCAACGGAGCGGTTGGTCACGACGGCGTCACCCTTGTCGGACTGCAGGGCGCTGAAGCACTCGGTGGCGTCCTTGTAGGGGACGATCTTGGCCTTGGGGAAGTTCTCCTGGGCAAAGGCCTCGGCGGTCGAGCCGGACTGGACGATGATCGTAGCGTCGGCGTTGTTGAGCTTCTCGCTGTAGTTATCGGCCGTAATGTCGGCGTTGTCGACCTTGGTCACGATAGCCTGATCGTCCATGTAGTAGGAGTCGGAGAAAGCGACTTCCTTCTCACGCTCGGGCGTATCGGTGATAGCAGCGATGGAGACGTCGTACTTGGCGCCCGAAGCAACACCCGGAACCAGTGTGTCGAAGTCGTTGTTGACATACTCGACGTCCAGGCCCAGCTTGTCGGCGATAGCCTTGATAAGCTCAAGGTCAAAGCCCTGGTAATCGCCGTTGTCATCCTTATACTCAAACGGCGCGTACTCGGCAGAGGTGCCGACGGTGAGCGTACCGTCCTTGACGAGCGCGTACTCCTTGGAGCCGTCGACCTTCTCGACCTTCACGTCGTCAGAGCTGCTGGAACCGGCATCGGAACCAGAGGTGGCGTTGGACGAGCCACAACCCGTCAGTGCAAGGGCGAGCGCCATGGCGCCCGTGGCGGCAAATGCGCCAAGCTTCTTGAGCTTCATAATCAGTCTCCTTCCGGTGACCCCACTTGATTCAGAGGTCTGCAAAAACTGTTGGCTATTATGCACCCGTAATTGCAAATCTGCAATCAGAAAACTGATTGAAACAAACCCATAACGTGAATGAAGCACTCCACTTTGCGACAGTCATTACTGCTGCAACGAGCGTAGCAGGGTAATTTCCGCTGCATAACCTGCAAGTTCGTTCGGTGTCTCCAAAATGAATGGCAGCGCACGTAAACGGTCATTCGATACAATATTCTGCATAACCTGCATACCGCTGCCAAACTCCTCGCTGCCAAGGTAACCCTTGCCGATGCACTCGTGACGATCTTTATGGGCGCCACGGGGATTCTTCGAGTCGTTGATGTGTACGGCATGCAGGCGATCGATGCCTACCACACGGTCGAACTCGTCGAGCACACCGTCAAGGTCGTGGATGATGTCGTAGCCGGCATCGCTCACATGGCAGGTGTCCAGGCACACGCCTAGCTTGCCCGATAGCTCGGGACGTTTGACGGCAACCCCCTCGATAATACGCGCCAGCTCCTCAAAGCTACGGCCCACCTCGGTCCCCTTGCCCGCCATGGTCTCGAGCAGCACTGTGGTCTGCTGCCCCTCGAACATCACCTGGCACAAGGTGTCGACGATCATCTGAATGCCAGCATCAGCCCCCTGCCCCACATGTGCGCCGGGATGGAAGTTGTAGTAGTTGCCGGGCAGCGCTTCTAGACGCTGCAAGTCCTCGGCCATGGCCTCCAAGGCAAACTCGCGCGCCCGCTCTTTGGCAGAGCAGGGGTTGTAGGTATAGGGGGCATGCGCCACGAGCGGGCCAAAATCATTTTGCGCCATAAGCTCACGCAGGGCCGCCACGTCATCCGCGTCAAGGTCTTTCGCCTTACCGCCGCGCGGGTTGCGCGTAAAGAACGCAAAGGTATTGGCGCCAATGGATAGCGCCGTCTCCCCCATCGCCCGATAGCCCTTCGTCGTCGAAAGATGACACCCAATCGTCAGCATCTCCAACTCCCCCTCATCAGTTGCGGTGAAATAGTTCCTGTTAACGCCTTATTCTGCCGCAAACAGGAACTATTCCACCGCAACTTATAAAAGGGGCATCAGGAGCGTGTTTTGCTGAAGGCTTTAAGCACTGCCGTCACCGAGCCGGGCTGAAAACGTCTGCGCACGTCGTCGAGACGCTCGGGGATATCGATGTGCTGCGGGCAGTGACGCGCGCATTTACCGCACTTGATGCAATTGCTCACGAGCTTAGGCTCGCTCGTCCGCACCGCGCTCGCCGTAAAGTATTGCGACAGTCCCGTAAACCAGCTATGCGCATAGCTCGCGTTGTAGGCGGCAAAGCAACCGGGAATGTTGATGCCCTTGGGGCACGGCATGCAGTAGCCGCAACCCGTGCAGGGCACACGATTCGATTTCTCAAACTCCGTCAGCACGCGCGCGATGGTATCGAGCTGGCTGGGCGTCATCGAATCCGGTAGCGCGCGATCTGCCAGTGCCGCGTTCTCATCCACCTGCGCGGTATCGGTCATGCCCGAAAGCAGCATCGTCACCTGCGGATGGTTCCACACCCACGAAAGCCCCCATGAGGCAGGCGTATGCAAATGCGGGTCGCGCGCGTCATCGAGTACGACGCGCGCCCGCGGCGGTAACTTGCCCGCCAGGCGTCCACCCAAAAGCGGCTCCATCACAAATACCGCAAGCCCGCACTCGGCAGCGGCCAAGAGCCCCGCCGTTCCCGCCTGATAGCGCTCTCCGGCGTAGTTGTACTGAATCTGGCAAAAGTCCCACTCATAGGCATCGAGCACCGTGAGGAAATCCGCCGCACTGCCGTGGTACGAAAAACCTATCTGGCGAATACGCCCCGCAGCCTTTTGACGTGCAATCCAGTCCTCAATGCCCAGTGCCACCACGCGCTCCCACTGCGCGGGCGAGGTGATGTTGTGCATGAGGTAATAGTCGATATGGTCAGTCCGCAGGCGGCGCAGCTGCTCGTCAAAGAAGCGGTCGAAATCCTCCGCGCACTTGCACGAGGCGTGAGGCAGCTTGGTCGCGAGCAAAACCTGATCGCGCAGGCCCAGGCGCTCAAGCGAAGCGCCTACGCAAGCCTCGTTGCCGGGATAGAGGTAGGCTGTGTCCAGGTAGTTAATCCCTTGCTCCACCGCACGGGAAATGATGGCATCGGCTGCCTTCGCATCGGGGCGCCCCGGCGCACCGGGAAACCTCATGCAGCCCAGTCCCAGCGCCGAGATACGATTGCCGCTTTTGGGGTCAACGCGGTATTGCACGGCCCCTCCTCTCCCCTCAAAGCCCTGGCAAGGCGAAACAAACCCGTCACGTCATCGAAACACATTGGAATCGCAATTGAGAACGTATCGTAACGTAGCAGAAATCAAGCCGTCACGGCGCCGCTTTAACATCAGCAAAAAGCCCGATGAAAGGAGCCAACCATGCCCGCGCTCGACCTTTGGAACCTTGCTTCCCAGCTCAAAAGCACCGACTATCGCTGGGTCGACCTCACCCACACGCTCTCGTGCGACACCCCGCACTGGTTTGGTTTTAAGCCGTTTGAGTCCACCAAGCTCTTCGACTACCTGCCCGACACGCCCGGGGACATGCTCGCGCCCATGCGCTGCTTTCAGTATTCGGTCGCTTCTCAGTACGGCACCCACGTCGATGCGCCGCGCCACTTCCATGTCGACGGCCGCTCCCTCGGCGAAATCGAGCCCATCGAGTTTATGCATCCGCTCTGCGTAATCGACAAGCACGAGGAGTGCGCCGCAAACCCCGACTTTATCCTGACCGTCGAGGACCTCAAAGCTTGGGAGGAAGAGCACGGCCGCATCCCCGAGGACGCCTTTGTCGCCTTTCGCTCCGATTGGTCCAAGCTGGCCGATCTGGAGAACAAGGACGAGGACGGCCAGCCCCACTACCCCGGCTGGGACCTCGACGCCATCAAGTGGCTTGTAGAGGAGCGCAATATCGGCGCTATCGGCCACGAGCCGGCAGATACCGATCCGGCGACCATCACCACGCGCGAGGACATCTACCCCTACCCCGGCGAGCAGTACATCCTCTCGGTCGACCGCTATCAGATCGAAGTCATGGACCATCTGGACGAGCTTCCCGCCACGGGCGCCGTCATCTTCTGCACCTTCCCCAAGGTGCGCGATGGCGTCGGATACCCCGCCCGCGTCTTTGCGGTCTGCCCCGCGGCGTAAGTCCCGCGCGTCCATTCTTTAAATCCGCCGCCCCGCATGCACAAGGCGCCCCGGCGACATACAATCCATCAGGCGCCCCTACGCGGGCGCCTTTCATATGGGGAGATGATTCACATGCAGATCAACAAGGTTGCCTTTATCGGCAAGGGCGGCGTCGGGCTGCTCTACGGCAGCATGATCGCCCAGGCGCTCGGCAACGACGCCGTCGAATATGCCATGGACGACGCGCGCTTTGAGCGCCATGCGAACGACGCGCTCACCGTCAACGGCAAGCCCTGCGCGCTCAAGTCCGTCCGCGCCAGCGAGGCGACATCCGCCGACCTGGTCATCCTCACGGTCAAGACAACCGGACTCGACCAGGCACTCAAGACTATGGAACACGTCGTGGGCCCCACCACGCTCATCGCATCCCTTTGCAACGGCATCACCAGCGAGCAAAAGATTGCCGAGCGCTTTGGCTGGGAGCACACCGTCCTGGGGATCTGCCAGGGCATGGACGCCGTATTTCTCAACGGCGCACTTACCTTTACCAACACCGGCGAAATCCGCTTTGGTGCAGCTGCCGGCACCGATCCCGCGACCGTCACCGCCATCGATGAGCTCTACACGCGCTGCGGCATCGCCCATACCGTCGAGAGCGACATCGCGCACCGCATGTGGGCCAAACTCATGCTCAACGACGGCATCAACCAGACCTGCATGGCTTACGGCGGGACCTACGGAAGCGCCACGAAACAGGGCTCCGAGCAGCGTCGCTGCTTTGTCTCCTCCATGCGCGAGACGCTTGCGGTCGCCAACGCCGAGGGCATCGGGCTCACCGAGACAGACCTGACGCAGATGGTGCATCTCATCGAGGGACTCGACCCCGCTGGCATGCCCTCGATGGCGCAGGACCGCGTCGCCCAGCGCAAAACCGAGGTCGAGGAGTTCGCGGGCACCATCTGCCGTCTGGCAGCCAAGCACGATATTCAGGCACCTCAGAACGAATGGCTCTATCAGCGTATTCGCGATATCGAGGCGAGCTGGTAGCGCCCGACTCGCCTCGTCAACAGGCTCAACAGCAAAGCCGCCGCAAGGAGCGTTCCCCTTACGGCGGCTTTTTTCTTCATCTATAACCAGCAGTCGATGTCCTGACGGTTAGAGCTGCGACTCCGGAGCCTCGTCCTCGTCATCACGGCAAAGAGCCACGCCTGCGCTTCCCAGCAGCGCCGCTGCAATCAGCGCGCCAACCACAATAGGAGTAGCCCCGCATGACCCCTGCATGCCCGCGACGAGCGCGGCCGTAGGACCAAGGCAACCAAGTACCAATGCGACGGCGGCGACGGCAATATCTCGAGCGTTCACAAGACCACTTCCTCCACGAGAAAGACCTTATTTCTCATGAATTAGTGTGCCCTGTGCCCATATGCGCGGCGTACCGCCACGGTAAGGGCTCTGTTAACTCAAGCGCACACAAAGAGCGGGCGCCCTTACGTTGCCCAAAAGCTCGGTAAAGACGCCCGCTCGTCATGTGCCTGTTTGCTTATGGCAGATTACCAGCCGGTGTAGTAGTCGGTGGTTCCGGCAGCGCAGCCGGAGTCATAGACCTTGCACTCGCCCTTGGAACCGGTAAATGTGGAGCCCTGGGCCTTATCGCCTGCGGCCACGACGTAGTAACCGTCAGAGTCGCGCCAAAAGCCCTCGGAATCCTGCGTCCACTCGCCCGTACGGTGGTGATACAGCACATTGCTGCTGTAATAGGTCTCGCGACGGCCATTGTAGTTATTAACGCCGCTCGAGCGCGTCAATCCCGAGCCGTTCGCGTAATACGCAGCTGCCGTATAGGACGAGCCGTAGTTTGCATTGGCGTACGCAGCCTGGGCGGCCTCGGCAGCTTCTGCCTCAGCAGCCGCGGCCTCGAGCGCCTCGCGCTTAGCATCCTCGAGCGTGGTGCGCAGCTCGTCGAGCTCGGTCGACTTCGCGTCGACCTCCTCCATCGTCAAAAGGCTGCCCGCACCGTCGATACAACCCTGCAGTACGGCGCGCTCGTCATCGGTGGCGTAGTCACCATACATGTTCATGATGATTTGGGCGCGGACCTCCAGGGAGTCACGCTTGGCCCCCATCGAGGCGTTCCACTCCTGCATGGAGCCAAAGCCGTCGCCGCGATAGTCGACGGGCTGCATCAGCGTCGCCTCGGACGGCACGGATCCGACGGTATCGGACAGTGTCGCCGCGTGGGCATCGGTTGCGCCGGCGCCCGCCAAAAGTGCCACGGTCAGAGCGGCGGAAAGGGCGGCGGCTTTCGGTTTTCGTGAATCGATCCTCATGTAGCTGGAAACCTCCGTAGTGCGTTTTTGCTGCGTTTGAGCTGCGTGTATTTGATCGCGCTGCATAGTACCCCGAGCAATTCGCGACCTGCGGTTTTTCTCAAAAGGTGCACGTCAATTGCGTAAAACTCACATCCTCTCAACAGGAGTTTTCCACAACTCGAATGCATAAAGCGTGTCAAAAACCCTGTTTTTGCACCCTCTCTATGCAAAAAGGGCGCCTGTGCAACCATTGTTCACACAGGCGCCCTGAGCAGGCATTTTATGCAGTTATACCTATCGAGTCGCAAGGGGTCCTTGCACAAGTCGCCTTACTCGTCCAGTGCGGCGAAGGCCTGTTTCAGATCCCAAATGATGTCCTCGGCGTTCTCGGTACCGATGGAAAGACGGATCGTGGAGGGCGTGATGTTCTGCTCGGCGAGCTCCTCGGCAGAGAGCTGGGAGTGCGTGGTGGTAGCCGGGTGCACGACGAGCGACTTGACGTCGGCAACGTTGGCGAGCAGCGAGAAGACCTGCAGGTGGTCGATGAACTTCCAAGCTGCCTCCTGGCCACCCTTAATCTCAAAGGTAAAGATCGAGGCACCACCGTTGGGGAAGTACTTCTGATAGAGCTCGTGATCGGGATGCTCAGGCAGGCTCGGGTGATTCACCTTGGCGACATGGCTGTCACCGGTCAGGAACTCAACGACCTTCTTGGTGTTCTCGACATGGCGATCGACGCGCAGCGACAGGGTCTCGGTGCCCTGGAGCAAGACCCAGGCGTTGAACGGGCTGATGCAGGCGCCCTCGTCACGGAGCAGGATAGCGCGGACATAGGTTGCGAAGGCGGCAGGGCCGGCAGCCTCGGCAAACGAGACGCCATGGTAGGAGGGGTTGGGCTCGGCAATCTGAGCGTACTTGCCGCTCGCCTTCCAATCGAAGTTGCCGCCGTCGACAATCACACCGCCCAGCGAGGTGCCGTGACCGCCGATGAACTTGGTTGCGGAGTGGACGACGATGTTGGCACCATGCTCCAGCGGACGGAACAGATACGGGGTACCAAAGGTGTTGTCGACGACAACCGGCAGACCGTGCTTCTTGGCGACCTCGGAGATGGCGTCGATGTTGGGGATGTCGGAGTTGGGGTTGCCGAGCGTCTCGAGATAGATGACCGTGGTGTTGTCCTTGATGGCACCCTCGACCTCGTCCAGGTTATGGGCGTCGACAAACGTGGTCTCGACACCAAACTGGGAGAGCGTGTGCTCCAGCAGGTTGTAGGAACCGCCGTAGATAGTCTTCTGGGCGACCACATGGTCGCCGGCCTGGGCAAGTGCCTGCAGAGCGTAGGTGATGGCGGCAGCGCCGGAAGCGACGGCGAGGCCGGCAACGCCGCCCTCGAGTGCGGCGATACGATCCTCGAAGACACCCTGGGTGGAGTTGGTCAGACGGCCGTAGATGTTACCGGCGTCGGCAAGACCAAAGCGGTCGGCGGCGTGCTGGGAGTTACGGAACACGTAGCTCGTGGTCTGATAGATAGGCACGGCGCGAGCGTCGGACGCGGGATCGGCGCTCTCCTGACCGACATGGAGCTGCAGGGTGTCGAAGCCAAAGGTGTGCTCGGGGTTGTTGATGAACTGGCTCATGATGATCTCCTTGATCGAACAAAAGTAATAAGAGTAAGAGAAGTAAGTCGCTGTCTCCTGATCACGCCGACGGGCGCAAACAGGAGCCCGGCATTCGTCTTGGTGAGCAATTCATATGCGGGCCTCCTTTCGACATCCCGTTCTCGTGGTCGGCTTAATTACCTACCGCCTTTGTGTGTTTTGAATAGTACGAGCATTGTTTCGCTCGGTCAATCACTTAAAAGCGCTAACCTGTTATCGGTTTTACAGATAGCAAACGAAAGAATCACATCGATGACCCTTCAACAGCTTCGTTTTCTAATCGCCGTGGCAGAGTCCGGCTCAATCAACGCTGCAGCTCAGCGCCTCTATACCGCTCAGTCCAACATCTCAAACGCCGTCAAAAGCCTAGAGCAGGAACTCCATCTGGAGATCTTTACGCGCTCTAGCCGCGGTGTCGCGCTCACCAACGACGGAACCGAGCTTTTGGGCTATGCGCGCCAGGTCGTAGAGCAGGCCGACATGCTCGAGGCCCGCTACGAGGACGGCGGCACCCCGCAAGCCCGCCTTGCTATCTCCGCCCAGCACTACGCCTTTTCGGTCGAGGCCTTCGTCAACGTGGTCGAGCGCTGCCGCGACAGCAAGTTCGAGTTCATCATGCGCGAGACCACCACATCGCAGATCATCGATGACGTCCGCGCGTTTCGCAGCGACATCGGCATCCTCTATCTGGACGACTTTAACGCCCGCGTTCTGCAGAAGGCTTTTGCCGATGCGCGCGCGAGCTTCCACCCCCTCTTTGACGCAAAGGTCCACGTATTCGTAAGCGAACGCCACCCGCTCGCCCGCCGCCCGCAACTGTCCCTTGCCGACCTTACGCCCTACACCCGCTACAGTTTTGAGCAAGGCACCTCGAACTCCTTCTATTACGCCGAGGAACCCTTTAGCTACATTCCCTGTGACCGCAACATCCGCGTGTCCGACCGCGGCACGCTTACCAACCTGCTTATCACCTCGAACGGCTACACGCTATCGACCGGTGTCCTCTCTAACGAAATGCAATGGGGCATGGCATCGATCCCGCTGGCAGACGCCCCGACGATGCATGTTGGTTACATCATTCACGACGAGCGCAAGCCCTCTCCCCTGCTGCAGCAATACCTCGACGAGCTCGATCGCATCATCCGCGAAAGCCAGCCATCTGGGGACGGGGTAGAAATGGTAGAGCGCTAGCCTGCAACGAACGTGGCGCTACAATGGACACCCACGAAGGAAGCACTCGACGAAAGGAACCATGTGAAGGTCATCATCTATACCGACGGCTCGGCCCGATCAAATCCGGGACGCGGCGGCTACGGCGCCGTACTCAAATACACCAACCCCGCCGGCAAGACCTTCACCTCCGAGCTTTCGCGCGGCTACGCAAAAACTACCAACAATCGCATGGAGCTCATGGCCGTTATCGTGGCGCTCGAGGCACTCAACCGCCCCTGCGAGGTCGAAGTCCACTCCGATTCGCAGTACGTCGTCAATGCTTTCAACAAGCACTGGATCGACGGATGGAAAAAACGCGGATGGAAAACCGCCAACAAGCAGCCCGTCAAGAACCGCGACCTGTGGGAGCGCCTGCTCACCGCAAAGAGCAAGCACAAAGTTGAGTTCATCTGGGTTAAGGGGCACGCCGGCCACGAGCTCAACGAGCGCTGCGACGAGCTTGCCACCACGGCGGCCGACGGCAGCAACCTCGATATCGACACTGGTTTTAACGAGAGCGACCTCTAGCGGCGTTTTCGAGCACCTCCCGTGCGTCTGCGCGCTACACTCATCCTGTAGACCAAACAACACAAGGGGGACGTATGCTGCGCATCGCGACCATCGGCACATCCATGATCACCGACGACTTCATCCAAGTCGTCAACGCCAACGACCAAGCCGCGTTTGTGGGCACGCTCTCGCGCGATGCCGATCGCGGCGCTGCCTTTACCGCCGAGCGCGGTGGCGAGCGAAACTTTACCACGCTCGCCGAGCTCGCGTCCGCCGACGACATTGACGCCGTCTACATCGGCAGCCCTAACGCACTTCACTACGAGCAGGCCCTTGCCTGCATCGCCGGTGGCAAGCACGTCATCGTCGAAAAGCCCTTCTGCGCCACCGAAGCGCAGGCGCTGGAAGTCTTCCGCGCTGCCGAGGCAGCAGGTGTCGTGGCCCTCGAGGCAATGCGCCCCCTCCATGACCCCGCCTTCCACGCCATCGAGGACGCCCTGGGCGAGATCGCCCCCATCCGCCGCGCCTCATTGCGCTTTGGCAAGTATTCTTCGCGCTATAACGAGATTCTCGCGGGGCACGCCACCAATATCTTCGACTGCAATATGGCATCGGGTTCCCTCATGGACATTGGCGTCTACACCGTCGAGCCCATGGTCGAGATTTTCGGTATGCCCTCCGGCCTTACGAGCATGACCACACTGCTCGACCCCACCACGCGACAGCTCACGCACGGCCCCATCGACGGCTGCGGCTCCATCCTCGCCAACTATGGCGGCAGCCGCATCTCCGTCGAACTCGCACATTCCAAAATCACCAACGACCTGCTGCCTTCGCAAATCGAAGGCGAGCGCGGAACCATTCAGATCGACCACCTATCCACGCCTCGCAACGTGCGCATCGACTATCGCGGCAATGTCGTACGTGGGTCGGCGACCGAGGCACCGCGCGAGCAGGGCGACAACGGTCGCGTGCTCGACCTTCCCAAGTCAAACAACACCATGGAGTACGAGCTCGCCGACTTTATCACCGCCATCGACGGAATCGCTCACGTTAAAGAAGAGATTTGGGAGACGCCGGCAGGGCGCCACGAGCTCGGACACTACCGCGACGTCACCCTCGTTTCGCTGCGCATCATGGATGCCGTACGTCAGCAGGCCGGCATCACCTTCCCCGCCGACTCTGAACAACGGGCATAGCGATGGGTTTTTTCGACACGCTCTTCTCCGGCCTCACGGGAGCCAACCGTGAACCCCAGAAGCCTTCGGGCGTCGAGCTCGAGCTGCGTCGCAGGCTTACCGTGCTCGCAAGCGACGAAGCCACTCAAAATGCTCCACAGCGCTATTTCCTGCGGTGGGAAGGGCAAGTCCAGGGCGTCGGCTTTCGCTTTACCAACACCAATCTCGCACAGGCACGAGCGCTCACCGGCTGGGCACGCAACATGGAAGACGGCTCGGTCGAGATGGAGGTGCAGGGCGCGCCGGCAAACATCCTGTCACATCTCGAGGCACTTCATGCCTCCTACGAGCGAATGGGGACACGTTTTCGCCTTGCAGACGCCCGGGCCCGCACCCCGCTTGCCGACGAGGATGGTTTTAATCCTCACTATTAGTATTGTGTGCTAAATAAGGTATCATTTACCTACATACCGTTAATGGAAAAGAGGCGAGGCGCATGGCGGTGCAAAGGAGAAATACCAAACAGCGAAAGTTGGTTCTCGACGCTGTGCGCCAAAGCTATAGCCATCCCACCGCCGACGAAATCTATAACGTCGTGCGCGCGCAGGATGACAAAATCAGCCGCGGTACGGTCTACCGCAACCTCAACCTCTTGGCCGATGCCGGAGAAATTCTCTCGATCAAGACGCCGGGCGGGAGCCGCTTCGATCGCACGATCGAACCGCATGCGCACATCATCTGCACCTCGTGCAGCCGCGTCATCGACGTGCCCCTGCCGTTCGACACCCAGCTCGACGCCCGGGCAAGCGAGGAAACCGGCTGGCACATCACCTCGCACTACACCATCTTCGAAGGCCTCTGCCCCGACTGTCGGTAGATTTTTGGGACATGCCTTAAAATCTACCTTTCCACCGTCATGCGGCCAAAAGTAGATTTCTAGGCATGTCCCAAAAATCTACTCGGCGAGCAGACGACGCAGTTCCTCTTCCACCGTTCGCACGTAGCGGACACGGTCGTTGATGCCGCGCATAGTGGGATTGCAGTTTTCCATCAGATAGGGATGCCCAACGACGTTGAGCATATCGCGATCGTTCTCATTGTCGCCAAACGCCATCATCTCGCTCGGCAAAATGCGCAGCGCGCGACCGTAGCCCAAGAGCGCCGAGCCCTTGCCCGAATCAAAGCCGATAAAGTCCGTCCATTCGGTTCCCGATGTCATGACGTCGACGCGGTCGCTAAAGAGACCCTCAAAATACTCAAGCGCCGCCGGTTGGTCGGCCTCGGGCGTCTGGAATGCGATCTTAATGACATCCTCGTCAATGTCCTCGGGGCGATCGACCACGGACACATCGCAGTGAACTTCGCGGCGCAGGTGGTCGACAAAAGCGTCGTTACCACTCATGACATATAGGTGCCCCTCGCACGAGAGCGTCACGTCGGCATGGGGGTAGTCGACGACGGCATGCGCGATATCCATCGCAAGACCGCGCTCCATAGAGCGCTTGACCACAGCGCGCCCCTCGTCCATGACCAGGGCACCGTTTTCGCAGACATAGGCAAGTTTATCGGCAACCGGCGCAAAGAGGTAGCGCAGGCTCGCATATTGGCGCCCGCTTGCCGGCATAAACACGATGCCGCGGCGATGCAGCTCCTCAATCAACTCAAATGCCTCAGGACGGGGCTCGCGCTCCCCCGGATGCAGCAACGTGCCGTCCAGGTCGCATGCGACTAGCTTAATTCCCTCAAGACTCATCTGCTTCCCCCAAAGCAACGAAGAACAACAAGAAAACGGACTTCGAAATGCCAGCAAATCAAAGCCCGTCTCATCTAAACAGCACGCTTACGCGCGTGCCTTTTTGACGATTTTAAAATCCGAAGCCATGCTCACCACGACGTCGGCAGCACCGGAAGCAAATCGCCGATCCGCGTTGAGTTCGCGCGCAACCGTCGAAAGTCGCACGCCCTCGATCCCCTTAAGCATACGACCCAGCACCGGTTGTACCGGCGTGAGCATGCGCACGGTATGGTCATCGGAGTCGCCGCGAAACAGCGGCGTGTGCATATTGCCGATCTCCCAGCATGCATGCGCCAGCGCAACGGAATCCGTACGGTCAACCTCGATCAAATAGACCTCGGCGCTGCGCAGACGCACGACAACCGCCACGGGCACCGTGTCCGAGCGGTCGATGGCAAGCACATCGCCATCGGCAAGACGATCGCCATCGACAACGCCCAGCCGAATATCGACCGTACGCCCCAGCTCCGTCACACCCACAAATGCGCAGGCATCGGCCTGGTCCCAATCGAGCAGTAGCTCATCGGTCTCAAAGACACCGCCCAACTCCCGGCGAAGTAAAAGCTCATAGGACGGATCGTTGAGATTTCCGAGGCACGCTGTCGAAACCAGATTCGCGGTCATAGCCTAGTCCTCGACCTCGACAAGCTCAATGTCAAAGTTGAGATCCTTGCCGGCCAGCTCATGGTTGGCGTCGAGCGTCACGGCCTCGGGCGTCACATCGATGACCACGGCGGGGACGGGCATGCCGCTCGGCGTGGACAGGAAGAGCTTCATGCCCTTCTCGATCTGCTCGATGTTGGGAACCTGCTCGGCCGGGAAGGTCAGAACCATCTCGGGGTTGTGCTCGCCGTAGGCGTCGGCAGCCGGGATGTGCACGGTCTTCTTCTCGCCGACCTGCATATCGACCACGGCGGCGTCAAAGCCCTTGATCATCTGGCCGGCGCCACAGGTGAACTCCAGCGGCTCGCCGCGATCGTAGGAGCTATCGAACTGCGTGCCGTCATCGAGCGTGCCGCGATAATGGGTCTTGACCTTCTTGCCCTGGTTGGACATGGAAACCTCCGTGATAGGGGCGGCGTACAATACGAGCCGCCGTGAACATATGGCGCTAACTATACCCTAGTCATACAATTTGAAGACAGTTTGCAAAGAAACGCTGCAACCGGAGGAACTATGGCATATCCCGTATTTGACCTACACTGCGACACCGCCGACCGCATTGGCTGGGCCACGCTCGATCTCGACTTGCGCTTCACCGCGGGCACCGACGGCTATTTCCCCGGCGACGAGACGCATCCGCAGGATTTTGACCTTATCGAGGGCAATGCCTGCGCCATCTCGCTCGCAAAGATCGGCAAGACCCCGTGGGCACAGTGCTTTGCCACGTTTGTCCCCGACGAGATTCCCGCCGCCCACGCCGCGCGCTTCCAGGCGCAGATCATGGCGCACATGAGCGGTCAGGCCATGCTCAACCACGACCGCATGGTCAACGTGCGCAGCGCGGCAGACATTCGCCCCGCGCTCAAGGACGGCAAGGTCGCCTGCATCCACACCATCGAAAACGCCACGTTCTTTGCCGAGGACCCCGCACTCATCGAGGTACTTAAAAGCTTGGGCGTACTCATGTCGTCGCTCAGCTGGAACGCCCAGGGCCCGCTTGCGAGCGGACACGACACGCACGCTGGCCTCACCGCCGCCGGCATCGAGGCACTCACGCAAATGGAGCGCGTGGGCATGGTGCTCGACGTCTCTCACCTCAACGACGAATGCTTTGACGAGGTTGTCGCCCGCGCCACGCGCCCCTTCGTCGCCAGCCACTCCAACTCCCGCGCGGTTTGCGGCGTCAAGCGCAACCTCACCGACGACCAGTTCCGCGCCATTCGCGACATGGGCGGCATCGTCGGCCTCAACTACTGCAGCGAGTTCCTCTCCAACGACGCGACCGATGAAACTGCCGCAGACGTCACCTTCGATCAACTGGCGGCACATATCGAGCACTGGCTCGACCTGGGCGGCGAAGATGCCATCGCGCTCGGCGGCGACTGGGACGGCGCCGCGGTACCCGATTTCCTCTCCGACGCAAGCAAGATGCCCGAGTTCCAGAGCATGCTTTCCAAGCGCTTTGGCAAGACCGTGATGCAGAAGCTCTGCAGCGACAACGCCCTCGCCTTCTTCGAGCGCTTCTAGCCCAACATCCCATTGACAGGCGGGCCCCGATCATTCGGCACGCCCGCCTGCACCCAGTCTAAAGGACCACATTTGACGCAGCAGTTTACGATCACCGTGCCCCGACCGGATGGAGTGCCCATCCCTGTCGTCGTCACCAAAAAGCGCGTCAAGAACTTCAACCTGCGCGTCACTTCGGGCGGCGAGGTCCATGCCAGCGCGCCGCTCGGCGCCAGTCGCGAACGCATCGAAGCGTTCGTTCAGCGTAACCGCGCGTGGATTATCAACCGCCTTGCCCGGCGCGAGCAGCGCCAGACGACAACCGGCGAGCCGCTCAGTCCCCGCTCGACCATTGCGCTTTGGGGCAAACCCATCACCGTTCAGGACGCACTCGACCACAACTTCGAATCGCCCGCACCGCGGCCTAAACAAGCCACGTTCGCAAGCTTCATGGGTGCCGACGAACCGAACGAGCGCCCGCAGGCCCGGCGACATGCAAACCTCGACGGCCTAACGCCCGAAGATCTCCAGGCCCGCATCGATCAACTCTATGCGTCCGAGGTCACCGCAGCGCTGCGTGACATGGTGCATGTCTACGAAATCGCTATGGGCGTCACCGTGGCCCGCGTCTCGGTACGCAGCATGAAGACGCGCTGGGGCTCATGCACGCCCAAAACCGCCACCATTCGCATCGCACGCGAGCTTGCCGCCTACCCCATCGAATGCCTCGACATGGTTGTCGCCCACGAGCTCGTCCACTTGCTCGAGCCGAGCCACAACCAGCGCTTTCACGCTCTGCTCGACACGTATTGCCCCGATAACAGGTCACTGTCGCAGCGACTCAAAAAACCGCCCGCCGATGATATCTAGCGTCGGCTAGCGCACACGCTCGATTTCGACACCGCAGCTTGCCAGGGGCAGGCCGACAGGCGCCCACGGCTTATCGAGCTTGATGCGCACGCCAAGCAGCGAGGGATAACGGCGCAGCAACATCTGGGCCGTCCCCTCGGCTGCCGCCTCGATGAGCTTAAACGTATGCTCGCGCAGATAGCCGTCGACATCGTGGCACACCGAGCCGTAGTCAATCGAGGCGTCCAAGCTATCGTGCTCCCCCGCCGCACGCAGGTCGGCATAGAGCACGAGCGACACGACGAACTTCTGTCCCAGCGCGTTCTCCTCGGGATACACGCCATGATTGGCAAAGACCTCAAGGCCGTCAATGACAATACGATCGGCATGGCGCAGGTCGTCATAGCTCACATGGGGCACCGCCGTCGCAGTGGAGATATCGCCCCTGCCACGACGAGCGAGCTCGGTCCCCTCAGTCTTTGTTGCATTCTCGGGCAGTTTTTTATTACTCATCGCGATCGTCTCCTTTACCTAGGACCCCGATCGCGCATACCGACTACACGCGAATCGACAGGTTCTTTTTATCATCGCTCCAGTTGCAAGCATTGCGCGCGGGACATGCAAAGCAGGCACGCGATGCCTTGTCGGCCGCATAGAGCAGGCGCTCGAGCGGCTGACTGTTCACACGCAGCTTTCGATGGCCCAAGATAGCCGTCTTAATGGCTGCGGCGTCGGCCGGCGCAAACGCCACATCATCGGGCATGCCGGCGAGAATTGCATCTGCGACGCGCTCGCTTGCAACATCATGGGATATACCCGATTCATACTGTTCATCTTTGCCGATATCGTGAAGAAGTGCCGTGGCATAGATGACCTCGCGGTCAAATTCGAGCCCCTCCTCAAGATTCTTGATCCACATAATGCGGGCGACGTCCAACAGGTGGTCAATGCCGTGACGACAAAAAATGCGACCAGATTCCAGCTGAGCGATATTGCCCAAATGACGTCGGAACAGACCGTTGGCGCAAATGTAATCAATGCGAGGCATGGCGCCAAAAGGAGTCAGGCCAGAAGCCATAAAACCGCGACGCGGCGTTCCCTCGTCGGTGTTCGATATAAAGTCGTTAACGACCCTCATGGTTAGCGGCCCAACATCCTAAAGAACCGCTCCTCGAGCGCCGGGTCGGTCTCAAAGACACCGCGACGAGCAAGCGTCACGGTCTTGGTGCCGGGTTTTTGCACGCCGCGCATCGTCATGCACATGTGCTCGGCCTCCATGAGCACGATCGCTCCCTGGGGGACAAGATAATCCATAAGGGCATCGGCAACCTGCGCGCACAGCTGCTCCTGCAGCTGCAGACGGCGGGCATAGACCTCCACCGTGCGGGCAAGCTTGGAAAGCCCGGCCACGCGGCCATTGGGGATATAACCGATCGCTGCCTTGCCATAAAACGGCAGCAAATGGTGCTCGCACAGCGAATAGAACGTGATGTCGCGCTCGATAACCAAATCGTTCGAGGCGACGGCAAAGGTTTTGGACAGGTGCTCCTCGGCACTCTGATCCATACCGCCGGCAATCTCACCGTACATACGGGCAACGCGCGCCGGGGTCTCCAGCAGGCCCTCACGAGTTGGGTCCTCGCCTATACCCTCAAGCAACAGCTTAATGGCGGCCTCGACTTTTTCCTGATCGACCATCTGGGCCTCACTTTTCCGATTAAACGTTCGCGCTATGGTACCACGCCCTCCGGCATCGACCGCAAGCTACATAGTATGGGTCGAATAGACCGGATCGTCCCGCCAAAGCTCCACAGCGTCGCAAAGCGCAACGTTCTCACGCGCAGCGCGGGCGCGCGTGGCGTTCATATCGATCACGCGCTGATTGCTCGAACCCCTAAAACGAAGCGAAATATCGTACAGGTCCTGAACAAACGGACCGTCCACCAACATATCAAGACAGGCAAGGATACGGTCCGTCACCTCGGTATGGTGACGGCCACCCGGCATGAGCTCTTCGATCACATCGCCGGTAAAGCACCAAATAGTCTTTCCCGACCCCACGGGATAGGCAGCGCGAACACGCTCGACAAAGTCAACGAGCCCCGCCTGATTCTCTGGCTCCATAGGCTCGCCGCCCAAAATCGTCAGACCGTCAATAAAGGGATGATCGAGGCTCTCGATAATCTTATCCTCGACGGCACGATCGAAGGGCTCGCCCGCAGCAAAATCCCACGCGACAGAGTTAAAGCAGTTCTTGCACCCACGACGGCACCCGCTCACAAACAGAGAAGTACGAACGCCTTCCCCATCAGCAATGTCGAAATACTTAATGTTCGCGTAGTTCATAAGTGACTCTCCTGGGAGGCCGGGACATATCATCCCGTCCTCAAACATTCTCGGCCTGCGGCCTGCGAAACTGCGGGCGGGACGATATGTCCCGGCCTCAAGCAAAGGGTAACTCAATGAACGAAGCGAACATCGAGTATAGGGTTCGAGGTCTAATAAATACTGAGTTGCGGCTCAACCGTCGTTGCAAGTCAATCGTTGCTGCAGCTCAACTCATTTCCGCTAAGAACTTCGAGGAGTGAGCAGACCGTGTGCTGCATCTCAGCTATGTCAACTTGGCTGCCCCGTAGCGAGACCCCGGACCTTTGCTCGATATGAGTTCCGCACGAACAGGAGGCGCCAGTGGCGCCTCCGTCGTGAGTCAGGACTGTCCGAAATAGCGAGCAAAGGTCCGGCGGTTCGCTACGGGGCAGCCTGGGATGGTTATTAGAGATGCAGCACGCGGTCGCGGATCTCCTCGGTTCGACCCTGGTTCCAGAACTGGGTACCGATGTAGCCGCACGTACGACGGGCGACATTCATCTTCTCCTGGTCGCGGTTGCCGCAGTTGGGGCACTCCCACACCAGCTTACCGTCGTCCTCGACAATGCGGATCTCGCCGTCGTAGCCACACACCTGGCAGTAGTCGCTCTTAGTGTTGAGCTCGGCGTACATGATGTTGTCATAGATGTACTGCATCACGCGAATGACGGCCTTGAGGTTGTCCTGCATGTTGGGAACCTCGACGTAGGAGATGGCACCGCCCGGCGAAAGCTGCTGGAACATGCCCTCGAACTTGAGCTTGTCGAAGGCGTCAATCTCCTCGGATACGTGGACATGGTAGCTGTTGGTGATGTAGCCCTTGTCCGTCACGCCCGGAATGATGCCAAAACGACGCTGCAGGCACTTGGCGAACTTGTACGTCGTCGACTCCAGCGGGGTGCCGTACAGCGAGAAGTCGATATCGCTTTCGGCCTTCCACTCCGCGCACTTGTCGTTCATGCGCTGCATGACGGCCATGGCAAACGGCGTGCCCTCCTTCTCGGTGTGGCTGTGGCCCGTCATGTACTTGACGCACTCATACAGGCCGGCATAGCCCAGGCTGATGGTGGAGTAACCGCCCACGAGCAGCTTGTCGATCGTCTCGCCCTTCTTCAGGCGCGCCAAGGCACCGTACTGCCATAGAATCGGCGCGGCGTCCGAAAGCGTGCCCATCAGGCGCTCGTGACGGCACAGCAGGGCGCGGTGGCACAGCTCAAGGCGCTCGTCAAAGATCTTCCAGAACTTGTCCATGTCCTGATGCGAGCTCAACGCGACGTCGGGAAGGTTGATAGTCACGACGCCCTGGTTAAAGCGGCCGTAGTACTTAGGCTTGCTCGGGTCGTAGTTCAGCGCGTTGGCAACGTTGTTAAAACCGTTACCCGAGCGGTCGGGCGTCAGGAAGCTGCGGCAGCCCATGCAGGTATAGCAGTCGCCGTTGCCCGCGGTCTCGCCCTTCGACAGCTTGAGCTCGCGCATCTTCTTCTCGGAGATGTAGTCGGGCACCATGCGCTTGGCGGTGCACTTGGCAGCCAGCTGGGTCAGGTAGAAGTACGGGGAGTCCTCGTAAACGTTATCATCCTCGAGCACGTAGATGAGCTTGGGGAACGCCGGGGTGATCCACACGCCGGCCTCGTTCTTAACGCCCTCATAGCGCTGGCGGAGCGTCTCCTCCACAATCATGGCAAGGTCGTGCTTCTCCTGGGCCGAGCGAGCCTCGTTAAGATACATAAAGACCGTCACGAACGGCGCCTGGCCGTTGGTGGTCATAAGGGTCACGACCTGGTACTGGATCGTCTGGACGCCGCGACGAATCTCGTCACGCAGGCGGTCCTCAACGACCTCACGGACCTTTTCGGGGGATGCGGAAACACCGAGTTCCTCGAGCTCACGCGCGACTTCACCGCGGATCTTCTGACGGCTCACCTCAACAAAGGGGGCAAGATGGGTCAGCGAAATGGACTGGCCACCGTACTGGGAGGAAGCAACCTGGGCGATGATCTGCGTCGCGATATTGCAGGCCGTCGAGAAGCTGTGCGGCTTCTCAATGAGCGTGCCCGAGATAACGGTGCCGTTCTGGAGCATATCCTCCAGGTTCACCAGGTCGCAGTTATGCATATGCTGGGCGAAGTAGTCCGAATCGTGGAAGTGAATCAGACCCTCATTGTGGGCGTCCACGATCTCCTGGGGCAGCAGCACGCGCTGGGTCAGGTCCTTGGAGATCTCGCCGGCCATGTAGTCGCGCTGGACGGAGTTGACGGTCGGGTTCTTGTTGGAATTCTCCTGCTTGACCTCTTCGTTGTTGCACTCGATGAGCGACAGAATCTTGTCATCGGTCGTGTTCTTCTGGCGCTTCAGGCTCTGAACATAGCGATAGATGATGTAGTGGCGAGCGACCTCGTAGCAGTCGAGACGCATGATCTCGTCCTCGACCAGATCCTGGATCTCCTCGACCGAAACGGTATGGCCGGCATTCTCGCATGCCTCGGCGACGTTTTGAGCCGCGTAAATCACCTGGCGGTCGGTAAGGCGAGAGCCCTCCTCAACCTCCAAGTTTGCAGCACGGATGGCATTGACGATCTTATCGATGTCAAAGACAACCTCGGTGCCGCTGCGCTTGATGATCTTCATCCTCTTGCCTCTTTCGCGTCGTAATCTCATTGCGCTTCAGAGCCAAACGATGCCCGGCCGGGCTTGCCCCTGCCTTGCGGCGCCGTCGCGCAATCTGTGTTCTCGATAAACCATAAGTCCTCATGCGGACAATCCCTGCAGCCGATCAAGCGGCTCAAAGATCTATCCGAATGGGGTGAGTAAGGTCTTCGTTCTCTGTCCGCCATCTATCATACGACAAAGACGCATCTATATCCTGTATTCTTTTTTTAGGTCAAACACAACATATAGTGTTTCAGCAGGTCAAAGCAATTAGTCTATTTGCAGACGCATTAAAAATGAAGGGTTCTCGGCAAGCCGCTAAAACGTTACCAACACGGCTACCTGCAAGGCAGTTATAAAACCCCCTTAGTCAAGCCGCCGACAAATCCTACCAAAACCAAGCCGCTCACGCCAAAAGAATCCAAAAGATTATGCTTGACCAACATGTTGCGGTCTCGCCTTGCCGGCCCCAAGCGCCCAAGACGCAGATCTATGAAAGTTTCTTGTATGCACGTGAAGGATTTGAGGGTCCCCACGGACAACCGTTGGGAAGCATTCCGGAAGATCAAAAAAAATCGAAATTTGCTGGCATATTTGGCGACTCGTTTGGCGACCAAAACAAAACAGCTCAGAGACATAGCCTCTGAGCTGCGAACATTTGGTGGGCGTTAGAAGATTTGAACTTCTGACCTCTTCCGTGTCAGGGAAGCGCTCTCCCCCTGAGCTAAACGCCCAAATGGAGCGGACAACGGGGCTCGAACCCGCGACCCCAACCTTGGCAAGGTTGTGCTCTACCAACTGAGCCATGTCCGCTTACGAGGATTAATCTTACGTGATGCCCGCATCCTATGCAAGAACTTTTTTTGAAAAGTTTTGCGGTGCCCTCGTGAAGGCATCGGCCGTCACGGAAGACGCAAGCAAATGTTGGCTCGCAGCAAGATACCCCTACATCTCGCCAAGCATAAGCCAGGCCGAACTGTCCTGTACGAGCTTGCCGTCAGAAAGCGGCGATGAGGTAAGCAGGACCTTGCCCGCCGGCAGCTCCACGGGCGCTGCACCGAAATTCGTCACACATGCCCAGCCATTGTCACGGCGATAGGCGATGACGCCGCCCTCGGCACCCTCAGCGCCATCCGCAAGACCGGTGCGCCCGTCAAGATCGAGCCATACAAGATCGTTGACACACCCGCGCAACTTGCGCCGCAGCCTAAGGGCCTCGCGATAGAGCGCAAGCATCGATGCCGGGTCCGCCTCTTCCCTATCGACAGCGTAGTCGGAAAACCACGCGGGCTGCGGCAGATGAGGCGCCGCATCGGCGCGCGCCGGCGAAAACCCAAACGATCCGCCCTGCGCGGGATCGTCCGCCGACGCCCATGGCAAAGGAACACGGCAGCCGTCGCGCCCCTTCTCGCGCTTCGGCCCATGCGTATTGAACGCATTGGGATCTTCGAGCGCAGCCCACGGAATATCAGCCACCTCAAAAAGGCCGAGCTCCTCACCCTGATACACGTATGCCGAGCCCGGAAGAGCCAGCTCGAGCAAAAGAGCCGCCCGCGCGCGACGCTCGCCGAGCTCACGGTTCTCGTCATAAGACGACCCGTCGCGCAAGAGCCAGTCGAGCGCGATCTGGTGGTAGCGCGTCGCCTTGATCTGCGGCAGGGCATAGCGCGTCGCCACGCGCGGCACGTCATGGTTGGAGAGCACCCAGGTCGAGGCAGAATCGGATTCGACGGCTGCCTTCAAGCCCTCCTCGATTGCGGTATGCATGTCGTCATAGGTCCAAGTGGCCTTGGCGAACTCAAAGTTGAACGTCTGCCCAAGCTCGCTGGGACGGGCGTAGAGATACTGGCGCTCGGGCAGCACCCACGCCTCGGCAACGGCACTGCGCGGCGGATCATAACGGTCGAACACGCGGCGCCACTCGCGATAGATCTCATGGACTTCGTTGCGGTCCCACAGCGGATGGGTACCGTCGTCAACCATGTCATCGCCCTCGGCGAGATGCCACCGGTCGAGATCATCGCGATTGAGGTCCTTGGCGAGACCATGCGCCACATCGATACGGAAGCCATCGACGCCCCGATCGCTCCAAAACGCGAGGACATCGCAGAAGAATGTATGAACCTCGGGACATGACCAGTCAAAGTCGGGCTGCTCGGGCGTAAACATATGCAGATACCACTGGCCGTCCGCAACACGCGTCCAGGCGGGGCCGCCAAAGTTGGCATTCCAATTGGTGGGAGGCAGCTCGCCATGCTCGCCGCGACCATCGCGGAAGATATACCGGGTGCGCTCGGGCGATCCGGGGCCGGCGGCAAGAGCGGCTTTGAACCAGGGATGTTGATCGGATGAGTGGTTGGGCACGATGTCGACAATGACCTTGATGTCGCGCGCGTGAGCAGCAGCGACCATGTCATCGAAGTCGTCAAGCGAGCCGAGACGCGGGTCGACATCGCAGTAGTCCGCCACATCATAGCCGCCGTCGACAAGCGGCGACGGGTAGAACGGGCTCAGCCATATGGCCTCGATGCCCAACTGCTCAAGATAGTCCATCTGCTGGGTAATGCCCGCGATATCGCCCAGACCCGAACCAGTCGAATCCTTAAACGAGCGCGGGTAGATCTGATAGATCGCCGCATCGGACATCCATGAGCGCGAAGAAGTTTTTTCTATAGCCATGGGGCGCGTCTCCCTTGCAACGAGATTTTGCGAGATGACCACGATGATACGCCCAAGGCAGACATTCGCGGCAAACATCGCCCCACCCACACCCCAAAATGCCCGCTCCCTCTCGGGTTCGAGCCCAAGGGGCGGATTGACCAATTAGGCGAAAAGAACGGAAGGCCCGCTCTCCCGGTTACGACAGCGAGCGGGTTCCGGGTGCCCCAGGTTGCCGCGAAAGAGGAGGGAAGCGTACTTTATGTACGCGACCGACGATTGAGGGGCAAGATGGGGTGCCCGGGGCTCGCGCAGCGTCAACAAAAAACGCGGTTCGTTAGAACCGCGTAACATAGTTGGAGCGGACAACGGGGCGTCCGCGTATCCGCTTCGCGGATCCGCACCGGCTTCGGTCGCCTGCCGGCGCCCTCGCCAGCTCGCTACAAACGCTCCGCGTTTGCTTAACGCTCGCTCCCTCTCGGGTTCGAGCCCGTGCAATGGGCACGAAAAAACCCGGCTACCTTGGTAGTCGGGCTGTTGCGTTTGGAGCGGACAACGGGGCTCGAACCCGCGACCCCAACCTTGGCAAGGTTGTGCTCTACCAACTGAGCCATGTCCGCATATGTAAAACAAAACGGGCGCCGGAGCGCCCGGATGTTGCCTGGAGGCGAAGCCCGGATTCGAACCGGGGGTAAAGGCTTTGCAGGCCTCTGCCTTACCACTTGGCCACTTCGCCGAAAAAGGACCGCTTGAGACGGTCCGGAAACGCAATGGAGCGGACAACGGGGCTCGAACCCGCGACCCCAACCTTGGCAAGGTTGTGCTCTACCAACTGAGCCATGTCCGCTTGCGGGTTATTAATTTACGCGAGTTGCCCAAAAGACGCAAGTACTTTTTTCAAAAAAGTTGTCCAGCACAAGCTCTTGGCAGGTAAACATGCCAGAACGATGTACTAGGCGCACGATTCCAACGCTCCGCTAAATAGCTTTACCATCCGAACACGCGTGCCGGCACCGTCCGTACGACGGGCAACCTCCACGTTGTCGACCAGCATGCGCATAAGCTTGATACCACGCCCACGTTCCTCGGTCGTAATCGGCTCACTCGACCCGTCGATCGAATAGCCCATCCCACGGTCAACGACCTCGATTACCACTCGATCGCCATAGGCCTGAACCGTCAGGACGCACCCGACACCGCCCGCATGGTCGTACGCGTTGCCCAGTGCCTCGCCCGATGCCAATGCGACGTCGTAGCGCTCGTCGCGGCGCAACGGAAGCGATTCGAGCAGCTCGGCAATGCGATGACGATAGTGCGGAAGGTTCTCGATACCCTGACGCACCTCGACGCTCTTGCTCCAGCGCGGCAACTCCCCCACCGGAATGGCGGGAATCGACTCCCGCGCCGGGCCCGCAACATGAAGAATATCGACGAGCCGGGCGATCTCCAAAAAGCGAACGACCTCATCGGACGCATTGACGAGTGAAAGCAGGCCCTCACGCCTCATGAGCTCTCGCGCGCGCGTAAGCAGGAACGCCAAACCTGTCGAGTCGATAAAGCCAACAGTTTGACAATTGATGACAACTCGACGCACGCCGCGGTCGATCAAAGCATCTAACCGTCGGCGCAGCGCGGGCACCGAGGCGATGTCGATATCGCCCGGTGGCGTCAAAACCGCTATGTCATTCCACTCATTCATACGACCATGGTTCCCCAAAAGAGCTTGTTCGATGCATGCGTTTCCGCGACTGCGCGGATTCGGCCCGCCCAGCGCCACCGCTTAGGACCGGCCCCGCAAAAACTCAAGGGACACCAGTGCGATGTCGTCGTCCAAAGCCGATTCGGTAAAGCGATCAAGCTCTCCCAAAACCTTGCCGCAGATACCCGATACGCCCTCACTCGAAACCGAAAGCAAAAGATCGCGCAGGCGCTGTTCGCCAAAGAAAGCCCCCGTGCGGTCACGCGCCTCAATCGTTCCATCGGTATACATAAAGAGCATGTCACCAGGCGCGAACGTAAAGGTGCCCGTCTCGTACACCATGCTTTCAAACGCGCCGATCACGCCCGACTGGCACCCAAGGAGCTCCACCTCTCCCCCGCAGGTCCCGCTACCGCCAAGCGGCACCGATTCCGGCCTGATGACCATGGTGGGAGGATGGCCTGCCGAACAATACGTCGCGCGCCCCGCCTTGAGATCAATCTTGGCGATAAAGGCCGTCACGAACGTCTCGACCCTCGAAAAGCCCATGAGCATGCTATTGAGTGAGCGGGCCATGCGAGCCGGCCCCGCGCCCTCCCAGGCATAAGCCGTCAGCGCCGTCTTGACGAGTGCGGACATCGATGCCGCCTCAATACCCTTGCCGGACACATCGCCCAGAATCATAACGGCGCAGTCGTCGGGAAGACGAACGAGCGTATAGAAGTCGCCGCCGACCAACGCCGAGTTCGTGGCAGAAAGATATACCGAATCGGTAGCGATACCCGGAACGTCACCAAGAGAATTTCGCATGCCGATCTGAAGCGTCTGGGCGATATGACGCTCCTCGCGCTTTTGCGACTCGCCCTCATAGATCAGCTCAAAATCATGTGCCAAATGCACCAGGTAGTCGTATTCAAGGTCGTCGATCGGTTCTTGGCTGCCATCACGAAGCAGCAAGGCGCGCGTCGTCGGCCCCTTGGCAACGTCGGCGGGCACGATAGCGTCATTGTTCCGTTGAACGCCCGTCTCCGGACGGATGCGCCCTGCCTCAATGCCGGAATCGACATAGAGGCCCTGGCACGGCAGACCATGGGCCCTCAGCCATCCGCCCATGGGCATAGACTCGTCAACGCGGGTCAAGCGTACGTGCTTGAGGTCATCAGCACTCGCACCACCCAGCACCGACGGCTCAAAACCATCGGAGGCGGCCCCCAGGCGCGCAGCCGGCGCGGTGGTGGAAAAGAAGAGCGACTCAGGATCTCCCGGCAGCGCCACGCGGCTGCCGCCCTCAAAATCAATGACATAGGCGTCAAGACTCGCATCATATTCCACGGGGCAGAAATGACAATTGAGCACCGTGCAGATTTCCGTCGACACCGCTCGCGAGGCGGCAACGGGATCATCGAGATAAGTAAACAGTTCGTCACGCAGCAAATTGAGCGAGCGGCCGAGCTCCGCCGTACGACGCGAGCGCAAGCTCGATGCCATGCCGACCAGCTGGATGGACAGGTAATCACAGATGACCTCGAGCACGTTGACATCATAAGCAAGCGGCGCCTGAGGGCGTTTCCAGCCGACTTCCAGCACACCGAGGACCTGCGTACCGTAAAACACGGGAAGGCAGATCTCGCTGCGGTACGGAGGCATATCCTGCACGCGCAATAGATGCTTGGAGCGATTGTCAAGATCCATAAACATGCCCGAGGCGACTCGATCGCCCTCAAGGTCCTGCTGAATCGATAGGCGGCAAGCGCGCGATTCGCGAAGCACATAGGTCGGAATACCCGCGCCATACGGCATGAACTCGGGCAGGTAGCTGTCTTCCAGCTCCTTAGAAACACCGCGGAGCTTAAAACCGCCGCTCTCCGAAAAATAGATCGCAGCGCCAGAGGCGTCGAGCGTTCCAACAAGCTGATTTAAAACGGTATCAAGCAGGCTAGGCAGTTCATCGGAACCCACGGTGTTCATAATGACCGAGAGCGTGCCCGAAAGCCGCTTATTTGCAACCCTAAGCTCCGTTAGCGCGCGCTTAAGTTGACGATCATGAGAGTACTGCTCTTCGATGCTGTGGAGCGCCACCAGGACACGTGGCGCGCGTCGCCCAAAGATGCGCGGAGGCGTCACGGAGCCCGCGCGAACCAAGACAGGAATAAAAGAACCGTCGCTCAGCTTGAGCATGAGCTCGCTCTCGGTGCCATCCGTCTCAAACGGCAGACGATGTTCGGTCGCGCGCTCAAAGGCAGACGAGTACAGCACGTCCTTAACATCACCATTGATGACATCGGCGCGCTCCTCGCACATCAGGTCGAGCAGACGATTATTCACATGCAGAATGGTTCCGTCGAGTTCGCAGATGATGACCGCATCGCTCGTGATCTCGACCAGCTGGGCAACGTCTGCCCACTCGTTGCGTTCAAGCGTTTCCATCGTGGACCTCACCGTCTATCGGTAACAAAAAAGCCTCCGAAGAGGCTTCTCAAATGCGATGGTGTCGGAGGCGGGACTTGAACCCGCATGACCAAAAAGCGGTCACTAGCACCTCAAGCTAGCGCGTCTGCCAATTCCGCCACTCCGACATGCTATGTTGTTGATTCGCGGTTCGTTTTGTTGGACCCGCGCGTTCAACGAGGAAGATAATAACCTATGATTCGAGAACTGTGCAAGCACTTTTTTGAAAAAAGTTTACGAATTTGTAAATGCGCAGGTAGATGGTGCTGTCCGGGCCTGAACGAGTTTACTTTCCAACGCGTCCTCGGGCATGCGGCATTATTTTGATTCGCGCTACGCGCTACAAAATAATGCCGCCCCCTGCGGAATGCGTTGGAAAGTAACCCCATTCCGGCCCTAGGGGCACGTACTCCGGGCACAGTTCTCAAATATGTTCTGGGGCTGATACAAAATTTAGTGGCTCGGCTTTGCCGAGCCCTTATATAAGGAGGCCGGAGCTAAAGCTCCGGCCTCACTAAATTTCTCATTAGATTAAGTGAGCGATCAGGGAATCGCACTCCCCCTGCCGAGTTACCGCAGGGCCCGCCCTGGAGTTACTTTTCAGAACACTCCGCAGGACGCAAGAGACCCCCGCCGCACGAAGTGTGCAGCGGGGGTCTCTTGCATGTCCGAGGACGTTCTGAAAAGTAACTCCAGGGCGGGCCCGGACAAACAACCGACTACAGGTCGATGTGCGATTCCTTGATCGGGAACGGCTCCGCGAAGTGGCAGGCGCAGCAGTGACCCGGGGCGACTTCCTTAAACTCGGGAAGCTTCTCGGAGCAGATGCCCTGTGCGATCGGGCAGCGCGTGTGGAAACGACAGCCGGTCGGCGGATCAAGCGGCGACGGCGGATCGCCGGCGAGGATGATGCGCTTACGAGTCTTCTGGACATCCGGATCGGGCACCGGCACAGCAGACAGCAGCGACTGCGTGTACGGGTGGTGCGGCTCGCTATAGAGCGTCTTCCAGTCCGAAACCTCGACCATCTTGCCCAGGTACATAACGGCAACGCGGTCGGAGATGTGCTGCACGACAGAGAGATCGTGGGCAATAAACAGGTACGCGGTACCAAACTTGTCCTGGAGCTCCTTAAGCAGGTTCAGGACCTGAGCCTGAATGGACACGTCCAAAGCAGAAACCGGCTCGTCACAGATGATCAGCTTGGGCTTCAGAGCGAACGCGCGGGCGATGCCGACACGCTGACGCTGGCCGCCCGAAAACTCGTGCGGATAGCGGTTGATGTGCTCGGGATTCAGACCGACGACGTCCAGCAGCTCGCGGACGCGCTCGATACGCTCCTCCTTGGTACCCACGCCGTGAATGGTCATGGGCTCGGAGACGATCTCGCCAATCGTCATACGGGGGTTCAGCGAAGCATAGGGATCCTGGAAAATGAACTGCATCTCGCGGCGCATGTCCTTGATCTCATGCTTGCTCATCTCAGAGACGTCTTTGCCCTGGAAGAACACCTTGCCGGCCGTCGGCTTGGTGAGGCGCATGATGGTGCGGCCCGTCGTGGACTTACCGCAACCGGACTCGCCAACCAGACCGAAGGTCTCGCCCGGATAGATCTCAAACGAGATGTCGTTCACAGCAGAGACGACACGCTTGGAGAAGCGCTTGGCGAACATGCCGGACTCAGCGGGAAACTCCTTGGAAAGGTGCTCGACCTTCAGCAGCGGAGTACGCTCGTTGGTATCTGCCATTACGCCTCGCCTCCCTTCTTGGAAACCTTGCGCGTGCGCGACGTCTCGGGTGCGTTCTTAAGGAACTCGGGGTCACCGGAGTAGTGGCACGCAGAATAGTGACCAGACTCGGTGACAACGCGCTCGGGGCGCTGCTTGCGGCACTTGTCCGTGGCATACGGGCAACGGGGCGAGAATACGCAGCCCTCGGGCAGGTTCATGAGCGAAGGCGGGTTGCCGTGAATCGGCGTAAGCGGCTTCTTCTCATCGATAGCCTGCTCCGGGATGGAGCGGATAAGACCCCAGGTGTAGGGATGACGGCTCTCGTAGAAAATCTCTTCGGCCGTGCCGAACTCAACGGGGCGACCGGCGTACATAACCATGATCTTGTCGGCCATGTCGGCGACAACACCCAGGTCGTGGGTAATCATGATGATGGCGTTACCGTTCTTGTCCTGCATCTCCTGCATGAGCTCAATAATCTGAGCCTGAATGGTAACGTCCAGAGCCGTCGTCGGCTCGTCGGCAATCAAAATGTCGGGGTCGCAGGCAAGAGCCATAGCAATCATGACGCGCTGACGCATACCACCGGAGAACTGGTGCGGATACTCATTGACGCGCTTCTCGGGCTCGGGGATACCCACGAGATCCAGAAGCTCGGTGGCGCGCTTGAGCGCTTCCTGCTTGGAGTAGCCACGGTGCAGACGAAGGCCCTCGCCCACCTGCTTGCCAATCTTATAGACCGGGTTGAGGGAGGTCATAGGATCCTGGAAGATCATCGCGATATCGTTACCGCGAATGTGCTGCATCTCTTCCTCGGACATCTCGAGGATGGAGCGACCGCGATAGCGAACGTCGCCGCCCTCGATCTTTCCCGGAGGCATCGAGATGAGGCCCATGATGGTCATGGCGGTCACGGACTTACCGGAACCGGACTCACCGACGACACCCAGGGTCTCGCCACGATCGAGCGTGTAAGACACACCATCGACAGCGCGAACGACGCCGTCCTCGGTATGGAAATACATCTTAAGGTCATCGACCTCGAGCAGATGCTGGCCCTCGGGAACCGGCTGGTCCTTCAGGTCCACATAGTTCTTGTTCTTCTTCATCCTTATGCGTCCTTCATCTTGACGTCGAGGGCGTCGCGCAGACCGTCACCCAGCAGGGTGAAGGCGAGCACCGTCGTAAGAATTGCCAGACCGGGCATGATCATCATCCAGGGGGCGGTCATCAGATACTGCTGACCGTCCTGAATCATCGAACCCCAAGAAGGCGTAGGCGGAATAACGCCCATGCCAAGGTAGGACAGAGCGGACTCGGTCAGAATAGCGCCACCGATGTTCATGGTTGCATAGACCACGATGGAGGCAACGGAGTTCGGGAAGATGTGACGCATAACGATACGGGCATCGGATGCGCCCATAGCGCGAGCCGCATCAACGTAGTCATTCTCTTTGACCGTCAGAATTGCCGAGCGGAAGACGCGCGCAATCGAGGGCCAGCCGAGAATGCCGATGGCGATAAAGACGTTCTGGAGGCCACGGCCGATAACGGCGATCATGGCGACAACGAACAGCACGTACGGGAACGCCAGGAAGATATCGGCACAACGCATGATGATCGTATCCCAGATGCCGCCGTAGAAACCGGCGAGGGCACCCATGACCAGACCGATGACCGTCGAGATGGCGGTTGCCATAATACCGACGGAAAGCGAGACGCGGGCACCGTAGATAACACGGACCAGAATGTCACGGCCGAGGGCGTCGGTGCCAAACGGATGCTCGGCACACGGAGCCAGAAGTGCCGTCTCGGCCATCGTGGTCGAGTCGGATGCCGTCGGCGAGCCGAGCCAAGGCTGAGCCCACAGGTCGGCAGTCAAAGCGATCAGGACGACGATGACAATCCAGCAGACGCCGATGACGGCGAGCTTGTTCTTACGAAGACGCTTAAAAGCGTCGCCCCACAGCGTGCGGGACTTGGCGGGAGCAGATGCGGCCTTGGTGGCGGTAGCCTGCTCCTGAGACTGAGAATCAGTTTCCTGCATAAGACGTACCTCCCTTAGGCCTTATCCGACGGACCGCCAAGGCGGATGCGCGGGTCGAGGAATGCATAGCTGATGTCGACGAGCAGGTTAATAACCATAACGACGACGACGACGAGCGTAACGCCGCCCATAACGACAGGCCAGTCACGCATGCTGATAGCACGGTAAATCTCATAGCCAATGCCGGGCCAGTTAAAGACTGTCTCGGTCAGGATGGCACCCGAGAGCATAGCGCCAAAGTCGACACCAATATAGGTAACGACAGGGATGAGTGCATTCTTAAGCGCATGCTTGATGATGATCGCACGATTGGAGAGACCCTTGGCCTTTGCCGTACGGATGTAATCCTGGTTCATGACGTCGAGCAGCTGCGAGCGCATGATGCGGGCAGCATAAGCAGTCGAAACCGAAGCCAGCGTGATGGTCGGGAGCACATAGTGCATCCAGTCCTGATACTGAGAGCTGGCGCCGCCGGCACCCGAGATCGGCATGGAGAATGCGCCGCCGGTAAGGTCCTTGAGGACAACACCAAAGAACAGCTGCAACAGCATACCGAGCCAGAAGGCAGGAACGGCAACGAGGATCGACGTGGTGAGCGTTACCAAAATATCCCAGAATGAGTAACGTTTAACCGCCGATATGATACCCGCACCGATACCCATGATTGCCTCGAGCACGATGGCACACGCGGCAAGTTTGACCGTGTACGGATACTTCTGGGCAAAGATTTCCGTAACCGGCAGCTTGCGCTGGTACGAATTGCCCAAATCGCCATGAAGCAGACCGTTCATGTAATACAAATAACGGTCCACGAGCGACGTCTGAACGGGATCGCCGTTCTCGTCAAGGATTGCGTTGCCATCCTCGTCCGTCTGGACCAGGTGGTAGCGAACGCGAAGCTGAAGCTCTACCTCAGGGGACAGAGCCTTGTCTCCACCGATCAGCTTGATCGGATCTCCCGGCACGATATTCTGGAGGGCGAACAGAATCAGCGTAACGCCCAAAAATACCGGGATGAACTGAAGCACACGTTTAACGATGTACTTACCCATACCACTCCCCTATCTAGGGATTAACCTAAATGGGATGCCGATCGCCAGACCGGCATCCCAAAATTACCATCAGCCAGTTTACCCCAGGTTAGGGAGAACTGTATGTTTCCCATGAGGTCTACGTAAAAACTTGACCCTCACGGAAGCTGCAAAACTCTTAGGCGAGCTCGGCGGTACCCAGATCGGCGTGCTTCTGCGGATCAACGTAGAGGTACTTGACGCGGTCGGAGCCAACGATGGTGTGCGTGTAGAACATCACCGGGATGACCGGGCAGTCGGCAGCGACCATTGCGTCGGCCTCCTGCATCTTAGCGACGCGCTCTTCGTCGTCAACCGTGGTGCGAGCCTCGTCGACCTTGGCGTCGAACTCGGGGTTGCTGTAACCGGAGCGGTTGTCGCCACCCAGGGAGTCGGAGTGGAACAGCGGATACAGGAAGTTATCCATGATCGGGTAGTCGGCAATCCAGCCCAGACGACCAAACTGATAGTTGAAGTTCTGGTACTGCTCGAGCAGGGCAGACCACTCGGGGGTATCGGAAGTCGCGGTAACGCCAACCTTGGCGAGGTCGCCGATGATGGACTCCATGATCTCCTTGTGACCACCATCCTGGTTGTAGGAAAGGGTCACGTTAATGCCACGGTCACCGTTGGCATCGGCAGGAGCAACCTTATCGAGGTACTCGTTAGCCTTGTCGACGTCGTAGGCGCAGAACTCCCATGCGCCCTCCTTGTAGCCATCGATGCCCGGAGGAACAATGCCGTCGGCGGGGGTACGGGTACCCTTGAAGATGGTCTTGCAGATAGCCTCACGGTTGATGGCCAGGGAGATGCCCCTACGCAGGTCGGCGTTGTTGAACGGCTCGGCCGTATTGTTGCAGGTCAGGTAGTAGGTGGAAGGCTCGGCGCCGAGCAGCATGCGCTCGCCGTCGCCCATGGTGTAGCCGTCCTTGGACACGCCACGATCCTTCTTGGCAGCATCGATCTGAGCAACGGGAACGTCGCAGACATCGAGGTTACCGGCCTGGAACTCCTTGTAAGCGGTCTCCATATCCTTGATGACCTGGAAGTGGATGCCATCGATCTTGGCCTTATCGCCATAGTAATCGTCGAACTTCTTGAGGTTGATCTCCTGACCATCCTCCCACTTGCCGTCCATCATGAACGGGCCGTTACCAATCGGCGCAAGATAGAAGCTCTTGGCATCGGACTCGGCGCACTCGGGAACCGGGGCCAGAGCCGGGTGAGAGGCGACGAAGGGGAAGTCGGCGTAAGCGGAAGTCAGCTTGACGACGAGGGTCTCATCGTCGGGGCAAGTAACACCGCTGAGCTCGGTAGCGTTACCGGCAAGCAGGTCGTCATAGCCCTCGACCATGGAAAGGTGATAGGAGACCTCGGAAGGGCCGTACTCGGTAGCGATGGCCGACTTGGTGTTGACCAGACGCTCCCAACCGAGCTTGAAGGACTTGGAGGTAACGTCGTCACCGTTGTGGAACTTGGCCTTCTTGATCTTGAAGGTAAACTCGGTGGCGTCGTCGTTGGCCTCGAAGGACTCGCAAGCCAGCGGAACGATCTCGCCCTTCTCGGCGTCATAAGAGGTCAGAGCGTCAAAGAGCTGGTACTCGACCTGAGTGCCCTGGTCCTCCTGGACATTGTAGGGTTCGATGCAAACCGGGTTGTTGATGTAGAAGTTCAGCGTCGAACCGGACTCAGAACCGGAAGCGTCGCCGCCCTTCTTGCCGCATGCGGCAAGAAAAGCCATGGAGCTCGCAGCGAGGGTGCCGCCAACAAAGGCGCGACGACCCATAACGGGCTGGTGGAACATAGAATCAGCCATGCCATCCTCCTTATGAGATAGGACAAAAATAGGTAGACCGGACTTATGTCGAGACACCCGATCTAAACCATCAAAACGCGGCCCATTGCAATGGCTGGTTATGCACAACGGGCCAACGTTTTGCAATACAGTAGCGCATTTTATGCACGAATGAACCTTCTTTCCGGTTAACGGTCGAGAAATTCTTTAGTTGGGCGCAGTATGTGGTATTACGCTGTGTTCTGTTACAGAATTGTTAACAAAAAGGCCCCGCAATGCGGAGCCTCTAATAAGTGACTTGTGGTGACGGCTTAGTAGCCGACGATGCCCTGCGGGAAGAAGAACATGCACAGGACGACGCACACGGCAAAGACAACAGCCATAATCACCGTCAGGCGATCGAGGTTCTGCTCCATGACGCCCGTGGCAGAGCTGGAGTTATACAGGGAGCTGGCGATCATATCCGAAACGCCGGTACCCTTACCGGAGTGCATCAGAACAAGAATCGTCAGCGCCACGGCAGAAACAGCCCAAACGACAAACAGAAGAATCTGGAACGGACCCATAGATAAGCTCCTTAATAGAACAATTCAAACTCTAGCACTGTACCACAATTCTTAGCCCTCCCCCGCCTGTCACCCGGGGACGGGGCAGAAATGGCAGAAATACCAAAAGGGGGTTGCCCGATATGGGCAACCCCCTTTGCAAGAAAACGTTTGAAGTTTTCTATTAGGCCTCGGTGGCGAGCACGCGACCCGTCATCTCGGCGGAAGGCTCAATACCAGCCATGGTGAGCATGGTCGGAGCGATATCGGAAAGACGGCCGTCCTCGATACCGGTGAGCTGTGCCTTCTCATCAACGATGATGAACGGCACACGGTTGGTGGTGTGAGCCGTGAACGGATGTTTGGAACCGTCGGAAGCAACGTCAAACATGTGGTCAGCGTTGCCGTGGTCGGCGGTGATCAGCGCAAAGCCGCCCTTGGCGAGAATCGCCGGGACAACCTTAGACAGGGCATCATCAACGGCCTCAACGGCCTTAACGGCGGCGTCGAAAACACCGGTGTGACCAACCATGTCGCAGTTCGCGAAGTTCACGATGTAGAAATCAGCGCGATCCTCGTTGATGGCGGCGACAAGCTTCTCGGTAACCTCGGGAGCGCTCATCTCAGGCTGCAGATCATAGGTAGCGACCTTGGGGGAAGCGACGAGCACGCGCTCCTCGCCCTCCTTGGGCTCCTCGATGCCGCCGTTGAGGAAGAACGTCACGTGGGCGTACTTCTCGGTCTCGGCGGTGTGCAGCTGCTTCAGGCCATTGGCAGCGATGACGTCGGCCAAGACGTTCTCGGGGAACGTCTTGGGGAAGGCGACCTCGACGTCAAACGTCGGATCGTACTCGGTCATCGTCACAAAGTGCGAAAGCTTGATCTGCTCGCGCTCAAAGCCGTCAAACTCCTTGTCCGTGAACACACGGGTCATCTGACGGGCACGGTCGGGACGGAAGTTGAAGAAGATGGCCGCGTCGCCCTCGTGGATGCCCTCGTTGTGGGCAGCGAAGGGCTCGACGAACTCGTCGCCGCGCGGGTCCTTCTCGTAGTAGGCCTTGATGCCGGCAACGGGGTCGACATCGGCATCGGACGCATTGACCATGACGTCGTAGGCGCGCTGGATGCGCTCCCAACGGTTGTCGCGATCCATGGCCCAATAACGGCCCGAGACGGTGGCAACGCGAGCGTCGCAACCGGTCTCCTCGGAGATCTTAGCCAGGAAGGCGCAGAACTCGCTCATGTAGCCAACACCGGACTGCGGGTCAACGTCGCGGCCATCCATGAAGGCGTGGACGCGAACGGTCTTGACACCGTGCTCGGCAGCCATCTTGACCAGAGCCTCGACGTGGTTCATGTGAGAATGAACACCGCCAGGGCTCATAAGGCCCATGAGGTGGAGAGTCTTACCGTCAGCCTTGACGTCGTCCATAGCCTTGACGAAGACCTCGTTCTTGGCGATGGAACCGTCCTTGATGGCGTTGTTGATGCGCGAAAGCTCCTGGAACACGATGCGGCCGGCACCGATGTTGAGGTGACCCACCTCGGAGTTGCCCATCTGACCGTCGGGAAGGCCCACGTCCTCGCCCGAAGCGCCGAGCGTAGTGTGGGGGTACTTCTCGTACAGGCTATCAAGGAAGGGCGTCTTGGCAGCGGCGACGGCGTTCTCGCCATCGGCCGGAGCAAGGCCGCAACCATCCATGATGATCAGGAGTGCAGGAAGATGACGCTGTGCCATATGTCCTACTCGCCTGCCTTGACGACCATAGAGGCGAAGTCGGCAGCCTTGAGCGAAGCGCCGCCCACGAGGGCGCCGTCAACGTCGGGCTTGGCGACGAGCTCGGCAATGTTGCCGGGCTTAGCGGAACCACCGTAGAGAACGCGGATGCCGTCGGCGAGCTCCTCGCCGAACATCTCCTTGAGGGTCTCACGGATAGCGCCGCAAACCTCCTGAGCGTCCTCGGCGGTAGCGGTCTTGCCGGTGCCGATGGCCCAGATGGGCTCGTAGGCGACGACGACCTGCTTGGGGCAGGTGATCTCAAGACCAGCAAGGCCGGCCTTGACCTGGTTCACGACGTGCTCGACATAGGTGCCAGCCTCGCGGACCTCAAGGGACTCACCGCAGCAGAAGACGGGAACAAGACCGGCGGCAACGAGAGCCTTGGCCTTCTTGTTCTGGTCCTCGTCGGTCTCGTGGAAGTAGTCGCGACGCTCGGAGTGACCGATGATGCAGTAGGTGCAGCCAGCGGACTTGAGCATGTCGCAAGAGGACTCACCGGTGAAGGCACCCTTGGCCTCCCAGTACACGTTCTGTGCACCGAGGGCGATAGGGGCAGCCTGAATGCGGTCATGAACCGTAGTGATGTCGATGGTCGGAGGGCAGACGAGCACCTCGACGCCAGCCGGAACCTCGGGCAGAGCCTGAGCCAGCTCGTCGGCGAGCTTGGCGGCCTCGGCGACGTCGTTGTTCATCTTCCAGTTACCAGCGATAAGAAGGGTGCGATTAGGCATCGAGAAGCGCCTCCACTCCGGGCAGGGCCTTACCCTCGACGAGCTCCATGGAAGCGCCACCACCGGTGGAGATCCAGCTCATCTTGTCGGCCAGGTTGAACTTGTTGACAGCTGCGACGGAGTCGCCACCACCGATGATCGAGGTGCAGTCGGCCTCGGCGACAGCCTCGGCGATAGCCTGGGTGCCGTGAGCGAAGTTGTCGAACTCGAAGACGCCCATGGGGCCGTTCCAGAACACGGTCTTGGCGCCCTTGACGGCCTCGGCGTAAAGCTCCTCGGTCTTGGGGCCGATGTCCATGCCCTCACGATCGTCGGGGATAGCGTCGGAAGCGACGACCTCGGGGACAGCGTCCTCGCCAAAGTGATCGGCAACGCGGTTGTCGATGGGGAGCAGGATCTTGACGCCCTTCTCCTCGGCCTTCTTGAGCATCTCGCCAGCGCGCTCGACCCAGTCCTCTTCCTTGAGGGACTGGCCGACGGTCAGGCCCTGAGCCAGGAAGAAGGTGTAGGCCATACCGCCACCGATGATCAGGGTGTCAGCGGAGTCGATGAGGTGATCGAGAACGCCGATCTTGGAGGAAACCTTGGAACCGCCGACGATGGCGACGAAGGGACGCTCGGGCTCGGCGAAGATGCCGGTCAGCGTGTCGACCTCCTTCTCGAGCAGGAAGCCGGCGACGGCAGGCAGGTAAGCGGCGGGGCCCACGACGGAACCCTGGGCGCGGTGAGCGGTGCCGAAGGCGTCGAGAACGAAGACATCGCCGTAGGAAGCGAGGGTCTTGGCGATCTCGGGATCGTTCTTCTTCTCACGCTTGTCGAAGCGGACGTTCTCGAGAACGAGGACCTTGCCCGGCTCGACGGCGGCGACAGCCTCGGCAGCCTTCTCGCCGTAGGTGTCGGC
The DNA here is from genome assembly GCA_934654585.1 of uncultured Collinsella sp. Classification (GTDB taxonomy): domain Bacteria; phylum Actinomycetota; class Coriobacteriia; order Coriobacteriales; family Coriobacteriaceae; genus Collinsella. The sequence continues at coordinate 29,775 of CAKUGF010000003.1, read as the reverse complement.
GACAAAGGCAACGTCGAGACCGGAGAGCTCGGCGAGCTTCTTGGCGACGGGCTCGAGGGAGAGCTCGGGCTGGAAGCCAGTGCCATCGGGACGGCCGAGGTGGCTCATGAGGATGACGCGAGCGTTGTGCTCGACGAGGTAGTTGATGGTGGGCAGGGCAGCCTTGATGCGGGTGGTGTCGCCAACGACGCCATCCTTGATAGGCACGTTGAAGTCAACGCGGACGAGAACGCGCTTGCCGTCGACATCGATGTCGCGGACGGTCTTCTTGGTAAAGGCCATGTTTGCTTCTACCTTTCGTACGTGTCTGCCTCCCATTACGGCAGACGATTTCCTATAAAAAGGGCGCGACCCTAGGGTGTAAGCCCTATAAGGCCGCGCCCTTCTTTAGACGCTCAACGAGCTATTCGCTATAAGCTAAATTAAGCAACGAACTTCTCGAAGTACTTGATGGTGCGGACCATCTGAGAGGTGTAGGAGTTCTCGTTGTCGTACCAAGAGGTGACCTGAACGAGGGTCTGGCCGTTGCCGAGGTCAGAGCACATGGTCTGAGTGGCGTCGAAGATGGAGCCGTGGGTCTCGCCGATGATGTCGGTGGAGACAATGTCATCCTCGTTGTAAGCGAAGGTCTCGGAGATGGTGGCAGCGTAAGCCTTCATAGCGGCGTTGACCTCGTCGACGGTGACCTTCTTGTCAACGACAGCGTAGAGGTTGGTGAGGGAGCCGGTCGGCGTCGGGACGCGCTGAGCAGCACCGATGAGCTTACCGTTGAGCTCGGGGAGAACCAGGCCGATAGCCTTAGCAGCACCGGTGGTGTTGGGGACGATGTTGACGGCGCAGGCGCGGCTACGACGCTTGTTGCCCTTGCGCTGCGGGCCATCGAGCGGCATCTGGTCGCCGGTCCAGGCGTGAATGGTGGTCATGATGCCGGACACGATGGGAGCGAAGTCGTTCAGACCCTTGGCCATCGGGGCGAGGCAGTTGGTGGTGCAGGAAGCAGCGGAGATGATGTTGTCCTCAGCGGTCAGCGTCTCATGGTTGACGTTGTACACGATGGTGGGCAGATCGCTGCCGGCCGGAGCGGAGATGACGACCTTCTTGGCGCCAGCGTTGATGTGGGCCTGAGCCTTAGCCTTGCTGGTGTAGAAGCCGGTGCACTCGAGAACGACGTCGACGTCGAGGTCGCCCCAAGGCAGGTTGTTGGCGTCGGCCTCCTTGTAGATCTTGATCTCCTTGCCGTCAACGGTGATGGAATCCTCACCAGCAACGACCTCATGATCGCGAGCATAGTTGCCCTGCGTGGAGTCGTACTTCAGCAGGTAAGCGAGCATATCGGGAGAGGTGAGGTCGTTGATAGCGACAATCTCGGAGCCCTCATGACCGAACATCTGACGGAAAGCCAGACGACCGATGCGACCGAAGCCGTTAATAGCAACCTTTACTGCCATTGTGTCTCCTTTCGTAAGGCCCCCGCGAGCTACAGCGCCCGCCGTTGAGGCCCACAAACTAACCACTCGCCTAATATACCTTTTTTTTGACTTGAATTTCACGAGAATGCTCGAAATTGAAAATCAAATTTACGTTAAAACGTTTTAAAGAATAAAATAGCAGCTAAATCCGTATATAAGTCGATACTTTAAACTACCTGTTTGCTTCAATGAGCTTTTCAAGCCTCAAAACTCGATGGTAGAGGGCCGACTTCGACAAGGGAGGGTCAGCCATCTCCCCCAAATCGCGCAGTGACAGATCGGGATAGCGCTCGCGCAGGTCGCAAAAGACCGACAAGGCGTCCGGAAGCGCATCGCGAAGGCCGCGCTGCTCGATCTCATCGATAAGCGCAAGCTGATGTTGGGCAGCACCGGCGCTTCTGGTCTGGTTGGCGAGCTCGGCGTTCACGCGACGGTTTACGTCGTTCTTAACCAATTTGACCGCGCGCGCTTCCTCGATCTCGGCAACACTGCGCTTGGCTCCGACCAGCTTTAGGAGATGCTCGATCTCCTCGGCGCTCTTAATGTACACGGCATAGGACCCGCGCCGTGCGTTGACGCGCGCATGGACCCCAATCTGCTCCAATAGATCGCAAAGTCCCCGGGCATACTGCTCGCCCTGCACCGCGATCTCCAAATGAAAGTCGCCGCGGGGATCGGCCACGAAACCGCCCGCGATGAGCGCGCCGCGGATGTAGGCAAGCCTGCAGCAGGGACGGGCAACGATGTGCCGGGGAACACCGGCGACGAGTCCTCCCCTGCGGTCGAGAATGCCCAGCAGCACCAGAGCCTTGTCCAGGTCGGGTTGATCGGGCAGGGTAATGAGATAGTTACGGACCTTATGCAAGACCGATTTTCGAACAGTGAATTCCGTTTTGAGCTTAAGGATGCGATGCGTCAGCGTGATCATCGTGCGCGCGACGGCACCCGTCTCGGTCGCGACCGTCAAACGATACCGCCCGGAGCCGGCCAGCGAGAGCGTACCGCTCACACGCGTCAGGGCGGCAAGCGTCGACAGATCGCAGTATTCACATTCGGGTTCGCAGCGCGCGAGCTCGTCGCGCACCTCGGCGGTAAACGACATGCAGGCCTATGCTTTCGTGTTGGCGCGCGACAGGTCGCGATGGGAGATGCTCACGTGATACTGGGCGCCTTCCAAATAGCGGGCCGTGGCCTCGGCGATGGCAACGCTGCGGTGCTGGCCGCCCGTGCAGCCGATGGCGATAGAAAGCTGTGGCTTGCCCTCCGCAATATAGCCGGGCATGACCGTATCGAGCAGCTGCGTCCAGGCCTTCCAGAACTCCTGGGTCTTGGGATGATCCAAGACAAAGTCGGAGACTTTCTTATCGAGACCGGTCATGGTGCGCATCTCTGGGTCGTAAAACGGATTGGGCAGGAAGCGAACGTCGATCATAATGTCCGCCTCGACGGGCATGCCGTGCTTAAAGCCAAACGAGAAGACGTGAACGTCCATGAGCTGTTGGTCGGACAGTTCGGAAAATGCCATACGTAGCTTGTTGCGCAGCGCAGAGGTGCGCAGGCGGCTCGTGTCGATGATCATATCGGCTCGATCACGCACGCCCTGCAGCTGCAGGCGCTCACGCTGAATCGCATCGGCCGTGGTCTCCCCCGGCTTGGCAATGGGATGGCGGCGGCGGTTTTCGCTGTAGCGACGGATCAGCACCTCGTCGGAAGCCTCGAGAAACACGATATCGCAGCTCATCTCGCGTTCTTCGAGCGCGGCGACCGCATCGAGCAACTCGTCAAACAGTCCCTGGCTACGCAAATCGCAGGTGACGGCGAGATGCCTGCCCACGCCCGTATTGATGCCGACGAGCTCGGCAAGCTGGGCGATGAGACGCGGAGGTAGGTTATCAATGCAAAAATAGCCCATGTCCTCGAACACGTGCATGGCCTGTGTGCGGCCCGATCCGGACATTCCGGTGATGATGACGATATCGGGGATGCGCTCCGAGCGCTCCGCCGCATCCATGGCATCTCCCTTTTGCATGTGCTGCCTCCCAAAAACAAGCGCGGGACCCAGCAACCCGGATCCCGCGCGGTCAATTGCCTAAATCGAGTATACCGCCCCGAGCGGATACGAGGCCTGTCTTACGCCTCAAGCGCAGCCTTGAACCAACTCGTAATACTCGTGGGGTGCGTGATGGCGGTGCCGACGACAACGGCCCAGGCGCCAGCATCGATCGCGGCGCGAGCCTCCTCGGGCGTGTGCACGCGGCCCTCGCAGATGATGGGAAGACCGGGGAATTCCTCGGTCGCCTGACGCAGGAGCGGCAGATCGGGGCCATCGGCCATGGTGCAGTCGATGGCGGCGACACCATGAGAAAGCGTGGTTGATACAAGGTCGAAGCCCATATCAACCGCACGGCGAATGTCCTCGATGGTGGCACAATCCGCCATCAGGAGCACACCCTCCTCGTGCAGCGGACGGAAGGTGTCCTCGACGGTCTTGCCATCGGGACGCGGACGATCGGTGGCGTCGATCGCCACGATATCGGCACCCGCGGCAACGCAGGCGCGAGCATGGCGCAGGGTCGGCGTGATGTAAACGCCCTCGTGTCCATCCTTCCACAGGCCGATGACGGGGATCTCACAGCGACCCTTAATGGCGGCAATGTCGGCAAGGCCCTGACAGCGAATGGCGGCGGCACCGCCAAGCTCGCAAGCGCGAGACATTTGAGCCATGGTCTCGGGCGTACGAAGCGGCTCGCCCATATACGCCTGAACGCTCACGACGAGCTTGCCCTTCAGGGACTGAATCAAAGGATCAACGGCCATTTCGATCTCAACCTTTCTCAAAACGGCCTTCTGAGGCACCGCACCTTGACGTTCAAACCGTCGCTCGCGTACCGAAGTACGCTTCGCTCCTCTTTCACGTCAATCTGCGGCACCTCAGAAGGCTCACTTAGTAGATTTCAAACTATAGCGAAGCAAGAAGATGCTCGGCGGCACCGATGAGCGGCGCGTCACCCTCAAGAGAGCCGATGAGGATCGGCGTGTCCTGAAGCGGGTCGAGCGCCTGGCTGGCATAGCCCTCGTGCACCGAATCCTTCCACGTCTGCGAGCGCCAATCGGGACCCTGGTGAATCACGCCGCCCGAAAGCACGATGACCTCAGGGTCCAGGATGTTAGCGAGCGAGCCCAAGCTGGCACCCAGCGCAAAGCCGGCGTCATGGATGACCTCGGTCGCCTTTGCGTCGCCTGCACGGCACAGGTCGTTCACATCGCGACCGACCGAAGGACGGCTGGGGTCGACACGGCCAAAGCGCTCGTCGTACATACGACCAATGGAAGTGCCCGAAGCAACCGACTCCAGATGGCCGGAACGCCCGCAGGCGCAGGGAATGCCGGCGGCAGCCGAGCACTCGATGTGGCCCATATGGCCAGCAGCACCATGGAAGCCCTGCATCACGCGGCCGTTCTCGACATATGCGCCGCCGATGCCCGTACCGATGCCAAGACACAAGACGGAGAACTTGCCCTTGCCGACGCCCCAGTGAGCCTCGCCCAGAGCATGAGCCTGCACGTCGCCTACAACAGCAACGGGAAGACCGAGATCCTCGCGCAGACGCGGCCCCAACTGAACGCCGGACCAGCCGGGCATGATCTCATTGGCATACGCGATGGCGCCCGTCTTGGGGTCGACGACACCGGCGGCGCCAATACCGACACCAAGGACCTCGACATCGGGGTTCGCCTCAATGGCGGCCTTAATAGACGCCTCGATGCGCTGGAAAACTGCCTCGCCACCCTCTTTGGCCTCGGTGGGAACCTCAGCTTCAAAGACCGGATGGGGCACGCTGCCATCAGCCGGATACTCCATAATGGCAGTCGCGATCTTAGTTCCGCCGATATCGACAGAGCAGACGTACTTGTTCTCCATGTCGTTCTCCTTCGGAGATAAAAAACAACTACAGGAAATGCGCCGTCAGGCTAGCCGTCACAGCGCGGGTAAAGGTTTTCCAGGTGCCCGAGATTGCCGAGAAACCGTGTGGCCATTGACCTAATGGGTCATGGCCACACGGTTGAACGGCGAGGTCGGGTGCCTGGGGAAGCTTTACAGGAGACCGTTGTCCTGGAGGACCTTCCTAATCGCCTCGACGTTCTCGCCGGTCATGGCCTTCACCGGGCGCGGCATGGTCGGGCTGTCGAAGATACCCATGAGGTTCATAGCGGTCTTGAAGGCACCGACGCCACCGGCATAGCCCTGAACGCCCGAGGTGACATCCCAGATGTGGGAGATCTCGTTAAGGCGATCCTGCTCGGCCTTGACGGTAGCCCAGTCGCCGGCCTGAGCGGCCTTCCACTGGCGCACGTAGCCCTCGGGCTCAACATTGGCGAGACCCGGGACGGAACCATCGGCGCCACCGAGGTAAGCGCCGTCGACGACAACCTCATGACCGGTGAGGATGCTCATCGGATGGCCGTTCTTCTCGTTCTCCTGAACGAGGTAGCGGAACGAGATGTCATCACCCGAGGAATCCTTGACGCCAGCAAGGACGCCCTCGGCGCCGAGCTTGGCAAGGAGCTTCCAGGGGAGCTTGGTGTGAACGCAGACGGGAATGTCATAGGCAAAGATGGGCAGGTCGAGCTCCTCGTGCAGGATGCGGAAGTGCTCCTCGACCTCGGTCATGCCCTGCAGGGCATAGAACGGGCAGGTGGCGACGAGGGCATCGGCGCCCAGCTCCTGAGCGACCTTGCCGTGCTCAATCATGCGCTCGGTCTCGGTATCGATGATACCGACCAGGACGGGCACGCGGTGGTCGACGATACGGACGGCCTCGGCAATGATCTGGCGACGGCGCTCGTCGGTGGAGAAGACGACCTCGCCCGAGGAGCCCAGGAAGAACAGGCCATCGACGCCGGCATCGATCATGCGGTTGATGCTGCGCTCAAAGGAGGCAACGTCGAGCTGGTGATCTTCGGTATCGGGAACAACGACGGGAGGGATAACGCCGGTGAATTTCTGAGTTGCCACAAGAATCTCCTTAGCTGTCTGGCGGGCGACCCTGTGCCGCCCGCTCTTGTTGGCAGTGTCCAGGCCGTCTAGGCCAAAGAACACGGGTAGAACGTTTGGTTAAAGAAGTCGACGACTTCGTTTTCGAACGCGTTGATGCGCTCGTGAGCGTATTTGGCATAGATGATATGCCTCCGGTCGCACTCAAGACCGTTGAATACGGCAAACTGCCCCTTGGGATCACTTACGGCATCCATGAGCGATGTACCCATGAGCACCGAGCCGCGCACCCGAGACGACAGTGCCTCAAGGCCGTCAGGAAGTGGGTTGGCGATTGCCGTACAGGCAAGACCCTGCCCGTCCAGTGCGGAAACCGCCAGCGCGATGCCGCCGCCAAGGCCCTCGCCCCACGCAAAGATGCGGTCCGAGTCGATGCCATCGAGATCGCGCGCAACCTTCGCCATCGCGCAACCCCAGTGGACGCGCTCGACAAAAGCGGGCGAGGCAATCCCCCGCTGTAGGTCACCTGCGCCAACGACATCGTCATCCAAAGCGAGGACGGCATACCCCATGGCGGCAAATCTCGTCATGTGATGCCATCCGCGTACGGGCCGGTCGATGTCGTGGAACATCAGGCACAGCGGCACGAACTCGGATACCCGGGCACGGCCGACGGGCTCAATCAAACGAGCGTGGACCACATCCGCACCGAGCTCAAAGGAAACCTCCGAGTAACGGGCACAAGGATTGCCAAAGTCAATCGCCGTAATGGTCAGGCCTTGAATTTCAAGGTTTGAAGCGCATGTCTCCAAATCAGAAACATCTGCCTGGACATCACCGTGCCAGTCCCGATATTCAGCGAGCCTTGACGAAACCGTTCCGGGAATCTCCACAAGCTCGGGGACAATCAGCTCGTCGACATTGCTCTCGCACTTAGACATGAGCCTCCCCTCCCTCGCAGAAAAACGGAATGATCAGATCGTCAAAGTCCTGAATCTCCTCGTGGCCAAAGCCCTCAAAGAACTCATGGCGCTTTTCGCAGGAGAGGTTGTTGTACACCGCAAACTGCGTCGCCGGCGGACAGACGATATCGGCCGTGCCCGTGCCAAACAGCACGGGGCACGTAACCATGGGGGCAAAGTTCTTGGAGTCGAAATACGCCAGCTTGGCATAGGCTTCCTCGATACGAGTCGAGTCCTCGTCAAACCAACGCGACCAATAACGCAGGCCCTCGTAGGCAATATCGTCGGCATCCAGATCCCAAACCAGACGGAAGTCCGACAAGAAGGGATAGAGGATGGCGGCACGATTGACAAGCTCGCTGTTGAGCGCGCATGTCGCAATGCCCAACCCGCCGCCCTGCGACGCGCCGTTCACAAACACGCGGGCAAGATCGATGCCCTCGAGCTCGCGAACGATACGGCACAGGATGCGAATGTCCTGGTGCAGGCGAACGTAATAGAGATTGGCCTGATCGCCGTCGATACCGGCGACGATATGACCGGCGACCGTCGTGCCCTCAAAGCCGCCAATATCCTCGGAGGGACCCCCTTGGCCGGGGCAATCGAGGGCGATGAGCGCCATGCCCATGCCTGCAAACGACGCCTGCTCAAACCAGCTGCGGCTGGCACCGGGATATCCGTGGAACTGAAGTACCAACGGCACGGGCTCGTCCGAGACCGGCTTGAGGTACTTGGCATGCAGGCGAGCACCACACATGCCGGTATACCAGAGATCGAAAAACTGACAGGTCGTGGAATCGGCAACCGGAGCCGTCTCAATCGCATAGTCGAGCTCGACGGCATCGGCCTCGGCCATGCGGTCCTTCCAAAAGAGTTCGAAATCCGATGGACGGGGCATAGCGCCCCGATACGCACCAAATTGCTGTTGTAGCTCCTGAGCGCTTGGCATGGCTCGTGAACCAAACCTTTCGAAATCGCAACGGAGGTGCGCCCGGCAAGGAAGCCGGGCGCACGGGAGGGAAAGCGAGGCTACTCGCCGAGCTTGGGATGAAGCAGCGACGGCGCAGCGCCGAGCAGCATCTTGGTGTAGGGGTCCTGCGGGTGCTGGAAGACCTGCTTGGCCTCACCCTGCTCGACGATCTTGCCGCCATTCATGACGACGATGTCGTCAGAAATATAGCGGACCGTCTGGATGTCATGGCTGATGAACACCATGGCCAGGCCGAGTTCTTTCTTAAGGTCGGTCAGCAGGTTCAGAATCTGCGCGCGGACCGAAACGTCCAGAGCCGAGGTGGGCTCGTCGGCGATGATGGCATCGGGGTTCAGCGACAGGGCGCGGGCGATTGCGACGCGCTGGCGCTGGCCGCCCGAAAGCTGGCCGGGAAGAACCTCGGCGGCAGAGCTGGGAAGGCCGGTGAGCTCCAGGAGCTCCTTGACGCGCTTCTCCTGCTCGGCCTCGGTACCCAGGTTGTGAACGCGCATGGGGTCGAGCAGCTGCTCGCGAACGACCATGCGAGGGTTGAGCGCCGTGGCCGGATTCTGGAACACGACCGAGATAACGCGACCCATGTGACGACGGTCCTCGGCGGTGCGCTTGGTAACGTCCTTACCCTTAAAGTAGACCTTGCCGCTCGTGGGGGCCTGCAGGCCGCACATGACGTTGGCGGTGGTGGACTTGCCGCAACCGGACTCGCCGACGATGCCGATCGTCTGGCCGGGCATAAGCTTAATCGTTACACCCTGGACAGCATGAACCAGGTTGGGGTGCAGAATCGAACCGGTACGGGTCCTAAAGGTGACGTGGACGTCATCAAGGAAGATGATCGGCTCGACGCCGTTGACTGCGGTCTCGCTCATCTACATCACCTCCGCGTGAGGGGTCAAACCATTTGCCTTGAGCACCTCGTCGGGGAGCTCGGAATAGAAGTGCTCGGTGCCGGGCACGCGCTTGAAGACCGGACGGGTGTCCAGACCAATGCGCGGATGGCTCGAGCGGGGCGCGAAGCGATCGCCCTTGGGGAAATCGCGCGGGCTCGGAACGGCGCCGGGCACCTGATGCAGGCGGCCCGAACCGCTCTCGATGGACAGAACGGAGCCCAGAAGACCGCGGGTGTACTCGTGGATCGGGTTGGTGAGCAGCTCCTTGGTGGGCGCCTGCTCGATAACCTGACCGGCGTACATAACCGTGATGTTGTGGGCGACCTCGGCGACCAGCGCCAGGTCATGCGAAACGAAGATCATGGCAAAGCCGAGCTTGGCCTGAAGGTCGTTGAGCAGCTTGATAACCTGCTTCTGGACGGTAACGTCCAGAGCGGTCGTGGGCTCGTCGCAAATGACCAGCTTGGGGTCACGGGTGAGTGCCATAGCGATCAGAACACGCTGACGCTGGCCACCGGAAAGCTCGTGCGGGTAGCTCTCGAGCGTGCGCTTGGGGTCGAGACCCACGAGCTCCAGGAGCTCCTCGGCGCTACGGGTGCCACCGCGCTTGGTGAGCTGCTTCATCTGGGCAGAGATGAGCATGGAGGGGTTGAGCGAGGACAGGGCGTCCTGGTAGACCATGGCGATATCGGTACCGCGCAGGCCGAACCACTCCTTCTTGCTCATCTTGAGCAGGTCGCGGCCCTCCCAGAGAACCTCACCGGAAAGGTGCTCGTCATCGTCGGTCAGACCCATGATGGCCAGCGTGGTGATGGACTTACCGCAGCCGGACTCGCCGACCAGGCCCATGGTCTGGCCAGGACGGACATCAAAGTTGACGTGGTCGACGACGTTGATGTCACCATGATGCTCAAACTGGATGCAGAAATCGCGGACCGAAAGGATCGGCTCAACGGACTCATCGGGCACGTGGCGGTCATTACGCTTGAGCTCGACATCGCGCAGGGCGCCAAGACGGGCGGACAGGGACTGGGCCTGCTCCTTGTAGGCGCGAACGGGGTCAGAGACCAGCAGGTCGGCCTCGCGGCGCTTGGAGGAATCGGTCGGATCCAGGGCGGCAGAGGGAGCAGCGGCCATGGCGTCGGTAATGCCCTCGGAGAGGATGTTGAGCGCCAGGCAGGTGATCATGATGGCCAGGCCCGGGAACAGCGCCTGCCACCAACGGCCGGCAAGCACGCCGCCGCGGGCGTCGGCGAGGATGTTGCCCCACGTTGCGGTGGGCTCCTGGATGCCGGCGCCGATGAAGGTCAGCGAGGCCTCGAAGATGATGGCGTCGGCGACCAGGGTGACGGTGAAGACCATAATCGGGGCGATGCAGTTACGCAGAACATGCTTGATCAAAATCCACGGAGCCTTGGCACCGGAAACGATGACCGCGCGAACATAATCCTCGCCGTACTCGGACACGATGTTGGCGCGCACGATACGGGCGATCTGCGGGGTGTACATAAATCCGATGGCGAAGATGATCGACGGCACGGAGTTGCCCAGGATGGAAACGAACACGGCAGCGAGGGCGATGCCCGGGATGGACATGATGATGTCCAGGATGCGCATGATCGCCTCGGAAACGGACTTGCGCGAAACCGCCGCGAGGGCGCCCACGACCGAACCGCAGACCAGAGCCATGGCGGTAGCGCCAAAGCCGATGATCAGCGAGTAACGGCCGCCGTAGAGCATACGCGACAGAATGTCGCGGCCCTTGTCATCAGTACCGAAGATAAATCCGTTACCGGGAGCCTGGCGAGCCGTAAAGATCTCGACCGGGCTATAGGGGGCAAGAAGGGGTGCCAGAATCGCAGTCAGGGCGACCAGCACCAGCACGACGGCGGCGATCTTAGAAGACAGCGTCATCTTCTTCCAGCCACCGAGCTTAAGCCCCTTGGAGGCAGCTTTCTCGAGCTGCTCGGTTTGCTTCTCTCGAATCTTTACCATAATCTACACCGTCCTGATGCGCGGGTTGATGAGCAGGTAGAGCATGTCAACCACGATGTTGATGATGATGAAGGCAAGAGCAACGACGATAACGACGCCCTGAACCAGGTTCGCCTCGTTGCCCTGAACGCCCTGCAAAATCGCAGTACCCATGCCTGGGAGGTTGAAGATGACCTCGATGACGACGGCGCCGCCCATAAGGTAACCGATCTTAAGACCGAGGGTGGTGACCGGGGTGATCAGCGCGTTGCGCAAAACGTTGATACCGACGACAACCTTCTCGGGAACGCCGGCGCCGCGGGCCATGCGGACGTAGTCCTTGTCGAGTTCCTCGACCATGGCGGTACGCACGATACGGGTCATCTGGCCCGTCAGCGGGAATGCCAGGGCGATGGCGGGCATGATCATACGCGCCATATAACCTGCCGGGTTGGTGGTGAAGTGCGGAAGGGCACCAGACGCCGGGAGCAGCTTAAGGTAGGAAGAGAACAGCAGAATCAACAGAACGGCAAGCCAGAACGACGGGGTTGCCAGACCGGCGATGGAGAAGACGCGGATCACTTGGTCCGGCCATTTATCGCGATACAGTGCCGCGATGACGCCAAGCAAAAACGAGACGACCGCGCCGATGGCAAGACCGATAAAGGTCAGCTGCATCGTGACGGGCAGGGCCGTGGAGATGCGCTTGGCAACGGAGTTGCGGGCAGCACCGTAGGTGCCCATGTCGCCATGGATCAAATCGCCCATGTAGCGCACGTAGCGCACAGGCCAGGGGTCGTCCAGACCATACTTCTCATGGTACTCGGCAACCGCCTCGGGCGAGGCACCGTCACCCAACGCCGTATAGGCGGGGTCGGTCTTGGAGAACGACATAAGGAAGAACACCAGGACGGTGACGCCCAATGCCATGATCGGCAGCGCCACGAGACGCCTTCCAATCAAACGTAGAAAGTTGTTCACGTTCTCTCCCCTTTCTTTTGTCGGTAGGACCAACTGGTATATGAGTATGGATACTCATTACAAGACCCGAGCGACATCGAAGCCGCCCGGGTCTTTGTTTCAACTATGAGGACGTTGCCTTACGACCGACGCCCTGCACATGACTCAAGCGAGTCTTACGCCTTGACGGTCGCAACGCCCCTGAAGGACATGCTCGTCGTGCCGATGCCCTTGAAGCCATCGAGGGCCTCGCCGTTGGGCGCGGTAGACGGATCGTCCCAGGAAGCGGAGACGGTCTTGACGTGGACGACGGGGTACAGAACAGCGTTGTCGGCGATGATGTCGAAGCACTCGTTCCACTTCTTCTGCTGCTCGTCGCCCTCGGCGGCAAGAGCCTCGTCCATGAGACCGTGGAGCTTCTCCCACTCAGCGGACTCCTTCCACGGGCAACGGGTCTGCATCCAGACGTTGTCGCCGTACCACCAGTTGAGCAGCAGGTCGGGGTCGGCGCCGAAGCAGGACGGATCGCCAGGAGCGAGGAGGATGTCGTAGGCCTCGCCGCCGTCGATGGCAGCGTAGGTGGCAGCCGAGGTGTCGGTCTGGATGGTCACGTCGAAGCCGAGAGCGTCGAGGTCGTTCTTGACCTGAGCGGCCATGCCCTTGATCTGCTCGTTGTCGGTGGTGCGCAGGGTGATGGCGCCCGGGGTGATGCCAGACTCTTCGATGAGCTTCTTGGCCTTCTTGGCGTCAGTCTTGTACACCGTGGAAGCCTCATGATAGTTGGTGAAGCTCTTGGGCAGGTAGCAGCTGGCAGCGGTGGCAAGGCCGGCGAAGGTGTTGCTGATCATCTTCTCGGTGTCGAGCGCGTACATGACGGCCTGACGGACCTTGACGTTGTTCCAAGGCTCCTTGGCGACGTTGAACATAACGAAGCGGGTGCCGAAGCCCTGAACGTTGTCGATCTTGCAGCCAGCGCTCTCGAGCTGGTCGACGGCGTCAGCGGTGACGAGCTCCATAACGAGCGTGGAGCCCTCCTGCTGAGCGGTGACGCGAGCGGTGGGGTCGGTCAGGATGCTGTACTGGATCTTCTCGTCCTCAGCAGCATACTCGCCGTTGTACTCGGGGTTGGGAACCAGGGTGATCTCGGTATCGGAGATGGCGTCGTACATCCAGGGACCGGAGCCGATCGGCTGCTTGGCGCGATCCTCCTCGGTCTGGGTGGCAGGGGTGACGCGGATGATGGCCAGACGATCCTTGAGCAGGGAGAAGTTGGGGACCTTGGTCTTGACCGTCACGGTGCTGGCGTCCTTGGCCTCGATGGACTCGAAGGGCTGGAAGAACGGAGCATAGGTAGCGGAAGCGGCGCAAGCGGTGTAGGAGGCGACGACGTCGTCAGCGGTGACCTCGGTGCCGTCGGAGAACTTGGCGCCCTTGCGGATGGTGACCTCGAAGGTGGTGTCGTCCACGGACTTGGGATCATCGGTGGCGAGCTCGTTGAAGGTGCTGTAGTCGTGGTAATCGATGCCGTAGAGGCCCTCGATGACGTGCCAGTTAGCGCCCAGGCCCACAGCGGAGCCGGTGCTGGCGGGGTCGAAGCTGGACGGAGCGTAAGCGGAACCAGCGGTGATCACGCCACCGCCACGGTTGGCGGAATCGGTGGAACCGGAAGCGGAACCCTCGTCGCTAGAGCTGCCACCGCAGCCGGTGAGACCAAAGCCGGCGACAGTAGCGACGCTGCCGGTGAGGCCGAGGAACGAACGCCTGGACATACCCTTGTTGATGATGGCCATGTCTTCTCCTATCAATAGAGAATCTTACCCGGGAGCACCTAGACTTGCCCCCGCGCAACTTGCGGACGATATATACCTTACCTACCGACAAACCCAACTTGGGTGCCGCGCTCGGCGACCGTTACATACATCCGCTTGAACGGTATTTAGTACCGTTCACCGAATTCGTTGACAAACGATACGACAGACAGTATGTATCGACGAGGTGAGATATCAGTCTTCGTCAACCCGCAGGATAGCAGGGTTGTTCACCATGGCTAGTCAAACGTTTTAGCGTTAATAAAACCCGAAATCAGCAGGTAATCGCCACGAAATAAATGGTTGATAATTACGCAATCATGTATACCAGTTGATTAGAGGCATGTTCAGTTTTCGGAACGGCCAGTTGACGCTTCGGCGCGCTCGGCATTCCATGCAACGAGTGTTTCGTGGACCGCCCTAGCGACATCGGCGGGAACGCCCCGAACTTCGGCAATCTCCTGCTCGCTCGCCGCGCGCAAACGCTTCATCGAGCCAAAATGGCGCATAATGGCACGTTTTCTGGTGGGTCCCACACCGGGAACGTCATCAAGCACCGAAACCGTCATGGCCTTATCGCGCAGCTCGCGATGGAACGTAATCGCAAAACGGTGCGATTCATCGCGAACCTGCTTGATCAGATAGAGCGAGGCGGAACCGGTCGGCAACACGACGGGAGTCTCGTCCCAAGGCACGAAAACCTCCTCGTCGGCCTTTGCCAAGCCGCAAACTGGTGTATCGAGTCCAAGTGCTTCAAGTTGCTTGATGGCAGCGGTCAATTGTGGCTTGCCGCCATCGACAACGAGCAAATCGGGGCGCGAGCCAAAGCGCTCGTCGGCCATGCGCTCGGGAGCATAGCGCCGTCCCAGAACCTCGGACATCGATACAAAGTCATTCGCCTCGTCCAATTCGGCTTGGATTTTAAAGCGACGGTACTGGCTCTTGTCGGCGCGGCCATTGGTAAACACCACCATCGAGGCTACGGTAAAGGTGCCGTGCAGCGTCGAGATATCGAAACACTCAATGCGCAGCGGCGGCGCAGGCAGCGCCAGCGCGCTTTCGAGCTCCAAGAGCGCCTGGTTGGTGCGGTCGTCGGCATACCCCGTGCGCATCATATAACGCATAAGGGCATGGCGAGCATTTTTGGATGCCATATCAAGCAGACGGTGTTTCTCGCCGCGCTGCGGCATATGGAGATGGCAGGAGCGTTCACGCTTACCCGCAAGCCACTCCCCCAGCGCTTCGGCATCCTCAAGCTCGACAGAGAGATTGACCTCAGCTGGAATATCAGCCGTCTCGTCGTAATAGCGCTTAAGAAAGCCCGATTGGAGCTCCTCCTCGTCGACATCCAAACCCTTATCGAGAATGAACTCGCAGGTTCGAACTGTTCGACCCTCGCGCACGACAAAAACACAGGCGGCAGAGATGGTCTCTTCGCGATAAAAACCGATGACGTCGATGTCGACACTCGACGGAAAGACAACCTGCTGGCGATCGTCCAGGCCCCTAATGACATCCAAACGACGTTTGACGCGGCCGGCGCGCTCGAAATCGAGCGCCTCGGCTGCCTCCGTCATCTCGGAGGTCAGCTCATCGACGACGTCCTTGCGGTGGCCGGACAAAAAACGCTCGACGCGTTTGACGTTCTTGGCATAGCCGGCAGGGGAAATCGCGCCGACGCACGCACCCGGGCCGCGCCCGACATGGTAGTCAAAGCAGGGGCGCCCGTTTTGCGCGCAAATCATATTGACGATGTCCTCTTCGCCCTTGTGGGACTCGACGATACGCCGACACCGACGCCACTCCGCACAGGATGCCGAGCAAATGGGGATGACCTTACGCAGCGTATCGATGGTCTCACGCGCCGCGCGGCTGTCGGTATAGGGACCAAAATAGCGCGTGCCGGGCTTATGGCGCTCGCGCGTGTATTTAATAGCGGGAAATAAATCGCTTTTGGTGATGGCGATAAAGGGATAGCTCTTGTCGTCCTTGAGGTCGACATTAAAGTACGGATGGTACTGGCCGATCAGATTGCGCTCGAGCACTAAAGCTTCGTGCTCGGTCTCCACGACGATATAGTCGAAGCTCGCCACCAGCTGCATCATGAGCGGAATCTTTTGGCGCTCGTCCTGCAACGTCACGTATTGGCGCATGCGAGCGCGCAGGTTTTTCGCCTTGCCCACATAGATGACATCCCCTTTGGCATCTTTCCAAAGGTAACAGCCAGGCTGTGTGGGAACGCGCGAAACCTGTTCGGCAAGCGTTGGAATGTTATCGTGATCTGCCACGTTTACCTACTTGCGGCGAAGCAGCGCAGAGACCTCGGGCATCTTAAAGGCGACAGCCAAGCCAAAGGTGACGGCGAGCGAGACGATACCCGCAACGCAAACATAACCCAAGGTAATTAAAATCGAGCCGCCGAGCGCGCCGACAAAGTGCTCAAGCGCCCACATGACGCCGGCACCCGCAGCCGCACCTAGGCCTCCAAGCAAAAGGCCAAAGAAACCCCCGTGCAGAATGGACTTGACCTGAAGTCCATGTAGACGACGGCGCAGCCACCACAGCGAACAGCCGACCAAGATCACGTAGTCGACGACGTACGAAAGTGCGATAGCCGGCATACCGTAGCCGAGGACTACGCCAAACAGCAGCACCGAACCGGCCTGCCCAATGGCGGAGTACAGGCAATAGCGACCATAGGGCTTCATGTCGAGCAGAGCCGAGAAGCTCTTTTGCATCAGCACGACCACGCCATAGAGCGGCAGCGAGAGCGCCAGATAGACAAGGAACTCGGACACGAGCTTCACACCGGATTCATCAAACTTACCGGCACAGTAGATCATATTGAGCGGACGTGCGAAAACGATCAGGTACAACGCAAAAGGGATCAGGAAGAACAGCATCTGAGCGACACCGCGCGAGATGCCCATGCGGACACTGTCGTAATCCTTCTCCTGCGCGTCGTGAGAGAGCTCGGTGTAGAGTGCCGTCGAAAGCGAAGCGGCAATCAGGGCATAAGGCAGCGTGTACCACAGGCGTGCATACGCGATGACGGACGGGCCGGTCTCGGGCTGCACCACCAGCGCGGCGGCATTGGTGATGGAAGTCGAGACAAACATGCACACCGTTGCGAGCAGCGTCGGGATACCCAGCGCAATCGTCTGGAGCAGCGCGGGGTCCTTAAAGTCGATATGGATATGAGGATGCACGCCGTGCTTGCCGAGCGCGGGAATCTGACATGCCATCTGAACGAAAACGCCAAGGGTCGTTCCTGCCGCAATCAAGATAATGCCGGCCTGCTCGCCAAATTGCGCCGATACGGGAGCGAAGCCCATAAAGCTCGCAATGACGATGACGTTGTTGAGGACCGGGGCGAACGTCGACCAGAAGTAATCACGGTGCGCGTTGAGAACGCCCGAGAACACCGAGCCGAGTCCGTAGAATAAAATCTGGATGGCAAAGAAACGGAACATGAACGCGGCGGTGCCCATACTGCCGCCGTCGCCCGAAAGGAACGACTGCGTCCAGATAAAGCCGGGGGCGAACACGGTACCCAGTACCGAAATACCACCCAGCAGCAAAAGCAGGATGCCAAGCAGGTTGCCCACATACTCGTTCGACGCCTCGCGACCTTGTTCGCGCCTCACGCCCATGTACACCGGCAAAAAGGCGGTTACCAACATGCCGCCCATCACGAGCTCGTAGAGCATATTGGGCAGGTTGTTGGCGACCTGATAGGAAGACGAGAGCAGCGACATGCCGATGGCAGCAGCCATGGCCCACGTGCGAATAAAGCCGGTGACGCGCGATACGATGGTCAGCGCAGTCATAAGGCCGGCAGAACGGCCAACCGTGGAATAGTCGGACGAGCCCATATCGTCTTCGTCTTCCTGTAATTCCACGCTGGCCTCTTCCTGCAGCTGCGGATCGCCCTCGGCGACACGGGAATCAACCAACGCGAAGGGATCATCGACCAAGACGGCATCGTCGACGGGTGCGGCATCGTCGACGAGCGTCGTGTCGTTGCCGGACGACGCATCATGCTCGAATACGGAATCGCCGCCAAATACCGTGTCGACCTCCTTGGCAGCGGCAGTGCGGCCGGAAAACGACAGGGGGTCCCAGTCGTCACCGTCGTCGACGGCTACGCCCTCGACAGGGTCGGTCGAACCAAGCGGCGACCAGTCGTCATCCGAAAGCAACGGCTCGTCATCGACATCAGCCGCAAACTTGGCAGAAGGGGCGGCGGGGACGCATTGTGAAGCGCCCTTCCCCTGGGCAGCCATCAAAAACACCGCCGTCTCATCGGGACGCGGGGCGCGAGGCGTCTCGGCGGCGGCAGGCATTATTCCGGCACCAGATCGAGCCGCGGCTAAAAACACCGCCGTTTCATCGGGACGACCAGAAGAGAGCACCGTGTGGGGAGGCACCGTGCCGGCACCGGCGGCACGCAGATACACAGCCGTCTCCCCCGGGTCACCAGCCACAGACCAAGCGTTTCGAATCTCGTTTTCGACCGAAGAGTCCCCCGACGCGGACGCCCGAGAAGCCGAGCCGTTTGCAAAGTGAGCTCCGCGCTTCGATTCTTCCTGCGGCATCGCTCAGTCCTCTCTCGTGATCGGGGCAACCGTCGCCCCGCAAAATGCAACTAAGTCCTCGGGTGCAAGCTCAAGCTGATAGCCACGCTTACCGCCTGAGATAAAAATGGTATCCCAAAGGACGCATGTCTCATCGATCAGCGTCCGAAAGCGTTTTTTCATACCGACCGGGCTGCAGCCGCCGCGGACGTACCCTGTCGCGGCAAGCAAGTTCTTGACATGCATCATGACCAGGGACTTTTCTCCTGCGGCGCGCGCAGCGGCCTTTAGGTCGAGCTCATCGGCAACGGGGATGCAGCACACAACGTGATCGTTGGACGGCGTCGTGCAGACCAAGGTCTTAAATCCCTGGCCGGGCTCCTCGCCAAGCTGTTCGGAAATCGCGACGCCCAGGCCCGACGACTCATCGCCATCGTCTTCGTACGTATGGAGAACATAGGAGATGCCGGCGCTTTCCAACTCGCGCATTGCATTGGTTTTTGGCGTCTTCGCAGCCCTTGCCATGGCATGTCCCTTCCTTCGCATGCGAACGCAACGCTTAAGTATATGTCCAATTTGGCCGCGTACGTCATCTCGACACACAGAAGCGCCACCGAATCGAAAGGAATCGGCGGCGCTTCTGTTTCGCAACGTCTCTTTACTGCGCGTCCAGCTGTGCCTGACGTTCGCGGTCGCGCTTGAGCAGTGGTGCCAAGAACTTACCCGTGTAGCTTTGCGGGCACGCCGCGACCTGCTCCGGTGTTCCCGAGACCACGACGGTTCCGCCGCCGTTACCGCCCTCGGGGCCCATATCGATCAGGCGGTCGGCAACCTTGATGACATCAAGGTTATGCTCGATCACCAGCACCGTGTTGCCCGCATCGACCAGACGCTGCAACACGTCAAGCAGCTGACGGACATCCTCAAAATGAAGACCGGTCGTCGGCTCATCCAGAATGTAGAACGTCTTGCCCGTCTGACGGCGGTGGAGCTCCTTGGCAAGCTTCACGCGCTGCGCCTCGCCGCCCGAAAGCGTCGTGGCGGGCTGACCCAAGCTCACGTAGCCCAGGCCCACGTCATACAGGGTCTGGAGCTTGCGCTTAATCTGCGGGATATTCCCAAAGAAGGCAAGCGCCTCGGTAACGCTCATGTCGAGCACGTCCGAGATGGTCTTGCCGCGGTAGGTGACCTCGAGCGTCTCGCGGTTATAGCGCTTACCGCCGCAGACCTCGCAGGGGACATAGATATCGGGGAGGAAGTGCATCTCGATCTTGATCTGACCATCGCCCTTGCACGCCTCGCAGCGACCACCGCTCACGTTAAAGGAAAAACGGCCCGGCGAGTAGCCACGCGCCTTCGATTCCGGTGTGCTCGCAAACAGGGCACGCAGGTCATCCCACAGGCCAATATAGGTCGCGGGATTGGAGCGCGGCGTGCGGCCGATCGGCGACTGGTCGATATCAATCACCTTGTCGATGCACTCGATACCCTCAATCTTCTTATACGGCCCCACGGGACGCGTCGAACGATGGATGGCGTTCGTAAGCGCGGGCGCGATCGTATCGGTGACCAGGGAGCTCTTGCCCGATCCCGATACACCGGTTACGACCGTGAGCGTACCGAACTCAATCTTGGCGGTAACGTTTTTGAGGTTGTTAGCGCGGGCACCCGTGATCTTAAGGCAGCCGCGACCGGGCTTGCGCCGCTCATCGGGGACGCGGATCATACGCTTGCCGGTCAAGTAGGCACCCGTCATCGAATCAGGGCACGCCATGATATCGGAAGGCGTTCCTGCGGCGACCACGTGTCCGCCGTTCACGCCCGCGCCGGGACCCATATCGATCACATAGTCGGCAGCGCGAATCGTATCTTCGTCGTGCTCGACGACTATCACAGTGTTACCGATATCGCGTAGGCGCTCGAGCGTCTTAATCAGGCGCTCATTATCGCGCTGGTGAAGACCAATCGACGGCTCATCGAGAATGTACAGGACGCCCATGAGGCCAGCGCCGATCTGCGTTGCCAGGCGAATACGCTGGGCCTCACCACCGGAAAGCGTCGCCGAAGCTCGATCGAGCGTCAGATAGTCGAGTCCGACATCGACCAGAAAGCGCAGGCGCTCCAGGATTTCCTTGACGATACGACCGCCGATAAACTGCTGGCGCTCGGTAAGCTCCAGGCTCTCAAAAAACGCAAGCGACTCGCGGCACGACAGGCAACAGACTTCATAAATCGACCTACCGCCCACGGTGACAGCAAGCATCTCGGGACGCAGACGGGCGCCATGGCAGCTCGAGCACGGCTCCTCGCGAATGTACTTCTCCAGGCGCGCCTTGGTATTCTCGTTCGTCGTCTCGGTATAGCGCTCATACAGGATGTTGCGTACACCCGAGAACTTGGTGTCCCACTGGCTGCGACGCCCATCGAGCTTTTGATAGTCGACCGGAATCTTCGTGTCGCCCATGCCGTCCAAAAACGCACGACGTACCCGCGGGGGCAGGTCCTCCCATGGCGTATCGGCGCTCACCTTAAAGTGCTTGCAGACCGCCGCGAAAATCTGCGGATAGTAGTTGGAGTTGCCAAACAGGCTGCCAAAGACTCCGTCGGCAATCGACTTTGAGGGGTCTTCGATCAGCGCCTCGGCATCGACCGTCTTCTTAAAGCCCAGGCCATCGCACTCAGGACATGCACCATAGGGCGCATTGAACGAGAAATCGCGCGGCTGCAGGTCGTCAATGGAATGCCCGTGCTCCGGGCATGCCAGCGCCAGCGAATACTCCAGCAGCTCTCCCTCGGTTCCCTCGGGAGCATCGCGGTCGGGCAGCATATACACGTTCACGTTACCGTGCGCCAGCGCCGTCGCCTGTTCAACGGACTCGGCAATGCGGCCCAGGGAGTTCTCTCGAATTACAATACGGTCGACCACGACCTCGATGTCGTGTTTGAACTTTTTGTCCAGATCGATGGGGTCATCAAGGGAGCGCACCTCACCGTCGACGCGCACGCGGCTGAAGCCCTCCGCACGCAGGTCCTCGAACAGCTTGGCATACTCGCCCTTGCGCCCACGAACCACCGGTGCCAGTACGAACGCCCGACGGCCCTCCCCAGCCGCCAGTACCTTATCGGCAACCTGGTCGGTCGTCTGACGTTCAATGACGCGACCGCACTCGGGACAGTGCGGCGTACCCACGCGAGCAAACAGCAGGCGCAGGTAGTCATAAATCTCGGTTACGGTGCCCACCGTCGAGCGCGGATTCTTGGATGTCGTCTTCTGATCGATCGACACGGCTGGCGACAGGCCGTCAATCGAGTCCAGATCGGGCTTGTCCATCTGGCCCAGAAACTGACGCGCATAGCTCGAGAGGCTCTCGACGTAGCGACGCTGGCCCTCGGCATAGATGGTGTCGAACGCCAGCGAACTCTTACCCGATCCGGAAAGACCGGTAATGACCACGAGCTGGTCACGCGGAATGGAAACATCGATATCGCGCAGGTTGTGCTCACGCGCGCCGCGAATAACAATAGAAGAATCAGACATGGAAGCTCCTTGCCTCCTATAACTTCAAATCACACTGTCGATGAGTTTAGCGCACTCGACGCGCACAGATGTTCGTAATACAAGATTCGCAGACCTTTTGCTGAGTCGGCTCGGGTAAGTCACAGGACCCGGCCGGCCCTCCCACACGCAATCCCCGCGCGCGTTGCGCCATGAATGGTTCCCGCTCGCAAACGAGGGTACAATGACGCTCGTGTCACATCGCGGGGCTCCGGCCCCAACATATACAAAGGAGTCAAACATGGGTTGCGAGCACGCACAGGCCGCCGGCGGACAAACCGCACCGCAGGAATTTGAAGAAAACACGCTGTCCGAGGTCAAGCGCGTCATCGCCGTGCTTTCCGGCAAGGGCGGCGTCGGCAAGTCATTCGTCACCGGCGCCATCGCCACCGAACTTGCCCGTCACGGCCATAAGGTCGGCGTCCTCGATGCCGATATTACCGGTCCCTCTATCCCCAAGATGTTCGGCATGAGCGGACGCCATGTCCACGCTCTCGGCAATCTTATGCTGCCCGAAATCTCTGAGCACGGCGTTAAGGTCATGAGTTCCAACCTGCTGCTCCAAAACGAAACCGACCCCGTCCTCTGGCGCGGTCCGGTTATCGCGGGTGCCATCAGGCAGTTCTGGAGCGAGACCTCCTGGGGTCCCATCGACTATCTGCTGGTCGACATGCCCCCGGGAACGGGCGACGTCGCCCTCACCGTCTTCCAGTCGCTGCCCGTCGATGGCATCGTCATCGTCACAAGCCCGCAGGATCTGGTCTCGATGATCGTCGCCAAGGCGGTCAACATGGCCGAGAAGATGAATGTCCCCATTCTGGGCATCGTCGAGAACATGAGCTATATCGAGTGCCCCGATTGCGGCAAGAAGATCGAGGTCTTTGGCAAGAGCAAGCTCCCCGAGGTCGCCGAGCGCTACAACCTCGAGATCCTCGGGCAGCTTCCCATCAATCCGGCTCTCGCCGAGGCTTGCGATAAGGGCGAGGTTGAGACCGCGCTGCCCGACGGCATGCTGCCCCAGGCCGTCTCTGCCGTCGAGGCCATCGCCCCGCACGAGACCGACGAGGCCTAAGTGAACGCAAACGCCTCCTATGACGTCTTGGTAATCGGCGGCGGGGCCTCGGGTCTCGCCGCCGCCATTACGGCCGCACGCGCAGGCAAAAGCGCCTGCATCGTTGAGCGCGATGTTGCCTGCGGTCTTAAGATACTTGCGACCGGAAACGGCCGCTGCAACCTTTCGAACAAATCAATTGATTTCCAGCGGTACAACCATCCCGCGTTTGTTGAGTCCGTCATGGGCGCCCAGCCCGAGCAAAAGCTCGACAGTTTCTTCTCCGCGCTGGGCATCATGACGACCTCCGAGGAGGGCCGGCTGTATCCGCGCTCCCTTCGTGCCGAATCGGTTCGCAATGCGCTTCTCAACGCTTGCAATCGCCTGGGTATCACCTTGATTTGCGGGGCAAATGTCATCTCGGCGTCCAACTCCCCCAAGGGTTGGGCGCTCCAGATAGATCGTCCCGCGCGGGCACTCAAGGCAAAAAAGCGCGACGACCGGAAAACGGAGGTCCGTTCACTTCGGAAGGCACTCGCCGATACGCCTCGCAAGAACGAGACGCTGCAAGCAAAGGCTGTAATTATCGCCACGGGCGGCAGCCCTTCCGACATCGCGGAGATATTCGATCTTCCTCTCACGTTGCAGTGCCCCGTCCTCTGTCCCGTATCGGCATCAGTCGTTGGCGACCAGACGGCGCTCAAGACACTGGATGGCCTGCGCGTCCGCGCCCGTTTGATGCTCACCCGCAATCACGAGGAGCTCTGGCGCGAAGACGGCGAAGTGCTCTTCCGAACCTTTGGCATCTCGGGCGTCGCCGCCTTCAACCTCTCCCGTCGCGTCCAGCACGGCGACACCATTTTGCTCGATTTCTTCCCCGACCTGTCCAAAGATGAACTATTCGATACGCTCAAGCAACGCCTTGGGCTGCTCGGCGATTTTTCGCCACGCGACCCACGCTGGCTCGATGGCATGCTCGCCCCGCAACTATCCCGCGTTGTCTGCGCCGCATTCGAACAGTGCCATCCTGGGTCGCACGATGTCATCCATCTGGTCTCGATCCTCAAACACTTTAAGCTTCTCGTCGAGGGAACGGCGGAGGAGCGTTCGGCTCAGGTCACGCGCGGCGGTGTGCCCATCGAGAGTCTCTCAACTCCCAGCCTTTGCGTGAACAACGCGGCCGATGCCCCGCTTTCCATCTGCGGCGAAGCGCTCGATATCGACGCCGATTGCGGCGGCTTCAACCTTGCGTGGGCATGGATTTCGGGCATTCGCGCTGCAAGCAGCCTGTAGCCGCGCAGTCTATAATCAAAACGCATTCGGGCCGTCTGGGACACCGGGCGGCCTCTTTCTTGCATCAAAGGAGACCTCGATGATCGAAATCACCCAAGTCCACGCGTCACTCGACGAGGCCGGCGACGAAATTGCCTGCCTTGCTATTGGCAGACGCGCCGTCAAACGAGCCCTGCGATGCGAGGATTCCCAGATTAAGGCCATCGAGTTCCATCGCAAGTCTATCGACGCCCGTAAAAAGCGGGACGTCCATTTTATTTTGAGTTTTCGAGTTGAGCTGACAAGCCCCCGCCTTGAGCAGGAAGCAGTCGATAGCGTTGCCGAGCGAGACCGCTCGCGCATCCGCATAGTAGACGGCGAGGCACCTTCATTCCCCTCCCCCGTCCCCAACGCACCCAAGGATCGCTCCGTCGTTGTCGGCGCCGGTTGTGCCGGCCTCTTTGCCGCCCTTACCCTTGCCGAAGCGGGCCTTAAGCCTCTGCTTATCGAGCGTGGCGACCCAGCGCTTCGACGCTCGCAGACGATCGATCTCTTTCTAAAGGAGCGCATCCTCGACCCCGAGAGCAATATCCAATTTGGCCTGGGCGGCGCGGGAACGTTCTCGGACGGCAAGCTCAATACAGGAACCAAGAACCCTGCCCATCGCCTGATTCTCGAGACCTTCGTCGAAGCGGGCGCGCCCCGCGATATCCTGTGGGATGCCAAGCCGCACATCGGCTCCGACATCCTCCCCACCGTCGTCACCAACATCTCCCAGCGCATCGAGCAGCTCGGCGGAACCGTCCGTTATCGCACAAAACTCATCGACATTCGCGCCGATGAGTCCGGCGCCATCACTGGCATCGATGTTCAATCGCCCCAAGACACCACGTGCGAGACAATCGCCACAAAGCACCTCATTCTCGCCTGCGGACATTCCGCTCGCGACGTGTTTGAGCTTCTCAAGAAACATAACGTCGCCCTCGCGCAAAAGACCTTTGCCATGGGCGTACGCATCGAGCATCCGCAACACGACATCGACCGTGCGCAATATGGCTCTTCGGCGGGACACCCGGCACTCGGGGCAGCCCCCTACAAGCTTGTCGCCCATCTTCCCAACGACCGCAGCGTGTTCTCATTTTGCATGTGCCCTGGCGGACAGGTTGTCGCGGCTTCTTCCGAGCAGGGCCATCTGTGCGTCAACGGCGCCAGTCTCAATGCCCGCGATGGTCGCAACGCGAATGCCGCCCTACTCGTTAACGTCACGCCCGACGACCTTCCCGGCGATGATCCGCTTGCAGGCATTGAGCTCCAGCGCACCTGCGAGCGAGCCGCCTATCGCCTGGGCGGCTCCAACTGGAACGCGCCGGCACAGCTCGTCGGAGATTTCCTTGCGAGACGTGCTAGCACGGTACCTGGAAAGGTGAAGCCCACCTATCCACTTGGCGTAACCTGGACGGCAATCGACGAAGCCCTCCCGCAGCATATCGTTGAATCGCTCCGTTTGGGAATCCCCCTGCTCGGTAAGAAGCTGCGTGGCTATGACCGCCCCGATGCGGTCCTCACTGGCGTAGAGACGCGTTCGAGCTCGCCTGTCACCGTCACCCGCGATCGAGCATGCCACGCCGTGTCGACCCCGGGCCTTTACCCTTGCGGCGAGGGTGCCGGATATGCCGGCGGCATCATGAGCGCCGCCACCGATGGCATCCGTTGTGCCGAAGCCTTGATTGCAGATCTCTAACGCACGAATTCCCGCGCATAAAAGAGACGGGCCCCGAGCTCCACAAGGAACTCGGGGCCCGTTCGCTATTTCTTGAACCGTGCACCCTGGCGCTTTCTACCCGCGGCAAAAGTTGAGCCTTTGCGAGCCTGCGACCGCAGGCGCTCAATCGTTTCGTCCTCGGACGCACCCTCAAGCATCGCCCGAATCTGAACGACGGCATCTCGCAGACGGGCCGCTTCCTCAAAGTCCATGGCAGCAGAGGCATTGCGCATGTCCTCCTCCATGGTCTCGACGATTCGCACGAGCTCGTCATGCGGCAGCCCTTCCAGCTGCTCGGCAAGCGTCTGCTCGGGCACCACCGTCTCCGGCACGGCACCCTCACCATTTTCATCGGGTGTATAGAACGCACCGTGTCCCAGCGAATCGCCTTTCGAGCGCCCCTTGGAGCCCACGGTCTTCTCTGCCTCGGCAATAAAGCTCGAAATGTCGTTAATGGCCTTGCGGACCGTCTTGGGCACAATGCCATGTTCTTCGTTATATGCCATCTGAATCTCGCGACGGCGCTGCGTCTCCTCGATGGCCTCTTTCATCGAATCGGTCACGACGTCTGCATACATAATGACTTCGCCGTCGGCATTACGTGCCGCGCGGCCAATCGTCTGAATCAGCGAACGGCGGTTGCGCAAGAAGCCTTCCTTATCGGCATCGAGAATTGCCACCAGCGAGACCTCGGGAAGGTCCAGACCCTCGCGGAGCAGGTTGATGCCAACGAGAACATCGATCTTTCCCTCGCGCAGCGTACGCAAGATCTCGACACGGTCCATCGTCGCTGTATCGGAGTGCATGTAATTAACCTTAATGCCGGCGTCGAGCAGATGGTCGGTCAGGTCCTCGGCCATGCGCTTGGTGAGCGTGGTCACCAGTACGCGCTCCTTACGGGCCACGCGCTCGCGAATCTCGTCCTCGAGGTCGTCAATCTGTCCGCGAACCGGACGCACATCGATCTCGGGGTCGAGCAGACCGGTCGGACGAATAATCTGCTCAACGTCGTTTTGACTAACGCGCAGCTCATAGTCGCCCGGCGTGGCCGAAACGTAGATGAACTGGGGAATCCTTGCCTCAAACTCATCGAAACGAAGCGGTCGGTTATCGAGCGCAGAGGGCAGGCGGAAACCGTGTTCAACCAGCGTTACCTTACGCGAGCGGTCACCTTCGTGCATGCCGCGGATCTGCGGCACCGTCACATGGCTCTCGTCGATGATGCAGAGCATGTCCTTGGGAAAATAATCGATCAGGGTAAATGGCGGCTCGCCCGGCTTGCGTCCATCCAGATGACGCGAGTAGTTCTCGATGCCGTTGCAAAAGCCCATGGTCTCGAGCATCTCGAGATCATAGTCGGTGCGCTGCTGCAGACGCTGCGCCTCGAGCAACTTATCGGTTGCCTTGAGCTCTGCCACGCGCTTCTCGCACTCTTCGCTGATTGATTTCAGGGCCGCCTTGACCTTAGGCTTCTCAGTCACGTAGTGCGACGCCGGCCACACGGGAATGGCCTCGTACTCACGCAGCATCTCGCCGGTGACCTCGTCGATCTCGGCAATCAGCTCGACCTCGTCGCCAAAGAACTCAAATCGCAACGGATGCTCGGCATAGGGCGGGTACACGTCGACGACATCGCCGCGCACGCGGAAAGTCCCGCGCGCCAGATCATAGTCATTGCGATCGTACTGGATATCGATAAGCGCATGGATAAAGTCATCGCGCTCGAGCGGCACCTTCTTGTCGACGTTCGGTGCCAAACCAGCGTAGTCCTCGGGAGAGCCAATGCCATAGATACACGAGACCGATGCGACAACGATCACATCGCGTCGAGAAAGCAGCGATGCGGTGGCCTGATGGCGCAGCATCTCGACCTCTTCGTTAATCGAGGAGTCCTTCTCGATATATGTATCGCTTTGCGGCACATACGCCTCGGGCTGATAGTAGTCGTAGTACGACACAAAGTAGACCACGGCGTTGTTGGGAAAGAACTCCTTAAGCTCGCTCGCAAGCTGAGCGGCAAGTGTTTTATTGGGAGCCATGACCAGCGTCGGCTTCCCCAGAGCCTCAATGGTCTTGGCCATCGTGAAGGTCTTGCCCGAACCAGTCACACCCAGCAAAACCTGATAGCGGTCTCCGTCCCTCACGCCCTGTACAAGCGACTCAATGGCCTTAGGCTGAGAACCCGCAGGCTCATAAGGAGATACGACCTTAAATGGCACCTCAGAGCCCTCAACGCCAAAGCGCTTGAGTTCTCCGCCAACACGCTCTACTTCAAATTCCGCCATGGATACTCCTAACTCATATATCTGCAGTATACGCAGGCGGCAGGCATAGTCCTATACGAACTGATCGGGATAGAGGGTCTTGTAGCGGACCCAGGCGTTATTGACGCGAATCAGATACGCCTGCGTCTCGGGGAAGGTGATCGCATTATGCAACGACGTGCTCTGCTGCGCCCATCCGTCGACATTGCCCATGCCGGCGTTATAGGCGGCAATGGCACTGTCGGTCGACCCATTAAAATAGGTTAGAAGATACGAGAGATACGCACAGCCAAACTCGATGTTCGTAGCCGGATCGTTAAGGTTATCAGCCGAATACTCGTTGCCATCGACAAGACCCTTAGCGATCATATCCTGGGCCGTCTCGGGCATCAGCTGCATCAATCCCTGAGCACCCTGATTCGACTCGGCCTCGGGATCCCAATTCGATTCCGATTTAATGACCGCACATACCAGATACGGATCCAGATTGTGCGAAATGCTCGATTGTTTTACGTATGCCTCGTAGTCAATCGGATACAACGGCTTAAAGAAGGCAGCAGGCGCATACGAGTACACGAGCGAAATAAGACCAAAAACGAAAACGACGGCCAGCGGCACGAGGCGATACCAGCTAAAGAAATGCGTTCTAGACATCGGCCTCCTCCTTCTCCGCTGAATTCCCAAAGTCATGGTGTGCAAGCCATGCGTCTAACTGGTTGAAGAGCGAGCTATCACCTGCTCCATTATCGATTACCGTCGTAGCGAGATTGCAAAGCGAAGCCTCATCGGGCTGACATGCAGAGCGCGCGTCAAAATCAGAGGGCTCCATACCACGATGAATAGCACGCTGACGACGAACTTCCAAGGGCGCACTAATGACCACTATTTCATCGGCAAGGCCAAACGAATCCTCAAAACCAGCCGGAGCAGAAACCTCGACAACCGCAAAGGGATAACGGGGAGACGAGACCGTGCAACAAACCGGATCGAGAATCCTCATCGAAAGCTGTTCGATAAGAACCGGATGAACAATACCATTGAGTCGTGCAACCGTATCGGGAGAGACGAAAGCTCGAGCTGCGAGGACGTTGCGACGAATGCCACCCTCCTCATCCAGAATATCCCAGCCAAACTCCTCCGCAAGGGCATTGACGACCTCGGAACCCGGCACATACAGCGATTTGGCAAGCTCATCCAGATCGATAAGCATGGCACCACGAGATTCGAGATAGCGGCAGGCGGTCGA
>CAKUGF010000002.1 GCA_934654585.1 uncultured Collinsella sp. | reverse complement strand
TTGTGGCACCCCGAGCCCGCGGAAAGAAGCTGCGACGCGGGGGAGGCGACCCCAATGGCTTTCTCATATCGTCTTGTATTCAGCATCTCTTTACTGCTGCGTATCTAGCCGTGGCATCAATGAGATTTGCTAACGCCTTCAGGCTGTCAAAAGGCATACACATGTGTCAGTCTTTTGACATCGAGTAGTAGTTTGAGGGGTTGCGCGTAAAGGCGGCGCATCACGAAGACGCCGCCTTTGCTTGTCTACACCCTCGCAGCTCCGCGTGCCGCACTCAGCAGCTCGTACTCCCTCTGGTTCCACTGGCGCAGCTCAGCCGTGTGCGCGGCATCACGGCACAGGTCCAGGAACACCTCCGCGCCCTCACGGAAGCACTCGCGGGCAAAGTCACCCGAGCCGCTTGCGATGCACGTGCCGTCGGCAAACAGCTTCCAGCTAGACGGCTCACGCGAGTCGTCTCCGAGCAGCTTGATCTGCAGCACATGCGGGTTACCCGCGGCGTAGAGCTCTTCCTCGAGCTTCTGTACTGTAAAGCGCATCTGGTGGGAGAGGCTGCTCTTGACCATGGCCGAGGCGTAGCCGTTTGGCTTGTCCAGAAGATGCATGTGATTCGGTTTGATGACCAGGTTGTGGAAGTTGCGCTCGCTGCGCACAGAGAAATTGTCCATACGGACTCCTCTCATCGATGTTGGCAGGGCCACCGTGCCTCTTGGCCGGTTGGCGTCGGGATCGTGGAGCCAACTCTCTACCCCGACTCTGGATAAAACGCGCCCGCTCCTTGCGGGCACGATGGAGTCTATCAGCGCACGCGGACAGAAATCAAGCGCCGCCTGCGAAATGACGCGCGGGCGGCGTCGGTTTCGTGGGCAATTATTCGACCTGCATCCGGAAAAGTGTCGAAATCGGCACCTCAAAAGTACGGAAAAGTGTCGAATCCGACGGTCTCAACATCCGGAAAAGTGTAACCGGATGACAAAACGGCACGTAGAAGCTGGTGCTGCGTGTGGGTACTTCAGCCGTCCCGGCCCTCGCTACTCGTCGTCCCCGTCGTTGGGGTCGCCCTTGAGGGTGTTGATGTCCAGGTACTGGTTGTCGTCCTCTTTTTGCTGCGTGGCCGATTCGGATGCGGTGGGGCCGCGGAACAGCTGGAATCCCTCAAATGCGATCACGCCGAGCAGGGCGATGACGATGGCGATAAAGATAACCTTTGCCGCCTGGGGAAACTCCGAGAAATGCGGAGGCTCTTCCTCGGTGTGGTAATCGGCAGCGCGCTCATCGTCGGCATCGTGGGTATACGCCGATGCCGAGGCTGCCTTTACGCTCGCCTGGTTGTAATCGGGGGCGGGCGCGGCGGCAAACGGGTCGCGAGAATAGCCGCTCGAGGCGCGGCCGTAATCCTCGGTTTCGATGCGGCTGGCACGGGGCTGCTCGCTCGGATGGCTGGCATATGCTGCGGTGTTGTCGAATGCGGAGTCGCGTTCCTCAGTAGCAGCAAACAGCGGGTTCACCGGAACATCGAGCGTCGGCATGCCGGCCGAGGTCTCGTCCAGATCTGCCGCTGCCCAGGAATCAAAGGCAAACTGGCGGTTGGCGAGGTCGTCAAGATCCATAACGGGCGGCTCGAGCTCGGGCTCGGGAGCCGCGTATGCCGGCTGCTGCGGGGCGGCATGTGAGGGCGTGCGCCCGGGCGTGGGGTGCTGAGCCGCCGCGGCAAGAAACGCCGCCGTCTCGGACGGATCGCTGGTAGCACGGGGTGCAGGAGCTGCCTGGCGCGGCGCCTGCATAATGGGGCGGGTGGCAAAGTCATCCGCGGGCACAGATGCCGGCGCGGGCGCAGCGGAAGGAGCGGGCTTAGCGCTTGCTGGGCGAGACCCGCCACCCATGAGCTCGTCGGCGGTCCAGGGGCGATCGCTCATCACATCGTCCAAGCTCAGCGCAAAAAGGCCGTCTTCGCCATCGTCAAACGCGTGTTTCGCGTGCCTTGCGGTAGGCGCGGCGCCTCCGCGGCCGTTGCGTGATGCGTAGCTCGACCCCATCTTGTTCCATCCTTTCGAACTGTCTATCTCATCGATTATATGGAACTTGCCTTACGGCCGAGTCTTGGATTCGTGCATTCCAGAACTCGCGCCCAAAAGGGGAGGGGTGATCCGGGCGAGCTGTCTATTTATCGCCGGCGGCAGCCTTGGCCTCGTTGAGGTAGCTATAGAAGCTGTACTTAGAGATGCCAAAGAACTCGCAGGCACGTTCGCTCGACTTGGAAATGAGGAAGGCGCCGCGACGGTCGAGGTAGCCAATGGCGCGAATGCGCTCGTCTTTGGTCATGAGTGCCGCGGGCTTGCCCACAAACTGTTCGCACTCGCGCAGCAGGTCCTCGAGCAAGTCGCCGATGTTCTTGGTAATGGGCTCGGGCTCGGTGTAGCCCGTACCGCCGGTGCCGGTAAAGGCGTCGAGCGAGCGCTCAAAAGCCTTCATGAGCGTAATGTCAAAGTTAATGCCCAAAATGCCGACGGGCTTGCCCTCGTCGTTGCGGATAAAGATGGTCGAGGACTTGAGCAGCTTGCCATCGGTGGTTTTGGTGAGGTACGGCTCGCGGTCGTGTACGTCGGTGGTGCCCTCGTGCATGGACTCAAACACAATATGGCTGGGGCCGTCGCCCAACTTGCGCCCGCTGACGTGACCGTTTTCGATCACCACGATGGAGTGATCAACGTCCTCGGTCTCCAAGTCGTGGACGACAACTTCGCAGTTGGGGCCAAACTGGAGCGCCAAACCGTGTGCGAGGCGCTTATAAAACTCAATCTGTGCGGGGGTCATGGGTGCCTTCCTAAAAATTAGTTTGGGCACACTTTGCCATAAACCACACTTGTTCGCAAATAACGAAAGTGTCGCTGCATTATGTGACCGTTCGGCGGCGAAAAGGTACCGATTACGGCAACAAACAATTTGTTAGGTATTCCAATCAAAAAGTGTGATAGAACATTGCTAACAAACTTTTTGTTTGGCATCCACATAAAAGTTCAGCCGCATGAATGGGAATGGGCTGAAACGCGTATGCGGGGGCCGGCAAGAGAGGACTTAAGGAGTTCACCGTATGGCCGATAAGATCCAGTGGGCGAGCAACACGATGCCCAAGAGCGATGACAAGCACTTGGGAATCATGAGTCTCGACCACGTGAAGAAGGCCCGCGCCTTCCACCAGTCGTTCCCCCAGTACACCGTCACTCCGCTTGCCCGCCTGGACGGCCAGGCTGCGCGCCTGGGCCTGTCCAACCTGTGCGTTAAGGATGAGAGCTATCGCTTTGGCCTCAACGCCTTTAAGGTTCTGGGTGGCTCGTTTGCCATGGCCAACTACATTGCCGACGAGACCGGCAAGGACGTTGCCGACTGCACCTTCGATTACCTGACCTCCGATCAGCTGGCCGAGGACTTTGGCCAGGCTACCTTCTTTACCGCCACCGACGGCAACCATGGCCGCGGCGTGGCATGGGCTGCCAACAAGCTGGGCCAGAAGGCCGTCGTGCACATGCCCAAGGGTTCCACCAAGCCCCGCTTTGATAACATCGCCGCCGAGGGCGCCACGGTGACCATCGAAGAGGTTAACTACGACGAGTGCGTGCGCATGGCCGCCGCCGAGGCCGACGCCTGCGAGCGCGGCGTCATCGTTCAGGACACCGCCTGGGAGGGCTACGAGAAGATCCCGTCCTGGATCATGGAGGGCTACGGCACCATGGCTTCCGAGGCCGCCGAGCAGCTGCGCGAGATGGCCATCAACCGCCCGACGCACGTCTTT
The DNA here is from genome assembly GCA_934654585.1 of uncultured Collinsella sp. GTDB lineage: Bacteria > Actinomycetota > Coriobacteriia > Coriobacteriales > Coriobacteriaceae > Collinsella. Next base: position 175,389 of record CAKUGF010000002.1, on the reverse strand, counting down.
GTCCAGGCTGGCGTGGGTTCGCTCGCCGGCGCCGTGGTGGGCTTCTTCACCAATCTGTATCCCGATAACCCGCCCACCTTCGTCGTGGTTGAGTGCGCTCCTGCCGCTTGCCTGTACAAGGGCGCTGCCGCCGGCGACGGCGATCCGCGCATCGTGGACGGCGACATGCCCTCCATCATGGCCGGCCTGTGCTGCGGCGAGCCCAACATCCTGGGCTGGGATATCCTGCGCAACCACACCACCGCCTTCGTGTCCTGCCCCGACTGGGTCACCGCTCGCGGCATGCGCACCCTGGGCGCTCCCGAGAAGGGCGATCCGCGCGTCATCTCCGGCGAGTCCGGCGCTGTGACCACCGGCCTGGTCGAGACCCTCATGCTCGATCCCGAGTACGCCGAGCTCAAGGAGCTCATCGGCCTGGACAAGACGAGCTCCGTGCTCTGCTTCTCCACCGAAGGCGACACTGACCCCGATCAGTACCGCCGTATCGTCTGGGAAGGCGAATATCCCACTTGCTAATCACTGGGCGGAGTAAATAGGTATCGCTCCGCCACCTCACAGGTAGATTCCTTCAAATGAAAGGTTGACTGTAATGGCTAAAGAACTCGATTTCGACGCTATCAAGGCTGCTGCTGAGTCCCACCGTGCTGATATGACTCGCTTCCTGCGCGCCATGATCTCTCACCCCTCCGAGTCCTGCGAGGAGGGCGAGGTCGTCGCTTGCATTAAGGCCGAGATGGAGGCCCTCGGTTATGACGAGGTCAAGGTCGACGGCCTGGGCAATGTTATGGGCTTTATGGGCGAGGGCGACAAGATCATCGCCATCGACTCTCACATTGACACCGTCGGCATCGGCAACATCGAGAACTGGGATGCCGATCCCTATGAGGGCTACGAGACCGACGAGATCATCTACGGCCGCGGCGGCTCCGACCAGGAGGGTGGCATGGCTTCCGCTACCTACGCTGCCAAGATGATGAAGGACATGGGCCTCATCCCCGAGGGCTACAAGATCATGGTCGTCGGCACCGTCCAGGAAGAGGACTGCGACGGCATGTGCTGGCAGTACATCTACAACAAGGACGGCATTAAGCCCGAGTTCGTCATTTCCACCGAGCCCACCGACGGCGGCATCTATCGCGGTCACCGCGGCCGCATGGAGATCCGTGTCGACGTTCACGGCACCTCCTGCCACGGCTCCGCTCCCGACCGCGGCGACAACGCCATCTACAAGATGGCCGACATCATCGCCGACGTCCGCGCCCTCAACAACAACGGCTGCGACGAGTCCACGGACATCAAGGGCCTCGTCAAGATGCTCGACCCCAAGTACAACCCCGAGCACTTCGAGGACGCCCGCTTCCTGGGCCGCGGCACCTGCACCGTCAGCCAGATCTTCTACACCAGCCCCAGCCGTTGCGCCGTGGCCGACTCCTGCGCCATCTCCATCGACCGTCGTATGACCGCCGGTGAGACCTGGGAGTCCTGCCTGGACGAGATCCGCAACCTGCCGGCCGCCAAGAAGTACGGCGACGACGTGAAGGTCTCCATGTACATGTACGACCGTCCGTCCTGGACCGGCGAGGTCTACGAGACCGAGGCTTACTTCCCCACGTGGATCAACAAGGAGACCGCTCCGCACGTCAAGGCCCTCGTCGACGCCCACAAGGCCATGTTCGGTGACGAGCGCATCGGCTGCGAGCCCAGCATGGACAAGCGCACCGGTCGCCCGCTGTGCGACAAGTGGACCTTCTCCACGAACTGCGTCTCCATCCAGGGCCGCTACGGCATCCCCTGCGTCGGCTTTGGCCCGGGTGCCGAGTCTCAGGCTCACGCTCCCAACGAGGTTACCTACAAGGAAGACCTGGTCACCGCTGCCGCCATGTATGTGGCTGCCCTGAACCTCTACGATCCGAGCCAGGCCGATGGCGACGCCACCGTGTTCCGTGCCGGTCTGACCAACAACAAGATCGATTAGTCCCATTCTTCGATTTTGTTGAGCCGGGGGCCGCTCGTGCCCCCGGCACCCCCTGTTGACTTGGGGCCCGCGGTCGTTATCTCCCATGCTTCCTCAACGGTAGCGGGTCCTCGTCATAGCGCTCTGCATGTTCTAGCCACACGCGCATGCCGCAGCGCATCTACCCATTACCATCATTCGCATCTTTGGAAAGGACACATACATGGACGCTAAGTTTACCGAGCTCGTCGAGCAGCTGAACGGTCTCGACTTTAAGGGTATGTACGGCAGCGACTTCCTGCACACCTGGGATAAGACCACCGATGAGCTCAAGGCTCTCTACGTCGTCGCCGACGCCCTGCGTCAGCTGCGCGAGAACAACGTTTCGCCCAAGATCTTCGACTCGGGTCTGGCCGTTTCGCTGTTCCGCGACAACTCCACCCGTACGCGCTTCTCCTTCTCCAAGGCCGCCAACCTGCTCGGTCTTGAGCTGCAGGACCTGGACGAGAAGAAGTCCCAGATCGCCCACGGCGAGACCGTCCGCGAGACCGCTACCATGATCTCCTTCATGGCCGACGTCATCGGCATCCGCGACGACATGTACATCGGCAAGGGCGACGCCTACATGGCCGAGGTCTCCGAGTCTGTCCAGCAGGCCTACGAGGATGGCGTTCTGGATCACCGTCCCACGCTCATCTCCCTGCAGTCCGACTCCGATCACCCCACGCAGTCCTCTGCCGACATGCTCTACCTCATCAACGAGTTTGGCGGTCTTGAGAACCTCAAGGGCAAGAAGGTTGCCGTCACCTGGGCCTATTCGCCCTCTTACGGCAAGCCGCTGTCCTGCCCGCAGTCGCTGATCAGCCTGCTGCCCCGCTTTGGCATGGACGTCACCCTGGCCCACCCCGAGGGCTACGACCTCATGCCCGAGGTCGTCGAGCGCGCCAAGGGCTACGCCGCCGAGTCCGGCACCTCCTTTAAGCAGGTCAACACCATGGCCGAGGCCTTCGAGGGCGCCGACATCGTGATCCCCAAGAGCTGGGCTCCGTTTGCCGCCATGGAGAAGCGCACCAACCTGTATGCCGAGGGCGACGACGCCGGCATCGCTGCGCTCGAGAAGGAGCTGCTCGCTCAGAACGCTACGCATCAGGATTGGTGCTCCACGACCGAGCTCATGGAGAAGACCGCCAACGGCCAGGACACCATCTTTATGCACCCGCTGCCCGCCGACATCTCCGGTGTCTCCTGCGAGCACGGCGAGGTCAACGCCGACGTCTTCGACATGCACCGCGTGGGCATGTACAAGGAGGCCAGCTACAAGCCGTACGCCATCGCAGCCATGATGTTCCTGCAGAAGGTTGCCGATCCGGCCGCTACCCTCAAGGCCCTCGACGAGCGCAACACCGCCCGTTGGTTCCAGGCCTAAAGCTGGGCTGAGAAATGGCTAAGCGTATCGTTGTCGCCCTGGGCGGAAACGCCCTCGGCGCCAACCTTCCCGAGCAGATGGAGGCCGTCAAGACGACTTCCAAGGCTATCGTCGACCTGATCGAGGAGGGCAACGAGGTCGTCATCGTGCATGGCAACGGTCCCCAGGTGGGCATGATCGCCAATGCGATGGCCGAGCTCACGCGCTCTAACCCCGAGAAGTACATTCCCTGCCCGCTGTCCGTCTGCGGCGCCATGAGCCAGGGCTACATTGGCTATGACCTGCAGAACGCGCTGCGCGAGGAAATGCTCGACCGCAATATCGACAAGGGTGTCGCCACCGTGCTCACTCAGGTCGAGGTTGCGGCGGACGATCCCGCCTTTGCCGATCCCGTTAAGCCGATTGGCCCGTGGATGAGCGAGGCCGAGGCCAAGGAGCTGGAAGCCGACCGGGGTTACCAGTTCATCCACGACGAGAAGCAGGGCTTCCGTCGCGTGGTGGCTTCGCCCAAGCCCGTGAACATCGTCGAGCTCGATACCATCAAGTCGCTCGTCGAGACCAACCACGTGGTGATCTCCTGCGGCGGTGGCGGTATCCCCGTCACCAAGGCCCAGGGCAACCACCTTAAGGGCGCTGCCGCCGTCATCGATAAGGACTTTGCGGCCGAGAAGCTCGCCGAGCAGCTCGATGCCGATGCCCTGATTATCCTGACGGCTGTGGAGAAGGTTGCCATTGGCTTTGGCACCGACCACGAGCAGTGGCTCGACACGCTGACCGCGGCTGACGTAAAACGTCTGTCCGAGGCCAACGAGTTCGGTCGCGGCTCAATGCTGCCCAAGGTTCAGGCTGCCTCGGCGTTTGCCGAGAGCAAGCCGGGTCGTACGGCGCTCATCACGCTGCTCGAGAAGGCGCGCGATGGCCTTGCCGGCAAGACCGGTACCACGTTTACCGGCGACGCTGAGTAGGCATATCTGCACCATTGAGGAGGGTGCCCTGCGTCGCGGGGTGCCCTCCTTTGTGTTATGGAGAGCCAAGGAGCGCTCGCTGAAAAAACGAGCGGATGCCTGCCACGACGGAGTGCGAGCTTGGTATGGTGGGTATAGCAACTATGGTGTCCAACGCAGTCAGGGGAGGGTTGCGGAGATGAAACTCGGTTGCGTGATTATGGCCTCGGGAGAGGGCAAGCGGTTTGGCTCCAACAAGATGCTCGCCGACATTTATGGCGAGCCGCTGATCGCGCGGACGATTGATTCGGTCCCCAGGGGCTTTGACATGGTGGTCTCGACGCGCTGGCCCGAGGTCGCCCAGATTTGCAAGGACAAGCATTGCCCGTGCGTGCTGCACGATGGTGAGCTGCGCAGCGAAAGCATCAAAGCCGGCCTTTTATGGGGAAAGCGCCGCGGCTGGAGGGGCTGTCTGTTCCTGCCGGGCGACCAGCCCTTGGTGAGCGAGGAGTCGTTTGGGGCGATGGTGCGAGTCTTTGACGAAGGTGGTCGCAAACATCCGGTGCGTCTGGCATGCAATGGCGAGGCCTCGAGCCCGGTGCTCTTTCCGGTGCACCTATTTGCCCCGCTCATGCGTCTTGAGGGCAAAGACGGCGGAGGCTCGATTTTAAAGGGCTGCGACGAGATCGCGCTGGTTGAGGCACGCGCCTACGAGCTGTGGGATGTCGACACCGCCAAGGGGCAGCGTCGCATAACGGAGCATATCGCTGCCTGTTCGTACTTCGATCGTGTGGCGGACTTCATCCAAAACTAGGAGCAATTATGATCATCATCAAAAACGGCGCGCTCGTGACGCCCCAGGGGCTTCGTCGCGCCGACCTTGCCATGGATGGCGATAAGATCGTGCGGATCGCTGCGGCGATTGAGCCGGCCGAGGGCGATACCGTCGAGGATGCCGCGGGCTGCTGGGTGTTCCCCGGCTTTATCGATGGCCATACGCACATGCAGTGCTGGACCGGCATGGACTGGACGGCCGATAGCTTTGAGACTGGCACGCGCGCGGCTGCCTGCGGCGGCACCACGACCATCGTGGATTATGCGACGGCCGATCGCGGCGTGACCATGCCCGATGCCCTTGCCGAGTGGCATCACCGCGCCGACGGCACCTGCACGTCCAACTACGCCTTTCATATGGCGCTTGCCGAGTGGAACGACCGCAACCGTGCCGACCTTTCGGCCATGCGCGAGGCGGGCGTGTCGTCGTTTAAGACCTACTTTGCCTACGACCATCTGCGCCTGGATGATGCCGAGACGCTCGAGGTGCTCGAAGAACTCAAGCGCCTGGGCGGCGTGCTGTGCGTGCATTGTGAGAACGGTACGCTGGTGAACGCGCTGCAGAAGCGCGTGTTTGAGCAGGGGATTCACGGACCCGAGGGCCATGCGCTCAGTCGTCCGGATGTGTGCGAGGCCGAGGCCGTGAGCCGTCTGCTGTATCTGGCGCACCTGGCCGGCGACGCACCGGTCAACGTAGTGCACCTTTCGACCAGGCTGGGGCTTGAGGCTATCCGTGCCGCCAAGGCGCGCGGGCAGAAGAATATCTATGTCGAGACCTGCCCTCAGTATCTGATGCTCGACGATACCTGCTATCTGGAGCAGGGAGAGGACGGCTTTGCGGGCGCCAAGTATGTGATGAGCCCGCCGCTTCGCCATGCCGGTGACCGTGCGGCACTGCGCGAGGCGCTTGTGGCCGGCGAGATCGATACTATCGCGACCGATCATTGCAGCTTTAACCTGCACGGGCAAAAGGACCGCGGGCGTGACGACTTCCGTGCGATTCCCAATGGCGGGCCCGGTGTGGAGCATCGCCCCGTCGCGATCGCCACGAGCTTTGAGGGACAGCTGGGTCCCGAAGATCTGTGCCGCCTGATGAGCGAGAACCCGGCGCGCGTCTTTGGTATGTATCCGCGCAAGGGTTGTCTTGCCGAGGGTGCCGATGCCGACGTGTGCGTGTGGGATCCCAAGGCGCGCTGGACTATTAGCGCGGCGACGCAGCATCAGGCCGTGGACTACACGCCGCTCGAGGGCTTTGAGGCGCATGGTCGTGCCAAGGCCGTGTTTGTGAACGGCGTGCTGGCCGCCGTCGACGGCGAGCCCACCGGAGCCCAGCCCGGCCGCTACGTGCCCCGCTAACAGCAAGGGCGCCGGATTCCCTTCGCAGTTGCGGTGAAATAGTTCCTGTTTAGCCGCCAAATAGGCCGTTTCAGGAACTATTCCACCGCAACTTATAGGCCTGCTGGGGCAGCGCCGGCTATTTGAGGCTGGTGGCGACGATGGGGCGGCCGAGGGCCGCCTCGAAGCGGCCTGCCATCGTGGGGTCGCTGAGCGTGTCGACTTGGTTGAGCATGATGCGTGCGGTGCCGAGCTCCAGCGCCTGTATCTCGGCATTGAGCACCTGGGCGACGCGCTCGGGCGTGGCGATATCGGTTGCCTCGCAGCCGCAGCGCTCGCAGAAGAGCTCTGGGCGGTGGACGGTCTCGCTGATGGGCTTATCGAACCCCGAGGCGCCGACGACCCAGATAACGTTAGCCGTGCCGGTCGGAATCACCGGCTCCCAGGCGGCGTGAGCCTTGAACGGAAGCCGCTTGCTGCCATCAGCCTCGGCGAGGACGTAGTCAAAGCGCTGCGCTAACTCGTCGAGCGGCTCGGCGGGGGAGGAGAGCTTGCCTGTCTCCGGGCCCAGAACACCTGCTTGGCAGATGCTTCCGCGGCTCATGCCGGCGCATGCCTCGCAGGTGCAGCCGGGCGCGTGCATAGCCCCCGGCCTCCAGGGCGCGGCGTCCAGGCGTCGGCTCGACCCGTCCCACGGAACGCCGGCGACGGGAAACATGTGCGTGGTGGTGCAGAGGAGCACGCGGCCGCCGGCGCGCATAAGCTCAAGACCCAGCGTCCTCAGCAACGTCGACTTGCCGCCGCTGCCGATAATCGCGGTAATCCCCGGCTCAATCTTGAGCGCTGAGGCAAGGTTGCCGCTAACCGTTTCCATCTGTTCACCGCCGTATAATACTGTGATAATAAATAATCATCAGAGCAGCGGTCGAACCGCTTTTGCTCTGCTCAAACCGTAACACAGGGAGGTGCCCCGGGAATGCTCGTTTATGTTCGCGGCGCCGGCGATATCGCCACGGGCGTCGCCGCTCGCTTGGTGCGCGCCGGCGTGTCGGTCGTTATGGCCGATATCGCGGTTCCCACGTGCATCCGCCGCACGATCAGTTTTTGCGAGGCCATTCGCTTGGGCGAGGTCGAGATCGAGGGCATTCGCGCCCGCCTGGCGCAGACGCCGGCCGAGGCGCTCGAGATTACCCAAGCGGGGGATGTTGCCGTTGTGGTGGACCCCCAGGCCAAGATGCTCGGCGAGCTTAAACCCGCTGCCGTGGTCGACGCGATTCTGGCCAAGCGCAACCTGGGCACCACGCGCGACATGGCGCCTGTCGTCATCGCCGTGGGGCCGGGCTTTACCGCGCCGGTCGATTGCGACGCCGTGGTCGAGACCATGCGCGGGCATTTCCTCGGCCGCGTCATTACCCAAGGCTCGCCCCAGCCCAACACGGGCGTGCCGGGTGTGATCGCCGGCTATGGCAAGGAGCGCGTTATCCACAGCCCCGCCGCCGGCGTGTTTCGATCTGACCGCGCCATCGGCGACATTGTGAGCGCCGGCGATGTGATCGGGTATGCGGGCGATACGCCCATGTGCACGCAGATTGACGGCTGCCTGCGCGGCCTTTTGGCGAACGGCGTGCAGGTGACCGAGGGCTTTAAATGCGCCGACGTCGATCCGCGCGGCGACACCAGCTATATCAACTATATTTCGGACAAGGCGACATCGGTCGGTGGCGGCGTGCTCGAGGCACTCGCTATGCTCACCGATGTCTTTAGAGGATAGAGGGCGGCAATGGAAAAGCTCGATGTGGTGAATGCGGCACTTGGCGCTCTGAAGGCCGGCGAGACGTGCGAGCTCGTGGTCGTGGCCGGTACGGCGGGGTCATCGCCGCGCGGCGTGGGCGCCTGGATGGCCGTCTTTGCCGATGGCAGCCAGGCGGGCACCATCGGCGGCGGCAAGATTGAGCTCTTTGCACTGGACGAGGCGCGCGAGCTGTTGGGTGCGGAACAGTCGCGTCTGGTCCGTTACACCATGGGTGGCGAGAACTCCGATACCGGTATGATCTGCGGCGGCGCCATCTGCCTGTGCTATCTGCACCTGGATGCATCGCAGGCTCCGTTGTTCCAGTCGGTTGCCGACGTCTTGGCCTATCGACGCATCGGCGACTTCGTCATCGACTTTGACCCCTTTATCACGAGCGCGCTCGAGGGCGATGTGGCCGAGTACCATGGCGAGGCATCGCGTCATACCATTGCCGGCTGCCCCGAGCTTTCGCTGGTGGAGGAGGGGAGTAAGGTCACCTACACCAACGCCGCCTCCGAGATTCCCCCGGCGCACATCGAGACGCTCTGCCCCGAGGGCCTGACCTACATCTTTGGCTGCGGACACGTGGGCGCTGCGACGGCGCGTGCGCTGACGGCGGCGGGATTTGCCGTCGTGGCTTGCGACGACCGCCCCGGCACGCTGACGCCTGAATGGGTGCCCGGTGTCTACGATCGTCGCCTGGTCGATTACAAGAACCTGAGCGGGATGTGTCCCATCGGTCCGCGCGACTTGGTGGTTGTGGCCACAGCAGGCCACAAGTCCGATATCGACGTGGTGATCCAGGCCATGCGCGCCAAGCCCGCCTACCTGGGCTGTCTGGGCTCGCGCCGCAAGACGGCCTTTGTGCGCGCCCGCCTGGAGCAGGAGGGCTTTGCGCAGGACCAGATCGACGAGCTGCATCTGCCGATCGGCGTTGCCATCGAGGCCGAGGACCCCGAGGAGATCGCCATCTCCATCGCCGCCGAGATGATTCACCTACGCCGCACCAAACTCGTCCCCCGCAAGCGCTAATCGCATCCCCCAGGGGTAGCTAATTTGGGGCTACCCCTCCTGAGTTGCGGTGAAATAGTTCCTGGATAAGCCTCTCAGGCGGCCAGCCAGGAACTATTTCACCGCAACTTATGTGGGGTTGGTTGGGGGTAAATGCTTCGGCCGACAATGTTGCGCAACAACGTTTGGCAGTTCGCTCCTAGCATGTGCTTAGAAGAGATGCGCTCCGTCATGTACGTGGGCGCTCAAGCATGCCCGTCTTTGCGGGCGTTGAACGAGGGGGAGCTTGGATGTTCTGCCGAAACTGTGGGTCGAAAATCGAGGACGGGGTTCAGTTCTGCGCTGTATGCGGCGCATCTGTCGCGCCGGAGGATCAAGCGCAAACGGGGGGGGCGAGCCCCTCGTCCGTTGATGCCGTAGCGTCTGCTGAGTCGCGGCAAGCCGATATGGCGGCTGAGACAGCCTCACCTAGCCCCAAGCGTTCCAAGAAGCCGTTTATCATCGCGGCTGTCGTGGTGGCACTACTCGCGGCGGGCGGCGGGGTCGGCTACTACTTTGGTATCTATGCGCCCGAGCAGGCGCGCGAGGCGGCCGAGCAGGAGGCCCTCGCTGCAAAGCACGCTGTTCGGTTTACGGTCTCGGCCGAGGGCTGGGATACGTCGGCGGGCGCGAGCAGGCTGCCGCTGCACATCACCGGCAAGGAGGCTCGCGGCAAGAAGGTCGACGTCGTTCGCTATGTCGACAGCACGGGAGCGGGCGTCGAGCTCCGTCGCGGCAGCTATAAGGCCGAGGTCGCAGCCTCGCCCATTGCAGCCGATGGCACCATTTACGCCGTGCCGGGCGAAAAGATCGACGTCAAGGTTAGCAAGAAGGCAGAGGGTAAAAAGAGCATCGATGCCGGCAGCGTTTCGCTCGCCCCGATCGAGGCAACCGAGGTGACCGACGACGAGATTGCCGCCGCCAAGAAATACGCCGAGGAAGACACGGGCGCCAAGAAGGCGAGCTTTTCCTTTGATGCCGCCGCACTGGTACAGGCCGCAACCAAACGTCGTGACGACGCCGTAGCCGCCAAGCAAGCCGAGGAAGAAGCCAAGCGCCAGGCAGAAGAGGCAAGGCAGGCAAGAACCATCGAAACCGACGATTACACGATGGTTTTGCCAGACTGGTTCCCAATCGATGAATATCAAATTTCAACAGAAAACTATCAGTACCTTTGGCAAGTTAACATTGCAAAAAGAGGAGATGACTCAGATCCAATTATTGTCCAATTGATAGCTTATGATCCCAATAAGACCGGAGGTCACGGCTGCACGGGCAACGCAATGGAAGTGCAAATTGGAGTAGCCTCGTCGGGCAATCGGGTTATCGTCTTTACACAGGGCGGGACAGACCCGACCCGACCCCTTGGATTGTCCCAGGTGGATTTCTGCAAAACGCTCGCCTCCTGCATCACGCTCAAGTAGGCATCACGCTCCAGCCAAAGCAATCCCCAGGAAACGAGGGACTCCATCGAGAGTGGATAATCTCCCATTTTTGGCCCAATCATGATCAAAAGTGGGAGAAAATCCACTCTCGTTCGTCATGCGTCCGATAATCCACTCTCATGCGTCCGAAAATCCACTCTCGTTCCTCAACAACTATGCCCTGGCTCCCAACAGATTAATTTGTGCGGGGGAGTTGTGGAGTTGTGCAGGCAGACGAGGTTTTTCTGGAAATACGCCCCTAATGCGCGTATAGTACCGATTGTTTTGTCGGCTCCTGCTGCGTCGAGTCCAAACCGCAAAATGCCATGAGCGGCGCGGATGCAGCCAGGAGGCACGAGGACAACCCGCCGTGGCCACGCCCCGTGCTTAAAACCCCAAGAAGGAGTGAACAATGGCAGAAGAGAAGTATGTGCCGCGTCTGAAGACCAAGTACAACAACGAGGTCAAGCAGCAGCTTCAGGACAAGTTCCAGTACGAGAACGTCATGATGATCCCCAAGTTTGAGAAGATCGTCGTGAACATGGGTGTCGGCGAGGCCGCTACCGATTCCAAGGCCATCGACGGTGCCGTGCGCGACCTGCGCGCCATCACCGGTCAGCAGCCGATGATTACCCGTGCCCGCAAGTCCATCGCTACCTTCCGCCTGCGCGCCGGTATGCCGATCGGCTGCAAGGTTACCCTGCGTGGCGACCGTATGTGGGAGTTCTTCGATCGTCTGACCTCCGTCGCGATTCCCCGTATCCGCGACTTCCGCGGCATCTCCGCCAAGAGCTTCGACGGCCGTGGTAACTTCTCCATGGGCGTCACCGAGCAGCTCATCTTCCCCGAGATCGACTTCGATTCCGTCGATCACCAGCGTGGTATGGACATCACTTTCGTGACCACCGCCAATACCGATGAGGAGGCCAAGGCCCTTCTGGACGCCTTCGGTTTCCCGTTCAAGAAATAGGTTCACCTGCCCTATGAGCGCCGTTCCCACAAGGGGGCGGCGTTTGGGGCGAACAATACTCTATGTGAGGAGGATATAAGTGGCTAAGACATCGATGATCGTCAAGTGCAATCGCAAGCAGAAGTTCTCTACTCGTGAGTACACGCGCTGCCAGCGCTGCGGCCGTCCGCACTCTGTGTACCGCAAGTTCGGCCTGTGCCGTGTCTGCTTCCGTGAGCTTGCACTCAAGGGCGAGCTTCCCGGCGTTAAGAAGGCCAGCTGGTAAGTCACTACCAGCGTTTCAAGCATCCGTTTGGAACAGGGAAAACGCGCTAGTTAGGCTTTGCCGTTAAGGGCGGCGAAGAACCAAGAGCACGTGTTCATCAAGAACGAAGGAGAATCTGTATGAACCTTACAGACCCGATCGCAGATATGCTTACGCGCATCCGTAACGCTAACTCTGTGAACAAGGCCACGGTCTCCATGCCGAGCAGCAAGAAGCTCGTCGAGATCGCTCGTGTTCTGCACGAGGAGGGCTACATCGAGGGCTACGATGTCGAGGACACCGTTCCCCAGAAGACTCTGCACATCACGCTTAAGTATGGTCCCAAGAAGGCTAAGGTCATCAACGGCATCCGCCGCATTTCCAAGCCGGGCCTGCGTAAGTACACCGGCGTTGCCGACATGCCCCGCGTCCGCGGTGGCCTTGGTACCGCCATTATTTCCACCAGCCATGGCGTCATGACCGACCGCGATGCTCGCAAGCACAACGTCGGCGGCGAGATCATCGCTTACGTCTGGTAATTCGCTCGGTAGGTAGAAGGAAAGGAGATCACCGTGTCTCGTATCGGTAATAAGCCTGTCCAGATTCCCGCCGGAGTCGAAGTGGCAGTCAACGGCAACAACGTTGTCGTCAAGGGCCCCAAGGGCCAGCTCGAGCTCGATATCTATGAGAAGCTCGCTATCAACGTCGAGGACAACGTCCTCACCGTTTCCCGTCCCGACGACGAGCGTGAGACCCGTGCCCGCCACGGCCTCACCCGCGCCCTCATCCACAACATGGTTGTTGGCGTTTCCGAGGGCTTCGAGAAGAAGCTCGAGCTCGCCGGCGTCGGTTACCGCGTGCAGCAGAAGGGCAAGAACCTCGAGTTCTCCCTGGGTTTCTCGCACCCCGTGATCGTCGAGGCTCCCGAGGGCATCACCTTCGAGGTTCCCGACAACACCCACGTGAACGTCAAGGGTATCAACAAGCAGCAGGTCGGTCAGATCGCCGCTGAGATCCGCGGCCATCGTCCTCCCGAGCCTTACAAGGGTAAGGGTATTCACTACGTTGGCGAGCACATCCGCCGCAAGCTGGGTAAGGCCGCCAAGTAGTCGTAACCGACTCACTCGCATAAGACCAGCACCCCGTCAGGTGCTGGCAAGATCAACCTTTTTAGGAGTTTACGTATGAACAAGCATAAGGCGAAGCTGGAAGGCCTCAAGCGTCGTCAGCGTCGTGTTCGCGGCAAGGTCTCGGGTACCGCCGAGCGTCCGCGTCTTCGCGTGACCCGTACTAACGCCAATATCTATGCCCAGATCATCGACGACAGCAAGGGCTCCAGCCTGACGCTCGTCTCCGCCTCGACCCTCGAGGCCGAGTTCAAGGGCACCCACACCTCGAACAAGGAGGCTGCGGAGAAGGTCGGTCAGCTCGTTGGCAAGCGCGCCATCGAGGCCGGCATCACCAAGGTCGCCTTCGATCGCGGTGGCCGTATCTACCATGGCCGCGTTAAGGCCCTCGCCGACGGTGCTCGTGCCGCCGGTCTCGAGTTCTAGGAGGTATGTAGCACATGGCTCGTAATCAGAAGCAGCAGCGCGAGGCCTCCGAGTTCGAGGAGCGCGTCGTTTACATCAACCGCGTGTCGAAGACCGTCAAGGGTGGTCGTCGCATGAGCCTCGTCGCTCTCGTCGTCGTTGGCGACGGCAAGGGCAACGTCGGCGTTGGCATGGGCAAGTCCGCTGAGGTGCCCCTGGCCATCTCCAAGGCGTCTCTCGATGCCAAGAAGAACATGTTCCACGTGCCGGTGACCGAGCAGGGCACCATCCCGCACGAGGTTCTCGGCCACTTTGGTGCCGGCCGCATCATCATCAAGCCCGCTGTCGAGGGTACCGGCGTTATCGCCGGCGGCGCCGTGCGTCCCCTCTTCGAGCTTGCTGGCATCAAGAACGTCCTGTCCAAGTCCCTCGGTACCGACAACGGCCTCAACATCATCAAGGCTGCCGTCGAGGGCCTCAAGGAGCTCTCCAGCCCTGAGGACGTCGCGGCTCGCCGTGGCCTGACGGTCTCCGAGATGTTCGTCGGTAAGGAGAACTAAGCATGGCTGACACCATCAAGATCAAGCAGGTCCGCAGCACCAACGGTTGCAAGCAGGACCAGGTCCGTACTGTCCGTGCCCTCGGTCTCCACAGGATCCGCGAGGTTCGCGAGATTGCTGACAACGAGTCCGTCCGCGGCATGATCTTCAAGGTCAAGCACCTTGTCGAGATTGTAGAGGAGTAGCAAATGCAGCTTCACGATCTTACTCCCGCGCCCGGTTCCACCAAGAACCGCAAGCGCGTCGGCCGTGGCAATTCTTCGGGTCACGGCACCACTTCTGGCCGCGGCCAGAAGGGCCAGGGTTCCCGCTCTGGCGGCACCAAGGGTGCCGGCTTCGAGGGTGGCCAGACTCCGCTGGCCATGCGCCTGCCTAAGCTTCCGGGCTTCCGCAACCCCCGTCGTATCGAGTACACCGCCGTTAACGTTGAGCGTCTCGAGCGTAAGTTCGAGGATGGCGCTGTGATCGACGGTGCCGCTCTTAAGGCCGCTCGCATCACCAAGAGCGAGTTCGAGCCCGTCAAGGTGCTCGGCAACGGTGAGCTCACCAAGAAGTTCACGGTCAAGGTCGACAAGGTCAGCGCTTCCGCGCAGGCCAAGATCGAGGCCGCCGGCGGAAAGGTCGAGCTGCCGTGCTAAATGGTCTTAAGAATGCTTTCCGCATCAAAGAACTGCGCGAAAAGATTCTTTTTACCATAGCTATGCTCGTCGTGTACCGCATTGGTGCGCACGTTCCTGTGCCCGGCATTCCCTACCAGGGGATGCTGGGCCTTTTGTCGACCGACACTACCTCGGTCGCCTCAGGCGCTATGGCCCTCCTGAATCTTTTCTCTGGTGGCGCGTTGAGCTATGTTTCGGTGTTCTCTTTGGGCATCATGCCCTACATCACGAGCTCGATTATCCTCCAGATGCTCCAGGCCGTCGTGCCTTCCCTGCATGAGCTTGCCCGCGAGGGCGAGGTCGGTCAGACCAAGATCACGCAGTATTCGCGTTACCTCACCTTGGCTCTGGCAATCCTCAACTCCGTGGGTTACCTCTTCCTCTTTAAGAGCTTCGGTATCAGCTTCAACGGTGCCGGTGCTCCCGAGATCATCTTTGACATCATGATCGTCGGCACGCTCACCGCGGGCGCCATGCTAATCATGTGGATTGGTGAGCTCATCACCCAGCGCGGTATCGGCAATGGCATGTCGCTGATCATCTTCGCGAACATCATGGCCGGTCTTCCGCAGGCGATCTTCTCCAGCACCGAGGGCAACGCCGGTGGCATCATCACCATGGTGATTATCTGCGCCATCATCCTGCTGGTCATCCCGCTGATCGTTTTCCTTGAGCGCGGCCAGCGCCGCATTCCGGTCTCCTACGCCAAGCGCGTCGTGGGCCGTCGCATGATGGGTGGCCAGACCACCTACCTGCCCATCAAGGTCAACACCGCGGGCGTCGTGCCGATCATCTTCGCTTCGGCGCTGCTGTACTTCCCGGCTCAGATCGCCGTGTTCTTCCCCGGCATCGGCTGGATTCAGGCAGTTGCCTCTGCGCTTTCGACCGGTTGGCTCAACTGGGTGCTTAACGTTGTCCTCATCGTGTTCTTCGCGTACTTCTACACCTCCATGGTGTTCAACCCCGATGACACGGCCGACAACCTTAAGAAGCAGGGCGGCTTTATTCCGGGCGTCCGTCCGGGCAGGGCTACCGCGGCCTACATCAAGAACGCGCTCAACAAGATCACGCTTCCCAGCGCTGTCTTCTTGGCGCTCATCGCCATCGTGCCTTCGATCATCTTCTCCTTCACGGGTAACCAGCTGATCCAGGCATTTGGCGGCACGTCCATCCTCATCATGGTCGGCGTCGTGCTCGACACGGTCGACAAGCTCGAAGGCCAGATCAAGATGTATGATTACGATGGATTCTTTAAATAGGCTAGAGGAGGATTGCTCATGAACCTCGTATTGCTCGGAGCTCCGGGTGCCGGTAAGGGCACCGTCGCACAGGAGCTCGTCGCCGAGTTCGGCGTCGCCCACATTTCCACGGGCGACCTGCTGCGTGCTGCCGTCAAGGGTGGCACCGAGCTTGGTATTCAGGCTAAGAAGTACATGGACGCTGGCGAGCTCGTTCCCGACCAGCTCGTGATCGACCTTGTCAAGGAGCGCCTTGCCGCCGATGACGCCCAGCAGGGCTTCATCCTCGACGGCTTCCCGCGCAACACCGCCCAGGCCGTGACGCTCGATTCCGAGCTCTCCGCCCTGGGTCGCGAGATCGATTGCGCCCTTCTGGTCGACGTGGCCCCCGAGGTCATCATCGACCGTCTGTCTTCGCGTCGCACCTGCCGCGCCTGCGGTTACACCGGCACTGCTGCCGATGCTACCTGCCCCAAGTGTGGCGGCGAGATGTATCAGCGCGACGACGACAAGCCCGAGACCATCAAGAACCGTCTCGACGTCTACGAGAAGTCCACGAGCCCGCTCGTCGACTACTATCGTGGCCAGGGTCTGCTTAAGTCGGTCAACGGTGACCAGGCTCGCGAGACCGTGTACGGGGATGTCAAAGAGGCTCTCGGTCTATGATCAAGATTAAGTCTGCAACGCAAATCGAGCAGATGAAGAAGGCAGGAGCGCTATCTAAGATGGCGCTCCGCCACGTTGGAGCCATGGTTCGCCCCGGTGTTTCGACCTTCGAGCTCGACCAGCTTGCGGAGCAGATTATCCGTATGCATGGTGGCACCCCGGCCTTTAAGGGCTATGGCGGGTTCCCCGGAACCATTTGCGCATCGATCAACGATGCCGTGGTCCACGGTATTCCCAATCCCGACATGATCCTGCGCGATGGCGATATCATCTCCATCGATACGGGAGCCATTGTCGACGGTTGGGTCGGCGATAACGCTTGGACGTTTTTCGTCGGCACCCCCACGCCCGAGGCCAAGGCCCTGTGCGAGGTCACGCGCGATTGCCTGAAGGCGGCAATCGAGCAGGCTGTTCCCGGCAATCATATCGGGGACGTCGGTTACGCCGTCCAGTCTCTTGCCGAGTCTCACGGCTATGGCGTGCTTCGCGATTACGTGGGCCATGGCATCGGTCGCGTGATGCACGAGGACCCCAATGTTCCGAACTACGGAAAGAAGGGGAGGGGCGTTCGCCTTCAGGCCGGTATGGTCATTGCCATCGAGCCGATGGTTACGATGGGTTCCAATCATGTGAGCACGGGCTCCGACGGTTGGATTGTCACGACCAACGACCACCTGCCCGCCGCGCACTACGAGAACACCGTCGCCATCACCAACGACGGTCCGGTGATTCTCACCACCGACGCCCAGGGCTCGTGGTGTTCGCTCCAAGGCGGAGAAATGTAAAAGTCGCCGCCCCCTGATACCCAACCTCGCCTTTCAATTTCGAAGGCATGACCCTAAGGTCTATGCCTTCTCATTTCAAGGCGATCTTGGGCATCAGGGAACGGCTTTGTTTTACATTTCATAGATACTGGTTCCACTTAGATGTGGAGCCATTACGAAGATATTACGATGCGTGGATACGTATTGTAGAATACTCAATCGCTGTCGTTTTCTAGAGAAAGATGATTGCTTGTGAAGAAGGAAGACGCAATTGAGCTCGAGGGTACGGTAAAGGAGCCGCTGCCCAACGCCATGTTTAAGGTTGAGCTCGAGAACGGTCATTCGGTTCTGTGCAACATTTCTGGCAAGATCCGAATGAATTACATCCGCATTCTCCCCGGTGACAGGGTTGTCGTGGAGCTTTCCCCGTACGACCTGACCCGCGGTCGCATCACCTATCGCTATAAATAGCGGCACGCATACACGCTCTTTTCCGACTGCAGGCTTAGCTCAACCTACGGTCGGTTTGCGTGTGAAGACCAGCCATAGTTTTAAACGCCTGCGGCTGGGCGAGTAGATAGTAGGGAAGTAGTTTGAGCGCTACCGAAAGGAAGAACGATGAAGGTACGTCCTTCGGTCAAGAAGATGTGCGATAAGTGCAAAATCATTAGGCGCCATGGCAAGGTCCTCGTTATTTGCGAGAACCCCCGTCATAAGCAGCGTCAGGGTTAAGAGAGGAGACTACGTTGGCCCGTATTAATGGTGTCGACCTCCCGCGTGAGAAGCGCGTTGAGATCGGTCTGACCTACATTTACGGCATCGGCCGCACCACTGCGACGAAGATCTGCGTCGAGTGCAACGTTAACGTGGACACGCGCGTTAAGGACCTCACCGAGGATGAGGTTAACGCCATCCGCGATTATATCGATAAGAATCAGATCATGGTTGAGGGCGACCTCCGCCGTGAGCGCAACCAGAACGTCAAGCGCCTTATGGACATTGGCTGCAACCGTGGCCTTCGTCACCGCAAGGGCCTCCCGGTCCGCGGCCAGCGCACCCACACTAACGCTCGTACCCGCAAGGGCCCGAAGCGTCAGATCGGTGCTAAGAAGAAGAAATAAGGAGCGCTAGATAGATGGCTACTGCTAAGAAGAACGTTCGCGCTGCCCGTCTGAAGCGCGCGGACCGTAAGAACATTTCCGTGGGCCAGGCTCACATTCGTTCTACGTTCAACAACACGATCGTTTCGATCACCGATCCCCAGGGCAACGTCATTTCCTGGAAGTCGGCTGGCCAGGTGGGCTTCAAGGGCTCCCGTAAGTCCACGCCGTTCGCTGCCCAGATGGCTGCCGAGGCTGCTGCCAAGCAGGCCATGGAGCACGGTATGAAGAAGGTTTCCGTCTTCGTCAAGGGCCCCGGCTCCGGTCGTGAGACCGCCATCCGCTCCCTCCAGGCTGCTGGCCTCGAGGTCTCGAGCATCCAGGACAAGACCCCCATTCCGCACAACGGCTGCCGCCCCAAGAAGCGTCGCCGCGTGTAACTGAAAGGATCGTATCAATATGGCAATCGACAGGACTCCTGTTCTTAAGCGCTGCCGTCAGCTCGGGATCGATCCCGCTGAGCTCGGTTACAGCAGCAAGAAGGAATCTATCCGTCAGCCCAAGCGCCGTCGCAAGGAATCTGAGTACGGCATGCAGCTGCGTGAGAAGCAGAAGGTCAAGTTCATCTATGGCGTTCTGGAGAAGCAGTTCCACGGCTACTTCAACAAGGCCCGTAAGATGAACGGCGTCACCGGTGAGAACCTCATGATCATCCTTGAGTCTCGCCTCGACAACGTCGTCTTCCGTCTTGGTTTCGCCCGCACCCGCAAAGAGGCTCGTCAGTCCGTCCGTCACGGTCACTTCACCGTGAACGGCAAGCGCGTGGACATCCCGTCCTACCGCGTCAAGGCCGGCGATGTCGTCGCTGTCGGCGAGAAGTTCCGTGACCTCCTCCCCATCAAGGAGGCCCTGATTTCCTCCGAGCGCTTTGAGGTTCCTGGCTGGCTCGAGGTCGATATCGAGAAGCTGTCTGGTAACGTGCTCGCTCTGCCGACGCGTGAGCAGATCAGCGGTGATATCAACGAGCAGCTCATCGTCGAGCTCTACTCTAAGTAGTCCATCCGGGCTGCTGAGGCTGGAGGTAATACATGTCAGAATTCATTAGGCCTCAGGTTCAGGTCGAAGAGATCAACGAGACCTCTGCTCGTGTCTCCGTCGAGCCGCTCGAGCGTGGCTACGGCGATACGCTGGGTAACTCGCTTCGTCGTGTTCTTCTGTCCTCGCTCGAGGGTGCCGCCGTCGAGGCCATTCAGATCGATGGTGCGCAGCACGAGTTCATGACCATCCCTAACATGGTCGAGGATGTCACCGACATCGTCCTGAATGTCAAGGGTCTTGTCTTCAGGGCTCTCGGCACGACCGACGAGGCGACCGCCACCATCTCGGTTGACGGCCCCTGTGAGGTCACCGGTGCGGACTTCTTTATTCCGTCCGAGTTTGAGCTGGTCAACCCCGAGCAGCACATTGCTACGCTCACCGAGGGTGGCCATCTCACCATGAGCATGCGCATCGGCTATGGCCGCGGCTATGTCTCTGGCGAGGCTAACAAGCGTGACAACGATCCCATCGGTGTGATCCACGTCGACTCGCTGTACTCGCCGGTGTCCCGTTGCGCCAAGCTCGTTGAGGCTTGCCGTGTCGGTCAGCACACCGACTACGACCGCCTTGTCCTCGAGATCGAGACCAACGGTTCCATCGCCCCGCGCGACGCCGTGGTCCAGGCTGCCAATATCATCAACCAGCATATGGCCGCCTTTATGAACCTTGCCGAGACCCCCGAGGTCGAGGAGGAGGCTTCGATCTTCGCTCCCGAGGTCACCAACGACAACGCCGAGCTGGACAAGCAGATCGAGGATCTGGACCTTTCCGTCCGTTCGTACAACTGCCTTAAGCGCGCCAGCATTCACTCGGTCCGTCAGCTCGTTGAGTTCTCGGAGAACGATCTGCTCAACATCCGTAACTTCGGTGTTAAGTCGATCGAGGAAGTGAAGGACAAGCTTGAGTCCATGGGCCTGAGCCTGAAGGCTTAATGCTTCGCATATTTGAGGAGAAACTAGACCATGCGTCACAACGTTAAGAAGGGCCTGAAGCTCGGCACCGATGCGAGCCACACCAAGGCCATGAAGAAGAGCCTTGCTAAGGCCCTCTTCGAGAACGACCGCATCAAGACCACCGAGACCCGCGCTAAGGCGCTGCGTTCGGTCGTCGAGCCGATCATCACCTGGGCCAAGAAGGGCGACCTGCACTCTCGTCGTCTGGCTATCGCCAAGCTCGGCGATAAGCAGCTCGTTGCCGAGATCTTCGACAAGGCTGCTCAGGGTATGTGGCAGGACCGCAACGGCGGTTACACCCGCATCATGAAGCTCGGTAACCGTAAGGGCGACAACGCTCCTATCGTTATCATGGAGCTCGTCACCGAGCCTTGCACGCCTAAGGCCAAGAAGGCTGCTCCGGCCCCCAAGAAGGCCGCTGCTCCCAAGAAGGTTGAGGCTGCCGAGGAGGCTCCTGCTGAGGAGACCGCTGAGTAGACATTCTGTCTGCATAGGCTATATTCGAGGGGTACGTTCGCGTACCCCTCTTTTTTTGTCGCAATACCGTTGCTAGTTTGTTGGGAGCGCCCATGACTGCGCCGTCTGATTTCAATTCGACCCCCGAGCTCGACGCCACCCTTGTATTTCGCGTGGCCTACGATGGCTCCTCTTATAGCGGATTTGCCGAGCAGCCGGGCCAGACGACGGTTGCGGGCGAGCTTCGCCATGCCATTGAGACGTTGCTGCGCCGCCCAATCGATCTGACGTGCGCGGGGCGTACCGATGCCGGCGTGCATGCGGTGGCCCAATACATCAGCGTGCCTGTAACGGACGCTGAGCTCGCGTATACGCGCCGTAGGTGGCTGAGGGCTATGGATGCCCTCCTTCCCAAAGATATCGCCATAAATGAGGTCTACAAGGCTCGTAAGGGCTTTTCTGCGCGCTTTGACGCGCGTTCTCGCACTTACACCTATCGCATCGCCGATCGTGATGCGCGGCCCGTGCTGTCGCGCGGTGCTGTGTGGTGGCATCGCTATCCCCTCGACGTCGATGCGATGGCGGCCGCCTGCCCTGCGCTTTTGGGCGAGCAGGACTTTAAGAGCTTTTGCAAGGTCGCCTCTGCCGTGGGCAAACCTACACACCGCTGCGTAATGCGTGCCGAGTTTGGCCATGAGGTCGCCTTTGGCGAGGACATCCTCACGTTTACCATCGAGGGCAACGCGTTTTTGCACTCCATGGTGCGCACGATCGTGGGCACGCTCGTGGAGATTGGCATGCATCGCCGCGAGCCCGAATGGATGCGTGAGGTTATTGACGCCTGCGACCGTACCGCTGCGGGCCCTACGGCACCTGCCTGCGGCCTTACGTTTATGGGTGTTGATTACGACCCCGCCGAGCTGGTCGTGCTCGACTAGGGGAGGGTCTGGTAGGCCCGCTTTCGTCCGTACGCCATGTGTGAGCTGCGCGTGTGCAACATCTGTTCTTGACGTGCAGCGTGTCTGGCGCCCCGTTGCTTTTATTGGCGGGGTGTACCATGAACGACAGTTTAATGTAGCGCTGTCGAGAGGACGGAAAACTTGGTTCGACGTGGTTCGCATCCGCGACTTTCGGTGATCCTCGTTGTCGAGGGTTCGCCCAACTATGCGATGCGCGCACTCGAGAGCGTCCAGAACCAAGACCTCTACGATCTGCAGATTGTCGTCGTGTGCCGCGATGTGGCACCGGGCGTGCGTCATTCGCTCGAGGTTGCCGCCGGCAGAGACATTCACATCGATTTGATTGACGTCGAGGATTCGGCGCGCGGGGCATGCCTGCACGCTGGCCTTGCCGCCTCGCGTGGGTCTCAGATCGTGGCCATGAATGCCAACGAGTGGTTCGCCCCACAGTCTCTTTCCAAGATGGTCGATGTTGCATGCGATGCCGCAGCGGATATTGTGATCCCCACGGTGTCGCTCGACCGCTACGATGCGCATCGTGACCGTCATTCGCGCGTGCTGGATGCCACCTCTCTTGCGATCGATGACCGTGCTTCTCTGGCGGCAGGGCTGTCTCAGATGATATCCGGCGGCCTGATTGCCCAGACTTCCGGCGTGGTATATAGTCGTTCGTTGTTCGAAGCGTGTCTGTCGCGCAGTCGCGCTTTTCGCTCAATTGGGTTTATGACATGCGCCCTTTCGCAGGCGCGGCGCGTATCCGGGTGCGGTGACGCCTGCTTCCATGTGGTGGCGCCAAAGCTTACGGATGCCTTTGAGCCCACACTGTTTGCCAAGCTTACCGATGACGTCCGGGCGCTCGACGAGCTTACCGAATCGCTTTCGGAGGCGGGCGACGACGGTCAGCTCAAGCTTGCATGCCAGAGGTTCTACTTTGTCGCCTTGGTCGATTGCATCGAGAATTTGTGCTTGAGCCCGCACGGGGTGTCTTCAATTGAGCGCGCCGCTCGTATGCGTGATATGCTCGATGCGCCTCGAACCCGTCAGATGGTTGCGGCCCTCAAGGACAACCATCGCGGACTCGGCCTGTTGTTTGGACCGATTGCCAGCGCCAAGCCCTCGCGCTGCGTGATGTATACGCATCTGGCCGCTTTTTTTAACCGGACGGGAGCAAAAACGGCCTAGTGCTGCTCCGTACGAAACAAATTTGCATAGAATTGTTTCGAAATGCGTTCTTATACACAAAAGACCTCAAATAGCGCTAAACTATTCAGTCACTGAATGATTGTCTCCGCCATCTATGGAGTGAGGTTTTGCATGGCTAAAAAACGCAACGGGCGCCAGGATGCCATCAGAGATATCGTGCGCAACAAGGACGTGCGTACGCAGCGAGTGCTGGTGGATGAGCTCCGCGCTATGGGATTCGATTGCACGCAGGCGACTGTTTCGCGCGATATCGCAGATATGGGGCTGCGCAAGCTCCCCGAGGGTATCTATGTCCTGGCCGAGGACTTGCACCTGCAGCGCATGGTGTCCGAGCTGGTGACGGGCGTTCTGCGTACCGACAATCTGGTTATGATCAAGGCTCAGCCCGGTACCGCTTCGGGCATTGCCGCCGCCGTTGATGCCGCCGAGCTGCCCGATGTACTTGGCTCGCTTGCCGGCAACGACACGATCTTGGTTATCGCCCAGACTGCTGAGGACGGCGAGCGTCTGGAGGCGCTCATCAACAAGCTGAGCAACTCCCGCAAGTAGGGGAGGCACCGCGTGCGGATTGAGCCGTGCGGGCGATTCTAGCGGCCTGTAGGGGGCGTCGGCGATGGTCGACGCCCCCTTTTTCGTTGTTGCCCATAGGGGGTGCTCGCATGGTCCCCGCAGCAAAAAGGCGCCCGAGCAGCCTGTGCTGCTCGGGCGCCTTTGATTGACTATGGCTGGTGCCTACTGACCCGTAGAGGGATCGGGCGTTGGGGTAGGTGTGGGCGTGGGGGAGCCACCCTCGCCGCCTTCGCCACCGCTACCGTCGCCGCCTGTCGAGCCACCGGTCGTGCCGGAGCCACCGGTGCTTTCGCCGCCCGTGGTCTCGGTGGTCGTGGTGGTCGTCGTCGTAGTGGTCGTGGTGGTCTCTTCCTCGTCCTTTTCGTCCTCGTCCTTGGACTCTTCCTTCTTGGTGTTGCTGGTGCCGTAGAACTTCCAGACGTTGTTGTTCTTATACGTGGGAGTTGTGCCGGTCGGGAACTCCTCGCGCTGGGTGCCGGCCAAGACGGTGTCCATAAACTTTTTAAAGACAGGCAGGTTGGTCTGCGAGCCAAACAGGTCGGCTCCGTACTTTTGGATGGGGATTTCGCCCGCGGAGTAGCCGGTCCACAGCGCGCACGCCAGCTGCGGGGTATAGCCGCAGAACCACAGGTTGGTGTTGTCGTCGGTGGTGCCGGTCTTGCCCGCATACGGCTGGCTGACGCTCAGAGCGCCGTCGACGCCCGTTCCGCTGCCCTGCATAACGCCGGTCAGGACGTCGGTCACTGCCGCAGCCTCGCCCGTGGAGAGCACCTGCTTGGGGTTGTCGGTGTGCTGGTAGAGCACCGAGCCGGTGCGCGAATCGATCTCGGTAATGGCGATCGGCTGACGATAGTAGCCGCCGTTGGCAAACGTGCCGTAGGCAGAGGCCATCTCGAGCGGCGAAATCGAACCGGGGCCGAGCGTCATGACGGGGACGTCCTCGATGTTTCCGCCGGAGGTGTCGATGCCAAGCTTTTTGACGAGCGAGAGGATCTTGTCGTTGCCGATGGCGTCGGCAACCTGGATGTAGGCGGTGTTGGACGATACGGCCGTTGCCTGCTTGAGCGAGATGTTGCCATAGCTCGTGTTGGCGTAGTTTTGCACCTTGGTTGTGGTGCCCTTTACCGTGAGCGGCGAGTTGCAGTTGAGGGTGATGTTGGGGTTCATGCCGTTTTGAATGGCCGTCGCCAGCGTAAAGGCCTTAAACGTGGAGCCCACGGGACGCTTGGCCGTGGCGTGGTTGACGTGGTTCTCGTCGGCGTTGTAGTCGTAGCCGCCCACCATGCACTTAATGTAGCCGGTCTTGGGGTCGACAACGACCATACCCATATCCAAGCCGTCGAGCGAAAGCGAATCGAGCTGGGCACGGACGGCGTCCTCTGCCACCTGCTGCATCGTGGGGTCGATGGTGGTCTTGACGGTCAGGCCGCCCTTAAAGAGAACATCGGTGGAGAACTCCTGCTCCAGCAGCTTCTTAACATAGGACACAAAGTAAGGCTGAGAGTACACATCGACGCCGCTGCCCGAAATCTCGGTCACGTTGAGGGTGATGGGTTCGGCCTGAGCGGCATCGTGCTCCTCTTGGGTGATATGGCCCAGGCGCAGCATGTTGTCGAGGACCTTGTTGCGGCGGGAGAGCGCCAGGTCGGGGTTGACCGTGGGGTCGTACTGCGACGGCGAGTTAGGAAGACCGATGAGCAGCGCGGCCTCGCTCAGGGTGAGGTCGGCGGCGCTCTTGGACAGATAGGTTTCGGCGGCGGCCTCGATACCGTAGGCACCATGGCCGTAATAGATGGTGTTGAGGTACATCATAAGGATCTCGTCCTTGGAGTACATCTCCTCCATCTTGATGGCGATATAGGCCTCACGCACCTTACGCTCGATGGTCGAATCGAACTGCTCCTCCTGCAGGATGGTGTTGCGCACCAGCTGCTGGGTGATGGTCGATGCGCCCTCGTGGCCACCGGAGGCGGTCGCCACGGCGGCACGCGCGATGCCCCACAGGTCGATACCGCCGTGCTCGTAGAAGCGCTCGTCCTCAACGTCGACGGTGCCCTGCAGCACGTAGGGGGAAACCTGGTCCTTGGTGACGGACTTGCGGTTTTGCGTGTAGAAGCTCGCGATCTTGTTGCCGTTGCAATCGACGATCTCGGTGGGTTCGCTTACCAGATAGGCATTGGCGTCGGTGTAGTCGGGCAGATCGGACAGCCAGCGGTTGACGTTACCGACCATGCCGATGCCAAACGCCACGCCCGCGATAAGCAGAAAGCCCAAAAACGAGAGCAAGATCATGGGCAGGGCATGCGTCTTGGAACGACTGCGTCCCTGTCGTTGGCGAGGACCCATATATCGACCTCCAGGTATGTCGTGCCGGGCGGTTTGGTTGGTGCCGCCGGGGCAGGATGGACATAAGCTATTACACGATAAACCAAACCGGGGCGCGCGAGGCCTCGTGTATGCTGGGTAATGGCAATTTTCAGAGTGACTGCATACCTTGGTAAGGAGTTTGCCGATGGCGATTCGGACGACGGGGCCGAACGGAGAATATGGGAAGAGGCCGGGGGCTGCCGGGACGGCGTTGCCCGAGCTGCTGGCGCCTGCGGGTGGGCTCGATCAGATGCTCGCGGCCATTGCGGCGGGCGCCGATGCCGTCTATGCGGGCCTGGGCGGGTTTAACGCCCGCGTGAGCGCGCGCGGCTTTACCGACGACGAGTTCGCCCGCGGTTGTGCCGTGGCGCATGCGCATGGCGTGCGCGTGTATGTGACGCTCAACGTGTTTGTGTTCGATGATGAGCTGGCCGATGCGGTGGAGCTGGGAGCCCATGCGCTGGAGCTGGGTGCCGATGCCCTGATCGTTGCCGACGCCGGATTGGTATGCGCGCTGCGTGCGGCGATTCCCGGTGTCGAGATTCACCTGTCCACGCAGGCAGGTGTTCATAGCGAAGGCGCTGTTCGATTGATTGCCGACGAGTTGGGGGTCGAGCGCGTGACGACCGCCCGCGAGCTGACAGTCGAAGAGATTGCCTCGCTGTGCGCTACCGGCGTGCCTATCGAGGTGTTCTGCCACGGCGCGATTTGCATTGGGTACTCGGGCGCCTGCGAGTTTTCGGCTCTGCGGCGCGGACGCTCGGCGATGCGCGGCGACTGCACCCAGCCCTGCCGCCTGGCGTATGACCTGGTGGACGAGGCGGGGCAGAGCGTCGTCGCCGTTGAGGGCGACCGACTGCTGTGCCCGCGTGATTACTTGGGCATTGCGCACCTGCCCGAGCTTGTTGGGGCTGGGGTGGCGTCGCTCAAGATCGAGGGGCGCATGAAAAACCCCGACTATGTGTTCAACGTGGTACGGGTATGGCGCCGAGCGCTCGATATGGTGTGCGACGGCGTGTGGGATGCCGGTGCCGTGGCCGCGCTCGAGCGCGAGCTGGGCAGGTCATTCAACCGCGGGTTTACCGATGCGTATCTGCAGGGGCGTTCGGGCGCCGAGCTCATGAGCTTTGAGCGCGCGATCAACCAGGGCGTGCGCGTGGGCCGCTTGGTCGCCGTGGGGCACGAAGAGGTGATGGTCGAGCTCGATGCCGCCGTGACCGAGGGCGACACGCTCGAAATCCGGTTCTATCCGGGTGTCGACGCGCGTCCCGATGTGCCCAAGCGCTGGCCACAGGTGCCCTGCCCGGTGAGTGCCGCGGCGGGGGAGCGCGTCGTTGTGCATTGCAAGCGCAAGGTCGATGCGGGCTGCGAGGTGTATCTGATTCGCAGCGCCGGTGTGTTGGAGCAGACGGCGACGGCCCTGGAGCGCATGCGTGACGAGGCCGATGCGGCTGTGCCTGTTGCGTGCCCCGTAAAGGTGCTGCCATTCGAGAGCGCTGCGGCCGCTGGCGATGTGCCGGCGGCGGGACTGGCGGAGTCGGCGGGCCAGGGGGCTTTGGCTCGCAGGTTCTTTGCCTGGGAGCTGATGGATGTCGACCCGTGTGAGGAGCTCGATCTGTCCGATGCGACCGTGGTGCTCGATGAGGTCTGTCGCGCGGGCGATGCCGAACGGACTCGGTCGCTTATGCAGCGTGCCGGGCGCGTGGTCTGCCGCAATTTGGGACAGGTTGCGATGGCGCGTGAGTTGAGCGTGGCGTTTGACGTCGCGGCGCCGGTGTTTTGCGCCAACCGGGCCACGCTTTTCTGGCTGTGCGAGCTGGGAGCGGGCCACGTGTATTTGCCAGCCGAGTTGCTCGGCAGTGATGCGGAGCGCGTTGCCGAGCTTGCCGCTTGTCCCGGTGTCTTGGGGCCTGTCGACACCGACCATCCCGAGCTCATGGTGTGTGAGCACTGCCTGCTCACTGCCGAGGGGCCTTGTGCCACCGATGCGACGGGGCAGGTCCATTGCCGGGACTGCGCTCGTCGCCAGCAGACACGCTTTTTGGTCGAGCGCGATGGCACACGTCTGCCGGTCGCTGTCGACGCATGCGGCAGGACGAGGATTTTCCTGTCGTAGGTGCCGCGTCGCGTCAGTTTGTTATCATATGAGAGTTTATGGACTTCCAGCACCGCCGTTCTCGGCGAGGGTGCTATAGCAAAAGGAGGATACCCAATGCTGTCTGTCGACGAGCAAATGCGTATCATCACTTCGGGCGCCGCAAAGATCGTCCCCGAGGCCGACCTTCGCAAGAAGCTTGAGAAGGGCGAGCCCCTCAACATCAAGCTCGGCGTCGATCCCACCAGCCCCGACCTGCACCTGGGCCATGCCGTGCCCCTGCGCAAGATGCGTCAGTTCCAGGACCTGGGCCACAACGTCACCCTCATCATCGGCAACGGCACCGCGCTGATCGGCGACCCGTCGGGCAAGAACTCCACGCGCCCGCAGCTTTCGCAGGAGCAGATCGAGGCCAACGCCGAGACCTACGTGAGCCAGGCCATGAAGATCCTGGATCCCGAGAAGACCACCATCGTGCACAACGGCGACTGGATCCTTTCGATGGACCTGGCCGGCCTGCTGCAGGTGTGCTCCAAGTTCACCGTCGCCCGCATCCTCGAGCGCGATGACTTTACCAAGCGCTACCAGTCCCAGACGCCGATCGCCCTGCACGAGTTCCTGTACCCCGTGATGCAGGCCTTCGACTCCGTTCAGATCAAGGCCGACGTGGAGATGGGCGGCACCGACCAGCTCTTCAACCTGCTTGCCGGTCGCGAGCTCATGGAGAAGATGGGCATGGAGCCGCAAATCGCGCTCACCATGCCGCTGCTCGAGGGCACCGACGGCGTGCGCAAGATGTCCAAGTCCTATGGCAACTACATCGGCCTGACCGACGCTCCCAAGGATATGTTCGGCAAGACTATGTCCATTCCCGACGAGATGATCGGTAAGTACTACCGTCTGGCCAGCTCGCTCACCCCGGCCGAGGTCGATAAGATCGACGCCGCCCTGGCCGACGGTTCTGCCGACCCCTACGAGCTCAAGCGCGCTCTGGGCCGCGACCTGTGCGACACCTACCATGGTGCCGGTGCCGGCGACGAGGCCCAGGCCGAGTTCGACCGTGTGTTCAAGGAGGGCCAGCTTGCCGACTTCCCCGAGAAGCACATTGAGCTGACCGTTAACGACGAGGGCCAGATCTACCTCGCCGGCCTGCTCAAGGACCTGGGTCTTTCGGCGAGCGCCGGCCAGGCCCGTCGCGATATCGACGGTGGCGGTGTCAAGATCAACGGCAAGGCCGTGGCTCCCAAGAGCTACAACATCGACCCCAGCGCCCTCAAGCTGGGCGACACCCTCTCCGTAGGCAAGCGCAAGGGCTTCAAGTTGGTCTAACGACTAAGTCAACCTAACATGTGCAATAGGGCCGCAGCTGGTTTCTCCAACTGCGGCCCTTTAAGTTGCGGTGAAATAGTTCCTAAAAACGCGGCCTAGGCCTTTAAACAGGAACTATTCCACCGCAACTTTTTTGGTGCCTTGGTCGTCAATTGTTTGGTGCAATGGGGTCAGGTTACTTTGCACCAAGCTGGTGCCGACGCTTTGGATCCCTTGGGCAGGAATCGTCGTCTAGCAACGATAGGGCCACTCGATATCCCAATCTGTCAGCCCCTTGTGGAGCACATCGCCCTCGCGAACGTCGTACGTCCAAAAACGCCCCTTGCTGGGGTTTCCGCCAGGCCGAGGTGTGACGTCCTCGACGACACCAAACCTTTCGGGAAAGTTGGCACAGCGCCCGTGTATCGAGGTGGCTCGAACATCCCAAAAGCGCACGCGGTCGCCTTTTTCAAATTTCGGCTTCTCTGGAATCAATCCGAGCATCTTCATGAAGTCGTAAACCTCGGGATTATGAACTGGAATCCAATATGCCGGCCTGCCAGCCGCATGCAGCGCATCTGCGATTTCGTTTACTTAGGTCACTGCACGAAGCGCATCGTGACCGACCACCACTTGTTCACCATATAAGCTAAGCTCGTAGGCATCCTTGTGGTGGTCCAATGTGTGTGCAGCGCGTTCGAGTCGGGGGCTTCCGTTGATTGCACGACAAAGCTGAGCTTCATCAAGAGATACCCAGACGCTATTATTCCATGGAACGTAATCGTCCGTTTCTCCCATGGCGCTGGAGGCAAGGTCGAGATATCCCTGCGCTATGCTGGCGGCGTTCAAACAGATTTCCGTCGCGTTAGAGCGGTAACTATCTGCCAGATACCCCGCTGTCTTCCGCGCGAGCTCTTCAGAAATCTCGAGGGACTTCTTCATTTCGTTCTCGTCGTGCTCGCTACGCTCGTAAACGAGCTTTGTGTTACGACCTGGCGTGCTCGCGCGGTCGTTGCGGTCCGTATAACATTCGACATCACGTCCCAGCTGCGGAACGATCTCGTCGGCAAACCGCCTGCAGCGCTCCTCGTCAGCCACTTTCCACGGCATGACGAATTCAGACACAAGAGGAGTGCCAAGCCGCCAGTCGATATTAAGCTGCAGTTCAATCGGTCCTTCGCCGCTGAGCTTCTCGGGTTCAACGAGTTCGGCAGATTTCACACAGAGGCTATTGCTGAGAGGCCATTGCAAGGCATCTGCAATTTCATCTATGGCTCTCTTCGGCGACACCGTTGAAGAGGAATAATCCTTGTAATAAAACATAGCGCCCCTATCTCATGCTACCTAGAGTGGTCCGTCCTTCTCGTGTTATCGGCATTCCCATGGCATCTCGAGTGTCCTCATGAGCTCAATAACCTCGGGATTGCGAATTGGAATCCAAAATGCCGGTCTACCGGCCATGTCCAACTCATCAGCAAACTGATTCGCGTAGACTACCGCGCACAGCGCATCAAGACCGCTTACCGGCGCGCCGTTATGAACGCATCGCATGCAATAACCGAGCTCGCCCGCGGCGTGCCTTAGCCATAAGTCGGCACAACGTATCGCTCGTGCCCCCGACGCATTTTCCAAGTAATTGGAGATGTTGGGCGCGAATACATCCAGACCGCCCATGGCGTGGTAGGCGATTTCGAGACTCGACAGCGCCACCTCCCCGGCATAGTGGCAGATGTTGGGGGCCATGGCGCGAAAGTCGTCCTCCAGGCACCTCGCGGCTTCTCGCGCGTCATTTTCGGCCGATTTGAACAGCGGTTCGATTGTGTCAGATAGAAAGTAGTCGGGCTCTCGCTCGTAGACAAGCTTAGTATCGCGCCCGATCTCGCGTGCGCGGGCGCTGTCGCCAGCAAAGCAGTCAACATCGCGACCGAGTTCGGTAAGCAGGTATTGACTAAACGGCTTAAAGCGTACATCTCTCGAGGGCTGCCAGGGCTCGTCGAAGATTGGAGCGAAGGGCATGCCAAACCGCGGATCGATATTGACCTGAAGCTGAATAGGGCAGTCGCCGTCGATATCTTCAGGTCCTACAAGTTCGACGGATTGTACGAAGGGAATAAGTCTAAAGGCGATGCGTACGCCGCGCGCAATGCCTTCGATGGTTCTTTGCGGTGGTCGCGGCTGCTCGCTGCAATCCTTGAGATAGAACATGGTGTTTCCTTCCCCTTTGGCTTGTCCAGGCGCCTTTGATATCAAAGTATATCTCGCCGTGCGGACATAAATTTTGCCCGGCGTGAGCGTGGCGTTGCCTTTGGTGCAATGGGGTCAGGTTACTTTGCGCCAACTTGGTGCAGACTAACCTGACTCCATTGCACCAATTTGGCGGTGCCGTTGGACGGAGGGGTGTTATCGGGGGCCTTCTTTTGGGCATACAATGGCTATTGGCTTGCTGCGGTGAAGGTTTGTCCGCTCCGCGGCTTTTTTCTACGGTTAAAGGAGTATGTATGTCCGTTGAGGTCATGAGGTCTGTGATCGAGGCTGCCGAGGGTCGTGTGCCCGTCGACACGCTGTTTACCAATGCGCAGATTGTCGACGTGTACGGCCAACGTGTGGCGTCCGGCAGCGTTGCCGTCAAGGACGGTGTGATCGTCGGCGTGCTCTATGACGGACGCGACGATGCCGCCGGTACCTACGAGGCAACCGAGGTCATCGACTGTCAGGGCCGCTATCTGGCCCCCGGCTTTATCGACGGGCACCTGCATATCGAGTCTTCGAACATCCGCCCCGCCGAGTATGCGCGCATGGCGGCGACGCGCGGCACCACCACTGCCATTGCCGACAGCCACGAGATCGCCAACGTGGCGGGGCTCGACGGCCTGCGCTTTATGATCGAGGACGGCCGTCGCGCGCCCATTTCCATCAAGTACATGATGCCCTCGTGCGTGCCCGCGCTGCCCGACGAGCAGGCCGGCGCCGTCATCACCGCTGCCGATATGCAGGCGTTTTTTGCCGAGCATCCGGGTGATGTCTTTGGTCTGGGCGAAATGATGAACCTGCCGGGCGTCTTTATGGCCGATCCCGAGACCTGCGCTCGTATCGACGCCGCTAACCAGACGCCGTCCAAACAGGTCGACGGTCATGCGCCGCTTGTTGCGGGCAAGGACCTCAACGCCTATGCCGCAGCGGGCATTATCGCCGACCACGAGTCGACGATTCCCGAGGAGGCGCTCGACAAGCTGTCCCGCGGCA
Organism: uncultured Collinsella sp.; assembly: GCA_934654585.1. GTDB lineage: Bacteria > Actinomycetota > Coriobacteriia > Coriobacteriales > Coriobacteriaceae > Collinsella. Next base: position 142,645 of record CAKUGF010000002.1, on the reverse strand, counting down.
TGTATGTGATGCTGCGCGAGGGCACATGCAGCCACGATCTGGCCAACCTGTCGCCGATGCTGCTGGAGAACCCTGCCCGCGCCCGTCGCTGCTGCTTTGCGACCGACGACCGTGCTCCCTCCGATGCGCTTTCGACCGGCATGATCGACAATGCCTGCCGCGTGGCTATCGAGGCCGGTATCGACCCGGTCGTCGCCATCTCCATGGCGTCGCTTTCTACCGCCGAGGCCTTTGGCCTGGATCACGGCTGTCGTGACCCGCACGAGCTGCGCGGCGCCATCGCCCCGGGCAAGCGTGCCGACCTGCTGGTGCTCAACGACCTGACGTTTGCCACGGCTCCGCATCGTGTGTACGCCGCCGGCGCGCTCGTGGCACAGAACGGTACCTTTGTGGGTGAGGTTGCGCCCGAGACCGCAGAGGTCGCAGCGCTTGCCGATGAGCTACGCGCCTCCGTTAAGCTGCCGAAGCTTTCGCTCGACGTGTTCGACTATGCCTTTAAGCCTGGCGAGGCCGTTATCGATGTCATCCCGGGTATGGCTATCACGGGCATGGCCCGCCCCGAGAGTGCCGAGGGTCTGCGCCGCATTATGCTGATCGAGCGCCATGGCCGCGGTGTGTCGCTGCAGGCCGAGGGCGCTGACGGCGACGGCCCCGCCGGCCTGGGTTTGGTCGGCAAGCACATCGGTCGCGGCTGGGTACGCGGCTTTACCATCACGGGCGGTGCCATCGCCTCGACGATCGGCCACGACTCGCACAACGTGTGTGTGGTGGGCGACAACGCTGCCGATATGATGGCTGCCGTTGAGGCTGTGGGCCAGGGCGGTCACGTGTTGGTGCGCAATGGCGAGGTCGTGGCGCGTATCCCGCTGGCGCTTGGCGGCCTGATGAGCGAGGGTACGGCCGAGGATGTCGCGGCGCAGCACGATGACTTTATGGTCAAGGCGCGCGCCATGGGTATCGAGCCGCCGCTCGACCCCATCATGGGCATCATCTTCCTGCCCCTGCCAGTGATCCCGACGCTCCGCATCCGCCCCGAGGGCATGTTCGACGTTACCACCTTCACCTACGCCGACTAGTCATTGGGGACGTTCTTAAACGACTAGTCGATGGGGACACTCTTTGACAAGTTCCTCAGCGCTGCAAGCGCGCGCGGCATCGAGGGGGAATGTGAAGCGTCCGCCAGGCTCTTGTAATGGTTTTGCCTGAGCGGTCTGCACGAGCTCCTTTTGGGTACGGTGGAGTTGGATTTATGTCTGATTCCATCAAGCCCGAAAGGAGCTTTTCTATGATTAAACTGATCGCATCCGATATGGACGGCACGCTGCTCGATGAGAATAGCCAGGTGCCGCCCGAGACCTACGAACTTATTGAGGCCCTGCGTGAGCGCGGCGTGCATTTTGCCGCGTCGTCGGGCCGCCGCTATGACCGTCTGTGCGAGTTCTTTGCGCCCGTGGTCGGCAACATGGACTTTGTCGCGGCGAATGGCGCGCAGGTCTATGCAGACGGTGTCGAGGTCGACCGCGAGGTCTATTCGCATCTCGCCATCCGCAAGCTCGCACGCACGGTCGAAATGTTCCCCAACATGCATCTGGCGCTTTTCGATCGCACCAAGTCCTTCTTGCTCGACGACGAGGGCAAATTTGTCCGCGAGATCGACAAGGACCTGCCCAATGCCGAACGCATTTGGGGTCTGCCCGATCCACATGTGAACATCATCAAGGCATCGATTATCTGCGATGACGGTAATGTGATGGACAACGCCTACGTGCTGCAACGCGAGCTGGGCGACCTGTTCTCCTTCGCGCCTTCGGGTAATGCGTGGATCGATGCCATGCAGCCCGGCGTGTCGAAGGCGTCGGGAATCGAGCAGCTCATGGAGCACTATGGTGTTGAGCGCGACGAGGTCATGGCGTTTGGCGACTCGATGAACGACTACGAGATCATTCGCTTTGTCGGCACGGGTTGCGCGATGGAAAATGCGCGTCCTGCGCTCAAAGCGGTCGCCGACCGTGTCGTGGGTTGCAACCGCGATCACGCCGTCCAGCAGGAGCTCCGTCGCGTGCTGAAGAGCCTCTGCTAGACCGGTAGTTGGGGACATTCCTTATGCGCCGGCAGTTGGGGACAGACTTAAATGAGTGCCGCCAGCGACTAGCCATTTAAGAACGTCCCCAATGACTACCGGGTTGCTGCTGCTAGGCGAGGGCGGCCATGATGGTGCGGGCGACGCCGTCGTGGTCGTTGTCGAACTCGGCGATGGCGGCGGCTGCCTCGCGGTCCTCCGGCTCGCCGTTGATCATGGCCATACCGTGGCCCGCTGCCACAAGCATGGGGATGTCGTTGATGTTGTCGCCAAAGGCCCAGGCATCGGCCAGCGGCTCGCCCAGATGCTCGCACAGCCACGTGAGGGCCGTTCCCTTGGTGGCGCCCTCACCCATGACCTCGATATTCATTTCGTACGAACGCGTAACCTCGATGCCGCTGAGCGTGCCGAGCGCCGCCGCGATGGCGTCGCGGTCGGTGGGGTCGTGCCAGTACATGGCGATGCGCTCGAGCGTCTCGACCTCGTCGATCTTGCTGTCGACATCCATGTCGATGGGCGTGCGCGTGCGCCTGAGCGATCCGGCGATGTGCGGGTCGCCGCCGCAGAACTCGTCCAGGCGCTCGTAGAGCGAGCGGGTGAGGAAGCACTGCCCGTCGGCGAAGATGTCGAAGGTGACGTCGTGGCCGGCGGCAATGCTATGGATGCGGTGGGCAATGCCGCGGTCAAGTGGACGGCTCAGAATGCACGTGGCGCGCGAGGCGTCGGTGGGTGCATCCTCATCGAGCTGCCAGACGCTGGCGCCGTTGGCGCAGACCGCGTAGTGCACGGCGGGGTGGGCGAGGATCGGCTCAAAGACGCCCGACAGTGGACGGCCCGTGCAAGGAACAAACTCAATGCCGCGACGTGCGAGCTCGTCGAGCATCGCCCAAGTGGCGTCGCTCATCTGCTTGTCGCTCGTCAGCAGCGTTCCATCCATATCGGAAAACACAATCATTCGTTTCATTCCTTCCAGCTAGGTAGATTCTTGGGACATGCCTTGATTTCTACTTTTTCTCCTTCGTTGCCAAGGGCAAAGGCAAAGGTAGAAATCAAGGCATGTCCCAAGAATCTACTGGCATAAAAAGCGTGGCCGAGGGCGGTGATGCCCTGGCCACGCTCGGGTTCTATAACGGTTCATGCCCTAGCGATCGGCGAGCGGCTTGTACTCCAACGGCTCGATAACCGGGCGATACGCGGGACGGATGATGCGGTGCGCGCAGAAGAGCTCTTCCATGCGGTGCGCCGACCAGCCGGCCATGCGGGCGACGGCAAATAGCGGCGTAAAGAGCGTCTCGGGCACGCCGAGCATCTTGTAGATAAAGCCCGTGTACAGGTCGATATTGGCGCAGATCGGCTTGGTCATGCCGTGATCGCGCATGACCTGCGGCGCCAGGCGCTCGATACGCTCGATCAGCGCGAACTCTTCGCCCAGGTCCTTCTTGGCGGCAAGCGTGCGCGCGTAATGGCGGCACACCTCGGCACGTGGATCGCTCAACGTATAGACGGCATGGCCCATGCCGTAGATGAGACCCGTGCCGTCGAAGGCCTGCTTGTCGAGGATCTTGCCCAGATAGGCTGCGACCTCATCCTCGTCTTCCCAGTTGGAAACGTGCGCGCGGATGTCCTCGTGCATGGACACGACCTTGGCGTTGGCCCCGCCGTGACGCGGACCCTTGAGCGAGCCGATCGCCGCGGCGTAGGCGGAGTACGGGTCGGTGGCCGAGGAGGACAGCACGCGGCAGGCGAACGTTGAGTTGTTACCGCCGCCGTGCTCGGCATGCAGCATGAGCATCACGTCGAGCAGCATGGCCTCGTCGCGGGTGAACGCCATACCGCCGCGGAGCACCTGCAGGATGGTCTCGGCGGTGGAAAGGCCGGGCGTCGGGTGCGGCACGTGCACCTCGGAGCCGCGACGCTTGGCGACCGAGGCCATATGCGCGAAGGCGGCGATGCGGGGGAGACGGGCGAGCATGGAGATGGCCACGTCGATCTCGTGCTCGGGCGTAATCGCGTCGGGCTCGGCATCGAAGGCGTAGAGCAGCAGCACGGCGCGCTGAAGCACATTCATGATGCTCGACGACACCGTGGTCATGGGGAACTCTTGGACGTATTCGCCGCTCAGATGCCTAAAAGCGCTCAGGCGTTCACAAAATCCGTCGAGCTCCTCTTTGTTGGGCAGCGAGCCCGTGATGAGCAGGTAGGCGACCTCTTCGTAGCCATAGCGATTCTCGGCCTGGGCGCTGTTGACCAAGTCCTCGATGCTATAGCCGCGCAGCGTGAGCTTGCCCTGGTCGGGCACGACCTTGCCGTCGACCTTGTTGTAGCCGTGCACGTCCGAGATGCGGGTGAGGCCCGCGACCACGCCCGAGCCGTCGGCATTGCGCAGGCCACGCTTGACGTTGTGTTCGACAAACAGGCCCTCGTCGTACGGGTCGGTCGGCAGGCCGTGGTAGAGGTTTTCGCTTTCGGGCGAAATCTGGCGGCTCGCCTCATAATCCAAGACCAGGCGGCTCAGATGGTCATCGAAGCGGTAGTAGATTTTCTTGGCGTCGTAAGCCATGCGCGCTCCTCTCGGGGCCGTGTGGGGGCGGCGTGCTTGGGCGCAGATGCGCCAGCCTGTTCCCGCACGACCTGTTCGCTACAGGCGGTACATAAAGTTAAAGACGTCCTCGCGCTGGATGGACACGTTGACGCCCGAAAGCTCGCCGGCCTCGGCCAGCGCCTTCTGCAGCTCGGCGAAGTCGAGCTTGGACTCGGCGGTGTCGGCCAGCATGGTCATGGTGAAGATGTCCTCGATAATGGACTGCGTGATGTCGCGGATGTCGACGTTGGCCTCGCCCAGAACACGGGTGACGCCGGCGACGATGCCGGGGCGGTTCTTGCCAAGGACGGTGATGACGATGCGGGAGGACGAGATCTCGGCCATGGGAAACCCTTTCGCGTGGTTGCGGCGCGCGTGGGCGCTCCGCTACGGTACAGTGTTCATCATTGTACCTGTCTGGCGCCAAAAGGGGTGTGCTTACTGCGGCGTTACACGTCTGCAACATGAGCGTAAGGGGGAAGGCCGTACGGGGAAGAGCCGTCTGGCGCGTGTCCGGCTCGTGTTGGGTTGATTTCCGATCTCAGCCGAACACATTGAGCGGACAGGCCGTTCCCGCAGTCAGCCGAACGCCTCCGACGGCTGATTCCGAACTGGAAGCGGAGGGCATCCCCGCCCTTCGGTAGGGGATACCGCTCCGCGGCGCATGCCGCGGGCGGCGCCCCTATCGGACCACCGTGACCTCAGTTGGGATGGGCCCAGCACTGCCGCGTACTCGGTGAGCTAGAGCCAACTGTTCGTCTTCACGTCGCGTATGGCGATATTTCGGTCGTCCGGCTCGGTGATGCCGTAGCCGAACGCCTGGAGCGTCTCGATGGACTCCTGGATCCTCTGTTGGAACATGGGACCCGGATCGACCCTCGGCCCGAGGTGCCCGCGCCAAAGGCACGGCGTGGCGCGCAGCATGTTATGGATTTTGGAGATGGGCTCGATGTCGGCGTAGACGTTGAGCGTCGCCATGGCGTCCTTGTGGCCGAGGATCGATTGGAGCGCCTTGATATCGCCGCCTTGGCGGATCCACTGCGTTGCGAACGTGTGGCGAAGGCCGTGGAACGTGATCAGCTCGTCGTTGGTGCCCATGAGGCCGTTGGTCTCCGAGAACGTCTTGAACGCCCTGCGGATATAGCTTGTCGTCGCGAAGGTCGCGCCCGGCTCCGACAGGATGTAGCAGTCCCCGATCTCGACCGCCCCGGTAAGGCCGCGCAAGCGCAGCTTTCCGCAGTCGATCTCGTGGGTCTCCTTCAGGAAGGGGAGTAGGCCGACCGGGTCGATGGGGATACCCCTGGCGTCATGGGTCTTGGTGTCCTTGATGAACGAACCCATTCCCTTCGCGTACGCCACCGAGTGTCTGATCGAGATCAGGCCCGTCTCGAAATCCACATCGCACCACCGAAGGCCGCAGACCTCGCCGATTCGCATCCCCGTGTGCAGGGCGAGTACGACCGCCCTCTAATCCTCGGCGGACCAATCGAGTCCGAACTCCTTTCGGGCATCCTCTTCGCTCATGACTTCGAGAAGGTCTCCGGGTTGGCAACGAAGGGCGAGGCATAGCTGCTCGAGTGTGTTGAAGCGAATGCCGCGAATATGCCCTTTTTTAATACGGGACAGGTTCACGGGCGTGGTTCCAATCCTTTCGGCAAGTTCGTTCGAGGAAATCTTTCGCTCGGCCATGATCTTGTCGAGGCGAACAATTACGGGCATGGCGTTTCCTTACGCAATCTCGTCGGAGTCGAGGTACAGCTCTCGGGCGTACAAGAAGAGCTGGGAAAGCATGAACAGGACGATGCCGAGAACCAGAGAGGTCCAATCGAATGATGAAGCGATCTCTTGGGCGCCGACGGCCCCCTCGCCGCCAAACATCGAAACGGAGGTTTTGAGTGAGCCGGCGTAGAGGCTGGTGGCAGCTTGAACAACGAAGAGAATGCCGAGCACCTTCAAGCATGTCGCAGACCCTTTCTTGAAGGGGTCTCCGCTCTTGATCGTCCACACGAGAACGGCGCTGAGGATGGTCGTAGCGATACCGATGACGGCAGGGACCAATGTCGAGATCGCAAGGGATGGATACGCGGGGGAGTCTGCAATTACAGGGTTGTCGAGCACTTCGATTGCTGGCTTTAAGGAGAACGCCACTTGTGCGATGGCGGTGGCGCAAAGGGTCGCAGAGGCTATCGCACATGCGATGCGGAAGGAATGAAGCCGGGGAGTGCGATTGTCGGAACTCATAATAACCTCCGAAGAATTTAAAAAACTCAGGTTACTTTTTAACAGTTTATGTTAAATTGACTTTGCCGACAAGTAATCACAGCATGCTGCAACCGAAACCCCTCTAGATTGGAGAGGATTATGTTCAGTACTGTTAAGTCGTGTAAGCTCTTGGTTTTCCTCGGCCTCGCTCTTTGTCTGTTGCTGCCGGGAGCCCCCGCTTTTGCGGATACCCCGATGCCTCCTTCCCAGGAGAGCAGCCAGTGTGCCCTCGTTGAGCCCCTCGGGTATACGGACGACGTCGTCGATACCTACTGGAGCTACAGCTGTCCTCGCGGCGTAAGCGGGCACAGCATCTCGATGTTCAACATCCCTTACAAGACGATCTCCTACCGAAATGGCTATCGCCGATCCGCGCATCATAGGGAATCCCGCCTCGCTGCAATGTGCTCCTGTGGTGTTCTTGGCACAACTGATAAATGGCAATTTGTCTATAGCACCTACTAGATGCGAGGAAGGGCCGAGCATTTTGTTCGGCCCCTCTGTTCCGACTGGATGAGGTTAAGGTTGGCGATGAATATGCTCAAAATCTCGAAGGCGATCTTTAGGTCGCTTCTCTCCTCCAGGTCGCTCTGTGTTGTCGTTGTTGCGTTGATGGTTCTTTGTGCTCTGCCCGTCTTCAGGAGCGCGGCTGGCATCGACGGACGGGTCGAATACCTCGAGTCGGGAATAACCCGTGTTGAGCAGGAATTGTCAGCATCCTATGCGGATGCGCTTGTGAATGCGGGGGAGGACGGTGTCTATACCTCTTCATCAAGCATGCCCGCGCTTCTGTACCCTCTTGCCGCGGGACGTCTTATCTTGGCACCGCTCTCTCCCCTACTTCCGTTTCTGCAGATATCGGATGGAGAGTACACCTATTATGACGGATCGAAGGAGTACTTGCTATGGGTCGCAACGGCCGTTGCCGTCTCGTTCCTTGCCGCGCGTCTTAACAAACGTGAAAAGCTCATCATCCAGGCACCGATGGGCGAGCTGGGTAGACTTGTTGCATCGAGCGTATGGGCGAGTGTTTTTGCAATGCTTGCCGTCCTCGCCATCAATCTTCCAGGGATAATCGCCGCGCTTGTGAAGAATGGCCCGGGCTCGCCGTTCTATCCGATAGGCTACATTCAATATGCGACTCCGGTTATCAAACCGGCTTGGCTGGTGTTCGCGCAGACGGCCATCTTGCAATTCTTGGTGGCAGCGTTCATCTCGCTTGTCGTTCACCTTGCCGTGAAGATTGCCAATAACCCTACGCTTGGAATCGTGTTCGTATGTGCCCTGATGGGGGTGATGATGGTTCCCGGGTATTACGGAAGATCCATCGCTTTACGTGAGTTCGCCCTGTTGAATCCCCTTACGTATGCGAACACTGAGTTGACCGTCGGCGCCTATAGCCCGTACCCGACAACGCAGATAGTGAATCTGCCTGGACTTTGCTTCGAGCGTGGCGCGATTGCCCTCGTATGCGCAATCGGGATCGAGGTGCTGGCAATTAGCCTGCTTTGCGTTGCTGGAAAGAGCGGCTGCGCGTGCCCGATATCCCCGATTTGTCTTGAGAGAGGTTCCTTCACTGCATCGAGAACGGCAACTCGTTCGAGCGCTTGTGCCTCCGCCGTTGCATACGTAAGAACGATGGGGAAACTGCTCCTGCGTTCTCCTACCCTCGCCGTATGCGCGATTGCAATGTCGGCGACGATGCTGGCCCCGGCTCTGGTCGAGATGTTTCCTGACGCTGATAACGTTTCCGCTGTTCGGTATAGGGATGGGGAGCTCCGTTCAATAGATCGGTATCTAGAGCAGAACGCTGCGAATATGGACGTCGAGGGCAAAGCGGCCCTGGAAGACATGCGGGATGCTCTTTCGGGTTTCGTGTACGCGCCTATGCCTGCGGAGGGGTTTCGAAGCCTTGCGACGTACGAGCGCGCTCGAGGTGAGCTGGGCGCGGCAGATGCGACTCTCCTGCAATCGATCGGAATCGAGCCGGAGACTCCTTCTCGTGCGGAGGCGCGCGCCCTTCTGCTTGAGTCGATCGCGAGCTTGCCGGACCCCAAGGTTTACGAGTTAAGTACGAAGATGCCCCCATTAATCCTCCTTTCGTATCTCCAGGCAGCGCTTCCCTCCTTATTTTTGCTGTTGCCCGTGGTTGTCACATCGCTCGCGTGCACCCACCTGCAGTGTCGTTCCCTTCTGGTTCTCCAGATCCCCGCAACAGCGCATGTGCGTTTTCTGACGGCTGTTGCGCTGGCTCTCCTGCTTGGCTTGGTGCTGCTTTTGGTGTCGATGGTTCCCGCTGTCGTTGTGTCCGTGATTAAGAACGGTGCGGGTGGATCGGAGTATCCCGTCGCTCTCATTCGGGCGGGAGCTTCGACAACGTCCATGGTGGGGGAGGCGGTGTTGTGCAGTATTCCGTTGCTGGTCATGGCATACGGCGTGATTTCCGTCGTCGCTGCGTTGACAGCAGCGATTAGCCGCAACCCCGTTGTCACCGGAATGGTTTGCGCGGTTCTCTTGGTGTTGGGTTCGTTGAGCGCTCATGTTGAAAGCGTGGGCATGGGCGTCGCGCTGCTGGCTCCATTCGCCTCGTTTGATCCCGCTTCCCAGGTGGGGACGATTGGGTTCCTTGGGCGAGGGACGAACGCGATGCCTTTTGGAGAGGTCGTCGGCGCATCGGGCGCTCTGCTGGTGGTCTTGGGCGCCGTATCTCCGTTGATGGTGCGCCTGAGTGTTCCAAAGATCGAAAGGGGATGATCTCGATGATTGACCTTCAAACGCTGACGATCTCTTATGGAAAGAAGGTGCTCGTAGATTCGGTGAACGCTGAGTTTGCCCCGGGTACGGTCTACGGTCTCGTCGCTCCGAACGGGTATGGAAAGACGACGTTGCTGCGTGCGATGGCAGGTTTGCCGGGTCCTCGCGTGGACGGGAGCATCGTTCTGGATGAGGTGCAGGGTACGGGTGCGAGAGAGGTCCGTTCTATGATCTTCTATGCACCTGGTGAGGGGACGCTGCTGTATCCCGGATTGCGTGCGGAAGATCACCTCAAGATGGTTTGCGATATGTGGCCGCATGCTCGCGATATCGAAGAGATAGTGGAACAAACGCAGATAGGCGAGTTCGCGAAGATGAGGATCCGCACTCTGAGCCAGGGCATGAAGCAGCAGCTTACCCTGGCGATTGCGTATGCGACGGGCGCGCGGTACCTTCTATTAGATGAGCCCATGAACGCGCTCGACCCCAGCAGGGTGGACTTGCATTCCGAGATTCTCAGGAAGCTGGCCGATTCTGGTACGTGCATCATCATGTCATCCCACATCTTGGATTCGGTCGATAGGCTGTGCGATGAGATTCTGTTTTTGAAGGATGGGAGGCTCATTAGAAGCATTCCGCAAGATGATGCTGCGCCGAAGTCTCCTGGATCCCATTTCGCAAAGCCTGCCGGACGCGCCGAGGGTGCGCTAAGCACGTATCGGCGACTCTACGAAAAGGGCGGGTAGAAATGCAAGTTAAAAATCTATGTGGCCAATGTGATACCGATGAACCCGCATATCGATACCGCTCAGCCATTCGCCTCGCCCCCGTCGCACGTATCTTCATCCGGTCTGTTACTTTTAATCTAACAATTCTTTGAGGAACGTAGGTGCTTCTAAATGTACTGTCGACTTCTTCTCAAACTAATCCTAAGAGACAAGGCCGTATGGATTTGTACGCTCGTTCTCGCTGCAGCCTTTTCCGTCCCCATTGCGTTCAATTCACCCATCTACGGGCCCTTCTTTATGAAACAGGGCATGCAGAGCTTTGTCGACGCATTCAATACGCGCGCGCCCCAGGCCAGCGGCACAGACCTATCTCCAGAGCAGCAAAATGACGCGGAGCTTGCAAGATACGCGAACGCCGCCCTTGCCGCTCAAACCGACGCCGCCTTTCTCGATTCTGCCGAGAGCTACTACGCGCTCATGGGCGAAGGCTTCCAATCCGGGTCCATCGTGGGAGACCAAGAGACCAATGACGCAGCGCTCGCATATTGCCGTGCCCTGAGCAGCTCCGGCATCACGGATATCCCGGCCTCCGCAAACGACCTGCCATTCCTTTCCTTCCTGCCTTACGCCATTGCCACGGCGCCGTCTTTCCTTCCCTTCATCCCCTTCCTTCTCTCGTCGATACTCGTGCTCGGCGCCACAAGGCCCGGGACCCTGGCGGCAAAGGCGCCCGTGCCCAAATTCCGGCGCCTTATTCAGATCGTGTTTTCGATAATCGTCGCGGGGACCGCGATGCTCCTCGCCGGCCTCGCACCCGGGGGCATTTACGCCTTGGTCCTAAACGGCTTCGGGCAAATTGGGTACCCGATCGCCTTCTTCCATGACGGCGCGCTTACCACCACGACCGCGGGAAACGTCTTCACAGCCCTGCTTCTCGCGCTGCTTGCGGGCGGAACCTTGATATCCGTTTGCTCCGCCGTCCTATCGACCGCAACGAGGCGCGTCCTCGCGGGCCCTCTTACCTCCGCGCTGCTTGTCGCGGCCCCGGCATTCCCGTTATTGTCCGATTCGGCACTAGGGCATAATGCCGTGCTCGGGCTCCTGCCACTGCCCGTATTCTCGCCTATCGAGGCAACGGGTTACGTAGGATGCTTCCCGACAGAATTCATTGGCTCCGGTTCAGGCAGCGCATCGATGCTTGCCGTGGCCCTGGCATACGTCGCGGTCTTTTTTACGGTCGGCGCCGTTGCGACACGTTCCCCCAAACAGCCTGGACCCGCGAAAAAGCACCATGGGCTCGAGCTTCTAGACGCGAGCGTGGGATACGGAAGCACGACGATACTTTCAATCGGGTCGCTTTTCCTGAGCCCGGGAACGGCGGCGGGCCTCGTTGCTCCCAACGGCTCGGGGAAAACCACCCTTCTTGAAGCGCTGTCGGGCCAATTTCCCACCCGCATCCGCTCGGGAAGCCTGGCGGCAGACGGAATCTGCCAACGTCGATCAGCCGAATTTGCAGAACTCGTCTACCTGAGCTCTTCGGGCAGCGCGGATCTCTATCCCACGCTATCGGCCATCGAGCACCTTGCTTTCGTTAGGGAGGCGTGGGAATCGGCCGCCGACATCGACTCGCTCTGCGACTCCCTCGGAATCTCCCCATATCTCGACAAGCCGACCCGTAAACTCTCGACAGGAATGAAGCAGCAGGTAAAGCTTGCCATGGCGATAGCGACCGATTGCCCGTACCTCATCCTCGATGAACCGCTGAACGGCCTCGATCCGGGAAAACGGAAAACCTCCTGCGACGCGATGCGCAGCGAAGTGGCGCGGGGACGCAGCGTGCTCATTTCAAGCCATCTACTCGACGACCTGGCAGACCTTACCAACTCGTTCTACTTCATCGAAGCCGGCACGCTCGTGGAAAAGATCAAGTCGTCCTCGCAGACGCTCAAGCAGGAATACCTCGATACATACGAGAGATGAATGTGGGGGAGTGTTCGGATGAAGTTGATATTTAAGGTCCAGCTCGTGTCGTTCCGAAAAGACCGTGAACCTTTTGTGGGACGCGCGGCGCCGTGGTACCATAGCCGAGTTTGTTGTCTTGGTCGGAAACCAAGACGCCTTATGCGCTGATCGGTAACCAGCGCCTGACCAATAAGGAGTCCTACCATGAAGCAGGGTATCCATCCCCAGTATGTCGAGTGCACGGTGACGTGCTCCTGCGGCAACACCTTCAAGACGCACGCTACCGTGTCCGAGATGAAGGTCGAGCTTTGCAACGAGTGCCACCCGTTCTACACCGGCCAGCAGAAGTTCGTCGACACCGGTGGACGCGTCCAGCGCTTCGCCGACAAGTTCGGTGGCGCCGCTGCCGCTCAGCTCAAGAAGGCCGAGGAGGCCAAGGCTGCCAAGGCCGCCAAGGCTGCTGAGGCCGAGGCCGCTCGCAAGGCCGCCGCTGAGGCCAAGGCTGCCGAGAAGGCTAAGCGTGCCGCTAAGTTTGCCGAGGAGGCTGCCAAGCAGGCCGCCGAGGCTCCCGCAGAGGCTCCCGTCGAGGAGGCCGCTGCCGAGGCCGAGACCACCGAGGCTGCTGAGTAAATAGCTCGCCGCGGAATCGCTCGCATTCATGGCATAAGGGCCGCGCATCCATCCGGGTGCGCGGCCCTTTTCTTTTATTGGTGCAAACTAACCTGACCCCATTGCACTAGATTGGTGCGTAGGGGGCAGGTTCGCTTGCACCAATTGGCAGAGAAGCGGCGTTTGCCCAGATAAAACCTGCCAAAATAAACCTGTCCCTTTTTGGCAGGTTGGTCGTAGTTATTACGTGGCGGTCGAGGTCGACCGTATAGGGCGCGCCTTGTTTGGCTAAAGTACAATTATCTGTGTTTAACTCGCCCAAGGCTGCACGGCATGGGCGATGGCCAAAAAAAGGAAAACCACATGGGATTCATGTCAAAGCTGCTGTCCTTTGGATCCGATAAGGACCTTAAGCGCTACTACAAGATCGTCGACCAGATCAACGGTCTTGAGCCCCAGTTTGAGAAGATGACCGAGGAGGAGCTCCGCGGCCAGACCGATAAGTTCCGCGAGCGCTACGCCAACGGCGAGTCGCTCGACGACATGCTGCCCGAGGCTTTTGCCACCGTGCGTGAGGCCTCCAAGCGCACCATGGGCATGCGTCACTTTGACGTGCAGCTCATCGGCGCCATGGCGCTGCACGAGGGCCACATCGCCGAGATGAAGACCGGCGAAGGCAAGACCCTCGTCTCCACCCTGGCCGGTTACCTCAACGCCATCGCCGGCAAGGGCGTGCACGTCGTTACCGTCAACGATTACCTGGCCAAGCGCGACTCCGAGTGGATGGGCCGCATCTACAAGTACCTTGGCATGACCGTCGGTCTGCTCCAGAACAACATGCCGCTCGAGCTCAAGCGCCCGGCCTACCAGGCCGACGTCACCTACGGCACCAACTCCGAGTTCGGCTTCGACTACCTGCGCGACAACATGGTCACCCGCCCCGAGCAGCGTGTTCAGCGCGGCCACAACTACGCCATCGTCGACGAGGTCGACTCCATCCTGATCGATGAGGCGCGTACGCCCCTCATCATCTCGGGCGCCGGCACCAAGTCTGCCAGCACCTACAAGGACTTCGCGCGTGCCGTGCGCGGCCTGGAGCGCGGCGAGGACGTGTCGCACGACATGCTCACCGCCACCGAGGACGTCGAGCCCACGGGCGACTACGTCATGGACGAGGCCAAGCACACCATCGCCGCCACCGAGCGCGGCCTTAAGAAGATCGAGCGCCGCCTGGGCATCGAGGACATCTACGCCGACCTTTCGGGCCAGCTGGTCAACCACCTGCAGCAGGCGCTGAAGGCCCAGTACATGTTCCATCGCGACAAGCAGTACGTGGTCACCAACGGCGAGGTCAAGATCGTCGACGAGTTCACCGGCCGCATCATGGAAGGCCGTCGCTACTCCGAGGGCCTGCACCAGGCCATCGAGGCCAAAGAGGGCGTGCTCGTGCGCGAGGAGAACCAGACGCTGGCCACCATCACCCTGCAGAACTACTTCCGTCTGTACGACAAGCTTTCCGGCATGACCGGTACGGCTCTGACCGAGGACGCCGAGTTCCGCGAGATCTACAAGCTGCCCGTCGAGGTCATCCCCTCCAACAAGCCCGTTCAGCGTGTTGACCACGAGGACCTGGTGTACCGCACCATCCAGGCCAAGTACAACGCCGTTGCCGACGACGTCGAGCAGCGTCACGCCAAGGGCCAGCCGGTCCTGGTGGGTACCGTCTCCATCGAGAGCTCCGAGAAGCTGTCGGCTGCCCTCACCAAGCGTGGCATCGCGCACGAGGTCCTCAACGCCAAGCACCACGAGCGCGAGGCACACATCGTCGCCCAGGCCGGACGCTACGGCGCCGTGACCATCGCCACCAACATGGCCGGCCGTGGTACCGACATCCTGCTGGGCGGCAACCCCGACGAGCTGGTACGTGAGCGCCTGGAGTACGAGGGCCTGACCATGGAGGACGTGACGCCCGAGCAGCTCGAGCAGTTTAACGCCGAGGCCAAGGAGACCTGCAAGGCCGAGCGCGAGCGCGTGCTTGCCGCCGGCGGCCTGACCGTCATCGGCACCGAGCGCCACGAGTCCCGTCGTATCGACAACCAGCTGCGCGGCCGTTCCGGTCGTCAGGGCGATCCGGGCGAGACCCAGTTCTATCTGTCGCTTGAGGACGACCTCATGCGCCTGTTCGGTGGCGACAAAATGGACCGCGTCTCCAAGATGATGGTCACCGCCGACATGGGCGACGACATGCCCATCCAGCACAAGATCATCTCCAAGGCCGTCGAGAGCGCCCAACACAAGGTCGAGAGCATCAACTTCTCCATGCGTAAGAGCGTCCTTGAGTATGACGACGTTATGAACAAGCAGCGCCAGGTCATCTACGCCGAGCGCAACAAGATTCTGGACGGCAAGGACCTGACCGATCACATCACCGAGGTCATGCACGACACCGTGTACCGCTGCGTGCAGGAGTTCTGCACCAAGGACAGCCACGAGGGCGAGCGCGACCTCGAGGGCCTGCGCAAGTGGGTCGTGGAGCTCACCGGCCATATCGATACGCCTAAGTTCCCTGACGAGGACTTTGAGGCTCTAGCTGCCGACGTTCTGGACTATGTCGAGAAGTGCTACAACATGAAGGCCGAGCGTCTGGGCGAGGACCTCATGCGCGAGCTCAACACCCAGGTCATGCTGCGTGTCATCGACACCCGCTGGATGAACTACCTGCAGGAGATGGACTACCTCAAGACCGGCATCGGCCTGCGCGGCTTTGGTCAGCGCGACCCGCTGGTCGAGTACAAGACCGAGGCTTACGGCGCCTTCCAGATGCTCGTCGACACCATGTACGAGGATTACCTGCGCACCGTCCTGCGCATCGAGATCAAGGCCGCCCCGCAGGCCGTGGAGCACAAGGAGGACCCTGCGCTCGAGGGTGCGCAGTTCTCCGGCCCCGCCGATGTCGATGGCGACAACGGCAACTCGGTGCTGCGCAAGCAGGCTCAGGTGCAGGCCCGTACAGCCGTCCAGGGCGGTCCGGCTGCCGTTAACAACGGCGGTAAGGTGACCACCTACCGCAAGGACGAGAGCGACGACCCGTACGTCAACGTGGGCCGTAACGATCCGTGCCCCTGCGGCAGCGGCAAAAAGTTCAAGCACTGCCACGGCAGGAATCGTTAATGGCCGAGGCTTTAGAGGTAACGCCCGCCGAGCTGGACGCGTTTGCGGACCGGCTCGGCGAGGTCGAGTCGTATCTCCATTTGGACGAGAAGCGCACGCGCGTGACCGAGCTCGAGGCCAAGAGCGTGGCTCCTGGCTTTTGGGATGACGCCGACGCCGCCCGCGCCACGATGGAGGAGATCGCCCGCGCCAAGGAGGACATCGCCGCCGTGGACAACGCACGCGGCGAGCTTTCCGATGCTCGCGCGGCGCTGGAGCTTGCCGAGGAGATGGGTGGCGACCCCGATGCCGCCGCCCTGCGCGAGGAGGCTGCCGCTACGGCGGAGCGCCTGGCCCGCGCCATCGATGAACTCGAGCTTTCGAGTTGGTTCACCGGCGAGTTCGACCATGGCGACGCGATCGTGACCATCAAGCCCGGACAGGGTGGCCTGGAGGCGCAGGACTGGACCTTCATGCTCTTTAAGATGTACATGAAGTACTGCCAGCGTCGCGGCTGGAAGGTCACCATCAACGATTGCCCCGCAGCCGAGGTCATCGGCATCGACCGTGCGACCTTTACCGTCGAGGGCAAGGACGCGTTTGGCATGCTTCGCGCCGAGGCCGGTGTGCACCGCTTGGTGCGCATTAGCCCTACCGACGACAAGAAGCGTCGCCAGACCACGTTTGCCGGCGTCGAGGTCATCCCCGTGCTGCCCGATGATATCGATATCGAGATCAGTCCCGACGACATTCGCGTGGATGTGTATCACGCGAGCGGCCCGGGCGGCCAGGGCGTCAACACCACCGATTCCGCCGTGCGCGTGACGCATTTTCCCAGCGGCATTGTGGTTACCTGCCAAAACGAGCGCAGTCAGATCCAGAACAAGGCCGCATGCATGCAGATCCTCAAGGCCCGCCTGTACGAGATCGAGCTTGAGAAGCGTGCCGAGGCACTCGACGAGATTCGCGGACCCAAGACCACGATCGGTTTTGGCAACCAGATTCGCAGCTACGTGCTCTATCCGTATCAGATGGTCAAGGACCTGCGTTCGGGTGTCGAGACCAGCAATGTCGAGGCCGTTCTTGACGATGGCGACCTGGATCCGTTTGTGATCGGCTACCATCGCTGGGCAACCGGCAACGCCGATGCGGAAGGCTCGGACGCCTAAATCCTTGGGCAGAGCTTCGGGCTGCTTCAAGCCCCGTTCAGGGGTGGTATTTGCCCGCCGAATCGGTAGAATCAAAGAGAGCGAGAAGTTCAAAGCGCATCCGTTTGGGTGCGCTTTTTTGAGGGAGGTAGCATGGCATATCGTCTGGACATCAAGCGCATTCTTTCGATGAACTTCTTTCATGATCTGCCCAAGATCATGTTTGGCTGTGCTCTGGCAGCCATCGCGACGGACCTGTTCTTGATTCCCAACGGCCTTGCTGCCGGTGGCGTTACGGGTCTTGCCACCATTATCCAGGCGGTCGGCGCGTCGCACGGCATCTCGCTGCCTGTCGGTATTCAGACCATTGTGATGAACGCCTTGCTGCTGCTGGTGGTTATGCGCGCGGGCGGCATGTTCTACGTGGTGCAGACCGCGACGGGCTTTGTGCTGCTGGGCTTTTTCACCGACCTGTTCGCTCCGTTTGTGGCACCGCTGGCACACTCCGATCTTATGCTTCCCGCCATGTGGGGCGGCATTATCACGGGCATCGGCTACGGCATGGTGCTGCGCGCCGGCGCCAACACCGGTGGCTCCGATACCATCGGCCAGATTATCTCGCGCAATACGTCGTTGCCGGTGGGCTCCACCGTCATGGCGATCGATGTTGCCGTGTGTGCGCTGTCCGCCCCGGTCTTTTCGGTCGAAAACGCGCTGTACGCGGGACTTTCGATGGTCATTAGCGGTTATGTGATCGATGCCGTGGTCGACGGCGGCAACAGGCGCCGTATGGTGCTCATCATCTCGGATAACTTTCCCGATATCGCGGCCGACATCATGTATGGCCTGGGTCGCGGCTGCACCAAGTTGAGGGCGACTGGTATGTACTCGGGTGCCGAGAAGCCGGTGATCATGGTGATCGTGAGCCGCCGCGAGCTCAACACGCTCAAGACCATCGTGCGCGAGCGTGACCCGCGTGCCATCGTGACCGTGGCCGACGTGACGGAAACCTTTGGCGAGGGCTTCAAGGACATCAACGCATAGGGCAGGCTGCGTTCCATCCAAAAGACGTTCACATTGCTAAACCGTTTCATCTGGACGTCTGCCTGCTAAATTGCTCAAATAATGATAAAAACTCTGGTAAAGCCTCCAGTTTCCAGCATAATGGATGACGTACGTGCATCGCGGCTGTGTTGGGATTACCTTTCCGTGCCGTGCGCATCTTGTCTTAAGAGGATGAAAGGAAGGCACAATGAGCGACGAAGAGCTCAAAAAGGTTGCCAACGAGGTAAGGAAGGGCATCGTCACCGGTGTGCACGCTGCCAAGTCCGGCCATCCGGGCGGTTCGCTCGGCGCTGCCGACATCATGACCTATCTGTACTTTGAGGAAATGAACGTCGACCCGGCCGATTCCCGCAAGGCCGACCGCGACCGCTTTGTGCTCTCCAAGGGCCATTGCGCTCCGGGTCTGTACGCCGTGCTCGCCGAGCGCGGGTTCTTCCCCAAGGAGGACCTCGAGACGCTGCGCCATATCGGCAGCCACCTGCAGGGCCATCCCAACATGAACGACACCCCGGGTGTCGATATGTCCACCGGCTCGCTGGGCCAGGGCATCTCCGCCGCCGTGGGCATGGCGGTTGCCGCCAAGCACTGGGGCGATACTTACCGCACGTACGCCCTGCTGGGCGATGGCGAGAGCGAGGAGGGCCAGGTCTGGGAGGCCGCCATGTTTGCCGGCAACCAGCAGCTCGACAACCTCTGCGTGATCGTCGACCACAACGGCCTGCAGATCGACGGCCCCGTCGAGGAGGTCAACGACCCCATGCCGCTTGCCGACAAGTTCCGTGCCTTTAAGTTCCATGTGGTGGAGCTCGCCGACGGCAACGACTTCGGCCAGATTCGCGCCGCCTTTGCCGAGGCTCGCGCCACCAAGGGTCAGCCGACCGCCATCATCGCCGAGACCACGAAGGGCAAGGGCGTCTCCTTTATGGAGAACCAGGTTGGCTGGCACGGCAAGGCCCCCAACGATGAACAGTTCGAGCAGGCCATGGCAGAGCTCACGGCCGCCGGAGAGGAGCTCTAGGATGGCAGACGTCAAGAAAATCGCCACGCGCGTAAGCTACGGCGAGGCCCTCGTCGAGCTCGCCAACGAGCACGATGACTTTGTGGTCCTCGACGCCGACCTGGCCGCCGCCACGCAGACCGGCAAGTTTAAGGCCGCCTGCCCCGACCGCTTCTTCGATGTGGGCATTGCCGAGAGCAACCTGATGGGCGTCGCCGCTGGCATCGCGACCACCGGCCGCGTTGCCTTCGCGAGCAGCTTTGCCATGTTTGCCGCCGGCCGCGCCTTTGAGCAGGTCCGCAACTCCATCGGCTATCCGCATCTCAACGTTAAGATTGGCGCCACGCACGCCGGTATTTCGGTGGGCGAGGACGGCGCCACGCACCAGTGCTGCGAGGATATCGCCTTGATGCGCGTTATCCCCGGCATGACCGTGGTCGTTCCCGCCGACGACGTGGAGGCCCGCGCCGTGGTCCGCGCCGCCTACGAGTGCGACGGCCCCGTGTACATGCGCTTTGCCCGCCTGGCCTCGCCGGTTATTAACGACCCCGAGACCTACAAGTTCGAGATGGGCCGCGGCATCGTCATGCGCGAGGGCGCCGATGTCACCATCATCGCCTGCGGCCTGATGGTTGGCGAGGCTCTCGACGCCGCTGAGCAGCTTGCTGCCGAGGGCATCGATGCCGAGGTCATCAACATGCACACCATCAAGCCCATCGATGCCGACCTGATCGTCAAGAGCGCCACCAAGACCGGTCACGTCGTGACCGTCGAGGAGCACTCCGTGATCGGTGGCCTGGGCAGCGCCGTTGCCGATGTCCTGTGCGAGCAGTGCCCGACGCCGCTCAAGAAGATCGGTGTCAACGACACCTTCGGCGAGTCCGGTCCGGGTGCCGAGCTCCTGCACAAGTACGGCCTGGACGCCGCCAACATCGTGGCGACCACCAAGGAGTTCTTGGCCTAAGACGTTTTGCTTTGGCCTTACCTTGAGAGCCGTTCTCGTATTGGGAATTAATAAGCCGGGGTGCCTTCCGTGTGGAGGCACCCCGGCTTTGTGTTTGGGGACAGGGAAGAAGCTAGAGGAGCTTTAGATTTGGTGTCAGCGCGTCTTGCATGGCCTTGTCCTGCTGTGTCAACCCATCGCTATAGGGGCTATCTTCTGATGCGAGGAAGTCCGAGAGGATTTTGCTGTATGAGACTGTGCCAAGGCTTTGAAGGTCAGTGAGCTCCCTTGCTTCCTCCTCGGATGCACTATCTAAACTACTATAACTTTTGCCACAATATTTTTTACTGTGAGCCTCATCTGCGGCGACATAAGACCAACGAGTTCGACCGAGTCGAACGAAGAAATTGTCACTTAACGGCACTATCGTAATTGCGCCGCCGGCAACGTCCCCCATATTGCGATCGGGGTTAGCAGACCCAATGAGCGCGACGACAACTTTGCTGGGGTAGAGCTTTGATCGGACGGTGATCGTGTCTCCGTCGACTTCCACTGTCACCCTGCCATCCCAGTACTCGGGCAGGTCGACGCTAAAGGTTTGGGCCTCGATGTGGCGAGCGGCTGCTTTGCGCTGTTCCTCGGCCTGGCGTGCCGCTTCCTCTTCGGCTGCCTTTTTGGCGGCGACAGCGGTGTCACGGCGGTTCGTGGCGGCGTGTTGCAGCGCGTCGACGTTGGGAGCGTCCTTGCCCTTGTATGCCATGGCGAGTGTCACGGCGTCGTTGATCTCGTCGTCGGTCACGTCGACAGCATCGATGGGCGTAAAGTCCAAAACCGAATCCTGCTCGGCGAGCTTGGCCAAGTTGATCTTCTCACCCTTGGCAAAAGCGTCGTCGAGCGTGAGCTCGGCCTTTGTGCAGGGCACCTGGTAGATGGTGCCATCGGCGGCGATGGGGGAGCCTGCCGCCTTGAGCGTGTACTTGCCCTGGATAAGTTCGATGCCCGAGCCGTCGGAAGCGACATATTCGACCTTGTCGACCTTCTTTCCGTCGACCGTCTTGCCCTTTACGCGCACCGGTACCCGCGAAGCGCCGTTATCGGTGTCCCAGCCCTCGGCCTTTACGCTCACCACAAGCGCATGCTTGGAATGCGCCGACTCATACTGTGCCTGCTGTGCAACATGCTGCTGATACAGGTGATACGCCAGCCCACCGCCCCCGCCAACAACGATTACCGCCGCGCAGACGATAGCGATCACGACGCCCTTCTTGGACTTCTTGCCGGGAGCGGGCGAACCCACAGGTGCCGGCGCAACCGCAGGTTCGGCTACGGGCATAGCCTGCGTCGCATCAAGCGCGGCCCCACATCCCGTACAAAACCGAGCTCCCTCAGCAAGCTCAGCACCACAATACGGACAAACCATACCAACCTCCAGTAAGCCTAGAACCATCCATCTAACCCAACTGTAAGGCGAGAATCCCAACCCAAGTTGCGCAACATGCAGCCCCAATAGAAGTTGCGGTGAAATAGAGACTGATTAGGCCTTCAAGCTGCTAAAACAGCCCCTATTTCACCGCAACTTCCAAAGGCGCTCATCAAGCAGGGCCTCATCAGGGAAAAGGGCCCAAATCGACAAAGTGCAATTCAGCCAGACCCAAACATGGCGCTGCTGCACCCCAAGGTAGATGCGCCGGCCCCACAGTAGCCGCAGGCCGGACACAGGGTTACCTCCCAAATCTTTCCGCAGGACGGAGGAAGCCCCGCAGCGCGAAGCGCGCGGCGGGGCTTCCGACATGACCGAGGACGATTTGGGAGGTAACCCTGTGCGCGGCCGGTGAGAACAGAAACCGCACCATGCTTCTTATGTGCAGCAAAGGCAATCCTGCTAAAATACAAAGCGCTCATGTAGTTTAAACGCACGATGATAAGGAGCACCAGTGGGTAACCACTTCCGTACCTCCGGTGCGGGCGATGACACCCCCAAGACGCAGCCGAGCGTCGCGGGCAACCGTTTCGCCACTCCGGATTCAGAGGGTCAGCTGTTTAGCCCGATCCCCCCGCAGCCGGCAGATCAGGCACAGCCGGCATCAGATCCCTTTGCCTACAACCCCACCAACGATGTTGCGCTTTCCGCTGCGGCGGGCTTTGAGCCCGTCCAGACGGTGACCGCCCGCGTGGCTCAGCCTCAGGCGAGCGCTGCCGCGCCGCAGCCCACCATGGCCGGCATTCCCGATCCCATGGCCCCTGCGACGCCCGCACCGCAGCCCGCACAGTCCGGTCTCTTTGCCGGCATTCCCGACCCCACGCAGCCTGCTGCGCCGGTGGTCGAGCGCGATCAGGCCGCCGAGGTCGCAAGCCTCGACAATGCGCTCAACAACCCCGACTTCACGTCGGTGTTTGCGCCCATCGACCCGCAGGCCAGCCGCAAGAAGATGGCCAAGCAGGCCGGTGTCGAGCCCGTCATCCTTATGGAGCACGTCACCAAGATCTATCCGGCGCAGCCCAACAAGCCCGCACTCGACGACATCAACATCGAGATCTATCCGGGCGAGTTCGTCTTTTTGGTTGGTCACTCCGGCTCGGGTAAGACCACGCTGCTATCGACGCTCAACCGTGACGTCAAGCCGACGAGCGGCCGCATTCTGGTCGCCGGCCAGGACCTCATGAAGATCAAGAACCGCAAGGTTCCGTTCCTGCGCCGCCAGATCGGCGCCGTGTTCCAGGACTTTAAGCTCCTGCCGCAAAAGACCGCCTACGAAAACGTGGCATTTGCCTTGCAGTGCATCGGCAAGCCCAAGGGCGTCATTCGCAGCCAGGTGCCCGAGGTGCTGCGTCTGGTCGGTCTGGCCGACCAGATGGACTCACTGCCCGATCAGCTTTCCGGTGGCGAGCAGCAGCGCGTGGCCGTCGCCCGCGCTATGGTCAACCGCCCGCCGCTGCTGATCTGCGACGAGCCCACGGGCAACCTCGACCCGGCGATTTCGCTGGGCATCATGAAGCTGCTCGAGCGCATCAACCGCACCGGCACCACCGTGATCGTCGCTACGCACGACCGCGAGATGGTCGATAGCATGCACCGTCGCGTGATCGCCCTCGAGGGCGGCCACGTAATCCGCGACCAGGAGAGGGGAGGTTACGGCAACTATGGCACCAACTAACGTGGGCTACTCGTTCAAAGAGGCGGTCAGCCACTTCTTCCGTAACTGGACCACCTCGCTCGGCGCCGTCATCACGATTTTCCTTTCGCTGTTTATCATCGGCCTGTTCATTATGGGTTCCGCGATGCTGAACTCCGTGATCGGCACCGTCGAGGATCAGGTTGTCATTAACGCCTTTATCAGCGATGACGCCGACCAGGCAGACGTTCAGGCCTTTGAGGCCGAGCTCAAGACGTGGAGCAACGTCAAGTCCGTGACCTATAAGGACAAGGACGACGCGCTGGCCGAGTACACGAGCAAGATGTCGGGTAACGCCGACGCCACCATGAGCGCACTCGACGGCCAGAACCCGCTGCCGGCTTCGTTCGCCATTGAGATGGACGATCCGTCTCAGGTCGAAAGCACGGCTAAGAAACTCAAGAAGAACGCCGACTTCCAGAAGATCGCGGACGACGGTGACGTCAACGCGAGCGTGCTGTATGGCCAGGAAGAAGTAAGCCGCCTGTTCCAGGTGACGAACTACATCCGTATCGCCGCCGTGGTTCTCGTCGGCCTACTGACCTTTATCGCGTTCATCTTTATCAATAACACGATTCGCCTGTCCATTACGGCGCGTCGCCGCGAGATCGCGATCATGCGCCTGGTGGGCGCCAGCAACGGCTTCATCCGCGGGCCGTTTATTACCGAGGGCGTGCTGCAGGCCATTCTGGGCTCGCTGCTTTCCATCGGCGTGCTGGAGCTGCTGCGCAATCTGGTGGTTCCGCGCCTGCAGGAGAGCATCGGCTGGATGTCGTTTGCCCTGCCGATGCAGTACTACCTGATGACCTACGCCGCACTGATTCTGGTCGGCGTCATTATCGGTCTCTTTGGTTCTGCCATCGCCATGCGCCGCTACCTGCGCGTGTAGACGTGGCCGGATTTGTTCCTTCCGACGGGTCGTCTCTTTTGGGGCGGCCCGTTTTTTGTTCCCTAGGGGACGGCAGGGATCATTTGGGTAGACTCCTTGGAGTATTCAACCGATAGTAAGGAGGCGCCATGGGGCGCAATAACAAGCATAAGCGCGGGACCCGCAATAAGCGCGGGCCGGTGCGCAGCGAGCGTCGTCCGAGCCTGACTGGCCGTGTGCAGCTCCATGAGCACAGCGCCTATGTCATAACCGAGAATGGCGACTACAAGGTCATGGGCCGCGGCAAGCGCGAGATCATGGATGGCGATACTGTTGCCGTGAGCATTAAGAACAGCCCGCATGGTGAGCGCCGTGCCGTGATCGAGGGCGTTGTCGAGCGCGCTGCCATTAGCGTGGTGGGCACGTATCAGACCGCCGGTCCGCTCGGCGTGATCGAGCCGCTCGATTCTCGTCTTAAGGCCGATTTCTTTATTTTGCCCGAGGACACTTCGGCAGAACGCCTGGGCGTTCACCCCGGTGATGTCGTCGTTGCGCGCATTCTGACCTATCCGACGCGCCTGGAATCGGGCACGGTGACGATCGAGCGGCGCATTGGCGGCGATGACGCGCCCGATCTGGGCGTTCAATATGTGATGGCGCGCTATGGCTATACCGACAGCTACCCCGAGGCCGCGCTGGCGGAGGCGGAGTCGCTTTCGCTTGACGTGACCTCGGCGCTCAAGGATCCGCTTCGCCGCGACCTGCGCGACCGCTTTGTCATTACGATCGACCCGGTCGACGCGCGTGACTTTGACGATGCCATCTCGCTGGAGCGCACGCCCGAGGGTGGCTACAAGCTGGGCGTCCATATCGCCGACGTCTCGCACTATGTGGCATGGGACGGGCATATCGACCTTGAGGCTCGTCATCGTACGACGTCGGTGTATCTGGCCGACCGCGTGCTTCCCATGCTGCCCGAGCGCCTGTCCAATGACCTGTGCTCGCTTCGTCCCGACGAGGATCGCTTGGCGTTTACCGTCGACATCGAGCTCGACGCACAGGGCCGCGTTCGCCAGTACGATCCCTATCCCAGCGTGATCCGCTCGCGCGTGCGCATGGACTATGACGGCGCCGAGGCGCTGCTGGTGCGTGCCGGCGCGGTGGGGTATTCGGTGCTGGAAGGCGCCGCCGAGGATGTTGCGGCTGCCGAGGCCTCGCGCGAGGAGGCGCTCGAGCGTGGGCTTGCGTGCGAGGAGACCGCCCGCGGCTACAACGTCGACCTGAGTGATTTTCTCGTCGCCGCCAACGAGCTTGCAGAGCTTCGCCGCCGCATTCGCCGTGCGCGCGGGTCGGTCGACTTTGACACGGCCGAGATCCGCGCCCTGCTGGACGAGGACGGCGTGCCCGTGCAGATCGTGGCACGTGAGCGTTCGTGCGCCACATCGCTGATCGAAGAGGCTATGCTGCTCGCCAACGAATGCGTGGCCGAGTGGCTGGCCGACCGCGACATTGAGGCCTGTTACCGCGTACACGATGACCCCAGTCCCGACAGCCTGCACGGTGCCGCCGTGGCGCTGGCACAGCTGGGGATTATCGATGACCGTCGCGCGGCCGGCATTGCGCTGGGAAGCCCCGATGAGCTGCAGGCGGCGGTTGATGCCGCAGCCGGTACGGCCAACGCGCCACTTGTCAACACGTTGCTGCTGCGCAGCATGCAGCGTGCGCTGTACAAGCCACGCAACGAGGGCCACTTTGCGCTTGCCGCGCTGTGCTACTGCCACTTTACGAGCCCCATTCGCCGCTACCCGGATCTGGTAGTGCACCGCGTGCTCAAGTTGCAATTGGCTTACGAGCAGCTGGGCGGTAAGGACGCTCTGGTGCGTACGCCGCGACTGATCGGTAAGGGCCGTGAGTCACTGCCGCGCATTCTGCCGCAGATCTGCCGCGCCTGCAGCGATGCCGAGCGTGCTGCCGACGCGGCCAGCCACGCGACGCAAAAGATCAAGATTGCCCAGTACTACGAGGATCGTCTGGGCGAGCGCTACGCCGGAACCATCTCGTGGGTCAGCAGCATGGGCCTCTTTGTGCGCCTGGATCTGACGCAGGTCGAGGGCCTGGTTTCGATTAAGAGTCTGGGCAACGAGTGGTTCGAGTTTGACGAGGATGCACTCACGCTCACGGGTGCCGACACGGGGACCCGCTATGAGCTGGGACAGCGCGTGGTCATCGAGATTTCGCGCGTCAATACCACGCGTGGACACTTGGATTTCAGGCTTATTCATTAGCCGAGATTTGGCGATCGGTAGAGGACGGGACGGTCTTTCGGGGCCGTCCCGTATTTGTTTTTCGGCTGTCTTGCCATGTGCTCGGCAGCCCCGCCATTCGCTTTTTGGGAGATAAACCTACCAAAATTAATCTGTCCCTTTTTGGCAGGTTTACGAGAGAGCGGGGATGACATGGCAACGGTTTACGGATATGCGCGCGTGAGCTCACGCGACCAAAATCTGAATCGGCAGCTGAATGCGCTGGGTGCCTATGGCGTGGAACCAGCGAACATCTTTGCCGATCACGCGAGCGGTAAGGACTTTGACCGCCCACGCTATCGTGAGCTGTTGCGCACGCTCGGGGATGGAGACGTGCTGGTGGTGCTGTCTATCGATCGGCTGGGTCGCAACTACAGCGAGATTCTCGAGGAATGGCGGCGCATAACCAAAGAACTCGGTGCCGCCATCGTGGTGCTGGACATGCCGTTGCTCGATACGCGCGCCAAGGGCAGCGGGGCGCCCGACGTGACCAGTACGCTGATCGCGGATATCGTTTTGCAGCTGCTGAGCTACGTGGCGCAGGTGGAACGCGAAAACATCCATCAGCGCCAGGCCGAGGGCATCGCGGCGGCGCAGGCCCGTGGCGTGCGTTTTGGCCGGCCTCGCAAGCCGCGTCCTCCGCAGTTTGAGCTCGTGCGGACGACCTACGAGGCGGGCGATATCACCCGCAGCCAGGCAGCCAAGCGCCTGGGCGTGTGCGTGGGGACGTTCGATCGCTGGATGCGCGAGATGGGGTAGGGTGTCGCGGGCCCCGCGCTCGACATCTGGATACAATATCGGCATGTGCGTGCTTCGTCGGTAGGTGATGTGGGCGCGGCAGGACATCTCGACGGAGGAGGACCCTCATGGCAGTGCTGTTTGTTGAATATCCCAAGTGCTCGACCTGTAAAAAGGCCAAGGCGTGGTTGGACGAACATGGGGTTGGGTATATCGACCGCGATATCGTTGCGGACAATCCCACGGCTGATGAGCTTGCGGTCTGGATTGCTCGTTCGGGGCTGCCGGTGCGGCGCTTCTTTAATTCGTCGGGCATGAAATATCGAGAGCTGGGCCTGAAGGCGCGCCTGGATGCGGGTATGACGGACCAGGAATGCTGCGAGCTGCTGTCGACTGACGGCATGCTGGTTAAGCGCCCATTGCTGGTGGGCGACGACTTTGCGATCCCCGGCTTTAGGGAAGCGGCTTGGGCTGAGGCGCTGCTGTAGCGGCCGCTTGCGGAAAGTGTGTCCCGTTCTGAGTGCCGATTCTGGGATGTGCTTTCCGGTTGGGGCCTCTAGGGGAAAGTGCGTCCCGTTCTGGACGCAAATTCCGGGATGCGCTTTCCGGTTGGTGGGTATGCGCACTTTTCGCCGGCGGGCCTGACCCTGTCAGTCCTCAAGCCGTGCCCATTCGTGTGGGTCGTAGACCTTTACGTGCTTGTCGGGCGTGCCGCTCCAGTACTCTTCGTCCATAAAGGGCAGGTATGCCTCAACGCCTGGGCAGATAAACGGAATCCGTTGCCGCTGCAGGCGCTCGCGCTGTCGTCGCTCCAGGTGCGTCTCGGATATGACGGTCGGCATGCCGGACAGCTCGACGAGGCTTGCCTGGATGCGCTTGAGGTCGGGGAGTGCCGCATGCCATGACGTCCGCATGATCAAAAATGAGGCGCGGCGGTAGTTCGCCTGCATCACCGTGATGGCGGGGCGCAGCGTGGGGTGGATCTTGTCCCGTTCGGGCCAAAGGTCGGCAGTGATCTCGAGGCCCAGGGTCTCCCATAGGTAGTCAAGCTCTTCGTCCATGGTGCCTCGATATCTACGCGACTATTGATGCTTCGATTGTGTTACCTGGCGCTATCGTTTTCGCGATAGAATCTGCCAACGGTCGACGGCTACCGCTCGCGGCGTTTTGCCCTTCGTGCACAGCGGTCGGCTTCACAGGTCCTTCACGGGTTGGGCGAAATTAGGCCAATTTGGCCGAATTTCAAAAAAGTCAAAATTGGGGCTTGCGTCACGGCGGGACTTCCCGTATATTTCTTTCTTGCGCAAAGGCACAGCCGAGCGCAGCGATGCAGTCATTGGGATGTCGTCTAATGGCAGGACAGCGGATTCTGGTTCCGTCAATGGGGGTTCGACTCCCTCCATCCCAGCCATTGCATTTGCTACATATGGCCCGTTCGTCTAGCGGTTTAGGACGCCGCCCTCTCAAGGCGGAGATCACCAGTTCGAATCTGGTACGGGCTACCACAAAATGAACGCCCGGGCCTCGTAAGAGACCCGGGTTTTGTGTATTGACCGCAAACGGTGTTTGCCGCGTTTCGCCCAGATTGAGGAGTAGCCATGGACCTGCCTATCAGCTTGGAAGACATCACGTATGCCGAGAACTATCTGGCGCAGGGCGACCTGGCCACCGCAACGCCGCTGCTGGAGCGTCTGGTGGAGCTTGCCGAGGAGTATATCGATGCCGAGTGCAAGACAGAGGAGAAGCGCCAGTACTTTAGCTTCGACAGCAAGTTTGAGCGCCTGGCCTATCGCCGCGTGGAGAAGGATCCGCGCGAGCTGGTGCAGGTCGAGGTGCCGTTTGACCGCCTGTACTCCGACATGGCGTTTGCCTATATTCGCCAGCAGGATTATGTGAGCGCTCGCAATGCCCTGATGCAGGCCGTGCGCTGGGACCCCATGAACTGCAACTATCGTCTGGACTTGGCCGAGCTGTTCCGTGCGCTCGAGGACAAGCAGGAGTGGGCGTCGCTTTCGTATTCGGTGTTGGAGCGTGCGAGCGACGGCAAGTGCGCCGCCCGCGCCTACGCCAACTTGGGCCAGTACTTCTTGGAGCCCGAGACCGAGAATGTCTCTGCTGCCGTGGGCTGCGCGCGTCTGGCGCTGCGCCTGGCGCCCGGCGATTCGCATACGACGCGTCTGCTCAGCAAGATCCATACCACCTATCCGGATGCCGCCGACGAGAGCGACGACCATGTGATGGGCGAGCTGGCCCTGCAGGGCGTGCCGACCTCGCCTTCGGCCGAGATTGCCATCTGCCTGATCATGTGCGCGACCGATGCTGCGAGCGATGGCGACAAGCAGGAGGCTACGCGTCTGACGGTCCGTGCTCGCGACTTGGTGGGCGAGGAGGCCTGCGCAGCGATTATCAAACTGGTGCGCGAGAGCGACGCCGAGCTTAACGCCGAGCGCAAGGCTAAGCGCGACGCCGCGGGCTCAAACGCCAATGTCGCCAAGGAGGCCGGCGATGCCCAGTAAGCGCGAGCGCAAGCTCATCTCCAAGAATCGCTCGGCACATCACGAGTACTTTATCGATGAGACGTTTGAGTGCGGCATTGAGTTGAGCGGCACCGAGGTCAAGTCGATTCGCGAGCGCGCCTGCCAGATCACCGACACCTTTGCGCTCATCCGTGGCGGTGAGTGCTGGCTCGTGGGCCTGCATATCCACCCTTATAGCCATGGTGGCGTGTGGAACCGTGACCCCGACCGCCGCCGTCGTCTGCTGCTGCACCGCAAGGAGATCGATTTCCTCGACGGTAAGCTACGCAACCGCGGCTATGCCCTGGTGCCGCTGGAACTCTACTTTAATACCGACGGCCGCGTAAAGCTGTTGCTGGGCCTCGGTCGCGGCAAGAAGCTCTACGACAAGCGTGAAGATATGGCCAAGCGCGATGTCCAGCGCGAGATTGACCGCGCGCTCAAGGAGCGCAACCGCTAGGCGCTCTCTATAAGTTGCGGTGGAATACGGACCACTTTGGCCTTTAGACGGGCAATTCAGTCCTTATTTCACCGCAACTGCGGGTGTCTCATCTTTCTTACTGTTCTGACACATATGTCTCAAAGGCGGCATCCGTTATGGGTGCCGCCTTTTTTGTGGGTACATACATCCATGAGGTTCCAACCCAGGTTAGGGGAGTGATCGTTATGGACAAAACTGCGTTCTTTACCATGCCGAGCGGTCTGTACGTGGTGAGTTCCGCGGCAGATGGGCTGCGTGCCGGTTGCGTCATCAACACGGCGGTGCAGGTGACGTCCATGCCGCCGCGCATCTCGGTTGCCGTGAACAAGGACAACGTCACCTCGGGTGTCATCGCGTCGGCCGGGGCCTTTGCGCTGACCGTGATCGATCAGACAGCCGACATGCTCTACATCGGTAACTTTGGCTTTCGCACCAGCAGCGATTATGACAAGTTTGCCAAGTACGAGACCTGCGAGACGGCTCTGGGCATGCCTTATGTGCCCGAGCATGCGGCCGCGCTGTTTAGCTGCCGCTTGATTGACACCGTGGATGTGGGTACGCACCTGCTGTTTATCGGCGAGGTTGAGGATGCCGAGCGCCTGAGCGACGAGACGCCGCTCACCTATGATTACTACCACAAGGTCCTAAAGGGCAAGACGCCGCCCAAGGCATCTTCGTATCAGGGATAGAAATGCTCCAAAAATACTTGCATTATATTATTGAGAACCTATACTAATAAGCGAAGTACATCACCAGTCGCGTTCGAGAGGAGAACATCATGGCTGAGGAGAAGAAGACCTATAAGTTCGTGTGCGTCGTTTGCGGTTACGAGGTTGAGGTCGATACGCCCGAGCTGCCCGAGGATTACGTGTGCCCCGTGTGCGGCGTCGGTCCCGATCAGTTTGAGCTCGTCGAGGAGTAGCTCGCAGGCACACGGCGATTAGCCATACAGAGCTCTGTCCAAGGGCCTCGGCCGAATTCCCGGCCGGGGTCCTTTTGTGTTGGTGCAAGGGGATCGTATTTGTCCGATTGTCTCGATTTATAACAGCAAGGGGTGGAAATTGGCTCCATCTGTTACAGATTGAGACGTTTGGCTGGGCGGGCGTGCAGTTTCGTTACATCCCTGCCAGCAGCACGGCATCGAGTGCCGTTACGACGACGCCAATCCCTATGAGCAGCGCGTTGAGCGGGCGCGAGTTGGCGTATTTGCCCATGACGCGGCGCGAGCTGGTGAGTCGTATGAGCACGAAGACCGTGATCGGCAGCTGGAGCGACAGTAGCGCCTGGCTCCAGATGAGACCTTCAAAAGGATTCGAAACAACCAGGCAGGCTGCGACTGCGCCGGCAAAGCAGAGTGCCACGCCAATCGATGAGTGCCGGTCGTGGATGTCGTATTCCTCGTCGAACATGCCGGCCGTAATGGTGCCCGCCGCCATGCCCGCCGTCACGCTGCTCGATAGACCCGCGAACAGCAGCGCCACGGCAAAGATGATCGAGCTCGCCGGACCCAGGATGGGGGAGAGCGTGGCGGCCGCGACAGCGAGGTCGTCTACGACGATGCCGCGGGCAAAGAAGGTCGTCGCGGCGAGGATGACCATTGCCGAGTTGATTGCCCAGCCCACGGTCATCGAAAAGAGCGTGTCGAAGAGCTCGTAGCGCAGGCGCTCCTCGATAACCTGCTCGCCTTGGCCTTCGAAGTGCATGGATTGGATGACCTCGGAGTGCAGAAAGAGATTGTGGGGCATAACGACCGCGCCCAGGATGCTGACGACAATTGCAGGTGAGCCGGTGGGCATGCTGGGCGTGATCCAGCCTGCGGCGGCTTGCGTCCAGTCGACTTTGACCAGCGCGAGCTCGGCCAAAAACGACAGACCCACTATGCCAACGAAGGCGATAATCCAGCGCTCGGCACGTTTGTAGGAACTCGTCATGAGCATCGCTATCGATACCGCCGCTACGATGACGCAGCCGGCGCGCACGGGTAGCCCAAAGAGCATCTGGAGTGCGATCGCGCCGCCCAGGATCTCGGCCATGGCGGTGGCGACGGTCGCGAGATATGCGCTGGCGAGCACGGCGCGTCCGACGGGGCGGGGGAGATGGCGGGTCGTGGCCTCGGCAAGGCAGGCACCCGTGGCGATGCCCAGGTGCGCCGCGTTGTGCTGCAAGACGATCAACATAATCGTGGATAGCGTGACCACCCACAGCAGCGCGTACCCAAACTGCGAGCCCGCGGCCATGTTGGACGCCCAGTTGCCCGGATCGATAAAGCCGACGGTGACGAGCAGCCCGGGACCGATGTGCCGGGCAATGTCCAGGCCACCGTGGCCTCCGGTGCGATGTGAGCCAAAGTGTTGTTTGAGATGGTTGAGCATGGTCGGTTCCTGCGTGCAGACGGCGCGGTGCCGCGCCGGGGTCGTGCGGCGCCGCGCGTTGAGCTAAAGATGGGACTACTTGTGCGCCTTGCCCTGATTGGCAACGGCATCGATCTTGGCGGCGATGGTCGCCGGGTCACCGATGTAGCGCTTGTCGAGGACGTTGAAATCGGTGTCGAAGGTGTAGACGAGCGGCACGCCGGTGGGGATGTTGACCTTGAGGATTTCCTCGGGCGTGAGATGCTCGAACTTCATGACGAGCGAGCGCAGGGAGTTGCCGTGCGCGGCGATGAGCACGCGTTTGCCGGCGAGCATCTGGGGGCGAATCTCGTCCTCAAAATAGGGCCAGGCGCGGGCGATCGTGTCCTTGAGGCACTCGGTATAGGGCAGCTGGTCGGGCGCGATGTCGCGGTATTGCTCCTGGGTATGGGGGTCGCGAGCGTCGCTCGGCACGAGTGCCGGCGGGCAGACATCGAAGGGGCGGCGCCAGATGAGCACCTGCTCGTCGCCGTGTTCCGCTGCGGCATCGGCCTTGTTGAGACCCTGCAACGCACCATAGTGGCGCTCGTTGAGTTTCCAGGACTTGATGACGGGCAGCCACTCGCGGTCCATCTGGCCGAGCACGATGTTGAGGGTGTGGATCGCGCGCTTAAGGCGTGAGGTGTAGCAGATGTCAAAGTCGAAATCAGCCTCCTTGAGGGCACGGCCGCCTGCCGTCGCCTCTTCGCGGCCCGTGTCGGTGAGCTCGACATCGGTCCAGCCGGTGAACAGGTTGAGCTTGTTCCACTCGGATTCTCCGTGACGGATAAGGACGAGTTGCATCGTCTGCCGCTCTGCTTGGTGCGCCATAGGGGCCTCCTTGATCTGGCACAGCGTGCGTGCCGTTTGCTTGACGCCGCAAAGGATACCCGTTTTAGGCTCAAAAGTTAACCAAGACTAACAAAAATGTTATCTACCAAGGGTCGGGTGCAATGGAGTCAGTACATGCGCGCTGACCGTTCCCGCGCCAAAACGTGTACATCAGCCTCCAAAGATGTCAAATTTCGACATGTTTGGAGGCTGACTTACACGTTTCAGATTGGTGCAAGGACTGTCCCAGACTGCCGGCAGAAAAGGAGCGTCCCCAAGTGCCGGAAAAGGGATCATCTGTTGCGTGCGTTACGCAATTGTTTCGAAACGGGTGGGAAACACAACGGGCCGGCGATGCTCCTAGTATGCCTATTCAACTGACTGTCTAAATATCTAGGGGAGGATCGCGATGCAGGCAGATTCCGCTCAGCAGCAGGGCCTTTATCGCCCCGAATTCGACCACGATGCATGTGGCATCGGCGCGCTCGCCGATATCAACGGTGAGCGCCATCACCAGATCCTGGACGACGCACTGTCCATTCTGGTTAACTTGGAGCACCGCGGCGGCACGGGACTCGAGAAGAACACCGGCGACGGTGCTGGCATCCTGTTCCAGGTTCCGCATCACTTTTTCCGTAAAGAGGCTCAAAAATGCGGCCAGATTCTGCCGGCAGAGGGCGACTATGGCGTGGCCATGCTGTTCTTCCCGCAGGACGACAAGGGCGTAGAGGATGCCCGTCGCGTGTTTGAGGAGGGTTGCGCCGAGGCTGGCGTGCCGCTGCTCTTTTGGCGCGAGGTGCCCGTCGATCCGCACGATCTGGGCGAGACGGCACGTGCCTGCATGCCCACCATCCTGCAGGCCTTCCTGGGCCGCCCCGACGACACGCCCGCCGGTGACGCCTTCGAGCGTCGCCTGTACGTGTGCCGCCGCACCATCGAGAAGAAGGCCGACGCCGAGTTCGCCCTGCGCGACAAGATTTTCTACGTCTGCTCCATGAGCTCGCGCACCATCGTATACAAGGGCATGCTCGTCGCCACGCAGATGCGCCGCTTCTTCATCGACCTCAACGACGCCGCCGTCAAGACGGCCGTGGCGCTCGTTCACTCGCGCTACTCCACCAACACCACGCCCAGCTGGGAGCGCGCGCACCCCAACCGCTTTATCATCCACAACGGCGAGATCAACACCCTCAAGGGCAACGTCAACTGGATCCGCGCCCGCGAGCCCAACCTGTACAGCCCCGTGCTGCAGCACGATCTTGAGCGCGTGATGCCCATCATCAATCGTGAGGGTTCCGACTCCGCGATTCTGGACAACGTGCTCGAGTTTCTGGTCATGAACGGTCGTCCGCTCACGCGCGCCGCATCCATGCTGCTGCCCGAGCCGTGGGATCACAATGACAGCCTGAGCGAGGAGCGCCGCGCCTACGACGCCTATCAGTCCATGCTCATGGAGCCCTGGGACGGCCCGGCCGCCATCGCCTTTACCGATGGCCGCACGCTGGGCGCCGCGCTCGACCGCAACGGCCTGCGCCCCGCACGCTACTACGTGACGCGCGACGGTCGCTTTATGCTGGCAAGCGAGGTGGGCACCATCGAGGTGCGTCCCGAGAACATCCTGACGAGCGGCTGCCTGGGACCGGGCCAGATGCTCGAGGTCGACTTTGCCCGCGGCCGCGTAATCTACAACGACGAGCTGCGCGCCCGCTATGCCAAGGAAAAGCCCTACCGCGACTGGATTGCCGAGGAGACGCTGACGGTCGACGCGCTCGATAAGCCCGCCGCGGCAACGCCGGCTGAGGACGCCGAGGTGCCCGCCGCCGTGCGCATGGCAAAGCTCGGCTATCACTGGGACGATGTCGACGAGGTCGTGCGCCCCATGGCCCAGCAGGGCAAGGCCCCGCTCGCCTCGATGGGCATCGATGCGCCGCTGGCCTGCCTGTCCAAGAAGACCCGCTCGTTCTACGACTATTTCTATCAGCTGTTCGCCCAGGTCACGAACCCGCCGATCGACGCCCTGCGTGAGCATATGGTCACCTCGACCACGCTCTATCTGGGCAACCACGGCAACCTGCTCGAGGACTCCCGCGCCGCTTGCCAGCTGGTGCGCCTGGAGCGCCCGTTGCTCAACGAGGAAGAGTTCGACCGCATCTGTGCCATCGACCGCGTGGGCTTTAAGACCCGCCGCTTCCGTGCCGTGTATCGCCGCGATGCCGGCGAGGGTGCGCTGCAGACTGCGCTCAAGCAGCTTGCAGAGGACGTTGAGGCTGCGGTCCGCGATGGCGTGAACATCGTGGTGCTGAGCGACCGCGCTGCCACGGGCGAGGTGCCCGTGCCGTCGCTGCTCGCCGTGGGCTGCGTTCACAATCACCTGATCCGCGCCGGCGTGCGCACCTTTGCCGACATCGTGGTGGAGTGCGGCGACGCCGTGTCCCCGCACGACTTTGCGGCGCTGGTGGGTTATTCCGCGAGCGGCATCTATCCGTACAACGCGCACGCGTGCATCCGTGATCTGGCGGCACACGGCGACCTGGACGTGACGGCCGAGCAGGGTATCGACAACTACAACAAGGCCGCGACCGCCGGCATCGTCTCTATCATGTCCAAGATGGGCATCTCCACGGTGCAGAGCTACCATTCGGCGCAGATCTTCGAGGCCGTGGGCTTTACGCCGGAGTTCGTCAACGCGTACTTCGCCGGTACGGTGAGCCGTGTGGGCGGTATGGGTGTCGAGGACGTCGAGCGCGAGCAAAACGAGCGCTACGACGCCGCGCTCGCTATCCTTAAGAGCCCGGCTCCCGATCAGCTGCCCACGCTGGGTCTGACCAAGTGGCGCCCGCTCGGCGGCGAGGATCACCTCATCGATCCGCAGACTGTCTACCTGCTGCAGACCGCCTGCCGCGAGGACAGCTACGACACCTTTAAGGAGTACAGCGCCCGCCTGCACCGCACCGGTCGCGCCGTGCGCCTGCGCGACCTTCTGGACTTTGACGACAGCGGCCGCACCCCGGTGCCGCTCGACGAGGTCGAGCCCGCACTCAACATCGTCCGCCGCTTTAACACCGGCGCCATGTCGTACGGCTCCATCAGCAAGGAAGCACACGAGTGCATGGCCATCGCCATGAACCGCCTGCACGGCCGCTCCAACTCCGGCGAGGGCGGCGAGGACCCGCGTCGCGAGACCCCGCTGGCCAACGGCGACTCCAAGAACTCCGCGATCAAGCAGGTGGCAAGCGCGCGCTTTGGCGTGACGAGCCGTTACCTGTGCAGCGCCTTCGAGATCCAGATCAAGATGGCCCAGGGCGCCAAGCCCGGCGAGGGCGGACACCTGCCCGGCAAGAAGGTCTACCCCTGGATCGCCGAGGTCCGTCAGTCCACGCCCGGCATCGGCCTGATCTCGCCTCCGCCGCACCACGACATCTACTCCATCGAGGACCTGGCCGAGCTGATCTTTGACCTTAAGAACGCCAACCCCGGCGCGCGTGTGTCGGTCAAGCTGGTCAGCGAGGCCGGCGTCGGCACCATCGCCACCGGTGTTGCCAAGGGCGCAGCCGACAAGATCTTGATCAGCGGCCACAACGGCGGTTCCGGTGCCGCTGCTCGCGATTCCATTTGGCACGCCGGCCTGCCGCTGGAGCTCGGCCTTGCCGAGGCTCAGCAGACGTTGCTGCAAAACGGCCTGCGCTCGCGCGTGGTGCTTGAGGCCGACGGTAAGCTCATGGACGGTACCGACGTCGCCGTCGCCTGCCTGCTGGGTGCCGAGGAGT
Source organism: uncultured Collinsella sp. (assembly GCA_934654585.1). Classification (GTDB taxonomy): domain Bacteria; phylum Actinomycetota; class Coriobacteriia; order Coriobacteriales; family Coriobacteriaceae; genus Collinsella. The sequence continues at coordinate 105,299 of CAKUGF010000002.1, read as the reverse complement.
TTGGCTTTGCGACCATGCCGCTCATCTCCATGGGCTGCCTCATGCAGCGCGACTGCCAGCAGGACACCTGCCCGGCCGGCATCGCCACGCAGAACTGCCGCCTGCGCCACGGCTTCCGCGGCAAGCCCGAGCACGTTGAGCACTTTATGCTCTTTGTTGCCGAGCAGCTGCGCGAGGTCATGGCGAGCCTGGGCTTCCGCACCGTCGACGAGATGGTCGGCCATCCCGAGTGCCTGCGCCAGATCGAGGTGCCGGGCAACCGCAAGGCCAACCTGCTGGATCTGACGCCCGTGCTGGCGAGCGCGACCTGCGAGTTCGGTGCCCACATTCCGGGTGCCGACGGCCGTCACTTCCTGCCGCAGATGGCCGCGGACAGCGAGCTCAACAAGACGCTCGACTCCACGCTCTTTGTGCCCTACACGGCCGATGCGCGTGCGCACCTGCGTCCGATTCGCTTCCATGCCGACATCGCCAACGTCAACCGCTGCGTGGGCACCATCCTGGGCAACGCGGTGACCAAGGCACATCCCGAGGGCCTGCCCGCCGGCTCCATCACCATCGATTGCGACGGCTCGGCCGGTCAGAGTTTTGGCGCGTTCCTGCCGCGCGGCGTGACGCTCAACGTGTGCGGCGACGCCAACGACTACTTTGGCAAGGGCCTTTCGGGCGGCGAGGTCTCGGTGCGCCCCAACCCGCGTGCGACCTATAAGTTCGACGAGAATATCATCGTGGGCAACGTGGCGTTCTTTGGCGCCACGAGCGGCCGCGGCTTTATCAACGGCTTGGCCGGCCAGCGCTTTGGCGTGCGCAACTCCGGCGCCACCGTGGTGGTCGAGGGCTGTGGCAACCACGGCTGCGAGTACATGACGGGCGGCCTGGCGCTCATTCTGGGCGAGGTCGGTCAGAACTTCGCCGCCGGCATGACGGGCGGTGTGGCCTATGTCTACGACCAGTACGGTACGCTCGATGCCCGCGTGAACCACGAGAGCGTTGAGCTCAAGGCCCCGACGGCCGACGAGCTGGCGCAGATTCGCGAGCTTATCCAGGAGCACGTGGACGCGACGCAGAGCCCGCGCGGCATTAAGCTGCTCTACAGCTTTGAGACGATGAGCAAGCGCTTTGTGAAGGTCATTCCGACCGAGTATGAGCGCGTGCTGGCGATTGTCGCCGCGGCCGAGGCCGTGGGCAAGACGCATGCGCAGGCCGAGGAGCTGGCGTTTGACATCGTGACCGGCCGCGCTGACGCTGCCGATATTGCTCGCTTTGATGTGGCGGGCGGCGCTGCGGATGCTGCTGTGCCCGCCGCCGCTGCCAGCTCTGTTGCTTCGACCAAGAAGGAGGCGTAAGTGCCATGGGTAAGCCCGGTGCTTTTCTTGATATCGATCGCGTGACCCACGAGCTTCGCCCCGTGGAGGAGCGCAGCCGCGATTTCGATCCGCTGTACGTGGAGCTTGACGATGACGCGCGCCGTGCCCAGGCGAGCCGCTGCATGATGTGCGGCGTGGCGTTTTGCCAGATGGGCGCGAGCTTTGGCAAGGCGCGCCCGAGCGGCTGCCCGCTGCACAACCTGATTCCCGAGTGGAACGAGCTGGTGTATCGCGGTCGCTGGGACGAGGCGGCCGAGCGCCTGTCGCTCACCTCGCCTATGCCCGAGTTCACGAGCCGCGTGTGCCCGGCACTGTGCGAGGCCGCGTGTAACCTGGGTTCGGTCGACGGTCAGCCCACGACGATTCACGACAACGAGCGCGCGATCAGCGACCACGAGTGGGCCAACGGCGGCCCGCGCCGCTTTGAACCGGCGGGGGAGGGAGCGCCTACGGTTGCCGTGGTGGGCTCCGGCCCCGCTGGCCTGGTGGCTGCGTGGGAGCTTGCCCGTCGCGGCGCCCGCGTGACGGTGTTTGAGCGCGATGACCGCCCGGGCGGCCTGCTCATGTACGGCATCCCCAACATGAAGCTCGAGAAGTCCGTGGTCGAGCGTCGCGTGGCGCTCATGCGTGAGCTGGGCATTGTGTTTGAGCTGAACGCCGATGTAAGCGATCCTAAGGTTGCCGCCAAGCTCGATGACTTTGACGCCGTCGTGGTCGCTGCCGGCGCCCGTGCTCCGCGTGGGCTTTCGGCTGCGAACATCGACGCCCCGGGTGTGGTATACGCTGTGGACTACCTGACGGCTTCGACCGTCTCGGTGCTCGACGGCGGCGAGCCCGCCATTGACGCGCGCGGTCTGGATGTCGTGGTCATTGGCGGCGGCGATACCGGCAACGATTGCGTGGGCACCGCGGTGCGCCAGGGTGCGCGTAGCGTGCGCCAGTTTGAGTTCTTGCCGGCGGCTCCCGATAAGCGCACGGCGAGCAACCCTTGGCCGCAGTGGCCCAACGTGAAGAAGACCGACTACGGCCAGCAGGAGGCCATCGCTGCCATGGGCGGCGAGATGCGCGCCTGGGGCGTGGATACACTCGAGGTGCTGCTGGACAAGAAGGGCGCGGCTGCGGGCCTGCGCGTGGTCGACCTGGACTGGTCGGCAGGAAAGCCGGAGCGCATCGCGGGCTCCGAGCACGAGGTGCCGGCGCAGCTGGTGCTCATCGCCTGCGGCTTTACGGGTCCCGAGCATGGCGTGTTCGATGCGGTGGGCGTGCCTGTTGCCACCGCCGGCCGTCCGCTGCCGGTGATGGCTGCCGAGGGCTCGCACCTCGCGGCGCGTGTTGACGGTGTCGCCGCGGATGCCGCGCCGGTGTATGTGGCCGGTGACGCCCGCAACGGCAGCTCGCTCGTGGTGAACGCCATGGCCGACGCCCTGGCCTGCGCCGCCGAAGTCGCCAACGCGCTGGCGCTGTAAGGCCGCTGTCCACAACTGAATCGACAAGGGCTGTCCCCAACGGCCGGCCCAAAAGGAACGTCCCCAAGTGCCGGCAGCTGGGGACGTTCCTTTTTTGCCGGCAGTCTGGGACACTCCTTGCGGATTTGCGGGCGGTTCGTTCGTTTGTCGACGTGTGGGTGTTCATTCGTCGACTTCTTGGGCTGTGGCCACCTGTTGTTTCTGTGGTGGCTGCGGGTATCTGGCTCAAAATGGCGGGCTGGCTGTCTATATCTACCTGCGGTTTTGTTGCAGTACGCATATTCGGTCAAGCGTTCCGTCAAGTATTTGGTCAGCATTTGGTTTGCAGTCGAAGGCTCATTTTTCCCGCGCTGGCCGCAGCTGTTCGACCTCCTCGTAAGCTCAAATCGAGGCCTATCGATTTGAGGAGGATGCCATGACTGACCACGTTTTTGACCGAGCGCATCTGGCAGAAGCCGTCGGTAACGATATTACCGACATGGCTCATTTTTGGATGCTGCGGAAGTTTCAGTTTTTGGAGCCGGCGCGCGAGCAGTTCGAAATCATCGTCGACCCGTGGCTCAGCTATTGCGAGGAACCTTCTCAAAACGAAATCATGGCCTATAACATGGCGTTTACCGATTGGCTGCTCTTTGAGCGTCCCTATCGCCACGGCGCGACGTTGCTCGAACTGTATGTTGACGAGCCACCAGCGTCAATTGCGCCCGCTTCGCTCGAGCGACTTAAGCAGGTGCGCGATACGCAGTACTTCTCGCGCTTTGGCATTTTGGACAAGGATCCTGCAACCGGCATGGTTGCGCTGAAGGATACGCGCACCGACCGCCGTTTTGATGTTTACGACCCACATATCGTGCAGAAGGAGCGCTGGAATGACGGTGCCATCGCGGTGCGCCTCGCGTGCGTGGACGATGTCTGGCTGACGGCGGGCCAACTCTACCTGTATGACGTTGCGCTCCTGTGCGACACGGCGGTCGATGGGCCGGGTGCAGTGCATCCAGAGGACCTGGAGGACGGTTTCGATACCTCGTGCATCAGCTTTTACCTGCGCCTGGTCCGCGACGTCATGGGTGCCCGGGGGCGGTACGTCAAGTCGCTCAACATCTACGAGCAGGAGTGGGAGTAGGGGTTGGGGCCGCTGCCGGTTTGTCTTGATCTATAACAACTGGAGGCGATGTAGGTCCGTAACTGTTACAGATCGAGATGAACGGGTGCGGGGCTGTCCGAATGTCTTGATCTGTAACAACTGGAGGCAATTCTGGTCCGTAACTGTTACAGATCGAGACTGAAGGTTGGCTGCCGATGAATTATCTCAATCTGTAACATCTAGCTGCTAAAAACCGGTCCACCTGTTACAGATTGAGACAAAGGGTTGGACCGCTGCCGAAAGATCTTGATCTGTAACAACTAGAGGCACAAAGACCGTCTTCCTGTTACAGATCGAGACGTTTGTCGACGGTGGCGACGATGACAATGGTCCATTTGTTCGATGTGGTGGTGATGGAAGTGCCTAATACCGTTCTTAAACACAAGCAGGCGACACGTAACACCTTGGCGCGGAATAGGATGCTTGCCCGGCTGAAGGATGCAGGGGAACGGGGAGCACTGCTCGCGACGCATGACAATGCCAAGCTCATGTGGCTGCGGCGTCATGCGGGTACTGATGATATCGCGGAGCCCGAGCCGCATCTGTTTTGTCTTCAGCATGATTGGGATGCACTGACGCCGGCGGAGCGAGCGCTGCGGACTATCAAGGGGCTTGGCGAGTTTCATCCCGATTGGGCATTTTGGGGATATGATGCGGCGCTCGTGTGGGGCTTGGAAGTGCCGAATGATTTGTCCGGTCCGCGTTTTCTTGTTAAGACGGGCTGCACCGCGGCGCTGAGCGGTGGGTGCAGGTTGCTGCGCCCGCAGATGGCGGGTGCGCTTGAGTGTGTCGACGGTGTGCGGGTGACGCCGTTTTGGCGCACGGTGGAGGATTGCCTGCTACGGGCGCCGTTTTCGTATGGGCTGGCGATTGCCGATTCTGCCTTGCGGGCGAAAGGTTCGTCGCGCGACGAACTGTGCGAGCGGCTTCGCGCCGATTGCGATGGTCGGCGTGGATATCGCAGGGCGCAGGTGATCGCGTCGCATGCGGACGGACTGTCCGAAAACGGCGGCGAGTCTCGTTTCCGGGCGTTCTTTATTGCGTACGGCTTTCCGGTGCCACAGTTGCAAGTGGAGTTTCGCGATCCGCTCGATCCGAGCCAGGTGTTTCGCGTCGACTACTTCTGGCGGCTCGAGGACGGGACGTGCGTGATCGGCGAACTCGACGGAAAGGGGAAGTATACGCTGCAGGCCGGCGAGGGCCGGAAGTCCGTCGACCCGTTTGTGGCGGAGCGCCAGCGGGAATCTCATCTGACAATGCTCGGGCACAAGGTGCTTCGGTTTACGTTCGATGAGCTCAAAGACCCGGGAAAGCTGGTCGAGAAGATGAGGTTGGCGGGTATTCCGCAGCAGGCGGATTTGGCTGAGGAATGGAAGCGTCAGTGGTATGGGCGCTGAGAGGGTTTGTCTCGATCTGTAACACCTGGAGGCAGTTTGGGGCCGTAACTGTTACAGATTGAGATGAACGGGTGTGGGACTGTCCGAATGTCTCGATCCGTAACACCTGGCGGCTGAAAACCGGTCTTCCTGTTACGAATCGAGACAAAGGCTGGGTCCCTGCCGAAAGATCTTGTTCTGTAACACCTGGCGGACAAAACCAGGTCCTCCTGTTACGGATCGAGATGTTTCGTGGTCGCTGTTACGGCTGGGGCGGAGTTCGTATCGGCCGAGCCCATCCCTTCGCCCCCTCTTCTCTCCGTTAACCGATATGTCCACAGCGATACCGCCGCGCTGGGTGATAATGGACAAATGTTCATGTTAATCGAGGGGGAGGAGCCCGATATGGCGACTGCCGATCGTCCCACGTTGTTTATCAATGCGACCGTTCTGGATGGTTCGGAGCATATGGAGCCGCAGCCCGATATGGCCGTGGCTGTTGAGCGCGGCGTCATCACCTGGATTGGCCCGAGTGCCGTGGCGCAGGCGCCGGCGGGTGCCGAGGTCATCGACCTGGCAGGCATGTACCTCATGCCGGGCCTCATCAACATGCACGTGCATCTGTGCGGCTCGGGCAAGCCGGTTTCGGCGGGCGATGCGGGCGCGCTCATGAAGAAGCTCGACAACCCTGTGGGCCGCGCCATCGTCCGCCACATCCTCAAGGGCAGCGCCCAACAGCAGCTGGCGAGCGGCGTGACCACGGTACGCGGCGCGGGTGACCCGCTGTTTGCCGACATCGCCGTGCGCGACGCCATCGATGCCGGCAAGTACCAGGGCCCGCGTCTGGTGGCGCCGGGCACGGGCGTTACGGTGCCGGGCGGCCACGGTGCGGGTCTGTTCGCGCAGGTGGCCAATACCCCCGCCGAGGCAGCCGAGCAGGTGCGCGATCTGTACGCGCGCGGCGCCGACGTCATTAAGCTGTTCGTGACGGGTGGTGTGTTCGACGCGACCGAGGTGGGCGAGCCTGGCGTGCTGCGTATGCCGGTCGATGTCGCCGCGGCGGCGTGCAAGGCGGCGCGCGAGGTCGGTCTCCCGGTTATGGCCCATGTCGAGAGCACCGAGGGCGTGAAGGCCGCGCTTCAGGCCGGCGTCGATACGATCGAGCACGGTGCTCCGATGACCCCGGAGATTCTGGATCTGTATCACGGTGCCGCGGGTACCCAGCTTGAGGGCCGCGCGCCGAGCGTGACCTGCACGATCAGTCCGGCGCTGCCGTTTGTGCTGCTCGATCCGGAGAAGACCCATTCGACCGACACACAAAAGAAGAACGGCGATATTGTGTGCTCGGGCATTATCGAGAGTGCTCGCGCTGCCCTGGATGCCGGCGTCAAGGTGGGCCTGGGCACGGACTCGAGCTGCCCGTTCGTGACGCAGTACGACATGTGGCGCGAGGTGGCTTACTTTGCCAAGTACGTTGGCGTGAGCAATGCCTTCGCACTGCATACCGCCACGCAGGTCAATGCCGAGCTGCTGGGCCTGGGCGGCGAGACCGGCACGATCGAGTGCGGCAAGGCGGCCGATATCCTGGTGACGCGTGAGAATCCTCTGGACGATTTGGCGGCCCTGCGTGAGCCGATGCACGTGATGTGCCGCGGTGACCTGGCGCGCAAGCTCAAGGTGAAGCGCATACCCGAGGTGGACGCCGAACTCGACGCGATTATGGCCATGCCGGCAGAGGCGCTGGCCGAGGAGCTGGCCCGCGACGGCGTGGCGTAGAGGACGACGTGATTGACGCGGCGGAGGGGCAACTCCTCTGCCGCATTCCGATGCCGCATGCAAAAAGCCGAGGTCTCAACGCGAGACCTCGGCTTTTTTATCGACAAATATGAAAGATGCGGGACAAACACTTCGGGTGAGCGTGTCCCATGTACGGGCGCTAGGAGCGGGTTTCCATCTTGGCGTGGCACTTGGGGCAAGTGACGCGGATCTTGCCCTTGCCCTTGGGAACGGAGAGCATCTGGCCGCAGTTGGGGCACTTGAGGTAGGCCGTGGTCTTTCGACCCTTCCACATCTTCTTGGCCGTGCGCTTGGCACGCTCCAGGTCCTCTTTGCTGGTGCCGGCTGCGCGCGAGGCGTTGGCCGCCGCGGCACCGCCGCCCAGGCTGGCGACAAACTTGCCCAGGCAAGGGACGTTCGCGGTCGCGGCAACGAAGGCATCATTTTCCTTGCGGCGGGCGTCGATGTTTTTGGACAGGCCACGCAACACGCCGATGGCGATGACGGCGATGGCGATCCAGCTGAGCCACTGGATGCGGGCCATCGATCCGACCATCGCGAAAATAATTCCCGTGAAGCCCAGCACGATGGTGAGCTCGTCGGCGCCGTTGCGACCTTTCATAAAGTCATTCATACGAATTGCCTTTCATTCGATCTTCTGCACGCCTTTATACCCGATTTGGTGCAATGGGGACAGGTTAATCTGCATCAAGGTGGTGCAAACGTACCTGTCCCCAATACACCAATTATTTGGCGAGCTTGTCGACGACGCGTTCGATTTCGGCGAGCTTTGCGGCCTTGAGCTCCTCGTCTCCCGATTCGATGGCCGAGGCGACGCAGCCCTCGATATGGGCCTTGAGCACGTCGGCGTTGATGCGCGCGATGAGTGCCTGTGTGGCCATGAGCTGCGTGGAGATATCGACGCAGTAGCGATCCTCTTCGACCATCCGCAGGATGCCGTCGATCTGGCCGCGCGCCGTCTTGAGCATGCGGGTCACCGATTTATGGTCTGCCATCATGGCGGGTCCTCGTTTCTGATCGATCTTCCGGATACCCCCATCAGTTGCGGTGAAATAGTTCCTGATTGGAGGCTTGAAGCGTTTAAACAGGAACTATTTCACCGCAACTTCTGAGGGGCGGGCGGCAGTTACTACGCGGCGGTCACAGACAGGGCGTGGAACTTCTCGCCCGCGCCCTCAACGGCGGCGGCGAGCTGCTCGGCGGTCACGGTGTCGGCGCACTCAACCTGGACGGTCTGGGTCTCATGATCGGCATCGGCATCGGTCACGCCGGCTACGTTGAGCAGCGCGGTCTCGACGGTAGCGTCGCAGTGGCCGCACATGAGGCCAGCGGTCTTAATTACGTAGTTCATGGTGATCTCCTTTTCGTTGAGTACCTAAGTTGCGGTGGAATACGGGCTAAAAGCGGTTTAGCTCAGCATATTACGCCCTATTTCACCGCAACTGATGGACGGAAGGTTCGTAGGCGCAACGCATTGCTTACGACGCAGACGCTCGACAGGCTCATCGCTGCGGCGCCGAACATGGGCGAGAGCTGCCAGCCGGTGAGCGGGAAGAACACGCCCGCGGCCAGTGGAATGCCGATGCCGTTGTAGAACAGCGCCCAGAACAGGTCCTGCTTGATGTTGCGGATCGTGGCGCGCGATAGCTCGATGGCGCGGGCGACATCCATGAGGTCGCTGCGCATGAGCACCACGTCGGCGCCTTCCTTGGCGATGTCGGCGCCGGTGCCGATGGCAAGGCCCACATCGGCGCGTGCCAGGGCGGGGGAGTCGTTGATGCCGTCGCCCACCATGGCGACCTTGCCGCCCGCGTCCTGCAGCTCGCGCACGTGGCGCTCCTTGTCGGCGGGCAGAACGTCGGCGATGACTTGCTCGCTGGTGAGTCCCACGCGGCGGGCGATGGCCTCGGCCGTCGCGCGGTTGTCGCCGGTGAGCATGCGCACATCGACGTCGAGCTTGCGCAGCGCGGAGATGGTGGCGGCACTCGTCTCCTTAACCTCATCGGCCACGGCGATGATGCCGGCAAGCTCGCCGTTCTTGGCGAAGAACAGCGGCGTCTTGCCCTCGGCGGCAAATTGCTCGGCAAGACCAGCGGGCACGGTGACCCCTAGCTCGTTCATCAGCTGCACGTTACCGGCGGCGATGGCGTTTTGCCCCTCGCGCGCCGTGACGCCGCGTCCGGGCACGGCAGCAAAGTCCTCGACCATGCGTGCGACGATCCCGCGTGTCTCGCACTCGGCCATAATTGCCTCGGCCAGCGGATGCTCACTTTGGCGCTCCAGCGCGGCGGCAAGCTTGAGCAGTGCTTTCTCGCTCATGGCAGGCGTCCCGTCGGCGCGCTTGGCCACCACGATGTCGGTCACAGCTGGCTTGCCGCGGGTGACGGTGCCCGTCTTATCGAGCACCACGGTGCCCACGCTGCACAGATTCTCCAGCGCCTCGGCGCTCTTAAACAGGATGCCCATCTCGGCGCCCTTGCCGGTGCCGACCATAATGGCGACGGGCGTGGCCAGCCCCAGCGCGCAGGGGCAGCTGATCACCAGCACGGCGACGGCGGAGGTGAGTGCCTCGTTCACGCTTCCGGTCAGCGCCAGCCACGTCATAAAGGTCACGGCCGAAATCACAAACACCACGGGCACAAACACGCCGGCGACCTTGTCGGCCAGGCGGGCGATGGGCGCCTTGGTGGCGCTAGCGTCCTCGACGAGCTGAATAATCTTGGCGAGCGACGTATCGGCGCCCACGCGCGTAGCGCGGAAGGTGAACGACCCGGTGCGGTTGACCGTAGCGGCGTTGACGGTATCGTCGGCGGTCTTTTCCACGGGGATGGACTCGCCGGTAAGCGCGCTTTCGTCCACGGCCGAGGCACCCTCGAGCACCACGCCATCGACGGGGATGGACTCGCCGGGGCGCACGCGCAGCACCTGGCCGGGCAGGATGGCATCGACGTCGACGGTGGTCTCGGTACCGTCCTCGGCCACGATGGTCGCGGTCTTGGGCGCCAGGTCGATCAGCGCCTCGATGGCGCCGCCGGTCTTAGACTTGCTGCGCGTCTCGAGGTACTTACCCACGGTGACGAGCGACAGGATGGTGCCGGCGCTCTCAAAATACAGATTGTCCATGCCCGTCATCATGGCCTCGTGCACCTGACCCGCGGCTAGCTGGTCGGCCATGATGAACATGGCGTAGAGCGACCAGGCGATCGACGCGGTGGCACCGACGGCGATGAGAGCGTCCATGGTGGGCGCGCCGTGCGCGAGTGATTTGAAGCCGTTGATAAAGTACGCGTCGTTGACGTAGACGATGGGGATGAGCAGGACGAGCTCGGTGAGGGCGAGCGTCATGCTATGGGTGTGATCAGTGAAAATGTCAGGCAGCGGCCAACCAAGCATGTGCCCCATGCCTATGTAGAACAGTGGGATGAGGAAGACAATCGAGACAATGAGTCGGGTACGCATAGCGGAGGCGGCGACCTCCAGTTTTTTGGTGGGCGACTCCATATGGGCGGCGCCGGACCTGGCTTGCGCACTGCCGCTTGGGGCGGCGCCGGTGCCCGCGTCGACGGGCGATGCCGAGTAGCCCGCGCGGTCGACGGCGGTGCAGATGTCGTCGGGCGTGACCTGCGCGGGGTCATAGTCGACCAGCATGGAGCCGGCGAGCAGGTTGACCGCGACGCTTTGGACGCCGTCGAGCTTGCTGACGGCACGGTCCACGTGCGCCTGGCAGGCGGCGCACGTCATGCCACCCACATCGAACTTATCTTGAGCCATGGCTTCTCCTTTCTGTGGTTTGGTATGTTAATTGTTAACCTGCCGTTACTATACACCCATACCCCCAGGGGGTGTCCAGTGGGGATGAAACTGTATGACATTTCGTTACAGAAGAGGTCAACTGCCGGGCCAGTGCACCGTCCAGCCCTTCATCTCAATCTGTAACATCTTGACCCGTTATTGCTGAGTTATTGTTACGGATCGAGACATACCGCCTGACTATCAGCTCAACATTTCGATCTGTAACATCTAGCAGGGAAAATGACCTCTTACTGTTACAGATTGAGATATTTCTCCAGAAGCTGAGCATCTGTCTCGATCTGTAACAACAAGACCGGTTTTTGGACCCTAACTGTTACAGATCAAGACAGACCCGCCGCCGCGCCGCACCCCGTTGTGAAAAAAGATCCAGGCTCCCGTCATGTTGCGCAACAACTACCCTGCGTTCTTCCTTAATCTGTTTTCCAGCAAAGATATTGAAGGCCGCAGCGCGCGGCGCATGGGGGAGACGGGACATGGAGCAATCGAGACCTACGGGCAACACCGGAACAACGCTGCTGGATACGAGTTCATTTTTGGAGCACAGCCCCCAGCTGTATCTTACGGTGATCGAGGGCAGCCGCGTGCTGCTCGAGGTCGATCTGCTGAGTTTTGGCAAGCAGTATGTGTCCTTTGGCGCCTCGACGCAAAACGACATCTGCTTCGCATCGAGCTACGGCATCGTTTCGTCCCTGCACGGTTCGTTTTTGCTGCAGGGCGGTATGTGCTACATCCAGGACAACGGATCCACCAACGGCCTCTATGTCAACGGCCTCAAAACAGCGGGGACGCCCTTCGCGCCGGGCGATGTCGCAACCATCGGCAACATCGCGTCGCGCCGCTACGACAGCATCATGTTGTTGCTGAGCTACGAGGAGGCCACTTGGCGCGCCGTCGACCTCAACTCCTTTAACGCGCTGTCGATCGGCCGCGCCGCGAGCAACGATCTGGTCCTGGGCACACCTTCGGTATCGGCGCGACATGCCGCCCTTATGCGTCTCGATGCTCAGACGTGGCAGGTCACGGACCTCAACAGCTTTAACGGTACGTATGTCGGCGGCGCCCTGCTGCAGGGTAGCCGTGTGCTGCAGCGTGGCGATGTTATCCAGATTGCCAACGCCACCGCTGTCTACACCGGCGACGCGCTTGTCTGCGGTTGCGCCAACGCCGGCGTCGAGGTCGAGGCGCGCGACCTGATGCAGATCCGTCGAGTCCGCGGCGGATCGCGCACGACTACCGATCATGTCTCGCTGCGCATCAAGCGCGGCGAGTTCGTGGCCATTCTGGGCGGCTCGGGCGCGGGCAAATCGACGCTGCTCAACGAGCTTAACGGCACCGATCCTGCCGTAAGCGGGTCGGTTCGCGTAAACGGGGTCGACCTCTACCGCAACTACGGTATCCTCAAAAACGGTATCGGCTATGTGCCGCAGCAGGATATCGTCTACGACGACCTGCGCCTTATCGATATGCTGCGCTATGCCGCGGACCTGCGCATGACGCCCGACTCGACCCCGCGGGAGCGCGAGCAGCGTTGCTACGACATTTTGGCCCAGCTTGAACTTTCGCCCTTCGCCGACCAGTACATTCGCTCGCTTTCAGGCGGTCAGCGCAAGCGTGCGTCCATCGCCGTCGAGATGCTCGCCGACCCGCGTCTGTTCTTTTTGGACGAGCCCACGAGCGGCCTCGACCCCGGCATCGAGAAAAGCCTCATGAAAAAGCTGTCGTCGCTTGCGCGCGGCGGTCGAACCGTCGTGGTCGTCACGCACACCACGCAGAGTATCGACCTGTGCGACCGCGTCGTCTTTATGGGTGCGGGAGGCGTCCTGTGCTTTGAGGGTTCGCCCAGCGAGGCCCGCGCGTTCTTTGGCGTCGAGGACTTTACCGACGTGTTTGGACTTATCGCCCAAGATCCCGTGGGTTGGGCAAACTACTTTGCGAGTCGCCGCCAGAATAACCGCGGCGGGTCGGGGGCGCTTGGCACGCCGGCTTCCAACACGGCTCCGCAGCCGCGACGTTCGCCTTCGTTTGCCTCGCAGGCGCTCACGCTCACGCGCCGCTATGCCCATCTGGTTCTTAACGACCACGCGCGCCTCGCGTTGCTTTTGCTGCAGGCGCCGCTGTTGGGCGCCCTGATCTGCGCCGTAGCGGGGCATGACTGCTTCGATGTCTACGAATCGACTAAATCATGCCTGTTCTCGCTTGCGTGCGCGTCGTTTTGGGTCGGCATCCTCAACTCGGTGCAGGAAATCTGCAAGGAACGCACCATTCTTAAGCGTGAGTACGCCGGCGGCATGGGGCTGGGTGCCTATCTCACGAGTAAGGTTTTGGTACTGGGCGCACTCTGCGTGCTGCAGTCTGCCATGCTGACGGGCGTGTTTGTGGCGTTTGAAGGCGTGCCAAAATACACGCTCATGAATGGTCCGCTCGAGCTGTTCATTACGGTGCTGCTCATTACGCTCAGCGCCATGAATTTGGGCTTGTTTGTGAGTGCGCTGTTTACAAGTGCCGACCGCGCTATCGCGGTGGCGCCCATCCTGATCATGCCGCAGATCCTGTTTAGCGGGCTGGTCTTTGAGCTCAAGGGCATGGCGAAGTCGGTGAGCGCGTTCGTCAACTGCCGTTGGGGCATGGAGGCGTTTGGCACCACCGCTCGACTCAATAAGCTCGACTTTAAGATCTATCGCGAGAACGACAACATTACCGAGCAGATCTACAAGCACAAATGGGAGGCGGCGTACAACTTTGTTCTGCCACACTTGCTGAGCTCATGGGGGATCCTCGTTTTGTTCTGCATCGTGAGCTTTGCGGCGTGTGCCTTTGTCCTTAAGACGAGGATTCGCAAATAGTATTGAAGTAGGCTGCTGCCTCAATGTCTCAATCTGTAACAACTAGATCGGTTTTTGGGTCCCAGCTGTTACAGATTGAGACAAACCGTCCGCGGTCAACTTAATGTCTCATTCTGTAACATCTAGCAGGGAAAATGACCTCTAACTGTTACAGATCTAGACGTTTCTCAGGGGGTTGAGCGTCTGTCTCAATCTGTAACAGTTAGGCCGATATTTGGGTCCTAGATGTTACAGATCGAGACAAACGTCGGGGAGGGGTCCGTCGCGGCAAGACACCCGCTCTCTAGATACAGAATCCAGGAATCACGCAGGTCCGCTTGTCCGGCTTACTCGCAGGGGTGGCGTACATAAAGACGTCGCCGTCGTAGCCCACGCGGTTCATGTAGAGCGTGCCCTTCTCGTCGGACGTGTCGGGGCTTACCGTGCGCTCCCACCAGCAAGTGTCCTTGCCCTTCCATTGACGAATCATGGTCGAGTTGGTGGAATACGGGCTCACCTTAAGCTCGCGGAACAGCTGGTACTCCTCGCCCTCGCCGTTGTAGATATCGGCCAGGTAGTGATAGTCTTCGGCAAATGACTCGGGTGGCTGATCGCCGCAGAGCTCGATCATGGCGGGAAGCCAGAGGGTCGCGGGCAGCTCGCTCAGACACGAGGCGTCATTCGCAACGCCCACGTTATTCGAGACCTTCTTGACCGCCTTGATGGACGCGCGCAGCTCAGCGGGCAGCAGCTTAAGGCCGTCGGTGTCGAGCCATTCGCGCAGTTCGCAATCGGCCCAACCGCTGTTGAGCGGGCGCTCCGCGGCGTTGCGCTCGGCAATGCCGGCGTCAAAGATAAACGACAGCCCGGCCTTGCCCGTCCCGTCCAGAAGCTCGTCGTGGCGGATGCCCACAAGCTGGGCCCCGACCTCGAGCCCGTTAGTGAGCCGCACGTGCTTGGTGCACGGATAGGGGATACGTCCGTCGGCATCGAGCAGGTGATAGCGCCGGGCAATCTCACGCGCCTCGCTGCGGGTCTCGGCGTTCTTAATTCTGAGCGAGATTTCCTGCAGCTGCTCCCAGGTGTAGTCGTTAGTCGATCCACGGATGCCTTCGAGGTAGTCGGGAATGCCAAAGCCGTTGGTCGCAGCTCCGATAACGCCGAGCCCCGCGGCAACTGCCACAACGCCGCCGATAATAAACCGGCGACGGGTCATGGCGTCGCGACGGGCCTGTTCCAAAAGCGCTCGAGCGCGGTCGCCGGCGACGTCGACCTTAAGGTGCGCACCGGCATCGATGTTGATGGGCTGGTTGGAGAGCCCCGGCGTGCTCACGGCCGATTCGCCCAGGTCGGGGGCGAATGCCAGCAAGCCTTCGTAGAACTCGCGCTCGCTGGGGCGCGATGCCTGGTCGGTCGCGAGACACGACATGATAAGGTCGGCAAAAGCCTGGTCGTCACCCTTGTGGGCAACGAGCGGCTCGGGTTCGTTTTGCGTCTTGAGCAGGTAATACGAGCAGACCTCACGCGCTTGGTGCCTGGCTGCCCTAAAGGGGGTGTGCCCGCTGTAGAGCTCGTAGAGGATGCTCGCGATGGCATATACATCGACGGCGGGCGAGCGGCGCAGCGCGGTAACGTTGGGGATATCACGGGTGAGCATCTCGGGCGCGGCATATGCCGGCGTGGCATAGCGCCAAATGTCGGCGCGCTGCGTGAGCGTGTCGCTGCCCAGGGCCGGAACCGAGGAGCCCATGTCGACCAGGCACGGCTTAAACGCCAACGCCTGCACCTGCTCCTCGATGCCAAATTCGTTGGTGCGAAACATGATGTTCGCGGGGGACAGGTCGCGGTGCGCGAGCGGCGTCTCGAGATTTTGAGTCGACAGCAAGGTCCCCAGCACGGCGCAGCCTATCGAGGCGGTGGCGGTGCAGGTTACGCCCTCGCCGTCGTGCGGCAACATGCTGGTCGCTTTGTCGAGCGACGTACCCTCGACCCACTCCATAAGGATGAGCGGCTCGCCTTGGCACGTACCATAGCCGTAGACATGGGGAAATCCGCGCAAGTGCGACACACGGCAGAGGTTACGGTATTCCTCAAAGAGCGCGGCAGTGTTTGCCAGGTGCATAGCGGATTCGTCTGCCGTGCGCGACGGGGTGCTGGTGCCCAGTGCGCGCACGAGGGCGTTGTCCGAGAGCACCTTGACGGCAAAGCGTTCGGCAGAGGTGTTGTGCGCCATGAGCACGAGACCCGTGTTGCCGTGCGAGGAGCGGTCTGCCGTGACCATGAGCGTCATAAAGCGGCGTTTGGCTAGTTCCTCGTCGGCGGGGTTGACGGGGGCGGCGGTATCGAACGATTCGAGCTGAAAGAGGACTGTCGGGGAATCGGGCTGCGGAGTGGTATCTGCCATGGTGACCTTACCTTGCGGTGTCGCGGGCGTGGGCGCACCGCTTCTTACCAGATAAACGTTGTGCCCGGTACGCCACGTACGGCGCCGGGCACAATGCTAAATTGCGAGTTTCATAACCAAAAAACGGGTCGTGGCACCCAGGCAAATAGTGTCGCTGTGCCACAGGGGGACGGGCGGGTACTCGACGCCGGGCCTGCGCGTATGGCGCGGCGGCTCGACGACGTGCTGGGACATGTCGGCGCCCGAGATGAGCACGGTGCCGTTGGTGGAGCCCAAGCCCTGCACGTACCAGTAGCCGTCCTTGGCAAAGACGCGCGCGTGGCGGCGCGACACATCGCGGTCGACATCGGTGATGGCGCCGGTGCCCGTGGCGAGCGAACCGATCACGGTACCGCCCTCGCCCTCATTGAGCGGGTACAGCGGAGGCTTGGCGGCGTTACCCACAATGCGGATGAGGCCCAGGCGCTCGGCATGCTTGACCTCGGGTTCGACGGCTGCGGTAAAGCCTTCGCCCACGCTGAGCTCGGTAGTGGAGAAGTGCCCGCCCATCTTGTCGGCGATCAACGTCTCGGTCACCTGCACGGCGGCTTGCGGGTCGCACAGGCAGCCGCACGCCACAAACAGCGTGACAAGCGGCAGGGCGCAGTCGGCGGCCGTGGCGCCGGGTGCGGCGATGCGGTCGCAGGCGTTGCGGTAGATGCGGTCGTCGAGCCCATAGGCGCTCAGCGATTCGCGCATGGCGTCGGCAGCCTCGCCGCTGTAATGCTCCGCCACCATGGCGCGAGCCATCTCGCTACCGCCGAGGTTGGAGATAAGGCGGGCAGTGATGTTTTGGGCCGTCTGGGTGATATCGGCAAACAGCTCGGGGCGCGGGCGCTCGACGGGAGCGTGAACAACCTCGCGCGATAGGAACGTTCGCTCGTCCACGCGGTCGCGCGGTGCTTTGCCGCCGGCCATAGGGGTGGAGCGCAGCAGCATCCAGGCGGTGTCGCGATTGGTGATCCCGCCGAACTTGCGCAGATCGTCGAACATGACGGAGCGCGGTGTCTCTCGATCCATTGGTCCCCTCCTTGCGGTTGCGGCACGCGGGTTGCGTTTTGCGTGCAATTTGACGTTCCGACCTACTATATCCGATTGGGCGAAATAAAACATGCACGTCAACGCCGTCTTTACATTGCTATAAACGGGCTTGGGTGCAGGCGCTAGATAATCGCGTCGAATTTGGGCATAACGCGCCAGTCGCCGGCGTCGTCGAGCACGCCCCATTTGCCGCTATCGTTGTCCTGCACAGGCAAAAAGACATCGGACGAGGTATAGAAGATGTCGCCCATGGCGCGGAACTTGGGCTCGACTTGCCAAGCGCCGCTCACCGTCGAGCAGCCCCATAGGCCGGTCGCCTGGTCCTTGACGGGAGCCCAGCCGTTGGCGAACTCACGCGCCTCGGCAAAGGTGGCAGAGAACGCGCGCGTGCCGTCGGGCAGAATATAGCCCCACGAGCCGTCGTCGAACTGTACCGCGGCGCGGTTGCTGGCAAAGCGGCGGGCTGCCTTAAACTGCGGCTCGATCTTCCACTGGCCGTAGCCGTTGATGTAGCCCCAGGTGGTGCCGTCTTGCGTTGCAGGCCCCAGGCCGTTTGCCGAGTCCCAGCCGCCCAAGCCCCTAAAGGTCGGCGGCACGTCGTTGCGCTTGCCGGTCTTGATGTAGATGTAGCCCCAGCTGTCCTCTTCGTTGCTCGAGCGGAAGGGGACAAAGTTGCCCAGCACCATATCGCCCATGGCGTAGTACTTGGCATCGACGATCCATTTGCCCTGGCGGTTGAGCACGCCCCAAAAACTGGTCTGCGCGTCTTGGGCGACGGCGCCGTAGTCGTTGAAGGGCCGGGTGTCCGAGAACTGCGGCTCGATGGCCCAGTTTCCGTCTTGGTCGATGTAGCCCCACATGCCGCTCGAGGAATCGAGCGCGGCGGCAAGGCCGGCCCCGTAGAGGCACATGTCGCTGTAGGTCGGTTTGACCTTCCAGGCGCCGGTGTCGTCGATCAAGCCCCACTTGTCACCGCTTTGGGCGGCATAGCGCATCTCCACGCTGATGGTGCCGGTCGAGGTTTTGGATGACGAAACGTTGTCCGAGGAATCGGAGTCGCTGTTCTTTTTGCTTTTGGACGAGCTGTCCTCGCTTTTGACATCTGCCGCAACCGCGGTGTCGCTTCCGTTGTTTGAGCCACGCGTCAGCAGGAAGGCACCGCCGCCGGCAAGTGCGGTAAGGGCGAGTCCGCCCGCCGCCAAAAAGGCGCGACGTGAGACGGATGCGGCGGTCTTGGTTGCCGCGACTGCCGTAGGTGCCGCCGAAGCCGCCGAGGAAAAGCCGGCAGAGGCGGTGGAGGCGGAAGGGCCTGCCGCGGCGCCGCCGAAGATCGCGTTTTGCGCGACGGGGGCGGCGGCATCGGCCGCGGGGGGCATGGACGCGGCGGCCGACACGGCGGCATCGGCGCCATAGGCCGCCCGGGGAGCCTCGAGCACAACCGGTACGGGCAGATAGGACGCACGGTCCTGATGCCCGTTGTCGAGCGGGGCGCCTTCGGCAGCGGTATCGGATGCGGCCGCAAACAGGTCGACCGGAGCGGCGGCATCGTCGTCAAGCGGAAACATGACCGGCTGAGCGGTATCGAACGTTGCGGGCACGGGCTCGTCGACGCTTGTCCCCGGGCCGATATAGGTTGTCTGGGCATCCATGGCCCTAATGCCCCAGACCGGCTCGGGCGTGGGCCAGTCGCCCAGCTCGCTCGATTGCCAGCGGCGCAACAGGTCGAGCATCTGCTCGACGGAGGGGCGCCGCTCCTGGTCGATGGCGAGTCCCGCCACGATGATGTTGATGAGCGCCTCGTCGGCGGCCGTGCGGGCCTGCGGCACCTCAAAGGCCGTTTCGGTTTTGACGCGGTAGGGCGATGCGGTGCCCAGCGCCTGCAGATTAAACGGGGTATGGCCGCAATACAGCTCGTAGAGCACGCTCGAGAGCGCATAGATGTCGACGGTGGGGCTCAGACGCCTGGTCTCGATGCCCGCGATATCGTGGGTGAGCATCTCGGGCGGCGCGTACTCGGGCGTGCCGCCACGCCAGACGTCGGCGCGCACGGTAAACGTGGGGTCGATGGGGTTGAGCGCCGTGGAACTGCCAAAGTCGATGAGGCGGATGTCGAAGTCGAGCGTTGCGAGCTGGTCTTGGAGCGAGCGCTCGCTCATGGCGACCATAATGTTGCGCGGCGAGATGTCGCGATGGGCAACGCCCGTATCCAGGTGCCGTACGTTATTGAGGATGGAGAGCACGGCCACGCCGATGGCCGCTACCGCGTCGCCGCGCACGCCGCCGTCCTCGTGGGGGAGCTGCGGGGTGATGTGCTTGAGCGTGGAGCCTTCGACCCATTCCATAACGATGAGCGGCTCGCCGTTGCTGGTACCGTAGCCGTATACGCGCGGAAAACCCTTAAGGTGCGAGACGGTGAGTTGGTTGCGATATTCCTCGAACAGCACGGCGCGCATGCCGGCGGCGATGCGCTCGTCGGTGGTGTCGCTCACGTGCAGGCGCTTGATGGCAAAGATCTCGCCGGCGGTGTTGGTGGCACGTTGGACTACGCCCGTGCCGCCCTGACCGGCCTCGCTTTGGACGAGGAACATCGAGAAACGGCGGCGCGATTCGTCGCGCTTGGCGGGATCAAAGGCAACCGCGGGCTCAAACGTATCGAGTACGATGAGCTCCTGCTGTCCTTGATTGTCCATCTTCGCCCCCTTGGGTATCAGTCGTGATGTTGCGCGGACGGTGACGGCGCAACTGCCGTCCGATTCCGCGCGCAATGTTCAATAGTATGGCTAGTTTCTCTCATTCGCGGTTGCGGCACTGTTGAATAACACCGTTTTGCGTGCAGACGCGCTGGCGCTGTGCGATGATGGGCGCATTTGAGAGGGGCGCCGTGTCCCCATACGCTAGATGAGAAAGGACCCACCATGGGTTTTCTTGACGAAATGCAGGCATCGCTCGACCGTACGGCAGCCGATGCCAACCGTGCCCTGCAGGTCAACAGGATTAAGAGCCAAATGAACGATGCCCTTAAGCGTCGCCAGCAGCTTGCCGGCCAGCTGGGCGCGAGCCTGTACGAGGCGACCAAGGACAACACCGAGCTGCGTCAGGGCCGCGAGGAGCTCTATGACGGCATCGCCGCGATCGACAACGAGCGCGCGCAACTTCAGGCCCAGGTCGACGAGCTCGAGCGCCAGGCACAGGCCGCTGCCTATGCCACGGCGTTTGTGGATTGCCCGTTTTGCCATAACCGCCTGCAGCGGTCGTCTATGTTCTGCTCGGGGTGCGGCAAATCCATGGCCGAGATTCAGGCCGAGCTGGCACGCCAGACGCAGGCCGCTCCCGTGCCGGTCGAGGCCCAGGTTGCCCCTGCCGACGGCGCCGCGACGTGTCCCTCGTGCGGCGCGCCCATTCAGGCGGGCCACGCCTTCTGCATGAACTGCGGCCACAAGCTGGCATAATCGCCTACATTCGGCGGCAGTCCGAACAGCGGGCACGAAGCCTCAAAAAACATTTTGAAAGTTGCGCAACAACTTTTGAGCGATAGCGGTGAATATGGTCGTGCGGGCCCCAAAGGTCCGCACGCCCTGTTGTTTAACCCCAAGGAGGTACCCGATATGTTCTGTCCCGGTTGTGGCGCCAAGATTGACGACGGTGCTCGTTTCTGTCCTATTTGCGGCCACCAGATGCAGGCGGCGACCGCTGCCCCTGCGCACGCGGCTGCCCCGGCCCAGCCTCAGCATGCGGCTCAGCCCACCCCCGCGCCCGCGCCGGCCGCCCAGCCCCAGCCCGCACCGGCCTTTGCCGCGGCGCCCGCCATGCATGCGGCGGCTCCCGCCTCTGCCGTGCACCCGGCCCTGTCCATTGCTCGCATCATTCCCTGCGCGCTTGCGGTGATCGCCATCGTGCTGTCGTTTATGCCGTGGTTTAGCATCTCGCCCACGGTGGTGCAGGCCTCGAGCTATGCGAGCCAGGGCGCCAATTTCTTGAGCCAGCTCGCCGGCCAGAGCACCGACTATTCGTCGAGCCTGGGCTTTGACGAGAACTACAACGTGTGGAGCCTTGGCAAGGCCGGCGAGATCGCCGTCACCTACCAGAGCATGTACGATTCGGCCTCCGATCTTGCCAGCTCGCTGAGCAACTCCTACTACGGCGACGACTATTCCGATTCGGGCCATGGCCATGTCGTGAGCATCACCAATCCCAACTACGGCGAGGTTTCCTCCGGCGGCATCGCCTTTATCTCGATGGCCGTCACCGCCTTTTGGGCCCTCGGCATGCTCGCCTCGATCGCCGGCATCGTGCTCTACCTCACCCAGGGCCTCAAGGTCGTGCTGCCCGCCGGCTGCGGCCTCATGACGCTTTCCGTCTTGGCCTTTGAGCTGCTGTACGCCAGCTCCATGAGCGCGATCGGTTCTGCGACCAGCACCCCCGTCTTTATGGCGCTGTTTGCCATTGCCGGTGCCGTGCTTACCTTTGTGCTGCGCGAGCAGGCTGCCCCGGTGGCCCACTAGGGGATCGGCAAAAGGGTTCGGCGTGCGAAATAACTCAATACCGCAACCCAGCGCGGCCGTGGACATCGTCCCCGGCCGCTTTTTTATCGACTGTTGCCCGCGTCAAGCAGGCAAAACAAAAAAAGTTTCGCCTTTTGACAATGTTGCGCAACAACATTTGAGTTTTTGCCTTCATGGTAGTGGTAGCAAAGAAAGGTAGGTGCTTAACAAGATGGATCAGACGACCGAGAACAACAACATCGCGACGACTTCGGTCGACGCGAAGGTTCGGATGATCGCCAGGCTGGCCGGCGTCGACGGCCTCAAGCTCGTTACGAGCGCGCCGGGCGGCTCGCAGGTCTTTGTCGGTTCCTGCACGGCGGACGGCCTGCGCGGCACCTCGTGTTCGTTCAAGCTCATCCGCGGCGATATCGCCCACCTGCGCCGCCAGGAGGATTTCTTCCGCCGCGTTTTGGACGTGCAGGCCGATGCCGGTGGCACCCTTACGCCGTCCTCGCACGGTCTGGCCCGCGTGCTCTTCCACGAGCTCGTCGCCCTTCCTGGCGACGATACCGTCCTTGCCGTGGTGACCGTCATGGTTCCGGGCGTGTCGTTTGCCGACGTGGTGCGCACCTGCGCCACGGGCGTTCGCAGCCTCTCGTTTGCCCAGACGCTGCTGCTTGTGTCCTCGTGCTTTGGCGCACTGGCGCGGGCCCAGGAGGCGTTTGACGGAGCGTTTGTCCACCAGGACCTTAAGCCCTCCAACATTGTGTTCGAGAGCGACCCGTTCGATCTGGCGGCCGACCTTTTGGGCGAGATTCCCCAAGCGGCCCTTATCGACCTGGACTACTCGTTTTTGGACGAGGAGGGCGCCTACTGGGCCAGCCCGCACGGGACGCCGGGGTACCTTGCGCCCGAGCTGCTGATGGGCGAGGGCGAGGCCCGTCGCGCCCAGCCTGCCTCCGACGTGTTCTCGCTCGGCGTCCTTGCCCACGAGGCGCTCTGCGGCAGCCTGCCATATTTGGCGGGCGCTCCCGAGGCCGGTGCATGCGGTAATGCCTGGAAGGACTTTTTCGAGGCCTGCCGGAGCGCGGGGACGAGCGCCATCGCGGTGGATGAGGAGCTTCCCGACGACGTTCGCGGCGCTATTCTGGCCTGTCTGGCGGAAGACCCGGCGGCCCGGCCCTTGGCATCGCAGGCGGCCGTCGCATTTGACGATCTTGCCCGCCGCCATGTGCGGCTCAAAGGCGATTTTGTCGGGGATCGGCACGTGATGGATGTGGTGACACCGGTCACGCTGCTGTAGGGGCCGCCGACCGGCGGCAACGTTGAGTTACTGGACTGTTCCCAAGGTGTTGTGCAACAGTATGGGAACACGGTGACCTCTAGAGTTGAGGTCTCCGGGGGAGTTAGGGAAGGGGCCTCATGGCGAGTTCCTCTCAGGTTTGCGATTGTGTTCACGAGCACGGCTGGGACAGTGCGTTCTATCGCTTTGCCGAGAGCATCAGGGACCTGACGTGCGGCGGCTGCAACCACAAGCACATCTACGCGCTCGTGGGTACCCGCGGCAGGTATATCAACCACACTAACCCCATCGTGCGCAAGCGCACCGCGGCGGCTCTTTCGCGCCTTATGCACTCGAGCCGCTATGCGGCCGACATGCGCAAGGGCTATGCCGACGACAGCTCGGTGTTCTCGCGGGCGGCGGCTTCGCTTATCGAGATGCTGCGCAATGCGACCGACCTGGACGATGCGGGGCTGTTCGATTTTGTGCTCCACACGTCGTGGCCCGAGCTGCTGCGCGGCCTGGAGAGCGAGCGTCGCGCCGGTCGCGAGATCGATCCGCTGCGTATGGCATGCGAATCGCGCGAGGTCGTGCGCTGGGGCGAGCAGCAGGCCGCCTGTGGGCGCGCCCCGCTTGCTGAGCTCTTGGCGGCGTGCTTTCGCACTATGGCTTTTGGCTGCCTGGACGATCGCTTTGCCCGCACGCTGTGCTCCCGTACGCCTCAGGAACTTCAGGAGCCGCCCGACACGGGCGACGGGCGGGCGCAGGACGGCGCCTGCCTGGTTCGCGTGGCCGACGGTGACGGCCCTTGCGTCTTGGGCGTGTGGTGCGTGGATGCGGATCGGCCCTTCTCGATCGGGCGGTTTAGTAGCTGCGATGCGATCGAGGCCGACCCGGTGGTCTCGCGTCTGCACTGCCGTGTGTTCATGCTCGACGACACCTGGTTTTTAGAGGATGGCGGAAGCACCCACGGCACGCGCGTCCTGCGCGATACGGGCGGAGGCCCCGCCTGCGTCTTCGATAGCGGGGAGGGCGACGGGCCGCGGACGTTCCCGCTGGAGTTTGGCGACCGCATTGTGCTCGCCGGCCGGAGTACCTATTGGTTTTGCGCGCGCGACGCGCATGTTCTGACGATTGGTTAGCGAAATGGAAAAACGAGTTATTCAACAGCGTGACGGTTCTATGGCGCTCGGTTATGTCGTCGCCGATCAGCGTCAGCTCGACAAGCGCCTCTACGAGGCCGTGACTTCCGGCAGCGTGGGCTGCCTGCTGCCCGGCGCGCTCATGCGCTATCCCGACGGCGTGCTCGAGATGCGCTATCGCATTGCCGGCGAGACGCTGGAGCAGCGCCTGGCGCGTCCCTTCGACGGCGCCGAGACCTGTGAGCTGCTCGAGAGCATCTCCAACACGTTCGATACCCTTATCGCCTCGCAGCTGCCGCTCATGAACCTGCGCTTTGCGGTCGACGAGGTGTTTATGGACGCCTCGGGCACGGGCTGCCGCTTTGTGTTTTTGCCGATGGTCGGCCTCACGCCCAACCTGGATGCCGTTCGCGTGTTCTTTGAGCAGGTCGCCGCATCGGTCAAGCCTTCCGACGATATCGCCGAGAACGCCATGTCGTCGTTTACCGCGTTCTTTAAGAAGTCCGGCCCCTTCGATATCCTGGGCTTCTCCCGCCATCTTAAGCAGGTGAGCGCGAGCGCCATGCTCATGGACGCCGGCACGACGGTGCTCGACGGCGGCGACGACCACGGCACCACGGTGCTCGATGACGGCGAGGACCTGGGCGGCGTCGCACCCGGCCCCATTCTGGGAACGGTGGTCCTTTCCGATCTGGAGGACGAGCCGATTTCTTCTACCGCGCCTGCGCCTGCACCCGCACCCGAGCCTCAGCCGGCTCCCGCACCCGCGCCGGCACCTGCGCCGCAGCCCGAGCCGCAGCCGGCTCCCGCGCCCGAGCCGGAGCCGGAGCCTGAGCCGGAACCGGAGCCTGAGCCGGAGCCGGAACCCGAGCCGGAACCCCAACCCGAGCCCGCGCCCAAGGACGAGGACGATCTGACCGACGCACCCATCGCCCAATCCCGCCAGGACCGTACCGGCGTGCTCAACCCCATCGACTTTAAGGTCGCCGAGGGCTATGAGTCGCTGTTCTCCAAGGACACGGTCGAGCACCACGGCGCTCATGCGCACGCCGCCAAGCCCGAGCCCAAGCCCGAGCCGGCACCTAAGCCCGCTCCCAAACCCGAGACGGCTCCCGCGACCGCCGCGACCGTTCGCCATCTGCGTTTCTTCCTCACGCGCATCGCTACCGGAGAGCGCTTCGAGGTCCGCGGCCGTCGCTTTGTGGTGGGCAAGTCCAAGCACAGCTCGTTTATGGTCAAGGGCTCCACGACGGTTTCGCGCAGCCACGCGATCTTTGTCACCGGTCCCGACACCTGCACGATCGAGGACGACAACTCGCGCAACGGCACCTTCGTCAACAACGAGCGCATCGACCCGGGCTTCCCGGTCGAGCTCGTCGACGGCGACACCGTGCGCATGAGCGATGAGAACTTTGCATTCGAGGTCCAGCCCGCCTAAGGGGTATGCGACCCACGTTGAGATATTCGAGAAAGGAGCGCAGATGCTATTTGAAGGGGCCGGTTATTCCAACGTCGGCCGTACGCGCGAATCCAACCAGGACAGCTACCTGATCAAGGTCGCCTCCACCCCCGTGGGCGATGTGGCGCTGGTCGCCGTCGCCGACGGCATGGGCGGCCTTGAGTGCGGCGAGCTCGCCTCGGCTGCCGTGATCAGCATGCTCTCGGACTGGTTCGACAACAAGCTGCCCGTGGCCCTGGAGGCCATGGAAAGCTCCGTCGGCGGCTTTGAGAGCTTCGTCGACGGCCAATGGGGTGGCCTGATCCAGGACATGAACATGGCGCTGATTCGCTACGGCATGGCCGAGCACATGAACCTGGGCACCACGCTTACCGCCATGCTCGCCATCGGCGGCCGCTATTCCATCGTGCACGTGGGCGATACGCGCGCCTACGAGCTCACCGAGTCGGCGACCAATCAGCTCACCGTCGACCAGACCTTTGTGCGCCGCGAGGTCGAGGCCGGTCGCATCACGCCCGAGGAGGCCCTGACGCATCCGCGCCGCAACGTGCTGCTGCAGTGCCTGGGCTCCACCAAGGAGGTCGTGCCCGACCTGATTCATGGCAATCTGGATCGCGATGCCATCTACCTGCTGTGCTCCGATGGCTTCCGCCATGTGCTCACCGACACTGAGCTTCGCCGTCGCCTAGGGCCCGACGCCCTGGACGCCAACGCCTGGGATGCCGAGCGTCGTCGCGGCGCCTATGCCGTGTGCACCGCCGCCGACCTGGACCGCGAGGAGCAGGAGGGCTTTGAGCCCGGTTGCGTCACGCAGCGTATCGCCGACACCGCCAAGCTCGTCATGGATCGCAAAGAGGCCGATAACGTTACCGCGCTGGTGCTGCGCGTCCAGCCTCAGGGAGGTCGATAGCCCATGCCGTCTACCAGAAGCAGGCGAGAGGTCGACGCGCGCCGTAAGCGCGTGGGCGACGTCATCAAGGGTCGTTACAAGATTCTGTCGGTGATCGGCAAGGGCGGCATGAGCCGTGTCTACCTGGCCGCCGACCTGCAGCTCACCAACAAGCAGTGGGCCGTCAAAGAGGTCGACCGCAACGCGACCGACCCCACCGGCCGCCCCATTGAGCAGTCGCTGGCCAGCGAGGCCGAGCTGCTCTCCAAGCTCGACCACCCCAATATCGTCGATATCGTCGATATCGAGAAGACCGAGGACTTCATCTACGTCATCATGGACCACGTCGAGGGTACGTCCCTGGCCGACGTGGTGCGCCGCGAGGGCCCGCAGTCCGAGGAAGACGTGCAAAAGTGGATGCTGCAGGTGTGTGACGCCCTGGGCTACCTGCACCGTCAAGACCCGCCCATCGTCTACCGCGACATGAAGCCCTCCAACATCATGCTGCACCCCGATGGCTACATTAAGCTGATCGACCTGGGCGTTGCACGCGAGTACAAGGACGAGGCCCGCAAGGACACCATCGCCTTTGGTACCACGGGTTACGCCGCGCCCGAGCAGTACGGCAAGGCCCAGACCGACGCCCGTACCGATATCTACGGCATCGGCGCCACCATGTGGCACCTGCTGGTGGGCGAGGCGCCCCCGGTCGAGTTCCCGCTGCCCAACGTCCACACCAAAAACGAGAACGTGGGCGAGGGCTTTGCTGACGTCATCATCCCCAAGTGCTGCGAGCTCGAGCGCGCCCGCCGCTATCAGGATTGCGACGAGCTGGCCGCCGATCTGGAGATCTACAAGGAGCTCACCCGCGAGTTCCGCGATAAGCAGGCCCGCAAGGTCAAGACCTTCTTTGGCTGCATTATCGCGTGCGTGGTGTGCCTGGCCGTGGGCATTGGCAGCATGGCGCTGCGCGAGTCGACGATCACCGAGAAGTTCGACTACCAGATGAAGCTCGGCCGCGACCAGACCCAGTCGGCTCCCGAGAAGGCCGAGCAGGCCTACCTCGCCGCCATCGGCTACCGTCCGGGCGACGTCGAGGGCTACGAGGGCCTCATCGATGCCTACAAGGCCGACGGCTCCTTTACCACCAAGGAGAAGGCACAGCTCGACGACGTGTACCAGCAGAACCTGACCGAGCTCGAGAAGTCGAGCAGGTTCTCGGAGCTGTCCTACGAGATGGGACGCCTGTACTGGTACTTCTACTCCTACGGCGGCAGCAAGGACGACGAGGACGCCAACCGCACCACGCGCATCAAGGCGTCTGCTGAGTACTTTAAGAACGCCGCGGAGGATCCGTCGTTCGAGAACCACGACAAGGCCAAGATCTATAACGGCATTGCGCAGTTCACGACTAAGATCGCCATCGCCGTCAAGACCGACGACGACTCCGATTCCATGTACAAGGAGTACTGGGGCAACCTGGAGGACCTGGCCGACGAGATCGCCAGCGAGTCCAACGAGACGGTGCGCCTGGACAGCTACGCGCTGATCTCCAACGCCATGGAGACCTACATGGATAAGTTCAAGGCCGCCGGCATTAAGAAGTCGCAGGCCGAGAAGCTCTACAAGAAGGTCGATGCGGGTCTTAAGGCCGTCTCGCCCAAGGACGATGACGCCGAGCAGCGTCGCGACGAGACCATTCAGCGCCTGGAGAACGAGGTCCAGCGCAAGATCACCACGGTGTATTCCAACGCCGTCGTCGCCGAGGATTAAGGAGGGGCGAACATGGAAAACGTTTACTTCTACGTATCGATCGCCGCGTTTGTTCTCGCGGCCGTGCTCGCCGTCGCCGCGGTGGTTGTGTTTGTGAAGATGGATGTCATCAACGCCATCCGCTTCCTTCAGGGCAAGCGCGTGCCTACTTCTGGTGAGTCTTCGCGTCGCCGTACGACGCGCGGCTCGCGTGGTGCCGGCGCCAAGAAGTCCAACCCCGCCCGCTCCGTGCTGGGTGGCCCCGAGGGCGACGATCGCGTGACCGACATTGCGCACGAGGGTCCCGAGGGCGACGACAACATGACCACGGTGGTCGCGCCCATCAGCGACGAGCCGGCATCGGCCCGTCATGCCAAGGCCCATGCCGCCAAGGTGGAGAAGGACGCCCGCGACGAGAACGATGACGAGGGCTTTGCCGGCAGCGAGACCCCGACCGAGGTTCTGACCGAGGACGACATGGAGACCGAGCGCCCCACCGGTGTTCTGGTGGAGGACGAGGACGATTCCGAGCGCCCGACCGGTGTTCTGGTTGAGGACGAAGAGGATTCCGAGCGTCCGACCGGCGTGCTTACCGAGGACGAGAATGAGGAGTCTGAGCGGCCGACCGGCGTGCTGGTGGAAGACGACGAAGAGTCCGAGCGTTCCACCGGCCTGCTCACCGAGGAGGACGAGGAGTCCGAGCGCGAGACGGGTCTGCTCGACGAGGCCGACGAGGACTCCGAGCAGGGGACCGGTCTGCTCGACGAGGGCGCCGAGGCGTCCGAATCCGAGACTGACGTGCTCAGTGAGGGCGATGTTTATGAAAACATCGGTTCACAAGGTGTTGTTCAACACGAGGATGACGGATTCCGCTTCATACTCAAACAGAATGTGATAGTAGTCCATACCGATCAATCTATCGATAGGCTCTACGACTAGGGAAGGAAAAGCGAACTATGTCTATGTTCGATAAACTTAAGGCGTATTCACGCAAGCCTGCTGCCGTGATCCTCGCCACCGTGATGGCCACCTCGACCATCCCCACCACCCCGATCGCCCAGGCCGTGACCGCCGCGTATGCTGCGGAGACCTCGACGTCCGAGCCGGCGAAGTCGGAGTACAAATCTAAGGCTACTTCCAGCGTCGATCTTACGGGTCGTACGATTAGCCTGACGTTTGATAGCAAGGTTCCCAAGGGCGTCGATGGCACGGCTAGGGCGACTATTAAAAAGAGCGATTTGGAGGACCTTGTTTACTCTAATTCGCACGAGTTGTTCGACGACGCACTGGATAAGGCCGTCGACGCGAAACTCAAGGAAATTGAGAAGGATCCCAAGAAGCAGAATGTCAAGCTCTATTACGGCAACGGCGGATCCAAATATCATGGCAGGACGTACGACGTTTCTCTTACGTCTGACACCGAGGGCGTTGTCGTGAAGGAGATTGACAAAGACACGTATGAGGTGTCGTCTGATAAGGTTGTCGAGAATGCGAAGCTGACGCTTACGGTCAAGTCGGCTTCTTTTGGATATATGTTCAAATACTCCTATGAGGATGTTGTCGAGCCGACTGAAAAGCCCGAACCCGGTGAGGGTGCTGGCGGCGCCGACTCGTCAAACCCGGCAGGTGACTCGAAGGGAAACGGCGACAGTGCGACCGGTAAAGCCGCGTCCGGTTCCGATAATAAGACAAAATATGACGTCGTAGACACCGAGAAGACCGGCGAAAAGGTCAATTTGGATGAAGAGACCGTTGCCAAGATCAACGCCGCTTTCGCTGCTGACACCATTTCCGTGACGTCGAATGATGCCTGGAACGGCGTCCAGAACGCTATCGATGCTGTTAAGCAGAACGGCGTTACGGTCAACGACCTTAAATATGAAAACAAGGGCACTGCGAAAACCGTCGTGCTTTTCAACGCTCCTGAGGGATTGACGCTGTCTGCGGATACCAAGGGAAACGATTTTGTTTCGGTGTCTGAACCTTCTTATAAGGACGGCGTTTACTCTATTTCGGTCACTCCCAAGGCTTGTGATCCTAGCAACCAAGATGTTGTGGCTCACGTTAAGGTGGAGTACCCGAATAAGGAAGAAGCTGGAGATATTGCCGTTACCATTAAGCCTGCTGCGAAGCAAAAGGTCGATTTGGGCGGTATGGTGAATTCTGAGGCCCTTCCGTTCCGTCTTGCGAAGGACCAGAAAAAGGAGATCCTTAAGACCGCTAATGGCCTTGTGAAAGACGCCACTAACGGCGAGGTGTCCGATCTGTTTGAGTCGGTCACAATTACAGAAGAGGAATATAACAAGGCCGCTTTTGCCACTGACGATACCGCGCTCGATTCTTCGGCGCTCGAGTTTAAGCTTCGTGGTTCAAAGGACAACCTTGATAAGCTGAATAACTATGACTTCACTGCTGATGGAAGCCAGATTACTCAGCCTAAGATCAAGGTTGCGAAAATTGAAGATGTCGATTGGAATGAGAAGTCGGGCGTCACTCTGACTGGCTTGACCTATAACGAGGACTACTACAAGAATCAGGGTAACAAGGATTATTCCAAGACGATTCATAAGGCTGACGACAATCTTTGGTACAGGAATGTTGCCACTGTTGGTGTCGATGGTGAAAATGCAGTAGCCGTTTCGCAGGATATTGAAGACAATCAGACCGTTGCCGACCTCGATTTCGCTAAGCAGCAAACGTTTAAAACCAGTGCTTCTGCGAATCAGCTTGCAAAGTTCTACACCCAGAACTCGGATAAGGTTATCAAGCGCGTCTGCGATGTAAATTACAACTACGATCACACTAGGCCTTCGCTTACTTCATTTACTGCGAAGGCTTCTGGTAGCAAGAAGGCCGAGCTCAAGAGCGGCAGCCACGCTGGCGCACTTGTTGCCGACAGGATCACTGTCGACTTCGACGCTAAAGACGGTCCTACGAATGACGGCACAGGCGTGTCGGGAATTGCGGACGTCCAGGCTAACTATCAGATTCAGAAGAGTGGCCAGAAGGCTGCTTCGCCCAAGGCTGAGGACTATGGCAAATACACTTTCGAAATCGACGAAGATTCGAAGGTGTCGACTGACAGCATTCATGTCAAGATGGTCGACAATGCCGGCAACACCAACGATCAAACTCTCGCTGACGCAAAGATCAATCCTAAGTACACTGAACTCGTTAGGGCTTCGAGCGCTCCTGAGATCTCTTCGTCTTGGGACACAACGGCGGCTTCGAATGGTAAGTACTACAACGTTAGTCGCACCTTGACCCTGACGATTAAAGCTCCGTTCTATGAGTACGTTCAGGAGTACATGGAGAACGTTCCTATCGCTACCGTTACCCGAGACGGCAAGTCTTGGAAATCTGTCTTCCCCACCGATTTCAAGGAGACGAGCGAAGGCTCCAATGTTTACACGTGCTCTATTCCGTTTACCGAGGACGGCGACTACGTCGTTTCTGATTGCGTGGTAACTGACCTTATCGGGCGCCAGGCGAAAGCCGATGGTGACACCTTCACCATCGATAAGACCGCTCCTAAGCTGAATGTGTCTTGGAACACTGAGGCTGCTCAGAACGGTAAGTATTACAACGCTGCTCGTACGGCTACCATTACGGTTGAGGAGCACAACTTCGATCCGAACCTGTTCAAGATCGAGGCTCCCGTCTCTGCCGGCAACGGTGACGAGGCTACTCCTGCCCAGATCGGCGGCTGGACCAGCAACGGCGATACCCATACCGCTACGGTGACCTTCCCGGGTCAGGGCGTCTACACGCTTTCCGTCTCCGGTGAGGACCTGGCTTCCAACAAGTCCGAGTCCTACACCTCGCCTGAGTTCGTGATCGACACCATCAAGCCCAAGATCGACATCCAGAATGTCGTCAACCGCACGGCTTATGCTGGCGAGGTCGCCCCGAGCGCCGCTGTCCACGACACCAACCTTGCCGATGGCACCACCATCGAGGTTTCCAAGATCAGCTACCCGCTGTCCAAGGACGATCCGAACCCCTATGCGGGCGCCGCGATCAATACCTCGGCTACCGACAAGTCCGTGAGCTACCTCAGCCCGGCCAAGACCAAGGGCAACGACGGCGTCTACACGCTGACCGTTCAGGCTATCGACCTGGCTGGTAACACCGAGTCCGAGGCTGTCACCTGGTCCGTTAACCGCTTTGGTTCGACCTACGTCATCTCCGATAACACCGGCAAGATGCTCGACCAGTACCTCAAGAGCTCCAAGACCACCGATGTTAAGGTGACCGAGATCAACCCGTCCGGCCTTGATGACAACAAGACCTCCGTCGAGCTGACCCGCGACACCAAGAACACGACGCTCAAGAGCGGCGACAACTACACCACCGACTCCGACACGTCGAGCGGCTGGAGCGAGTACAACTACACCGTGAGCAAGTCCAACTACGACAAGGATGGCGCGTATCGCGTGCTGTTCCACAGCGAGGACGCCGCCGGCAACTCCTCCGAGAACACCATGGAGGGCAAGAACGCCAAGAAGACCGGCGCCGCAGCCGAGATCAACTTCGCCGTTGACGACACCGCGCCCATCGCTTCCTTCGTCGACCTTGCTTCCAACGGTAAGTACGAGGAGTCCTCGCACAAGGCCAAGGTGAGCTTCGAGGACAACCTCAAGCTTTCGAAGGCTCAGATCAAGGTGAACGGCAAGACCGTCGCCACCTTCACGGCCGACCAGCTCGAGAAGAGCCCGATCCGCGAGTTCACCCTCGACGGCAGCTCCTCCAAGCAGGACGTCACCGTTGTCGCTTGGGACGCCGCGGGCAACAAGTCCAAGGAGCTCAAGGCTACGGGCGTGCTCGTCACCAACGACTCCTTCGTTCTGTGGATGAACAACCTGCCGCTCATGATCGGCACCATCGTCGCGATCGTCGTTGTCGCCGGCGGTATCTACCTGGTTGTCGCTAAGAAGCGCAAGGAGAACGAGGAGAACTAAGCTCTGCGCAAGACGCTTGTGCATCTGTGAGCTTTACGGCGCCTTGCCCCACTGCTGGGCGGGGCGCCGTTTTTATAGGAAAGGAATGATCGATGGGTTCCAAACAGGCATATTGCCCGTTTTGCGGCCAGACGGTCGATGAGGGGACGCGCAGCTGTCCGTTTTGCGGGGCGCCGCTGAGCGTGGACGACGACGCACCGGCGCCGAGCCACGCCGCTCCCGTGGGGTCGCATGCTGCTAGCGCTGGTCATGCGGCTGTTGCTGGGACGGCTCCTGTTGCTGATGCTGCTGCCGCGCCTGCCCCGAAAAAGCCCGGGCATCGGTTTGCGAAGGCGCCTGAGCCGGATGCTGAGCCTGCCACGCAGGCCCCGGCGGGGGAGGATGCGCTGTTCTCGCTCGATAACTTGGATGGCGATTCGGGTGTGAACCCCAACGCTTCTGCCGGTAAGGGTGCCACAGCATCGCGCGAGACATCTCATTTTGAAAACGCCCGAGCCGCGGTTCGCAAGCCGCTGGCGAAGAAGATTGCGATTGCCGTGGCTGCCGTGCTGGTTATTGCGGTGGTCGTGGGTGTTGGCTTGGCCTGGAAGGGCGACCAGGACCTTAAGCGCGAGGCCCAGCAGGTCTCGGCCGAGAAGAAAAAGTCCGAAAGCAAACTCGACCTGATGGGCGGCGACCGCAAGATTAAGGCGCAGGCCAAGGAGGGTCTGGGCGGCGACGCGATGGTCTGCGACGGATCGTATCTGTATTGGGCAGATGCCTCTCATATCCTGGCGCGCAAGGCTTCGGGCACCAAGGCCGTGGATGCGACGGCGCTTACCAAGGCAACCGCGAAGTACCTGAATGTCTGCGATGGCGACCTGTACTATGCAGACGGCGCCAATGTTATGAAGATCGAGGACATTGCGGCGTGCGCCAAGCAGGCGGGCGGCAAGGGCAAGTCCAAGGTTAAGGTTAAGACGGTAGCGACGCTCGAGGGCGATGTCGCCGGCTTGGTCGTGCGTGACGGCACTGCTGCCGCCATGACGCTCAAGGACGGCAAGGCCTGCGTGTGGCGTCTCGACGAAGACGCTGCGCACCTGGTGGCCGCGCAGCCCGCCTCGAATGCCTGGCTGTTTGGCGACAGCTCGCACTGCGATTTGGTCGTTGCCACCGATACGGGTTGGACCGTGTGCGAGGCGACGCTTGCCGATGTCTCCTCTGCCGGCGAGATTGTGCTTGAGCAGGAGGATGCCGAGGCGGAGGCCGAGCATCCGCAGGAGACGCATGGTCCCTTTGGTTCGTATGTCGCCGGCTCTGAGCAGCTCAAGAATGCCTTCTTTAGCGAGGGGACGCTCTATGCCGTGCTGACGGGCGGCGACGGACACACCACACTTTCGCGCTGCACGCAGGGCGGTACGTTTAGCTCGTTCGATTCCTATGCCGACGCGGGCTGCCTGTGGGCGAACAGTCACGGCTGCGCGCTGGTGCGCTTGGGCGGTGAGCTTGGTTGGATTGACGCGAGCTCGGGCCTCTCGAGCGACTATGAAAAGGTTGCGGATAAGGCCGGCGTTGACCTCAGTCCCTCGAAAACGGCGCTGTGGCTCAACGGCACGACGCTGTTTGTGGCGGATAATAGTGGCAAGTCCTCTACGCTTTGGGCGCTCGACACCGCGGCCGATGCCCCCAAGCTCGTTAAGATCGCACGTTAAGGCGCCCAGCGCCGGAAAGGACCCATCATGTTTTGTGGTCACTGCGGATACAACAATCCCAATACCAGCAAGTTTTGTCTAAAGTGTGGCTCGGAGCTTGCCAAGTACATGCCTGGTGGCGCTTCTGCCGCCGCCGCGGCGACGCTTCGTACCCCTGCCCAGCAGCAGCGTCCCGTGCAGGCTGCAGGTGCGCCCGCGGCTCCGGTTGCACAGCCCGGAATGGGTGCCCAGCGTCCCGGTGCGGCTCCGATGCCGCAGGCGGGTCGTCCCGGCATGGCTCCTATGTCACAGCCCCAGGTGCCCCAGGCCGGTCGCCCCGCTGCCGGCGCCTATCCTCAGCAGCCGGCGCAGCGTCCCGCGCGCGCTTCGCACAACCGTCCGTCCAATATCCCGGATGCCGGTCCCGCTGTGCGTCCCGGTACGCACCCCGCCGCGGCCCCCTCTGCCGCTCCTGCCGGTGCCAACGGCAACGTGGTGATTCCCCGCGGCCCCGTGGCTGGCGCTAACCAGCCGGCTGGCGCCTACAGCCAGCCCAACGCGGTCTACAACCGTCCCAGCACGGGCGTGACGGTGCTCGACGAGCTTATGGCGTCCTCGGATCATCCGTCGTCCTCTGAGCTGCCGCGTATCGCCTCCGATGTGCCCCGTTCCGCCTATGGCCCGCGCATGACGCTTGTCCGCGAGCGCGGCACCCGCTACGAGATCACCGAGTTCCCCGCCACGGTGGGCAAGGGCTCGGCGGCAAACGTCCGTATCGAGGGCAACACTGCCATCTCGCGCGTGCATCTGCTGGTGCGCTACACGGGCCAGTGCTTTGCCGTGGAGGACAAGAACTCCACCAACGGAACGTGCATCAACGGCAACCGACTTGAGCCCGGCGAGCTCGTCAAGCTCAAGAACGGCGACAAGGTCAAGATGGGCAACGAGGTCTTTACGGTCGAGATTCGTTAACGAATAACGGTCTGTACCAGGCAAAACGTTGTAGACGAGCGGCGGCAGGTAAAAAACTTGCCGCCGCTTTCCATGTTGCGCAACAACTTTCGAATTTTTGGACGGATGATTCTAACTGTCAAAGGTGTTCGAGCGGACGCGGGATCGAGCCCAGCCGCTCCCTTAAGAAAGGGGAATGATATGTTCTGTCCTCACTGTGGTTCCCAGCAGCCCGATGGTGCCGTCTTTTGCGGCAACTGCGGCCAGTCTATGGTCGGCGCTCCTTCCGCGCCTCAGGCGGCTCCTGTCCGCCAAGCCCCGGCTCCGCAGCAGTTCGCGCCGCAGCCCGCGCCGGTGCAGCAGCCGTTCGCTCGGCCCGCGTCTGCTGCACATCACGGATTTGGCAACGCCGGCTCCAATTTTCAGAGCACGCTGACGGCGGCCACGGGCTTCGGCAAGCGCTCCCTCGCCATGCTGGGCGGCGCCGTGGCCTCCTTCGTGTGCATGTTCCAGCCGTGGATCGCTATGCCTTGGATCGACAAGGCGCTCGGCTATGCCGCTAACCAGGCTGGCTCCGATAACTACGGACTCAACCAGACGGCGATCACCTCGGCCAAGGCGCTTGTTAACAGCGCGTTCGACATGCCGCATGTGTTTAGCCTCTCCGGTGCGTTGCGCGGCCTTTCTACGGGTGTTAACAATCTTGCGATGCAGATTACCTCGTATGACACCTCGGCGGCCGCTCAGGCTCAACAGGCCGCCGGCTCGCTCGGTTTGGTTGCTAACGTTCTCACCATTCTCTTTGTGCTGTGGGTTGCCTGCGTTGTGGCTATGATCGCTGGTGTTGTGATTAAGTTCCTCAAGAAGCAGGATGTTGTCCTGTTTGCCAGCCTTGGCGCTTCTGCGGTTCTTTCGCTTGTATGCATCATCGGCGCGCTGGTGGCAAACGGCCAGATTGACGGTGCGCTGACCCAGATGCTCGCTTCGGGCGGTGGTTCGAGCGCTTTTGCCGTCATTACGACCATCAAGCCGTTCCTGGCCCCGGCATATGGTGCCGTCCTTACGCTCATCTTCTCGATCGCCGGCTTGGTGAGCGCCTTCGTCCTCAAGGAGGACTAATTCTGCCGATATGCCTGCTGGCGGGCTAGACTCGGCCCCGCTTACAGGAGACTATCGTAGGCCCTGCGGATCTTCCGCGGGGCCTTTTGCTATGGCGTGGCAATTGTTGCGCAACGTTGTTGCCGGGGCGCGGGTTACACTCTGGGTAACGGAATTGTTGTAAGGGAGAACCTTATGTTTTGCACAAAATGTGGTTCGTACGTGCCCGACGGCCAGCACTTCTGCACTAGTTGCGGCGCCCCTATGGAGGAGTTTGGGCCCGCTGATGCTGCTCCGGCGCAGCCGATGTACCAGCAACCTGGTCAGACGCAGCAGGGCTATGGACAGCCTGCTTCCATGTCGGGTGCGAGCGACCTGCCGCCCTATATGCCGCCGGTCGACGTGCCGGGCGCCTATGACATGGGTGCGAACGCACCTGGTCCGCAGCGCCCCAAGAAGAATGGTAAGAAGGCCGCACTGATCACCGTCGGCGTGCTCGCGGCCATCCTTGCGGGCGGCGGTGCCGGCTACTACTTTGGCGTGTACCGTCCGCAGCAGGCCGAGCTCGAGCGCATCGAAAAGAAGAAGGAAGAAGAGGCCGTCAAGCACTCCAAGCACCCGGTGCGCATCACGGCGACCGGCATGCAGTGGGATACCGATACCGGCGCCACCAAGCTGCCGGTGCACGTGACGGGAACCGACGTTGACGGCAAGGACGTTGACACGGTCTTTTACGTCGACAGCGACGGCAACGGCATCAAGCTTATGCAGGGCAGCTACAGTCTTGCAGTGGCTGCCTCGCCCCTGGGTGCCGACGGCGAGATTTGGGATATCCCCAACGTGTCGGTGAGCATTAAGCTGGGCGACGCGCTCAAGAAGGGCGAGAAGCTTGACTTGCGTGAGAATGCCAAGTTTGAGCTCGGCGATCCGGTGAACGCCGTGGATGTCGAGCCCGGCGAGATTACCATGGCGCAGAATTACGCGCGTCAGGGTGGCTGCGACGACAAGGACGAGGCCGATCGTCTGGCGGGCTTGGCTTCTTCGGCGCGTAACGGTGCGGTCGCGAGCTATAACGCGGCCGTCTCGGAGACGAGCCGCAAGAGCCGTACCTACGACGGCGATGTGTTCACGTTCGAAGTTCCCGAGGACTGGGGGAGCGACTGGGACGTAAAGACCTCACAGGGCACGTACAGTGGCGTCAAGAACGGTTTGTGGGTCGATTACACGATTGTCCACGATGGCTACACGGTGGGAACGCTGATGATCTCCAACCACTTCAGCTCCGGGTTTAACACGATCGGGAAGACGAACAACGTGGGCAAATCGACCGATCTGTGGCTCGGATCGTACGATTCGCTTTCGGGCGACTCCGATTGGGAGTACATCATCGATTCGATCTACATTAAGTAGCTTACGGTTTTGGCTTGGAGGCGGGTCGCGCGTATGGGTTTGCGCGCGGCCCGTTTTTTGTACTGGCGATGCGTGCTGTGAGGGAGTGCCCTTTACAGAAAAGCGCCCGTTTCTCTGGTGGAAACGGGCGCTTTTGCTTGCGATGAGGCTGTGTCGCTCGGCGTTACTCGTCGACGTCGGTGAACTCGGTGGGCGGGACGGAGTCCGTGGAGTCGTCGTAGTCGCTGGAATCGTCGTAGCTGTCGTCGTAGTCAGAGTCATAGTCGGGGTCGTAGTCCGAATCATCGGAGTCGTCGTAGCTGTACGACTTGCTGGAGCTGCTCGACTTACTCGATTTGCTCGACTTTTTGCTGGAGCTCGACTTGCTACTCGAGGAATCGCTCGACCTGTTGCCGCTCGGATCAGCGTCGCCCGGCTCGGTGCTGGTGATACCGGTGGTGAGGACGATCATCGTTTGCTCGACGGTATCGACAGTGTTGTTGAGGTTGAGGTCGCGGACGGTAATCCTGCCCTCGACGTAGTTCTCGTCTTGCTCCTCGAGGTTCTCGGTGTAGCCCGAGATGAGATAGGCGCTGTCGTTGTTAAAGTCGCTGGCGGTGACGTCGCGATCGGTCGCCTTGAAGCTCTTGCCATCGTAGGTAAAGAACTTTTCCTCGGTCTTGGCCTTTTTCTTGCCCGTGAGCAAGTAGGCCTTGCCGTCGCTGATGAACTGGCTCAGGTAGACGGTTCCGCTGTCGTCGCCGATCTCCTTGTCGAACATCACAAAGATGTAGCCGCCGTTTGTTGCCTGCGGAGAGCCGCTGTAGAGGTTAACGAGCTCGGTTCCGTTGTAGCCCCACACATCCAAAATGTAGTCGCCGGTCGTGACGTGGGTTTTCTTGCCAAATTCGTCGACCTTGGTCTTGGAGTGGACGGTCACGAGTTCCTGGAGGCCGTCGCCGTTAAAGTCGATAAGCTGGGCAAACTCCACACCGCCAATCTGGTAGACGTTGCCTTTGAGCGATGCAATCTCGGGTTCGCCGTATGTGTCGATGAGCTCCTCGAGCTTGCTCTTGTAGGCGGTGTAGGCCGCGTGGAACGTCGCGTCGTCGATCGTGGCGGGCGCGGAGGTGTCGACGGTGTCCTTGGACGTGTCGGTCTTCTTGTCCGTCTTCTTGTCGGACTTGCTGGGCTTGGAGCTGCTCGTGCTGTCGCTCGACGTGCTCGAATCGTCCTCGGTCGTGGAATCGTCCGTGCTCGTGGAATCGTCGCTGGCGTCGTCCTTGGAGGTCGTGTTCGAGGAATCGTTGTTGTCCGTGCTGCTCGACGCGTCGTCATCCTTCTTGGGGGTGTTGACGGTCACGCTCTCGGCAGGCTTCTCGGCGCTGGCGTCGTCCTTCTTGACCACGGTGGTGTTGAAGTTTTGGACCGTATTGCCCTTGGTGTCCTCGATCTTGCAGCTGTAGTCGCCGGGCTTGACCTTGCCAAAGTCGCCGATGGTAAAGCCGTCGTCGCCCTTGACCTTAATCTTGTAGCTCTTGCCGCCGTTCTTGGGCGTAAGGGTCGCGGTGTAGCTGTGGATCACGCGGTCCTTCTTTTTGGGCAGGACCTTGGTGTCGACCGTGCACACGACGGAGTCCTGGCTGCCCGAGGTGATCTCGACGGCGTTGGCGTTGGGCGTGAGCAGCAGGATGGCTGCCACGGCGGCGCCGGCGGCGACCAGGCCAAGGCCCGCGAAGACCGGCCAGCGGCGCTTCTTTTGCTGCGGCTGCTGGGGCATGGGCATCTGCGGTTGGGGCTGCGGCTGCGGAATAGGCGCCGCTTGCATGGCGGTGTCGGTCATCTGCTGCTGCGGCAGGTCGACGACGGTGGCACCAGCCGTGGGGTGTGCCACGCCGAGCGACTCCATGGCCTCGGCGGTTGCCTGGGCATCCTCGTCGAACTCGGCGATGGTGGTGGGGTCGTCATTGACGTTGACGAGCGTGGTGGGGTCGTCTGCGGCGGCGGGCACGGCTGCATCGTCGCCGGGGAAGTCGACGGCGACGGCCGCGTTGTCGTCGGTCTCGAAGATCTCCTCGGCCTCGGCGGCGTTAACGGGCGCGGCGTCGTCGACGATGGACTCGGCGACCGGCTCTGGGTCGCTCGCGGGCTGCGGCTCGGCGGTTTGCTCGGCCGAGGGCTCAACGGCGTCGAGCGTAACGACGGTCTCGCCGGGGTCGGTTTGGTCAGCAGTCGGTTCGGCGGTGTCTGCCGGTGCTTCTGGATTCACGGCGTCGAGCGTGACGACGGTCTCGCCCGGATCGGTGACAGCTGCTGCCTCTGCCTCGGCACTGGCCGAAGGCTCAACGGCATCCAGCGTAACGACCGTCTCGCCGGGGTCCGCATCGACGGCGTCCAACGTAACGACGGTCTCACCCGGATCGGTGACGGTTTCGGCTGCCGCCTCGACTGCGGATGCGTTTTCGGACGTCGGCTCAACGGCGTCGAGCGTAACGACGGTCTCACCCGGATTGACGGCGGGTGCCTGTGCGGGCACGGGCTCGGCGGCCTGGGTTTCGGCAGGTGCCGGAGCCTTGGATGCTACGGACGCTCCGCAATTGGTGCAAAAGCGCGCGTCGTCAGGCAGCTTCGTTCCGCATTGCGTACAAAACATAAGGTGAGCTCCCTTCTTTTAGGTGTTTCTTAGGTTCGAATCTATGGTACCTGCGGTATAGGGCAAAGTTGTTGCGCAACAGTGCGAAAAACCTTCGGACGACGCCAATAGTGGTGTTCATGTGTACGGACTTCGTCTCAATCAGTAACATCTGGACTGGATTTCAACCTCTACCTGTTACAGATCAAGATGTTGTCCATCCAACACATCAAACATCTCAATCTGTAACAGTAAGGACCCGTTTTGCTTAGTTGATGTTACAGATCGAGATGTTGTTCAAGGGGCTGACTGAATATCTCAATCTGTAACAGTAAGGGCCGATTTTGCTGAGTATCTGTTACAGATCGAGACGTTGCTCGGCGGGGGAGTCTCTGCTCGGCCCCGTCCGCCCCGTCATCTGTGGTTTACGTGGGGGCATGCGGAGTACGGGTATACTAACCGGCGGCGAATCTGCTCCATCGCTTAGAGCTGCTGCGTCTGGACGGCGCGTGATAGGGCTGCCAAAGCGATCGCCAGCGTGCTGAGCAACGTCCTCTCTGTGCGCACCTGTTTTGTATGTATTAGCGCACTACCAAGCACGCCCGCGCGGCCGCATGCCGTGCCCATAACGCGTGCAGATAAGGAACAACAACATATGCGTAATTCTGTATCCGACGTCACGGACGCCGAGATTCTGGACGAGGCCCGCGAGGCCATGACCCAGGCTGCCTTCGATGCTGCCGACGAGGCCAGCGCCGCCGAGACCGTCGAGTCCGCGACCGAGAACCTGCCCGCCTTTGACGAGCTGGGGCTTTCGGACGAGATGCTTCGTGCCATCGAGAACCTGGGCTACACGGCGCCGACGCCTGTCCAGGCCGGCTCCATCCCCGTGGTGCTCGAGGGTCGCGACCTGCTTGCCGCCGCCCAGACCGGCACCGGCAAGACGGCTGCCTTCCTGCTGCCGACTATGAACAACCTGGAGCACATCGCTCCGCCCAAGCCCGTGCGCGAGCGCGGAGGCCGCAACCGCCGTCGCGGCGCCAAGAAGCCCGAGGGCAACGGTCGCGGCCCCGTGATGCTCGTCATCACCCCCACGCGCGAGCTTGCCCAGCAGATCGACGAGGTCGCGAGCAAGATCGCCGACGTCACCGGCCATGTTGCCGTGACCGTCGTGGGCGGTGTGAGCTACAAGCCGCAGACGGCGGCCCTCAAGTATGGCTGCGACATCCTGGTCGCCACGCCGGGCCGTCTGGTTGACCTGATCGAGCAGGGCGCCTGCCACCTGAACGAGGTCAAGGTGCTGGTGCTGGACGAGGCCGACCGCATGCTCGACATGGGCTTTTTGCCCGCCGTCCGCCGCATTGTGCGCGAGACGCCGGCCGAGCGTCAGACGCTGCTGTTCTCGGCCACGCTCGACGAGGAGGCCGTGGGCGAGATCACCGACCTGGTGAGCGACCCGGCACGCGTGGAGATCGCGCCCGCCACGTCGACCGCCGACACCGTCGACCAGTTTGTGTTCCCGGTGTCTATCGAGGCCAAGAACAACCTGCTGCCCGAGTTCCTCAAGAAGGAGGGGCCGGAGCGCACTATCGTCTTTATGCGCACCAAGCACCGCGCCGACAGCTGCTGCCGTCGTCTGGAGCGTAAGGGCATCAAGGCCGCCGCGATTCACGGCAACCGCAGCCAGGCCCAGCGCGAGCGCGCGCTTTCGGCCTTCCGCGACGGCACTGTCGACGTGCTGGTGGCGACCGACGTGCTCGCCCGCGGCATCGACATCAGCGACGTGCGCTACGTCGTGAACTTTGACGTGCCGGCCGAGCCGACCGACTACATCCACCGCATCGGCCGCACGGGCCGCGCCGGCGAGTTGGGCTGGGCTATTACGTTTGTGACCGAGCAGGACGTCGATGAGTTCTACGAGATCGAGAAGCTCATGGACAAGACGGCCGACATCTACGAGGCCGGCGACCTGCATGTGGGTCCCAACCCGCCCGCGG
The DNA here is from genome assembly GCA_934654585.1 of uncultured Collinsella sp. Taxonomy (GTDB): domain Bacteria; phylum Actinomycetota; class Coriobacteriia; order Coriobacteriales; family Coriobacteriaceae; genus Collinsella. Next base: position 62,324 of record CAKUGF010000002.1, on the reverse strand, counting down.
TTGACCCCGAGCGCGACCCTGCGGCCTTTAAGGTGAAGAAGAAGACCAAGCGCGGCAAGTCCAAGAGCAAGAAGAAGCTTGAGCAGGCACGTCGCGACGGCAAGCGCAACGGCGATGACTACGGCGATGTGGCCGGTCGTTCCAACCGCGGTCGCGACGAGCGTCGCGGCGACGGCGAGCGTCCGAGCCGCCCCAAGCGTGGCGGCAAGACCCGTGTGCGCGAGGGCGTTCAGGCTCGCGTGGACGAGGCTGTTGAGAGCGTGGCTCGCGAGGTGGCTGCCGAGGAGCGTGCCGGTGCTGTTGAGCAGGGCCCGCGCGGCAATCGTGCCGAGCGTCGTGCCAAGCAGTTCCAGGGCGAGGCACATCGCCGTCGCCGCGAGGACGAGGACCGCGGCGGTCGTCGCCGTGTTGAGCGCGAGGACGAGGGCCGTGGCTCGCGTGGCGGCAAGCGTGGCTCGGGCGATCGTCGTCGTTCCGGTCGTAATGACGAGCGCGGCGGCCGTGGTGGCGAGTCCCGTGGCGGCAAGCGCTTTGACGAGCGCGGGGGTCGCGAGGGCGCACGTGGCAACGGCGGTCGCGGTGCCGCTGGTCGCTCTGGCGAGTCGCGCGATCGTCGCGACCCGCGTGCCAGCCGCGATCGTCGCGATGACTGGCGCAACTACGACGACACCCGCGAGGAGCGCCGCGGCGGCTATCGCGGCGGGCGTGGCGGCAACCAGGCCGGCTCCCGCGGTGGCCGTTCTGGCGGTCGCGATAACCGTGGCAGTTATGGCAGCAACCGCGGCGGCAAGCGCGGCGGCAGCTCTCGTCGTCCCGGCGACGGCGGCGGCAAGCGCAAATAACACACGCATCGCACGCTAGAGCGATGCGAACCAAGGGCCCCGAGCAACTACGCTCGGGTCCCTTTTGTTTGTCGTATCCGACCGCTAGGTCAAACTTGATTTCCTCGGGAATGCATCTGGAGGATGCCGAGGGCCTGTTTTCCGCCATGCGGCAATGGGTCCCATGGGGTGCGCCGTGCATTTTTTGGAGTATTCTGCAGTTCTGGTTGCCTGCATATGATTCGGCGTCGTCAACGGTGACCTTCGGATGTCCCTGGCGAGCGTTTTGAGCCAGTTTTCGCCGTTTTCCGGAGCAAAGGTGCGTCATTCCCACTATGTCGGGAACCAAAATGATGCGGCGCCCTGCAGTTTCGCCCGCCCGCGGCGGTGTTGGCGTGAGTGCGCTGCAGAATACTCCGTTTTTTGCACGGTCCGGGATGGGGTACCTCAGGAGAACACGGCGGTATTCAGTAAATTTATGCAATCTGCAGCTGGAATTATGCGAACCGTGAGGCGGATAGCATAGGTTGGTGCAAGGGGGTCAGGTTTGTTTGCACCAAGTTGGTGCAAATGAACAAACCTGACCCCCTTGCATCAAAACGAGGAGTGTCCCCGGGTGCCGGCAGGAAGGGAACGTCCCTATGTGCCGTCAACGTCCCCAAGTGCCGCTAAAATACCGTTTATCGGAGAAAAAATACCGTTCGCCGGTCATAATGATTGTTCCGGCTTTGGGCTTGTCTACAATAATCCCCGTAAAAGAAATGCGGAAGGTTACCGAGTCCCTCGGACGTGGGCCTAACCAAAGTCTTTGAACGGGTGTGTCTCTAGGGACGCATTCGCTTGATTTTGGTTGGGCTATATTTATGAAGGGACATGCCACCATGGGTTTCTTTTCTCGCCTGATGGGCGGTTCGGATGAGCAGAAGACTGCAACTTCCGAGTTCGAAATCCTCGCTCCTGTTTCCGGCGAGCTTGTTCACCTAGAAAAAACCAATGATCCCGCTTTTAGCAGCCGTGCCGTGGGCGATGGCGTTGCCGTGGTTCCCCAAGAGGGATGCGTGTGCGCTCCTGTCTCCGGCACCGTCGCGGCACTGTTTCCGACTGAGCACGCGCTGGGCATCATGTCCGACGACAGCTCTGCTCAGGTGATGCTGCATATCGGAATCGACACTGTTAAACTTGAGGGCAAGGGCTTCCATGCGCTTGTTGCTCAGGGTGACCATGTCGACGCGGGCCAGCCCCTCGTCGAGGTCGATTTCGACGCGGTCCGCGCCGCCGGCTTCGATCCCACGGTCTTCGTTATCGTGTGCGAGCGTTCGGAGAACTCGACTCTTCGTGAGCACGCTTCCGGCCCTGTTGCTGTTAAAGAGCCTGTCGTCTGGCTTTCCGAGTAAATTCTTGTGGTGGGTACCGTGGTTATCAAGCGAGTTTTCAACAATAACGTCGCAATGGTCACTTCGGACGATGGCTCCGAGCTCATTGTCATCGGTCGAGGCCTCTGCTTTGGCCGTCATGCCGGCGACGCTATCGATGAAGCATCGGTCGAAAAGACCTATGCGCTGCAGGAGGGCACTTCTCAGGATTCGCGTACGATTGACCGCTTGGCACATCTTTTGGAGTCCATCCCCACCGTCAACCTCGTGATTGCCGAAGACATTGTTCAGATGCTCCGTCGAGAGCTCAATGTTGATATCAACGACAAGATCCTCATTGCTCTCGCAGACCATATCGGCCTTGCTTTGGAGCGCGAGCGCAAGGGCGTCTCCTGTGAGAATCCGTTGCTGCTCGAGATCCAGCAGTTCTATCGCAAGGAGTATGCGCTTGCGGGCCGTGCGCTGCAGATCATCAAGGAGTATATGGGCTTTGAGATGAGCGAGGGAGAGCAGGGTTTCATTACGCTGCATATCGTCAACGCCACCATGCCGCAACGCTCCGACCGTCTCATCATCTCGGTTCAGCTTGTTCGCGACGTACTCGCGATTGTTTCCGATCGCTATGCCACGACCCTCGACGACACCTCGTTGCCCTATGAGCGTTTCGTCCGCCATCTGCAGTTTTTCGCACAGCGGGCGCTCGATCCCGAAGCTGGGCAAATCGATGACGACGCGCTGTTCCGAATCGATGAGACGAGGTATCCGGCGGCGTTTTCGTGCGCAGATGCCATTGCCGCCCACCTGTCGTCAACCTATAACGTTGTCGTTTCCAATGCCGAGAAGAGTTATCTCGCGTATCACATTGTTAACCTGCTTGGAGAACCTGGTCTCTAGGCATAACGTGCCCACACATCGATTGATATAAGGCAAGGCTCACGGTCTTGTCCAGGGCACATCTGTCTTAATTTGCGGAAAAGGAAGGGGAGTACCGCTATGACCGCAAAAAAGAAGTTCAATTTCAAAGCGCCGTTGGAGGTGTTCGCGAAGTCGATCGTCCAGCCGATGATGTATCTCTCGGTTGCCGGCATTCTGCTCATCGTGGGCATCATTCTGACCAACAAGACCATTTGCGCCATGATTCCCGTGCTGGGCTCCGGTCCGTTCCAGCTTGTGGGCGCCGTTGTCTATCAGTCGCTGATGTTTATCATCAACAACCTCTCGATTCTGTTCTGCGTGGGCATCGCCGGCGCCATGGCAAAGAAGAACAAGGGCCATGCTTCGCTGATCGCCCTGATGTCGTTCTTCCTGTTCCTGCAGGCTAACAACATCGTGCTCAACGCCACCGGCTCTCTTGCCGAAGCGAGCGGCATGCTCGGCCTTACCGGAACCGGCCAGAGCACCGTTATGGGCATTCAGGTGCTCGATACCGGCGTGTTTGGCGGCATCATTCTTGGTTGCATCACCGGTGCCGTGTTCAACAAGTACTCGAACAAGCAATTCCCCATTGCCCTTTCGATGTTCTCGGGCGTTCGCTTCCCGTTCCTGATCATGATCATCATTTCCTGGATCATGGGCGCTGGCTTCTGCATCGTTTGGCCTCCTGTCCAGGGTGCCATCTCCTCCGTTGCCGGCATCATTAAGGAGTCGGGCAACATCGGTCTGTTCATCTACGGCATGCTCAACAAGCTGCTCGTTCCCACCGGTCTGCATCACCTCATCTACACCCCGTTCCAGTTCTCCGATGTGGGCGGCACCCTGACGCTGGGCGATCAGGTTATCGCCGGTGCTTACCCCATCCGTGTCGCCGAGATGGCAATGACGGGTCAGCCCTTCTCCGACAGCACCTACTTCAACAGCTACACCTTCAACAACCTGTGGCCCTACATCGGTATCGGTCTCGCCTTTATCTTCACCGCCTACAAGGAGAACAAGGATAAGACCAAGGCCGTTATCATCCCGCTGATCATCACCGCCGTGCTCTCCTGCGTGACCGAGCCCATGGACTTCCTCTTTGTCTTTGCCGCTCCTGTGCTCTTTGTCGTTCACTCGATTCTTTCCGGTATCTTCCTGGTCCTGCTCAAGGTCCTCTCCGTGCCCGCTTCGACTGCAGGCGGCATCATCAACATCGTGGTTTCCAACCTGGTTCTCGGTGTCGATAAGACCAACTGGCCGGTTATGCTGGTGCTTGGAGTCGTCAACGCCGCTCTGTACTTCTTCCTCTTCACCTTCCTCATTAAGAAGCTCAACCTCCACACGCCTGGTCGCGAGGAAGAGTCCGAGCTTGCTGAGTCCGTTGCCGAGGGCGAGGCCGCCGCATCTGTCGCGGTGAAGCAGGGCGCTGTTGCCGCGGCTCCCGCAGAGGGCGTCGATGCGGGCATTGCCGACCTGGTCGCAGGTCTTGGTGGCAAGGACAACATCGAGGAGCTCGAGAACTGCTTTACTCGTCTCCGCGTGAACGTTAAGAACCCGGACCTCATCGATGAGAACCTCATCAACCACGTGCCCAACAGCGGCATCAACCGCAACGGCAACAATATCCAGATCATCTTTGGCATGAAGGTCGCCGAGATGCGCGACAAGGTCGAGAACGCAATTGAGAAGGAGCAGTAAACAATGATCATTACTCTGTGTGGTGGCGGATCCACCTTTACCCCCGGCATCGTCAAGTCCATTGCCCTGCGCAAGGACGAGCTCGACGTTGACGAGATTCGTCTGTACGACATCAACGAGGAGCGTCAGCGCAAGATCGGCGTGCTCGTGGACTGGATTCTGCACGAGGACCTTGGCCTGGACATCAAGCTTACGGTGACAACCGACAAGGAGACGGCCTTTACCGACGCGAGCTTCGTGTTTGCCCAGATGCGCGTGGGCGGCTATGCCATGCGCGAGCAGGACGAGAAGATTCCGCTGCGCCACGGCTGCGTGGGCCAGGAGACCTGCGGCTGCGGCGGCCTTGCCTATGGCATGCGCACCATCTTCCCCATGGTCGAGCTCATCGACGACGTCGAGAAGTACGCCAAGAAGGACTACTGGATTCTCAACTACTCCAACCCCGCCGCCATCGTATCCGAGGGCTGCCGCGTTCTGCGCCCCAACGCTCGCATCATCAACATCTGCGACATGCCGATCGCGATCATCGACGTGGTCTGCGCCGCGCTCGATATCAACAAGGAGGATGTTGAGTACGACTACTTTGGCCTCAACCACTTTGGCTGGTTCACCTCGATTCGCCATAAGGGCGAGGAGGTGCTCCCGCAGCTGCGCGAGTACATCAAGGAGCACGAGATTCTGCTGCCCGATTCGTACCTCAAGGGCATGAGCTCGCTGATGTCCAAGAAGCCCGAGGAGACCACCGACGAGCACCCCGAGCAGAACCGCCATACCAAGGGTAGCTGGTACTACGTCTGGAAGGGCGAGTACGAGATCATGGAGTGCTTCCCGGAGTACCTGCCCAACACGTATCTGAACTACTACCTGCAGCAGAAGGAGTTCGTCGAGCATTCCAACCCCGAGCGCACCCGTGCAAACGAGGTCGAGGAGACGCGCGAGAAGAACCTCTTTGAGGGCATCGACCATTACGAGAAGACCGGCGAGATCGACGAGAGCACGTTCTATGCAGGCAGCCACGGCGACTGGATTGCCGACCTGGCCATCGCTCTGAAGAACGATACCAAGCAGCGCTTCCTGGTCATTTGTGAGAACAAGGGCGCTATCCCCAACATGCCCTACGACGCCATGGTCGAGCTGCCTGCCTACATTGGCAAGAACGGCCCCGAGGTCATTAGCCGCGACAACATTCCGCTGTTCCAGCAGGGTCTTATGATGCAGCAGCTCAACTCCGAGAAGCTCGTGGTCGAGGCTACGATCGAGGGCTCTTACGAGAAGGCGCTCAAGGCTTTTACGCTCAACAAGACCGTGCCTTCGATGAACGTCGCCAAGGAAGTTCTCGACGACATGATCGAGGCCAACAAGGGTTACTGGCCCGAGCTTAAGTAAGAGCAACGGCGCCACTGGCCACATAACTTGAACAATGCCCCGTCCGCGTGTTGTGCGCGGGCGGGGCATTGCCGTTTGGAGCAAGGGGGGGGGGGAATCCCTCCCCTAAGTTGCGGTGGAATACGGACTGTTTTGGCCTTTTGAGCGGCTTTTCAGTCCCTATTTCACCGCAACTCATAAGGGGGCAAAGCGGACAGTCCCTTTGTGCCGGCATGAGAAAAAGTATGGTTGTGAATTGGCGGGCGACCTGGTGGATGGTAATGCGTTTTATCGGATATGGCGATTATCTGGGGTAAAGGTGTTTACCACCGCTGAGGGGCGGCTTTGATACCGCCTGCCGAACTGTGTGGTGACCTAACAACTTTTTAGGTCAGTGTTGTGCGTGTAGCAACTTCGCCCGGCCTCGCCTCCGGGCTGCCATGTGAGAGGGGATCTTATGGCTCGACTGCATGTAATGGAACGCAGCCACGCTCAGGCCGTCATGGACGACCTGCACGATGCGCTCGGACGTCGTCTGGCGGTGAGTTCGCTCGCCCCGTGCCCCGTTGAGTTTACGGCGGCGCTCGTCAACCTGTGCTCGACGCAGAGCTGCGGTAAGTGTACGCCCTGCCGCGTGGGCCTGAGCGCGCTGAGCGACCTGCTCGCCGATGTGCTCGAGGGCCGTGCCGACGAGTCCACGCTCAATCTGATCGAGCGCACCGCCCGCACCATCTACCTTTCGAGCGACTGCGCCATCGGCTACGAGGCCGGCGCCATGGCGCTCACGGCCATCCGCGGCTTCCGTGACGACTTTGAGCATCACATCCGCGAGCACTCCTGCGGCTTTGACCGCGAGGCTCGCGTCCCGTGCGTCTCGGGCTGCCCGGCGCACGTCGACATTCCCGGTTACATCTCGCTCGTCGAGGCCGGCCGTTATGCCGATGCCGTAAAGGTCATCCGCAAGAACAACCCGCTGCCGCTCGTCTGCGGTCTGGTGTGCGAGCATCCGTGCGAGATGCACTGCCGCCGCGGCATGGTCGATGACCCCATGAACATCCTCGCCCTTAAGCGTTTTGCCGTCGAGCACAGCGACCTCAACGACTACAAGCCCAGCGTGGCCGACAGCACCGGCAAGCGCATTGCCGTGATCGGCGGCGGTCCGGCCGGCCTTTCCTGCGCCTATTACCTGACCGTCATGGGCCACAAAGTGACCATTTTTGAGCAGCGCCATCACCTGGGCGGCATGCTGCGCTACGGCATCCCCAGCTACCGTCTGCCGCGCGAGCGCCTGCAGGCCGAGATCGACTGGATCTTGAGCGCCGGTATCGATGTGGAGCTCGACCACTCCGTCAACGGCGAGGAGCTTGCCCGCCTGCGCGACGAATTCGATGCCGTCTATCTGGCCATTGGTGCCCACAGCGATAAGAAGCTCGGCCTTCCGGGCGAAGAGGCGCCCGGCGTGGAGTCGGCCGTCAAGATGCTGCGTGCCATCGGCGATGACGAGCTGCCCGACCTGAGCGGCCAGCGCGTGTGCGTCATCGGCGGCGGCAACGTGGCCATGGACGTGGCGCGCTCTGCCGTGCGCTGCGGTGCCGAAAAGGTGAGCATTGTCTACCGCCGTCGCATCTGCGACATGACGGCCCAGGACGCCGAGATTGCCGGCGCCCAGGCCGAGGGCTGCGAGGTGCTGGAGCTCACCGCGCCGCTCGCCATCGAGACGGGCGAGGACGGTCGCGTGAGCGGTCTGCGCGTGCAGCCGCAGATTATCGGCGAGCCCCGCCGCGGGCGTCCGGCCCCGCGTGCCGCCGCGACGCCCGAGCACGTTATCCCGTGCGAGCGCGTGTTTGTGGCCATTGGCCAGGACATCGATTCCAAGCCGTTTGAGGACATGGGTATCGCCTGCAAGTGGGGCTGTGTGGTCACCGACTCGGACGGCGCCGTGCCCAACTTCGACGGCCTCTTTAGCGGCGGCGACTGCCAGACCGGCCCCGCCACCGTCATCCGCGCCATCAACGCCGGTCGCGTGGCTTCGGCAAATATCGACCGCTACCTGGGCTTCGACCATAAGATCAAGCTCGATGTTGAGCTGCCGACCGTGCAGTTTAAGGGCAAGCACGAGTGCGGACGCTGCGAGCTGGGCGAGCGCGAGGCCGGCGAGCGCATTCACGATTGGAATCTGGTCGAGCAGGGCCTTACCGAGGAGGAGGCACGCCAGGAGGCGAGCCGCTGCCTGCGTTGCGACCACTTTGGCTTTGGCGCGTTCCGCGGAGGGAGGAACCTGGAATGGTAGAGCTCAAGAACCCCACTGTCAGCGACAACACCGAAAGCGGAGCACTCAATATGGTCAAGCTCACGATCGATAATTGCGAAGTCGTGGTACCCGAGCACACCACGATCCTGGACGCGGCCAAGTCTGCCGGCATCCAGATTCCCACCCTGTGCTACCTGCTCGATCTGAACGAGATCGGCGGCTGCCGCGTGTGCGTGGTCGAGGTCGAGGGCTGCGACCAGCTGGTTGCAGCCTGCAACAACTACGTGCTTGACGGCATGGTGGTCCACACCAACAGCCCCAAGGCCCGCGAGGCCCGTCGTACCAACGTGCAGCTGCTGCTGTCCCAGCACGATTCGCGCTGCACGAGCTGCGTGCGCAGCGGCAACTGCAACCTGCAGACCATCGCTAACGACCTGGGCATCTTCTATCTGCCGTACGAACAGCACCTGGCGCGCGAGGGCTGGGACTTCGATTTCCCCATCATCCGCGACAACGATAAGTGCATCAAGTGCATGCGCTGCATCAAGGTGTGCGAGAGTGTGCAGGGACTCGGCATTTGGGATCTTACCAACCGCGCCACGCACACCGCCGTGGGCACCCGCGGGCGTGCGCCGATCGGCAAGACCGATTGCGTCGCGTGCGGCCAGTGCATCACGCATTGCCCGACGGGCGCGCTGCGCGAGCGCGACGATACCGAGACCGTGTTCGACGCCATCGTCGATCCCGACAAGATCGTGCTGGTGCAGATCGCGCCGGCCGTGCGTAGCGCCTGGGGCGAGGAACTCGGCATTCCGCGCGAGGAGGCCACCGTCGAGCGCCTGGCCTGCGCGCTGCGCCGCGTGGGCTTTGAGTACGTGTTCGACACCGATTTTTCGGCCGACCTCACCATCATGGAGGAGGGCTCCGAGCTGCTCGAGCGCCTGGGCGAGGCCGCCAAGGGCGAGGGCGACAGCCGTGGCTGGCCCATGTTCACGAGCTGCTGCCCGGGCTGGGTGCGCTTTGTGAAGGCGCGCTACCCCGAGTTTGTCGACAGCCTGTCCACGTCCAAGTCGCCGCAGCAGATGTTCGGTGCCATCGCCAAGACCTATTACGCCAAGGCGCTGGGCGTGGAGCCCGAGCGCCTGTTTGTGGTGTCCGTGATGCCGTGCACGGCCAAGAAGACCGAGTGCGCGCTGCCGAGCATGGTGGGCGAGGACGGCACGCCCGACGTTGACGTTGCGCTGACGGTGCGCGAGATGGTGCGCATGATCCGCGCGAACCACGTGAGCGTGGACACGCTCGTCGAGGAGCCGCTCGACACGCCGCTGGGCTTTGGCACGGGTGCGGGCGTGATCTTTGGCGCCACGGGCGGCGTGATGGAAGCTGCCGTGCGCTCGGCATATTACCTGGTGACGGGCAAGAATCCCGATACCGACTTCTTCACCGACGTGCGCGGGCTCGACGGCTGGAAGGAAGCCGTGGCCGATATCGACGGCACCAAGGTGCGCGTCGCCGTGGCGCACGGGCTGGGCAACGCCGCCCGTCTGCTCGACGCGATTCGCGATGGGCGCGTGAGTTATGACTTCGTCGAGGTCATGGCGTGCCCGGGCGGCTGCGTCGGTGGCGGCGGTCAGCCCATCCACGACGGCTGCGAGCTGGCGGCCGAGCGCGGTCAGGTGCTGTGGGGCTTGGATGCGAAGGCGGACATTCGCTTCTCGCACGAGAACCCCGATGTCCAGGCATGCTACCGCGAGTTCTTGGGTGCACCGCTCTCGCCGCTGGCCGAGGAGCTGCTGCACACCGACCACCATGCATGGACGATGCCCAACGAAGGGACGTGCTAGCGATGCGCGCATTTGATTTTGAGCTGTCGCGCCGGGGGTTTGCCTCGGCGCTCGCCGCGGGCGCGCTGTCGCTTGCGCTGGTTGGATGTGGCGGCGGGGCCGCGGGGGCTGGGTCCGCCGCGGGCTCGGCTGCCGCGGATGGCGCCAGTGCCGCCGCCAAGCCGGTCGAGGTGCACGTTGCCTCGCTCAAGGGGCCGACCTCGATCGGTCTGGTGCAGTTTATGGACCAGGCCGCAAACGGCGAGACGGACAACGAGTTCGACTTTGCGATCAACACTGCTGCCGACGAGATCGTGCCCAAGGTCATCCAGGGCGATGTCGATATCGCCCTGGTGCCCGCCAACGTGGCGAGCGTGCTCTACAACAAGACCGAGGGCGCGGTGCAGGTCATCGACATCAACACGCTGGGCGTGCTGAACGTGGTGACGGGCGACGCGAGTGTGGCCTCGTTTGGCGACCTGGCGGGCCGTACCGTTTACATGACGGGCAAGGGCACCACGCCGGAGTACGTGATGAACTACCTGCTGGAGCGCGCGGGCCTGACCGGCCAGGTGACGCTCGAGTTTAAGAGCGAGCCCACGGAGGTGCTGTCGGCGCTGCTTGCCGACCCGTCTGCCGTGGGCGTGCTGCCCGAGCCGTTCAAGACCGCGGCCATCGCCAAGAGCGAGGGCAAGCTGTCGGCACCGGTGAGTCTGACCGACGTTTGGGACGAGCTGGCGGGCGACACGGGTTCACGCCTGCTGACGGGTGTGACCGTGGTGCGTCGTGCGTTTGCTGAGGAGCATCCCGAGGCCGTCGCGGAGTTCTTGCGCTGCCATGAGGCAAGCGTTGAGGCTGTCAACGCGGCGCCGGCAGATTGGGCGCAAGCCGTGGTCGATGCCGGCATCGTCGATAACGCCACGATTGCCGAAAAGGCGATTCCCGGGTGCATGCTCGTGTGCCAAACGGGGAAGGATATGAAGGCGGCGCTCAGCGGGTACCTGCAGGTGCTGGCCGATGCGGACGCGAGCGCCGTGGGTGGCAAGCTCCCGGCTGACGATTTCTACTACATGGAGTAGCCCGTGCGTGCGTTTGCTCGACAAATGACAGAGCGTATGAAGGCGGTGGCGGCAGGTTGTGCCGTCGCCGCCTTTTGGCTTGCCGTGTGGGTGCTCGCGGCGGCGCAGGTGGCGCAGCCGTTGATTCTGCCGGGGCCGGGCGCTGTTGTAATGGCGTTGTTACGACTGGTGTGCGATGCCGGTACGTGGGCAATCTTGGCGGGCTCGGGCGCGCGGATTTTGGGTGGGCTGGCGCTTGCCGCGGTATGCGGCGGCGTGCTTGCCGGGGTCTCGGCACGGTCGCGGGCGTTTGCCCGCTTGGTGGCGCCGGCGCTCTCGTTTGTGAAGGCGACGCCAGTTGCCTGCGTGGTGGTTCTGCTGCTTATCTGGCTGGGATCGGCGCGCGTGAGCATCGCGGCGGTGTTTTTGATGGCGCTGCCGGGCGTGTATTTTTCGCTGGTCGAGGGCTTGTCGCAGGTGGACCGGCCGCTGGAGCAGATGCTTCGGCTGCATAGCGTACGGGGTTGGCGCCTGTTTTGTGCCCATACCTGGCGCGAGGTCCTGCCGTTTGTGCTTTCGTGTGCGCAGGCGGTCATCGGCATGAGTTGGAAGGCCGGTGTGGCGGCGGAGCTCATCGGCATGGCGGCGGGTACCGTGGGCGAGCGCATTTATCAGGCAAAACTTTTGATTGAGACGGCGGATTTGCTGGCGTGGACCGTGCTGGTCGTTGCCGCTTCGTGGGCGTGTGAGCGCGCACTGGTGTGGCTGCTGCGGGCGTCTGGCCCTGTGGCGTGGCGGGCGGTCGTGCGGACGCATGGGCATGGTGCTTGCAGGCGTGCTGGTGCTGTGGGCGATGGCGCTGCGGCGGGGCTTGCGCTTGCCGTGGGCGATCGCGCGCCCTGGGCGCCGGCGTTGGATGGTCTGGTGCTCAACGTGCCTGCGGGTGGGCGTGCTTGCGTGATGGGCGCCTCGGGTGTGGGTAAGTCGACGCTGCTTGCGCTTGCGGCGGGGGAGTGCGCGCCGTGTTCGATGGTGTTTCAGGATGCGCGCTTGGTCGAGGATGCCTCGGCGCTGGATAACGTGCTGGTGTGCGCCGATGCGCGCGTGGATGCTTCGAGTGCCGCGGCCTTGCTACGCCTGCTGGTGCCGGGGATTAACGTTCATGCCTGCGTGGCCGAGCTTTCGGGCGGGCAGCGCCGACGCGTTGAGATTGCCCGAGTCCTGCTGTGCCCCGGCGGCGCGGTGATTCTGGACGAGCCCTTTACCGGCCTCGATACCGCCGCGCGCGATGCGACGGCCGAGGTTGTGCTCGACCTGCTCGATAGCCGCACACTCTTGCTCGCCACGCACGACGCCACCGATGCTCAGGCCCTCAACATCACCGCCAGTAGATTTTTGGGACATGCCTAGAAATCTACCTTTTCCATTCGCAGGCAACCCCAACCTCATAGCACCTCAAAGGTAGATTTTTGGGACATGCCCGAAAATCTACCTTTTTGCTTTGCGAGCGTCCCGGTCCTCCGTTTGAAAGTCCAAAAGTAGATTTCTAGGCATGTCCCAAAAATCTACTGGGTGTGCTATTCTATCTGCGGGGTAATACTTAGGAATACCAAGTAATACCAACGCCGCAGAAACAAACTCCGGATGCGGGCCAATCGGGTTGCCTTCACAGCCCGTCGCCCAGCCGCGCGGCCCGCATCTATCCGCACTACCGTCGTTTCAAAAAGGAAGCGCCATGGCAGAACACATGACCCCTGTAGTCGCGAAGGTCTTGCCCGAGGAAAAGGCGGCCTTCGCGGCGGCAACCCAGCTCGTGGGCACCACGCCGTCCAACGCCATCCGCATGTTCATCGCCGCGTTCAATCGCTGCGGCACCTTCCCGTTCGACATCTCGCCGAGCGGGGCCTTTGGCAAAGACTGTCCCCAACAACTAGTCGTTAAAGAACGTCCCCAATGACTAGTCGTTGGGGACGTTCTTTAACGACTACCTGTCGGGAGGAGGTTGGCATGATCAATGCGATGGTGTGGGCACTTGCCTGTTTCGGCGTCGTCGCTGCCGATATCGCCCTGAGCGTGGTCCTGTTTTCCGCCCTTGGCGTCGCATCGGTGTTCATGGGCCTTTCGATCGATGACCTCGACATTCAATTGCTTCAGGCCGTCGCGCAGACGGCGTCGTTTTTGATGGCGCTGCTGTGGTGGCGTTATCTGTGGCCGCGTTCGTTTATGGCACGCTGGCAGGGCGAGCGCCCGCTCGGCGGGGGAGCGCATGGGGCGTGGAAACGCATCGCCTGCGTTATCGTGATCGGCTTGGCCCTGCAGGTGGTCGTTGGCTACGTGACTGACGCCGTGCTGTCGCTGTTGCCCGAGGCCGCCGCTGACTATAGCGAGCTTGTCGAGGAAACAGGCATGGGAGATACCAGTTATCTAGCCGTCCTCACCACGGTGCTCGGCGCTCCGTTTTGCGAAGAGCTGCTGGTGCGTGGCATCATTTTTGAGTTTTCGCTCCGAGCGTTTAATCCACAGTGCCGCCCGCTTTGGAAGCGCCGGCGTCGTGCGAGCGCGCAAGACGGCGCCATGGTGCCCTGGGCGGCCCCGAGCACGTGGGGTATCGCCGCGGCGATCGTGCTGCAGGCGGCAATCTTTGGTTTTATGCACATGAACTGGGTGCAGGGCTGCTACGCGGGCGCCGCCGGCCTCATCTTTGGCTGGGTGCTCGTGACGACCGGAAAGCTCCGCTACACCATCCTGCTGCACTTTGCCTTTAACGCCGGGTCGTATCTCATGACACTGCTGTGGTTTGTGAGCACACCGCTCGACGTGGTAATCACGGTCGCCATCGCCGGCGTCATCCTCGTTGAGGCTATGCGCTCGTTGCGCCAAGCGTGCCAGCCGGACGCAGCGGCCGCATCTACGGCACTCCCACGCTAGTTGCGGCGGCCGCCTCCGTTGGCGCCCTGGCGGCCCTGGGCTGCACGGTTGCGCCCGGCAGTGTTCTGCGCGCGGGACATACCGCCGTATCCCTTGCTGCCCTTAGACCCCCTGCCGGCACCGCCAGCGCCACCGTGGGCCTTGCCGCCCTTCTTGCCAGTCCCATGTCCGCCGCCAGCAGACGTCTCGCCCGGGCGCGGCGGCACGGGGCGGATCAGGCAATGCTTGGTGTAGCCGATCAGGTCGCGACGGCCGGCCTTCTCCAGTGCCTCGCGTACGAGCCTGTAGTTCTCGGGCTTGCGATACTGAATCAGCGCGCGCTGCATGGCCTTCTCGTGCGGGTCGCGCGCCACATAGATCGGCTCCATGGTGCGCGGGTCCACGCCGGTGTAGTACATGCAGGTCGACATGGTGGACGGGGTGGGGTAGAAGTCCTGCACCTGCTCGGGCATGTAGCCCATGTCGCGGACTGCCTCGGCAAGGTCCACGGCTTCCTTCATCGTCGAGCCGGGATGGCTCGAGATCAGATACGGCACTACGTACTGCTTGAGTCCGTACTCGCGGTTCAGGCGCTCAAATTTGCGGCAGAATGCGTCGTAGACGGCGCGGCTCGGCTTGCCCATCACGGACAGCACCGCGTCGCTCACGTGCTCGGGCGCCACGCGCAGCTGACCGGAGACATGGTGTTCCAGCAGCTCGCGCAAAAACTCGTCCGAGGCATCGGCCATGGTGTAGTCAAAGCGGATGCCGCTGCGCACGAAGACCTTCTTGACGCCCGGCAGCTGGCGCAGGTCGCGCAGCAGCTGCGTGTAGCCGCTCTCGTCGACCACCATGTTCTTGCATACGCTCGGCCACAGGCAGCGCTTGTTCTTGCACACGCCATGCTTGAGCTGCTTGTCACAGGCAGGACGGCTAAAGTTTGCCGTCGGTCCGCCCACGTCATTGATGTAGCCCTTAAACTCCGGGTCGCGCGTGAGCAGCTCGGCCTCGCGCATGATCGAGTCGTGGCTGCGCATCTGCAGCACGCGGCCCTGGTGGAAGGTGAGCGCGCAAAACGAGCACTCGCCAAAACAGCCGCGGTTGGAGCTGATGGAAAACTTGATCTCGGAAAACGCCGGCACGCCGCCCGCGGCGTCGTAGTCGGGGTGCCAGTCGCGCGCGTAGGGGAGCTCGGCGACCTCGTCCATCTCGTCGGTGGTGAGCGTCGCCGACGGCGGGTTCTGCACCACGAACACGTTGTTGGGGTAGGGCTCTACCAAGCGATGCCCGGTGATGGGATCCATGTTCTGCTGCTGCACGTTAAAGCTGCGTGCGTAGTTGAGCTTGTCGGCCGAGAGGTCGTCCCAGCTGGGCAGCAGGTCGTAGTCGTAGACCTCGTCGAGCGGGCCCGTGCGGTAGACGGTGCCGTTGATGTAGGTGATCTGGTCGACGGGCAGCCCGGCGTCGAGCGCGTCGGCGATCTCGACGATCGCGTGCTCGCCCATGCCGTAGATGAGGATGTCGGCGCCCGAGTCGAGCAGTACCGAGCGCTTGAGCTTGTCCTGCCAGTAGTCGTAGTGGGCCAGGCGGCGCAGGCTCGCCTCGATGCCGCCGATGATGATGGGGGCATCCTTGAATGTTTGGCGGATAAGGTTGCCGTAGACGGTGACGGCGCGGTTGGGACGGTGGCCCTCCTCGCCCCCGGGGGTATAGGCGTCGGTGTGGCGGCGGTGCTTGGTCACCGAATAGTGGTTGACCATGGAGTCCATGTTGCCGGCACTGACCAGAAAGCCCAGGCGCGGCTCGCCGAGCACGGTGACGCTGGCGGGGTCGGTCCAGTCGGGCTGGCAGATGATGCCCACCTTGTAGCCGTGCGCATCGAGCACGCGGCTGATGATAGCCATGCCAAAACTGGGATGATCCACGTAGGCGTCGCCGCAGATATAGACGAAGTCGCATTGGTCCCAACCGCGCGCATCCATGTCGGCACGGCTGACGGGGAGAAATTTGTCACGGCCCGGGCGCCAGGGGCGGGCGGGCGCGGCCTGGGAATGCTTGGCGTGCGCGGCCTTGGCGGCCGTGTCCTGCGCCTTGCCGCCGCGCTTTTGCTGCTGGCCTTGCTTGCCCTGCTGGCTGCGCTGGTTGTTCTGAGCGTGCTGAGGCTTTTTTGCCACGATCCCTCCCGGTGTTTGTATGCTGCACGTAATTGTAACCAGTCTTTTTGGGACGGGGCTAAAAAGACTGGTGGAGTACATGGGCTGGCGGATCGGCGTGTCGATGCGGGAGCCGTTTGTTTCCAGACTGTGTATCCCCGTGTCGAAGGGGTCGTCTCGCGCGCACGCCATGTTGTCAATGGGTTACAGTATGAACGGCGGCTATGTTTCCGCCAACGCACGAGAGAGTCGTCAACAAGGAGGATGCGCGACGATGCAGCGTGCCAAACAGATATCGGAGTCCATCGAGCTGGGCATCATCTTGGCGCTCGCCGGTGGCTTTATGGACGTTTATTCGTACATTGGGCGCGATCATGTTTTCGCCAACGCGCAGACGGGCAACATCCTGCTCGTGGGCGTGAGCATCTCGGAGGGCAACTGGGCGCTGGCGGGGCGCTACTTCTTCCCTGTGGTGTCGTTTGCTGTGGGCATTATGCTTGCCGACCTGGTACACGAGCGGTTTGGCAGTGTGATTCACTGGCGCCAGGTGACGGTGTTCTTTGAAGCCGTTATCTTGCTGGGCGTGAGTTTTATTCCCGGTGGCGATTTCAACCTGCTCGCCAACTGCCTCACGTCGTTTGCCTGCGGCATGCAGGTCGAGAGCTTCCGCAAGATTCACGGTCACGGCATCGCCACGACCATGTGCATTGGCAACTTGCGCAACGCGCTGCAAAACGTGGACGATTACATCATCACCCACAAGCGCGGCTTTTTGGAAAACGGCCTGCTGTACTTTGGCGTGATCTTTACCTTTGTGTTTGGCGCTGTGTTGGGCAACTGGTGTATTGAGCGCATAGGCCTGCACGCCATCGTCGTGGCGAGCGTGCTGCTGTTTGTCGCGTTTGCCATCATGTTCATCGACCGCGAGCGCGACTTGCGTTTTCGCTGGAAGGTTGCGGCCGAGGCTTGGAAAGAGGGCTGTCGAAAGTAACCGAATGCGGCAGAGGGATTGTCCCTTTGCCGCATTATTATTTCATCTTCTGTTGAAACGCTTTAACAATTTTGACGTTCTCACGTGTTTTTTGTTTCAAAAGCGTTAGGATGGGACTCAAAGCGTGGGGCGTAATGGGTGCCCCGCACACGATGGGAGGCTATCAATGGCTAATCGTTTCGTACTCAATACCATCTCTTATCATGGTTCCGGCGCCATCAAGGAGATCCCCGGCGAGCTCCAGCGTCGCGGCTACAAGAAGATCTTCGTCTGCTCCGACCCCGATCTGGTCAAGTTTGGCGTTACCGCCAAGGTGACCGACGAGCTCGACGCCGCCGGCATCGCTTGGAGCCTGTACTCCGAGATCAAGCCCAACCCCACCATCCAGAACGTCAAGGACGGCGTCGAGGCCTTCAAGGCCGCCGAGGCTGACGCTATCGTGACCATCGGTGGTGGCTCCTCCATGGATACCGCTAAGGCTATCGGCATCATCATCAACAACCCCGAGTTTGCCGATGTCCGCAGCCTCGAGGGCGTTGCTCCCACCAAGAACCACGCCGTGTTCACCATCGCCGTGCCGACGACCGCCGGTACCGCTGCCGAGGTGACCATCAACTACGTCATCACCGACCCCGAGAAGGTCCGCAAGTTCGTGTGCGTCGACACCAACGACGCTCCTGAGGTCGCCGTCGTCGACCCCGACATGATGGCTTCCATGCCCGCCGGCCTGACCGCTTCCACTGGCATGGACGCTCTGACCCACGCCATCGAGGGCTACACCACCAAGGGCGCCTGGGAGCTCTCCGACATGTTCCACTTTGAGGCCATTAAGCTGATCAGCGAGAACCTGCGCGACTCCGTCGCCGAGGCCAAGTCCGGCCAGCCCGGCTCCGGCCGTGAGGGCATGGCTCTTGGTCAGTATGTCGCCGGCATGGGCTTCTCCAATGTTGGCCTGGGTATCGACCACGCCATGGCTCACACCCTGTCCGCTCACTACGACACCCCGCACGGCGTCGCTTGCGCCATGCTGCTGCCGATCGCCATGGAGTTCAACAAGCCGGTTTGCGCCGAGCGCCTGGCCAAGGTTGCCGTCGCCATGGGCGTTGACACCACGGGCATGAGCACCGATGAGGCCGCCGATGCCGCCATCGCCGCCGTTAAGCAGCTCTCTGCCGACGTGAACATCCCGCACGTCTGCGAGGCCATGAAGGCTGACGAGATCGAGGTCCTGGCCAAGGACGCCATGGCCGACGCCTGCTTCCCGGGTAACCCGCGCGAGGCGACGCTCGACGACGTCATCGAGCTCTTCAAGAAGATTTGCCCGGCTGCCTAACTTGGTTCGGCGGGCCCCTGCCCGTTAGCCCCACAATCGTCCTCGGACATGTCGGAAGCCCCCGCTGCGCACTTCGTGCGGCGGGGGCTTCCTCCGTCCTGCGGAAAGATTGTGGGGCTAACGGGCAGGGGCCCGCCGGCTCGTTATCGTGGCGGGCGCTGCTCTGGGAAGCTCGACGGGTTGTCTCGCTAGGTAAATAATTGTGCGTGGTGGTATTGTTGCTGTGGGTTTAATTCGATATGAAAGGGTGACTTTGGTGTCCAAGATGGATTCTACGCTCTCCTATATTACTGACCAGTTGAAGGCGCTTACCTCGATTGCTTCGCCTACGGGCTATACCCGTGCGGCGACCGATTATCTGATGGAGACCCTGCGCGAGATGGGGTTTGGGCCCGAGCGTTCCAATAAGGGCAACGTGCTGGTTGAGCTTGGTGGCGAGGGCGAGCCGCTCGTGTTGGCGAGCCATGTCGATACCCTGGGCGCCATGGTGCGCTCCATTAAGGACAACGGCCGTTTGCGCCCCACGACCCTTGGTGGGCATCAGTGGTCTACGGCCGATGGCGAGAACTGCACTGTCTATACGCGCGACGGCAATGTCTACACGGGTGTGGTCCTCAACACCGAGCCTTCGGCGCACGTGGCCGATGAGCCGGTCAAGACCATCGAGAAGAACATGGAGATCTTGCTCGACGAGAACGTCGATAGCAAGGACGACGTGCTCGAGCTGGGCATTCAGACGGGCGATATCATCGCCATGGATCCGCGCACCACGGTGACGGAGAGCGGCTACATTAAGAGCCGCTTCCTGGATGACAAGCTGTCGGCGTCGATTCTGCTGGGTCTGGCCCGCGCCGTTGCTGACGGCGAGGTGTCGCTTTCGCGCAAAGTGTCGCTGCTCTTTACCGTGTACGAGGAGGTCGGCCACGGTGGTGCCTTTGTGCCGGCCGACACGCGCGAGATGATCAGCGTGGACATGGGTTGCGTGGGCGACGACCTAGGCTGCACCGAGCGTATGGTGTCGATCTGCGCCAAGGATTCGGGCGGTCCGTACAACTACGACCTGGTGACGACGCTATCCAATATCGCGCGCGAGCTGGAGCTTGATTACGCCATCGACGTGTACCCGCATTACGGTTCCGACGTCGAGGCCACGCTTTCGGCCGGTTACGACATTCGCCATGGCCTGATCGGCCCCGGCGTGTACGCGAGCCACAACTACGAGCGCAGCCACATCGACGGCGTGCGCAATACCTACGAGCTCGTCCGCGCCTACGTACAGCGCTAGGGGAGCAGTTTGCGACTCGGCTGACCAATCGCTAAGGCCCGATTTCTCGGGCCTTTTTTCGCTTTAGGTCGTTTAGTATTATGATGTATGTAATCTATTAACTAAACGCGTAAATTACTTAACGAGGTGATGCGGTGTATGGATACGTCTGAGTACTTGTCTATGGGTGATGCCGCCCGCCTGTTGGGCGTTACGAAAGCCCGCATATCGCAACTTGCCGCATCGGGGACGCTTGTGCGCGATATTGTGGGCGGCCGGAAGATGGTCGAGTACAATTCTGCGATCGCCTACCAAAAGGTCCGCAAACGAGGACGCCGTCCTGCGGCCGATGTGGGGCGCAAGTTTACGCTGATGTCGGCCGACCATGAGGTCGCACATGTCTCATTTGATCCGACGCGTGAGTTTCCCTTCGAAATCGCCGAGGTCCTCGATGCGCAACGAATGCCGTTTGGCGCATGCTCGAGCTCTTCTCCAACGGTGAATAAGCGGGAGCTCAACGCGTGGTGGGGGCATCGGTCGGTGCCCGATGTTCGCCCTGGGCTCATCTCGCGCTACCGCGAGCTGGGGATTGTCAACGGCGTTGAGGTGCCGGTTCAGTGCCTGGGTCTCTCGCTTTCGGATTGCTATTGGCTGCGGCCGGCCGATTGCGACGAACTCAAATGGCAAAACATCAATTACTTTGAGAACGAATTTGAGCGATCGGCGCCCGAGGGGCGTTCGGGTTGGCTGGAGGGCATCGGTCTTAAAAATCCCGACAACACATCCGAAGGCGAGCTTCCTAAATCGTGGATGATTCGCAACGGTGTTCGCGTTCTGGTCAAGGGGTGCGGGATGGACGATCAGCGTCCCTTTAACGAGGCGGTTGCAACGGCTCTACATCGTCGCTTGCTGTCGGAGGGCGAGTTTGTTCCTTACACGGTTGAGCGCATGTTCGATGGCCCCGTGTGCCTGTGTGAGGATTTTCTTGACGGCCGCGAGGAATATGTTCCGGCTGTTTACGTTAAGGGCGCCCTTGGCGGCCAGCGAGGAAGCTCGACGTACGACCGGTACTGCCGCTTTCTTGGTAAGCATGGAGCAGACGAGGCTGCCGTGAGAAGATCTATGTCGCAGATGATCGTTTGTGATGCTCTTTTGGCTAACAGCGACCGCCATTGGCGAAACTTCGGCATCATCCGCAATGTCGACACTCTGGAGATAAAACCTGCTCCGTTGTTCGATAGCGGCAACTGCCTGTGGTACGACGTACCAACTGCCGTGCTCGCAGCTGGGGAGTTTGGGTTTTCCGCTAAGCCGTTTGGGCCCGACCCTTCCGTCCAGCTGGCGCTTGCGGATTCGCTCGATTGGTTCGATTCATCGCGGCTCAACGGATTTGTTGATGAGGCGATCGAGATTCTTTCGCAGAGCAAATGGGCCACGGCGGAGGGTCGACTCGAGGCCATCCGCCGCGGCCTCGAGCGTCGCGTAATCGGGGTTGGTGCCGCTGTTGAGGTACTTCGACACGTGCAGCGATAAACCCGCGGCTACTTAAGCGCGCCGGTCACGGTGCCGCCGCCCAGGACGATGTCGCCGCGATAGACGACGACGGCCTGTCCGGGGGCGATGGCTCGCTGTGGCTCGTCAAAAGTCAGCAGCATTTGTCTGTCGGCGCCACGTGTAAGGGTCGCCGCCTGGTCCTTTTGACGGTAGCGGTACTTGGCGCCCACGCGAATGCCGCCGGCATTGAGCTCTGCCTCCATGCGCTCTGCCGGCGCGCTCCAGATCCACTCATCGGCAGTTAGCGCCGAGGCGGTTAGGTCCTCGGCTTCGCCCAGATGCACGGTGTTGCTGGCGGCGTCGACACCCGTTACGTACACGGGATGCGCCATCGCGACGCCCAGGCCCTTGCGCTGGCCGATGGTATAGCGCAGCGCGCCGTTGTGGCGTCCGACCACGCTGCCGTCGCGCCATACGATATCGCCCGGTGTAGCGGGATGTCCGCACCGACGCTCGATATAGCCCGCATAGTCGCCGTCCGCGATAAAGCAGATGTCCTCGCTTTCGGCCTTCTTGGCGTTGGTAAAGCCCTGTTCGGCGGCAATGCGGCGCACGTCGTGCTCCTTGTCCAGACCCGCCAGCGGAAAGATCGTGCGCGACAGCCGCTCCTGCGTGAGCGAATACAAAAAGTAGCTCTGGTCCTTTTTGGGGTCCTCGCCGCGATGTAGCTGCCAGGTGCCGTCGGGTGCCTGGCTCGTTTTGGCATAGTGGCCCGTGGCGATGTAGTCGCAGCCCATATCCAGCGCCGCATCCAGCAACGCGCCAAACTTAATGTGGCGGTTGCAGATGATGCACGGGTTGGGCGTCAGCCCCTCCTGATAGGCGGTCACGAAGCGCTCGATAACGTTGCGGTCGAAGGTCTGCTGCAGGTCGAGTACATGGTGAGGTATCCCCAGGCGCTCGGCGACGGCCTTTGCATCGGCGATATCGCGGTCGACCTTACTCATGCCCGTGACGGGATCGGGCACGGGGCAGGTGAGACGCATGGTGGCGCCGATGCATTCGTAGCCCTGGCGCTTGAGCAGATACGCGGTCACGCTGGAATCGACGCCGCCACTCATGGCGACGAGCACGCGCTTATTGTGCATGGGGAGGTTCTCCTTGGTGGCATGTGGCCAAAAAAGAAAAGCGGCGCGGGAGGCTGGTTCCGCGCCGCAGACATTGTAGCAAGTTCGGGCGTCCTGTGGGACACCCTGTTGGGATGAGCCCAGGCTGCCAGAAGAGAGGGGAGACCGGCGTGCCTTGGACTCGTTCTAAGAACGAGAAGCTCTAGTCCTGGAAGAGCGCCGTGGACAGGTAGCGCTCACCGGTGTCGGCGAGCAGCGCCACGATAGTCTTACCCTCGTTCTCGGGGCGCTTAGCCAGCTGCAGTGCAGCCCACACGGCGGCACCGGACGAAATGCCCACGAGCACGCCCTCCTTGTGGCCCACGGCGCGGCCGGTGGCAAAGGCGTCGTCGTTCTCGACGGGGATGATCTCGTCATAGACCTGGGTGTCGAGGACGTCGGGCACAAAGCCGGCGCCGATACCCTGGATCTTGTGCGGGCCGGCCTGGCCCTTGGAGAGCACCGGGGAGGTGGCGGGCTCGACGGCGACAACCTGAATCTGGGGGTTCTGCTCCTTGAGGAACTCGCCCACGCCGGTCACGGTGCCGCCGGTGCCAACGCCGGCGACGAAGATGTCGACCTTGCCGTCGGTGTCATCCCAGATCTCGGGGCCGGTTGTGGCCTTGTGGATGGCGGGGTTGGCGGGGTTCACAAACTGGCCGGCGATGATGCTGTTGGGAGTCTCCTTCTGCAGCTCTTCGGCCTTGGCGATAGCACCCTTCATGCCTTTGGAACCGTCGGTGAGCACGAGCTGTGCGCCGTATGCCTGCATAAGCTTGCGGCGCTCGACGGACATGGTCTCGGGCATGGTGATAATCACTTTGTAGCCGCGGGCGGCCGCCACCGAGGCGATGCCGACGCCGGTGTTGCCGCTCGTGGGCTCGATGATGGTGTAGTCGCCGCCGCGCACGAGCTTGCCGGCCTTCTCGGCCTCGTCAATCATGTTCTTGGCGACGCGGTCTTTAACGGACCCGGCGGGGTTGAAGTATTCCAACTTGACGAGCACACGAGCCTTGAGGTCCTCGTCGGCCTCAAAGTGGGTGAGCTCCAGGAGCGGGGTGTGGCCGATAAGCTGATCGATGGACGTGTAAACCTTGCTCATGGTGAACCTCCAAAGTGTTCAAGTTGCTGGTTGCCGTGTGGTTTCACGGTGCGTGTAGCAGCTAAACCCATAAACCTTATAGGTTGTTCGTTTAGCTGTTGGGAAGCATATTAGACACTAAAGCCTAGTAATGCAATAGGAAATAGGAGTTTATTGCAAGTCGATTAACCATCTTGACCGGAACGGGTATTTTCAAAGCCAATTTTTCGGCTAGAATTTCAACGGACTAAAAGACCGAAAGGCAGCACTATATATGTTGGTTTCTACTAAGGGCAGATATGCCCTGCGCGTTATGGTCGATCTGGCCGAGCACCAGGCGGCCGGTCGCATCCCGCTTAAAGAGATTGCGGCACGTCAGGGTATTTCGGAGAAGTACCTCGAGAATATTCTGGCCACGCTCGTCCGCGCCAATATGCTCTCGGGCATGCGCGGCAAGGGCGGCGGCTACGTGCTCACGCGCCCGCCCGAGCAGTACACGGTGGGCGAGATCCTGCGCCTGACCGAGGGTAGCCTAGCACCGGTCGCATGCCTGGACGGCGACTGCAAGGGCTGCTCGCGTTCGGATGAGTGCCCCACGCTCGACGTGTGGAAGAACCTGGACAAGCTCATCAACGACTACCTCGACGGCGTGACGCTCGATCAACTTGTCGCTCCCAACCATGGCTACGACTACGTCATCTAACCCATACCTGTCATGTGGGGACGGGTAGAAATGGTAGATTCTCTCGTCCTTTGAGACCTGACAAATAAGAAGGCCGCCCATTTTTGCGATGGGCGGCCTTTGATTTGGTCCGATGCGTTTGTGTGTCGGGGGCGTTCTACTCTTCGGCAATACTATCGAGGATGCTGCGCATGATGGACACCAGGATGCTGCCCATAAAGGCCGAGCCAAAGCCGGCGATGGAGATGCCGACGCCCAGCAGGTTGACCGACAGGTAGCTGGCGAGCTCCAGCATAAAACTGTTGAGCACGAGCTGGAAAATGCCGAGCGTAATGATCGTGAGCGGCAGCGAGATGACCGTGAGGAACGGTTTGACGAACGAATCGACGATGTTGAGGAACAGTCCCATGAAGGCGAAACAGACCCAGGCCTCGGCAAAGCCGAAGGGTTGGATACCGGGGACGAGGAACGTGGCGATCGCGATGGCGATCGAGGTAAAGAGCCAGTTAAGCATAAAGCGCATGGTGTGAATCCTTTCTTGCGCAGGGTGCGTTGGTGTCGCGTGAAGCGGTTTGCTGCGGCAGCTTGGGCAGCCGCGCGGGTATGCCGCCTTGTTCGGCCGCCCATTGTCTCAGATATTCGTGGAGCTTGCGTGCGCATTCGGTTTCAAAACGGCGTTCGTCCTAAAAAACGTGCCGCTGGCAGAGAGTCTTGTCGCTTTAGTTTGGTGGTGTGCTAAACTGCTACGGGCAAAAGCCGCAGGCGTTGCCCTATTGCATATTACGGGCGAACGATGCCCGATGTCAGTATCAACTTCGATGCCTTTTGGCGGGTTTGGCGGTGATCGATGAATATCGAGAACATGTTTGACAAGCCTGATGTCAAGCAGCTGGTCCACGCATTTAGCCTTTTGGACGACGAGAAAGATATCCAAGCGTTTTTGACCGATATCTGCACGCCGCGTGAGATTTGCGATCTATCGCAGCGTCTGCAGGTCGCGCGTTACCTGGACGAGGGCGAGCCCTATGTTGAGGTTCAGGCGCGTACCGGCGCTTCGTCCACCACGGTGAGCCGTGTATCCAAGGCGCTCAACGGCGAGTACGGTGGCTATCGCAAGATCCTCATCAAACTGGAGGATGGCGAGTAGGCCAACGGCAAAAACGAATTGCGCAGAACCGTCCCTTCGGGGGCGGTTTTTTGATCCCTTGGGGACGGAGGAAAACGGATCACCGGGCTAGACTGACCCCCTCGGTGATCCGTTTTCCTCCGTCCCCAAGGGATCAAATCTGTTGGCGTGGGGCAAATCTGTCCGCGTGGGCGGGTAGGATGGATGCATTGATTATTGCGAACAGTTTGAGCGGAGGACCATGCCTGTTCGAATCTATACCACCAATGCCGGCACGGATTTGAGCGATGTCGAGTCGGCGCTGCTTGCCGACCTTATTGCCCGCCACGGGCGTGCCGTGCTGCTGGCGCCAACGTTTGCCGAGCTTGACCTGTGCCGTCACGATGCTGCGGTTGCTGGCACCTCGCTGGGCGTTGACTACAAAACCCCCGCGTCGTGGCTTCGCTCGCTTTGGGAGCTTTTGGGCGACGGGCGCGGTTTCGTCGACAACCTGCAACGCCAGATGCTGTTTTCGGACATGGTAGCGCGTCTCGACGATGCCGACCTGCAACCGCTTTCGCGCAGCCAGGGCACGGTGCGCATGCTCGCGCGTATGGCCCGCGATGTGCTGCCGGGTGTGGCGGGGACGACGGCCGAGCGATGCCGTGGCAACCATTGCCAGCCTGAGCCAAAAAGCGATGCCGAGGCTCGCGTGTTCGAGCTTTTGCGCGCCTACGCGGGCGGTTTGGACCGTCGAGATATGGTCGAGCCCTGCGAGGCAGTTGACATTATGGCCGGTGCCCTGGCCGATAACCTGCCGGCGTGCACCCGCGCCGTATGCGTGCGCGGTATCACGTCGTTTACGCACGGCCTGCTCGGGCTGCTGTCTGCCGTGGCGAACAATGGGGGAGAGGTCGTCGTGCTGCTTGCCCGCGAGCAGGCGGCGATGCGCGAGGACCTGGCTGCCGCCTTTGATGCCCGCGGTGTGCTGTTTGAGGCCGCCCCGTTGGGGGAGGGTGTCGGCGCGTCTGATGCCGCTTGCGGGACCGCCGCCCAGCCTGCCTTTATTGAGGTCGCCGGCCCCCATGCCTGTGCTCATGTCTATGCGGACGCCATCGATAAGTTGGTGAAAGCGCACAAGGAGTCCAAGGCCGATAAAGCTACGGCAACGCCCGCCGACCCCGCGCGCGTGCTCGTCGTTTCCGCCCGGGCACCCCAGCTGTTCGGTGAGCTCGCCTCTCGTCTGGCGGCTCGTCATATCGCTGCCGAGACAGTTGAGTTCACAGCGTTTTCCCAGTCCATTGCGGGCAGGCAGTTTGCGGCGCTCGCCGGCCTGATCGAGCGTATGAAGGCCGCCGATGAGGGCATGGCGTCAAAGACCGAGTGGTGGCCCGCGCCGGAGCTTACCGACTGGATCTACAGTCCGCTTTCGGGCGCTGATGCCGTCAATGCCCGTACCTTCGATAAGAATATGCGTCTCTCGCGCAGCAAGACTACCGCGGGCGTTAAGAGCCTGCTGCAGAGCGTTCAGGGCCAGGTGAGGGGTGCGCGCAAGGCGGCGAGCGACGAGAACTGGTTTAAGAACGTGCCGTGTGTGGTTTCGGACGTGTTCCAGGCGCTGTGGCGTGACAAGCCCGTGACGGCGCTCAAGGCCATGCTTGCCGTTGCCGAGGCGTTGCCCGATCGCTCGCTGGGCAGCTTGGATGGCCAAGCCCGTCGCCAGGCGGAGGTGGCCCTGCTGCGCCACGTCATCGACATCCTTATGAATGGCGCCCGCGCCCTCGACGTGTCGCAGGCCGCGACCGTGCCCGTGCTCGATGGCATTCGCACCAAGGTGGACAAGCGTAGCACCGCCTACGATTACGAGACCTACGAGGTTGACCGTGCGCCACGTGCTCAGGTTCGTTTTGCTTCGCTTGCCGATGCGGCAGCCCTGCGCCCCGGCAGCTGCGATGCCGTGCTGTTTGCCGACGTCGACCTGGACAGTTATCCGCTCTCACATGAGGAGGGTCCGCTAGCCACGCTGACGGCCGAACTGGGGCGCAGCGGCGTGACGCTTGAGCCCGCGGCCCTGTTGCGCGTGCGCTTTGGCCGCGCGATGCAGGCGGCACGCGGTCCGGTTGCGCTCGCCCGTGTGACCCACGATCGCCAGGCGCGCGAGTGCTATCCGGCTGCCGTGTGGACCGAGTTACGGGCGCATGCCGAGGCCGCTGGCGCCGCCAAGGTTGCGTGCGTGGGCGAGGGCGATATCATCGCCGATTTTGATCCAGCGGCCGGCGAGGGCATCGAGTGCAAGCGTGTTGCGTGCGAGGCTCCTCAGCATTTGAGTGAGGCGGCTGTGCCGTACCTGGTCCTGCGCCGCCGCGATGGCGAGGACGAGAACGCGCCGCTCGTGCCGCGTCTGACGTCCGCCTCGCAGATTGAGGCGTACTCGACGTGCCCGCTGTGCTGGTTCGTGTCGTATCGCGTGAAGCCCCAGTCCATCGACGCGGGCTTTGGAAATATGGAGAAGGGCAACTTTGTCCACGATGTACTGGAGCACCTACATGCCCGCCTGCCCCAGGAGGGCATGGAGCGCGTGACGCCCGAGAATCTGCCACGCGCTCAGGAACTGCTGCGCGAGGTCTTTGACGAGACGTTGGTCGAGCACGCCGGCAAGCGCGGCACGGAGGGCCCGCTGGTGCCGCTCTCTCCGGTAGAGGAGCGCCAGGTGGCCGAGATTCTGCCGCAGCTGGAGGGAGTGCTTGCCTATGAAGCCGAGGCGCTGACGCCTTTTGCTCCGCGCTACCTGGAGTTTGCCTTTAACGATCTTAACGTTGAGTATGCCGGCTGGCCGCTCGGCGGGCGCATCGACCGTGTGGACGTGGATGCCGAGAATCGTGCCGTGGTGATCGACTACAAGCATCGCACAGGCGTTGAGGAGTTTAAGCTCGCCGACCCTACGGTGCGCGACGAGGAATCGGGCACGGCGCCCATCGACGACCCGCGCTGGTTGCCGCCACATACCCAAACGCTCATCTACGCCCAGGCCATGCGCCGGGCGCTGGATTTGGACACCCGCGCGGCGCTCTACTTTTCGACCAAGGGCGGCAAGCCGGCGTTGCGCGGCGCCGCGAGCGCCGAGCTGCTCGAGGAGGAGCGTGGTGACGGTCGCATCCCGGGGCTTAAGAAAGGTTTCCCTGGCGAGGGTGGCAGCATGGACTTCGACGCCCTGCTCGATCGCGTGGAGGCCGGCATCGCCGAGCGCCTGCGCGAGCTCGAGGCGGGCAACGTTGCCGCCGTCGACCCGACGTCGGCTCAGGCCGCGCATGCGCGCTGCTCGTATAACCATGAAGGAACGT
The DNA here is from genome assembly GCA_934654585.1 of uncultured Collinsella sp. Lineage (GTDB taxonomy): Bacteria > Actinomycetota > Coriobacteriia > Coriobacteriales > Coriobacteriaceae > Collinsella. The sequence continues at coordinate 33,506 of CAKUGF010000002.1, read as the reverse complement.
TTGTAAGGAGGGACGTGTAGACCATGGATCTTTCGACTTTGATGCCGCAGCAGCTGCAGATCGTCAAAACGCTCGACCGTCCGCTGTTTGTCTCGGCGGGCGCCGGCTCGGGCAAGACCTTTACCCTCACGCGCCGCATCGTCTACGCGCTCTCGCCCGAATCCGGTCCGTTCGTCGAGCATCTGGACCAGGTGCTCGCCATTACCTTTACCAAAGATGCCGCGGCCGAGATCCGCGACCGCGTGCGCCGCGCGCTCATAGACGAGGGCATGGACGAGGAGGCCCTGACCGTCGACGACGCGTGGATCTCGACGATTCACGGCATGTGCTCGCGTATCTTGCGCGCGCATGCGCTGGAGCTGGGCATCGACCCCGAATTCACGGTGCTCACCGATACCGACGAGCTCATGGACCAGGCTGTTGAGCACGTGCTGGCCCGCGCCACGGCACCCGATGCCGCCCCCGAGCTCGCCGCTTCGCTTAAAAGCCTCTACGCCTGGTATCCCATGGCGGGCGAGGGCGGTCCCTTTGGCGCCGGCACCACCATCAAGGGCCTGGTGCGTGAGTTGCTAGAGCTCTCGAGCCAGCTGCCGGGCGGCATGGACGACGTGCACGTGGCGCGCGGGCAGGCCGACACCTCGGCGCTCGCCGACGCCTATCGTGCAGCGCTGGGCGCAAGCAAGGCAGCGACCGAGAAGGCGCAGGTGGCACTCGATGCCATCGACGCGTTCGAAGCCAGCGGCAAGACCATGGCCGATGCGGCGCGACTTATGATGTCGTGCACTATGCCGCGCGCGAGCAAGGCGTTCCCCAAGGAGCAGGTCGAGCTGCTTAAGGCCGAGGCTGCCGATGCATTTATCAATATCGTGCTGGCTTGCGGTGGACCGGCGCTCGATGCGCTGGTGGGCCTGGCCCGTTCTGTGGAGGCCGAGTATCGCGCGCTCAAGGCCGACCAGTCTGCCCTCGACAACAACGACCTGCTGCGTATGGCCTACGAGGCCCTGCGTGACTATCCCGCCATCCGGGCTGCCTACGAGGGCCGCTTTAAGATGGTCATGATCGACGAGTTCCAGGATACCGACCAGATACAGGTCGACCTGATCCGCTATCTGACGGGCGCGGGCGAGCGCGCGCTGTGCACCGTGGGCGATGCGCAGCAGTCGATATATCGCTTCCGTGGCGCCGAGGTCGAGGTGTTCCGTCGCCAGGAGCGCAAAGTGGGATCGACGGCGGCGTCCGAGACGGTCGCCACGCCTGGTGTCCCCACCGGCGAGCTCGTCAAGCTCGTGCGCAACTTCCGCAGCCACGACGAGGTGCTGCGCTATGTGGCCCGCGTCTTTGATGGCGACGACGGCGGCCTGATGCAGGGCTTTTTGGATCTTGAGGCGAGCGACGGCCGCAAGGACACGCTGGTGGCAGACGCCTCGCGTCGCCAGGCGCTCTTTGTTGCCGGCGGCAGTACGCAGGAGCGCACACAGGCCAAGGCCCGCGCGATCGCGGAGCGATTCCGCGAGCTTGCCGATGCTGGCCAGCCCCAGGGCGGCATGGTGCTGTTGTTGGGCCGCATGACCAACGCCGACGTCTACGCCCAGGCTTTCCGTGACCAGGGGCTCGACTGCGTCATCGCGGGCGGCTCGGTCTTTGCGCAGGCTGCCGAGGTGCAGACGGTGCGCGCCCTGGTTTGTGCGCTCGCCAATCCGGCCGATACAGCGCAGGGCCTTATGCCGCTGCTCGCCTCGCCGATGTTTGCGCTCGGCGCCCAAGAATTCCTGGCGCTGGCGACCAAGCTCGATGGCGAGACGGGGGAGACCTCGCGCCGGAATATCGACGCGGGTATCATGAGCGATTTCGACGTACCGGGCCTACAGGACTTGCCGCTCGTGACGCGCGCTCGCGAGGTGCTGCGCTATGCGCTTCGTCGCGTGGGCCGCGATTCGTTCGCGGCGATCGCGCGCGACGTGGTCAACGCCTCCGGCTGGTTTGTGCGCCTGGCGCAGCGCGGGCCCGAGGGCAAGGCCATTGCCGCCAACGTGCTCAAGGCGCTCGATGCCGTGGCCGAGGCGGAGGCCGAGCTCGGCAACTCGCCGCGCTCCATCGCGCTGGCTTTCGACCGCTTCTTGGCGGGCAAGGAGGCCCCGGGTGCCCTCAACGAGGAGGGCGACGGCGCGGTGCGCATCATGACGGTGCATGCGTCCAAGGGTCTGGAGTATCCGGTCGTGGCCGTTGCCGAGTGCTTTGGCGTGCGCAAATCGTCCGGTGCGGCGCAGATGGGCCGTGTTGACGGCGGAGCACAGGTTGTGGCGCTGCCGGCGCGCTTCGACGGCGTGAAGCTCGCGGACGGCACGTTTGTAAAGGGCGACGACGTCAAAAAGCAGTTTGAGCATGCGTTTAAGGGCAAGGGCACGTCGCTGTGGCTGCCGCCGGAGCTCATGGAGGACGTATGCGCGACGGGTTCTCCCGCCGAGGCGTTCGCTCGTCTGCGCAACGACGACCTGCAGCTTTCGCTTGAGGAGCGGGCCCGTTTGCTCTACGTCGCCATGACGCGTGCGCGCGAGCTGGTGATTCTGGCGATGGACGTCGCCGTGAGCCGCGGTAAGGTGCCGGCGCCGGCCTTCGACGTCGAGACCGATCTGACCTACGACGTGCTGCGCCGCATCCTGCCGACCGACGCTCTGGACATGCCACAGCTCGATGCCGACCGCCTGGTGTTCGACAACTCCAAGCCGGGCGACTACGAGCTCATCTCGCTGGCGGACTTTACCTTTGGCGAGCAGGCGTTTGAAGCCAATGCTTCGTTGGATGCCGAGGGCAGGCTTGTCCGCGGCGATGCGGAGGCGGAGGGCGCCGGCGCTGGTGCTCGCGCTATCGTTCCTGGCCCTGCCGATCCGGCACCCGACGCATTTGAGCTTGTGTATCCCCAGGCGGTGGGCGTGCGCATGGGCACCTGCCCGTTCCCGGCGCGCGATTCGTACAGCTATTCATCGATTGCCGCGGCGCTGCATGCCGAGGCGGAGGACCGTGCCGCCGAGGCGCGCGTGCCCATGGATGAGGCCGGCGATGATGCGGAGTCGGATGGCTCGGAGATGACGGATACGGACGTGGCTGCTGCCGAGCCCGTCGGCAACCCTATGGCGCTAGGCTCTGCCTTCCATGCCGCCTGCCAGTGGCTGATCGAGATGGGCGCCGACGAGTTGCCCGCCGAGCGCGCCGATGCGCTGGCGCGTCTGTGGCACCTGATGCCGGAGCAGCGCGAGCGTTTTGACGTCGCCTTGAATCGCTGGCTCAGGTCGTCGGTTCGTGCCGAGCTGCTTGCCTGGCCGCGTGTCCGTGCCGAGGTACCGTTCTTCTCGCTCGGTTGCGAGGACGAGGACATCGCCCGCTACGGTGCGTATGCCGAGGGCGCCATAGATGCGCTGGCGACCGACCCTGCCGATCCGTCGCGTGCGCTGGTCATCGACTACAAGACGGGCGGCACGCCGGATGAGACACCCGACCAGCTGCTCGAGAAGCATGCCCTGCAGGCGCGCGTCTACGCTGATGTTCTGCACAAGGCGGGCTTTGAGACGGTGACCGTCAAATTCGTCCGCGTGGAGCAGACGGCCCCAGCCGTCTTCATCGAGCTCGCCGAGCCCCAAGTAGTCACCTACAACTTCTAGCCTCAATAACTTGCGGTGGAATAGTTCCTGTTTTACGGCCCAGACGGCCCAAACAGGAACTATTTCACCGCAACTGCAGTAGGAGCCGTGTGGGTTTGGCTAGGTTCGGGTGGCGTCCGCGCCGTGCGGTAAAATCGTTCAGTCAGAACACGAACCCGCATCGGAGCTCATCACATGGCATTCGTCCATCTGCACAACCACACTGTTTTCTCCATGCTCGACGGCGCAACCCGTATCCAGGATATGGTCAATCGCGCTGTTGAGCTGGGCATGCCTGCCGTGGCCATTACCGACCACGGCTACATGTACGGCGTGCCCGACCTGGCGTTGGCCTGCGACGCCGTCAACCACAACACGCCCGAGTACAAAACCTGGAGCCACGACAAGGCCTTCTTGGAAAAGGACCGCCGCGACGAGCTGGTAGAGCCCGACGCCGAGGCAAACCCGCGCGAGCATGCCCAGTATGTGAAGGATATGGCCATGTGGGACGAGAAGGGCAACATCGACGAGCTCAAGCCGCCCCTGGTCATCAAGCCCATCTTTGGCTGCGAGGTCTACTTTACGCCGGACGAGACGCTCGCCCGCGATCACAAGCCCGAGCTCTACCACATGATCCTTCTGGCCAAGGACCAGGAGGGCTACGTCAACCTGATGCAGACGGTCTCCGAGGCCGCCGTGCAGGGCTTTTACTACAAGCCGCGCGTGACGCTCGACAACCTGCGCCGCCACGCCAAGGGCATGATCTGCACGAGTGCCTGTATCGCCGGCATCATCCCCAAATACATCGACCGTGGCGACATGGAAGGCGCCATTAAATGGGCCGAGACCTTCCGTGACACCTTCGAGCCCGGCGACTTTTATATCGAGATTCAGGAACACGGCATTACCACCGATAACGGCCTGACCGACGAGCAGATGGACCGCACACTCATCGACATCGCCAAGCAGGTGGGCGTTAAGGTCATCGCCACCAACGATTTCCACTACCTGCGCCGCGAGGACGCGCCCGTTCAGGACGTCATCATGTGTATCGGCATGAACGCCAAGGTCGATGACCCCAACCGCATGCGCATGACCGGCTCGGAGTTCTACATGAAGACCGAGGAGGAGATGCGGGCGATGTTCCCGTATTGCCCCGAGGCCTGCGACAACACGCTCGAGATTGCCGACAAGTGCTACGTGGAGCTGGACTGGGACTCCATCATCCTGCCGCGCTTCCCGCTGCTCGATCCCGGCGAGACGCACGAGAGCCAGTTCCGCCGCGAATGCGAGAAGGGCCTGCGCCAGCACTACGGCGACGACTGGGCCACGCGCGAGATCGGCGGCGTCAACATCAAAGAGCGCTTTGAGTACGAATACAAGGTCATTTGCGACAAGGGCTTTGCCGCCTACTTCCTGATCGTTGCCGAGTACGTGCAATGGGCCAAGGACAACGGCATCGGCGTCGGCCCCGGCCGTGGCTCGGCCGCCGGCGCTATCGTCGCCTACGCCATGAACATCACCGCGTTCGACCCGCTCGAGAACGGCCTGATGTTCGAGAGATTCCTGTCCCCGCAGCGTACCGAGATGCCCGATATCGATATGGACTTCGACGATGAGCGGCGCCTCGAGGTCGTGGAGCACGTTCGCCAGCTCTACGGCCCCGAGAAAGTCACCCACGTCATCACCTACTCGACCATCAAGGCCAAGCAGGCTATCAACGACGCCGCGCGTGTCCTGGACTACCCGGTCTACATGGGCCAGCGCCTGTCCAAGATGGTCTCGAGCGACCCCAAGGTCAAGCTCAAGCAGGTGCTCGACAAACAACCCGGCAAAGAGGATCTGTTTAACCCCGATTTTGCCGAGGCCTATAAAAAGGACGACGACGCCCGCCGCATCATCGACACGGCGCTCTCTATCGAGGGCCTCACCCGTGGCGAGGGCGTGCACGCGTGCGCCGTTCTGATCTGTCGTGACCCCGTCAACGAGCACGTGCCGACCAAGCTCGACACCAAGGGCGGCGTCGAGATCACCCAGTACGAGGGCCATACCGTCGCCGACATGGGCCTGCTCAAGATGGACTTCCTGGGCCTGCGTACGCTGACGGTTATCTCCAAGGCCAAAGCCAACATCAAAAAGAACTTCGGCATCGACATCAAAGAGGAAGAGATCCCCTTTGACGACCCCGAGATCTTTAAGCTCATGGGCTCCGGTCACACCGCCGGCGTCTTCCAGGTCGAGTCCGCTGGCATGACGGCCACGATCAAGAACATGAAGCCCACCGAGTACAAGCACGTCGTAGCATTGATCGCTCTGTACCGCCCGGGCCCGTTGGGCGCCGGCATGGTTTCGTCCTACATCAACCGTATGAACGGCAAGGAGCCGGCGGTCTCCTACGACGACCGTCTGGACGACATTCTGGGCGAAACCTACGGCACCATGGTCTACCAGGAGCAGGTTATGCTCATCTCCGTCGAGATGTGCGGCTTCTCCAAGGGCGAATCGGACTCGCGTATCCGTAAGCCCGTGGCTAAGAAAAAGATCAAGCTGCTCACGTCGACGGTGCTCCACTGGGAGGATGGCTCGGACGAGACCACCTACGACCACTGGATGAACGGCGCCATCAAGAACAACTACACGCGCGAGGTCGCCCAGAAGATTTGGGACGATGTTCTCGAGTTCGCATCTTACGCCTTTAACAAGTCGCACTCCGCCGGCTACGCCATCCTGGTTATGCAGACGGCGTGGCTCAAGGCGCACTATCCGCACGAGTACATGGCGGCCGTTCTGACATCCTATACGGGCAAGACCGACAAAATCGTTCACTACGTCTCGGCGTGCCGTCACGACGGTATCCCTGTGCTGTCGCCAGATGTCAACGAGTCCGGCACCGAGTTCACGGCTACCAAGGAGGGCGTGCGCTTTGGTCTGGCCGGCATCCGCGGCGTGGGCACCGGCGTGGCGCAGGCGATTATCGCCGAGCGCGAGGCGGGCGGTCCGTTTAAGACGCTGCACGACTTTGTCGAGCGCGTGGACTCGAGCCAGGCCAACCGTCGCGTGATCGAATCGCTGATCAAGGCAGGCGCCTTCGACTCCACGGGGTATCCGCGTCGCCAGATGATGCACTTTGTGGATAAGAACAACCCCGAGAACATCATCGATGCCGCGGTAAAGCGCCAGAAGGATCGCGCGAGCGGCCAGACGTCGTTCTTCGACATGTTTGGCGACGTTGAGGGCTCGGGCTTTGAGGTGAGCGTGCCCGATCCGGATGGCCAGGAATGGGACCGCCACCTTAAGCTGAGCCAGGAGAAGGAGGTTCTGGGCATCTATGTCTCGGACCACCCGCTGCGCCCGTTTGAGTATGCGCTCAGCAAAGCGCGCGACTTCTCGTTCTCGCAGATCGATACCGGCTACGAAGTGCAGAACCCCACGGGCGGCACCATCAACCAGGAGATTCCCGAGGGCAAGGCACTGTGGTGGGCCGGCATGGTCTCGAGTGTGTCCAAGCGCGTGACCAAAAATGGCGACCCCATGGGCATCGTGCAGCTCGAGGACATGGAAGGCGAGGCCACCGTCGTGGTGTTCCCCAAGACCTACAAGGAGGCCGAGGGGTATCTGTACGGCGAGGTCGATCCCGAGACCGGCGTGCAGCTGTCCGACGCGTTTGTGCGCATTAAGGGCAAACTCGAGCGCTCGGACCGCGGCGACCAGATCATCGCGCAGGAGATCGTGCCGCTCGAGCTCAACGAGGAGAACAACAAACCCAAGGTGTTTGAGGTTATGGTGCCCAACAGCCGCTTTAGCCAGGGCAACATGGCGCGTCTTGCCACGGTGCTCACCACCAACCCGGGCGGCGACCGTGTGGAGATCTTTATCGAGCAGGTGGACGGGCGCGTGCTGCGTGCCGAGGTACCTGCTAAGGTCAACGCGCGCTCGATTCCGCTGCTGGCCGAGGCCAAGGCGATTGTGGGTAACCAGGGCAGAGTAACGGTGATCTAAAATGATTTCTCTGGGACGGGGATTAAAAAATCATTTTGGGTGATGCATAACGGGGCTGTCTTTCTGGGACGGGAATGATTTTTTCATCCCCGTCCCAGAGAAATCATTTGGCGGGTTGATTGGAGGAAGTGATGGCACAGGGGACGTTTGTGCAGGCGCTTCGTAAGGAAGCGGCGCTCAGCGGCACCTTTATGAAGGGGCGTTCGCTCATGCTCAACGGCGCCGTGCTGTCGTTTGAGGACTCCGGCTCGCGCTTTTCCAAGAACGTGACGGTCGAGGGTACGGTGCGCGGTTCGCGCGGCGACCTGTACAAGACGCATGTGGAACTCGATGTGGACGAGCACGAGGTTATCGACTACGACTGCGATTGCCCCGCCGCCTACCGCTACCCTGGCATGTGCAAGCACGCCATCGCTACGGCGCTTGCGTATCTGGACGCAAGCGGCACCGAGTCCGTCGAGGGCCTGCGCACGCCGGTCCGCACGTTTACGGCGGCGCCCAAGCAGCCTGCGCGCCCCGCGTCCGCCGCGCCGGCGGTCAACCCCAACTTTCCCTTTCCGGCACCGGTCCCCACGAGCCCGAGCCTCATCAAAGCGCTCTCCGATCTTTCGGACGCGCGCATGGACGAGTTGGCGGGCATGCGCCGCAAGCTCGCCGCCACCGTCGACCCCGATGCCCCCAAGGCGGTGTTGGAACCCTCGCTGGTGCCGTACTACAATCCGCTGTTTGCCGACCGCTTTAGCTGGGCGCTCGAGTTTCGCATTCGCTGCGGCTCGGTGTCCTACGTGGTCAAGGACATTGACGGCATGGCCGGCGCCTACATGCGCGGCGGCACGTTCTCGTATGGCAAAAAGCTCACGTTCCTCCATACGACCGAGGCCTTTGACGAGGTTTCGGTGCGCCTGCTCGACCTTGTTGCGACGACGGTTGCCTATCTCGGTGACATTACGAGCTCGCGCTCGGCGGCGTACGATTTTGCGCGCAGCGGCTTTGTCGCCGAGCGCCAGCTGCCGCTATCCGAGCATGACATCGTATACGTGCTGGACCTGCTGCGCGGCGGGACCATTTCCTTTGAGCCTGCCTGGTCACGGGGGACGACGACGCACCGTTCCTACGAGGTGGCGGTTGAACTGCCTCCGGAAGGGGAGGACGAGGCGCTGTCTAAGCGCCCACCGTTCCTCGCCGCCAAAATCGCGCCGGCGGCTGGTGGCAGCTACGATCTGCGCCTGCCGGCCGATGCATATTGCTTTGCCTCGGGCGATGTTGCCTATCTGGTCGACACGCACCGCGCGCGCCGTACCGACGCGGCGTTTGCCCAGCATGCTGCACCGTTTCTGTCGCGTTTGCTGCCCTGCCGCACGCCGGTCCATATCGCCGCCGAACAGGTGGGCGAGTTCTGCCGCATGGCGCTGCCCGTGCTGCGCGAATACACCGACCTCACCGCTCCCGCCGTGCTCGACACCGTGGCGCCCGAGCCGAGCTTTGCTATGGCAATCGGTGTTGACGACGGACTTGTGACCTGCAAGATCACGGTTGCCTACGGCGATTGGTCGGCAGATCTTTTTAGCCTGGGTGCTCCGGGGAGCCCCTTCGAAGACCAGCGCCCCGGAGTGCCACCCCGCGACATGGTGGCGGAGTTTCGCGTTATGGACACGGCTGCCATGTACTTCGATTTCTACGAGGGCGGTCTGGCGTTTGAGGAGCGCGATGACGAGAGTCTGTTCCATTTGCTGACCGAGGGCCTGTCTGCCCTGTCCGAGCTTGGCGAGGTCATGCTCAGCGACCGTCTGCGTCAAATTTCGGTGCGCTCCGCGCCCAAGCTTTCGGTGCGTGCGACCGTCAAGAGCAACCTGCTCGATGTCGAGCTGGGTGCGAGCGGCCTTTCGGCGGCAGACCTTGCCATCTACCTCGATTCCTACAAGCGTCACCAGACGTTCGCGCGCTTGACATCGGGCGACATCATTCGCCTGGACGAGGGCGCCCGCGCCGCGTTTGGCCTTGCCGAGGACCTGGGCGTCGATGCCGTCGACCTGCTGGACGGCGTGTCGCTTCCCGCATCGAGCACCCTGTTTGTCGATAGCATGCTCGCGCGCACGCCTGCGCTCGAGGTCGATCGTGATGCCGCGTTCCGCCGCACCGTCGAGCGCCTGGACACGCTCGGCAGGATGGACTTTACGGTGCCCGCCTCGCTCAAGGCCACGCTGCGTGGCTACCAGGTCGATGGCTATCAGTGGCTCGGCTCGCTCGAGCATCTGGGCCTTGGCGGTATTTTGGCCGACGACATGGGCCTGGGCAAAACGCTGCAGATGATCGCGCATATCCTGGCACGCGTGGAGGCGGGGGACACCAAGCCCACGCTCGTGGTGTGCCCGGCGTCGCTCGTGTACAACTGGACTGCCGAGCTGGAGCGCTTTGCGCCTTCGCTCGACGTGTGCGCCGTCGTTGGCGCCAAAGCGCAGCGTCGCGTACAGATTGCCGGCGTGGCTGAGCATAACGTGGTCGTGACCTCGTATGACCTTATGCGCCGCGATATCGACGAATATGCCGAGCAGGACTTTGCCCGCGTGGTGCTCGACGAGGCCCAGTACATTAAAAACCCGCTCACGCAGGTGGCGCGCGCCGCCAAGCGCCTGCCCGCCGGTGTGCGCTTTGCCCTGACGGGCACGCCTATCGAAAACCGTCTGTCCGAGCTTTGGAGCATCTTCGACTTTTTAATGCCGGGCCTTCTGGGCACGCGCGACTCATTCGCCAAGCGCTTTGAAAGTCCCGTCGAGCATGCCGAGGGTGACAGTGCCGCTCGCCTGCAGGCACTCGTGTCGCCGTTTGTGTTGCGCCGTGTCAAGGAAGACGTGGTGGCTGACCTGCCCGAGAAGATCGAGGATACGGTCATGGCGCAGCTCACCGGCGAGCAGCGCAAGCTGTACCTGGCAAACCAGGACCGCATCGCCCAGCAGGTGCAGCACCGCGAGGCATCCGAGTTTAAGAAAGACAAGCTCAAGGTACTTGCCGAGCTCACCAAGCTGCGCCAGATCTGCTGCGACCCGCGTCTACACTACGAGGATTACAAGGCGGGGAGCGCCAAGCTCGATACGTGCATGGAGCTCGTGCACGGCGCACTCGACGGTGGGCATCGCATCCTGTTGTTCAGCCAGTTTACGGGTATGCTCGATATCATCGGCAAGCGCTTGACCAAGGAGGACATCGCCTTCCTTAAGCTCACGGGCGCTTCGTCTAAGGAGAGCCGTGCCAAGATGGTCGCGCAGTTCCAAGCGGGCGAGGTTCCGGTCTTTTTGATTTCGCTCAAGGCGGGCGGCGTGGGCCTTAACCTGACGGCAGCCGACGTGGTCATCCACTACGACCCGTGGTGGAACGTGGCCGCGCAGGACCAGGCGACTGACCGCGCGCATCGTATTGGCCAGCAACATACCGTGACCGTGTACAAGCTCATCGCCAAGGGCACGATCGAGGAGCGCATTATGCAGATGCAGGAGTCCAAGCGCGACCTGGTCAACAGCGTGCTCGGCGGCGACGGCATCTCGTCGGCGCTGTTTACCCGCGAAGATGTTCTGGCACTGCTGGGCGGCGACGGGCGCTAACCCGCTCGGGTGGGGCCGCCAGGGCGGATGGCACACGCTGCCCCATCGTCCCCGCCCGTTATGTGTTCATTTGCAATGCCGTGGATGGTTTGTCTGCCTTTGGGCATAAGAACCATCAAGAACATTGGCACATCAGCAAAGGAGAACATCATGGCGAAATTCTTTAAGGACCCCAATGGCAAGCTCATTGCCGCCCTGGGCAACGACGTTGCAACCCCTGCCGGTTGCACGGAACTGACCGCAAACACTGAGGACGCGGCGCACGAGAAGCACGTGCCTGTTGTCGAGAGCGAGCGTGACGGTCACGTGATCCGCGCACGCGTGGGCTCGGTCGAGCACCCCAGCCTGCCCGAGCACTATATTGAGTGGATCGCCCTTGAGGCCGAGGGCCGCTTAGAGGTCCATTACCTTGAGCCCGGCATGAAGCCCGCGACGTTTTTTGCCGGCGGTTCCAAGACCGGTACCGTCTATGCCTACTGCAACCTGCACGGGCTGTGGTCCGCGACATTCTAGGAGCGCGCCCCCGCTCGGGGTATCATAGCTAGCATATGCACATGCGAGCGCCGACTGCATTATGCGGCCGGCGCTTTTACTACGACAACGATGGTTTACGACGGAAAGGGCTGAGCCATGAAGCTCGCGCTTGCACAGATCGATATGCGCCTGGGTGATATTGAGGGCATTTGCGGCCGCATCGAGGACCAGGCTCGTCTGGCCCACGAGCGCGGGGCGCGCGTGCTGTGCGTTCCGGCTCCGCTCTTTATGGGCGCCATGCCCGGGGGCCTGGTGGGCACTGCCGACTTTGAGCACGACATGCTTGCCGGCTTGACTGGTGTCGCCGAGCGTATCCAGGAGCTTGACATGATTTGCATCGTGCCCGCGGCGGTTTCGTTTGAGGGCCAGCCGCTGCTCGACTACATGATGCTCAAGGACGGTCATGTGGTGCCGGCGCGTTCGAGCATTGCCCTGCAGCGTGGTGAGAACAACGACACGCGTTGGGCGCCGCCGGTGTTCGACGTGGACGGCGTGCGCATCGCCGTGATTTTTGACTTGGACCGCGAACTCGAGATGTTGCCGACCGGTGTTGACCTCATTGCGTATTTCCAATTCAACGCGTTTGACATGACCGACCGCGAGACGGCCGCCGTTGCCGCCGTTCGCAGCGGTGCCTACCGCAAGATTGCGTCCAAGCGCAGCGTATGGTTTGCCTGCATGGCGCCGGTCGGTGCCTATGACGAGTCGGTGTATACCGGCGGATCGTTTGTGCTCGACGACTGCGGGCGCGTGGTGGCCCAGGCGCCGTGCTTTGAGGAGAGCCTGCTGGTTCAGGAGATTCAGCGCGGCGTAATGCTCGATGCTTTGGAGGACCACGAGCTGCCCGAGTTTCGTTCCGAGGAGTGGTTGTGGCAGGCGCTGGTGCTCGCTGTGCGCGATAACGCCCGTGCCCATGGTGCGTCGCGCGCCGTGGTGGCGCTCGAGGGCGATCTGCCGTCGTCTTTGCTTGCGGCGCTGGCTGTCGATGCATTGGGCTCGCGTAACGTGATCGGCCTGGTGTTGGACCGCAACCGCATCTTTACGCCGGCGCAGGAAGAGGCCGAGGCCGCCCGTTGTGCCGCCGTTCGCGCGATTGCCGAGCGCCTGCATATTCGCACGGTTGAGCGCAATGCGCCGGATGCGACGCGCGTCCTCGACCGCGATGTGTCGGCGGGCGATGCCGAGCGCCTGCGTTCGCGTGCGCTGGGCCTCATGTTGGAGGACACGGCGCTCGAGCTGGGCGCGATGGCTCTGAGCCCGCTTTCCAAGACCGAGTACGCGTTGGCGGCACCGGCGCTTTGCGGTGGCTACCAGGGCGATTACGCGCCCTTTGGTGATGTGTATCTGTCGACCCTCGAGTTTGTGGCGCGCGTGCGCAACCGTACGTCTGCCGTGGTGCCGCAGGAGCTCGTGACGCTCAACGCGGTGGAAGATTGCATGGAGCGCGTGCTGGCGCGGGCGCTCTCGACGCTCGACGGCCCGGTCGACATGCTCGATCGCGCGGCGCAGCTGCTCGGTGGGCTTGAGCCGGGCGAGGTCGATGGAACGCTCGAGTCGCACGTGGACCGCAACCGACCCTTCGATGACATCCCAATGGCCGCTGGCAAGCCCGAGGCTTGCTCGCTGCTGCTGATGCTCGTGCGTCAGGGCGAGGCCGCCCGCCGCATGCTGCCGACGGTGCCGATCGTCTCGGCCCGTTCGTTTGTCGAGCGCGCTTGGCCGTACATGCTCGCGTGGTCCGACCTGGGGCTGAGCGGCAAGGAACGCATGACGGTCGATGCGCTGGCACGCGCCGAGGTGAACCGCTTTGCCGACGAGGATACAAGCGAGCGTATGCGTGGCGAGATGATGGGCATATTGGGTGACCTGTTGGGCATTTCGCCCGAGCAGATGGAGGAGCTGCGCTCCGAGGATGGCCAACGTCGCCTGCATGAGGGTATGAAAAAGTTTGAGGGCGAGGTCCAGGACGTCATCGAAAAGATGATGGGCGGTCAGGGCGGACCGCAGCGCGGGCCCCAGGGCTCGCCGATGCCGCAGCCGCCGGTGGATCCGAGGCAGTTCCCGTTCTTTAGCCAGAATTAAACTGGGGATGGGATTCGCTCCCAACCCCGATACTTCAACTAAGCATCTTGGCCCCGTTGTGTTATTCTAGAACAGACGTTCGTGAATAGTGCGCGGGGCCTTGTCTTGCGCTGTGCTTGTGGCGAGGGGAGGTTGGCTTGGTCATTTTGGGTATCGACCCCGGTTTGGCCCATACGGGCTGGGGGATTATCGAGGAGCGGCGCGGCGAGGTCCGCTGCCGTGCCTACGGTTGTATCGAGACCAGCGCGGGCAGTCCGCTCGCGGTGCGCCTATCGCATATCGCCCGCGACCTCAAGGGTGTCGTGGAGCGCTACCGCCCCGATACCGCTGCTATCGAGAGCATTTACTTTGGCGCCAACGTTCGCTCGGCCATCCCTACGGCGCATGCCCGCGGTGCTGCACTCGTGGCGCTTTCGGAATGCGCGCTCGAGATTGGCGAGTACACGCCTATGCAGATTAAGCAGGCTGTTGTGGGCACCGGCGCCGCGGACAAACGACAGGTCGCGTATATGGTTCGTACGCTCACACAGCTCGATCACGACCCGCATCCCGACCATGCCGCCGATGCCCTGGCCTGCGCCATCTGCCACGTTAACCTCAGCCGCACCCGGGCACTTACCGGCGGCGAGTTCTATCAACAGAGAGGAACCGGATACTGATGATCTCCCAGCTCCATGGAACGCTTGTCGAGGCCACGATGAGCTCGGCCGTTGTCGATGTATCGGGCGTGGGCTTTGAGCTCGGCATCTCGGGCGGCACTGCCGCCACGCTGCCTGCACCCGGCGGCGAGGTTCGCCTCTACACACGTATGCAGGTGCGCGAGGACGCCATGACGCTCTTTGGCTTTGCCTCCAAGGACGAGCGCACGATGTTCGACCGGCTCGTGTCCGTCTCGGGCGTCGGCCCGCGCCTGGCGCTTGCCGTGCTTTCCACCTATACCGTGGGACAGCTGTATTCCCTGGTGATGGCCGAGGACGACAAAGGCATGGCCAAGGTTCCCGGTGTGGGCAAAAAGACCGCGCAGCGTCTGATCCTGGAGCTCAAGAGTACTTTTGCCAAGGATAAGGGCTTTGTGCCGGTCGACGTGATTCCCGGCCAGGTTGCGATGTCGGTTCCCGCCGCCGCTCCTTCGGCGATCGATGACGCCCGTGCAGCACTCCTTTCCATGGGCTTTAGCCCGCAGGAGACCGATGTTGCCCTGAGCGGGTATGATGGGCAGAATATGCGTGTCGAGGATCTGCTCGGCGCTGCGCTTAAGCGACTTGGAATGGATGCGTGATGTGGGAAGCCGATGACTCTCAGGACCTGTGGGCGACGCCCGGCAACTCGCCGGCGGCATCCATGGCGCACGGCGAGCGCATGGTGGGCTCGGAGCTGACACCCGAGGACCTCGATGTCGACCGCACCTTGCGCCCTCAGCGCTTGGACGACTACTGTGGCCAGGAGCACATCAAGCAGAGCCTGCGCGTGTTGATCGAGGCAGCTCAGAGCCGTGGCGAGACGCTCGACCACGTGATCTTCTCGGGCCCTCCGGGCTTGGGCAAGACCACGCTGGCCACCGTTATCGCCAACGAGCTGGGCGCCCAGATTAAGACGACGAGCGGTCCGGCCATCGCGCGAACCGGTGACCTGGCGGCCATCCTTACCAACCTGCAGCCGGGCGATGTGCTGTTTATCGATGAGATCCACCGCCTCAACCGTTCGGTCGAGGAGGTCCTGTATCCCGCGATGGAGGACTTTGCGCTCGATATCGTGATCGGCAAGGGTCCGGCGGCGCGCTCGATTCGCTTGGATATCCCCAAGTTCACGCTGGTGGCGGCCACGACCCGTTCCGGTATGCTCACGGGCCCGCTGCGCGACCGCTTTGGCATCTCGTATCGTCTGGATTACTACACCGTCGAGGAGCTCGCCCAGATCGTGACGCGCTCGGCGACCATCTTGGGCGTGACGATTGACCATCCCAGCACGCTCGAGATCGGCTCGCGTTCGCGTGGCACGCCGCGTCTTGCCAACCGTCTGCTCAAGCGCGTGCGCGACTACGCGCAAGTGCGCGGCAACGGTCCCATCGAGCTCGACATCTGCCGTCAGGCGCTCGAGTTCTTCGAGATCGACGAGCTTGGCTTGGACTGGATGGACATTCGTATTTTGGAAACGCTCGCCAAGACGTTCTCCGGTCGCGCCGTGGGCCTGACCACGCTTGCCAGCGCGGTGGGCGAGGACCCGGGCACGCTCGAGGATGTCTACGAGCCCTATCTGCTGCAGTGTGGATTGATGATTCGCACGCCGCAGGGTCGTCAGGCAACCCTTCGCACCTTTGAGCATTTGGGAATCGAGCCGACCGTCTAGGGGCCTTTGTGCCGGCGCGTCTGTAGGCTATCGCTGGGCATCGGGTAAACATATCGCCGTTTGCCGGTTGCGGGTGTTTTACTATTGCGCGTGCGTGCTATGCTGGATTGGTCTTTTTCTCATCCGGTAACGAAAGGACCGCCCATGCCTACTGACATCGAAATCGCACGTTCTGTTACGCCGCTGCCTATTACCGAGGTGGCCAAGAACGCCGGCGTCGACGTTAAGCATCTGATTCCGTACGGCTTTGACAAGGCAAAGGTCGACTATTCCCTGCTCAACGAGCCAACTGATCACCAGGCCAAGCTTGTCCTCGTGACCGCTATCAACCCCACGCCCGCGGGCGAGGGCAAGACCACCACGACCATCGGCCTTGCCGACGGTCTGCGTCGTCGCGGCGTCAAGAGCGCCGTTGCCCTGCGCGAGCCTTCACTCGGTCCCGTGTTTGGCGTGAAGGGCGGTGCCGCCGGCGGTGGTTGGGCCCAGGTCATCCCCATGGAGGACATCAACCTGCACTTTACCGGTGACTTCCATGCCATCGGTGCCGCCAACAACCTGCTGGCCGCCATGCTCGACAACCATATTCAGCAGGGCAACCAGCTCGGCATCGACGTCAAGCGCATTACCTGGAAGCGCGTTGTCGACATGAACGACCGTCAGCTGCGCCATGTCATCGACGGTATTGGCGGCAAGGCCCAGGGCGTGCCGCGCGAGGACGGCTTCGATATCACCGTTGCCTCCGAGGTCATGGCGATCCTGTGCCTGTCCACGAGCATCAACGATCTTAAGGAGCGCTTGGGCGAGATCGTTGTCGGCTACAGCTATGCCGGCGAGCCCGTCCGCGCACGCGACCTTAAGGCCCAGGGAGCTATGGCCGCACTGCTCAAGGATGCGCTCAAGCCCAATCTGGTGCAGACGCTCGAGGGTACGCCCGCGTTTGTCCACGGCGGTCCCTTCGCCAATATCGCCCACGGCTGTAACTCCATCATGGCCACGCGTATGGCTATGCGTTTTGGCGATGTTGCCATTACCGAGGCCGGCTTTGGTGCCGACCTGGGTGCCGAGAAATTCCTGGACATCAAATGCCGCATGACGGGCGTTCGTCCCAACGCCGTCGTGGTCGTCGCGACCGCTCGCGCCCTTAAGTACAACGGCGGTGTTGCCAAGGCCGACCTCAACGAGGAGAACCTCGAGGCCCTTAAGGCCGGCATGCCCAACCTGCTGCGTCACGTCGACAACATTCAGAATGTCTACGGCCTGCCCTGCGTGGTCGCCATCAACCGCTTCCCGACGGACACCGAGGCCGAGCTGGAGCTCATCGAGTCCGAGTGCCAGAAGCTCGGCGTTAACGTTAAGTTGTCCGAGGTCTGGGCCAAGGGCGGCGAGGGCGCACTCGACCTGGCCGATGAGGTCATGCGCCTGATCGAGCAGCCGAGTGAGCTCAAGTTTGCCTATGAGGACGGTGCCGATGTGGCCGACGCCCTGGAGGCTGTTGCCACCAAGGTCTACCGCGCCGACGGCGTCGACTTTACGCCGGCTGCCAAGCGCCAGCTCGCCGAGCTGCGCGAGAACGGCTTTGGCAACCTGCCGGTATGCGTGGCCAAGACGCAGTACAGCTTTAGCGACAATGCCAAGGCGCTGGGCGCTCCCGAGGGCTTCCGCATCACCGTGCGCGAGCTCAAGGTTTCCGCCGGTGCCCACTTCGTGGTCGCACTGACCGGCAACGTCCTGACCATGCCGGGCCTGCCCAAGGTTCCCGCGGCCGAGAATATCGACGTCGACAACGACGGCAACATCACCGGCCTGTTCTAACCCTGCTGCCTATAGCTGCTTGCCCGCCCCGCCGCGCCTACCAAGGCCCGGCGGGGCTTTTTGATCCCAAGGGGACGGAAGAATCATTTTGGGACGGCGGCAATGTTGCGCAACAAGAATGGGGATTTCTCTCGTACGGTGTAGTTGGAAGAACTGCGCAGGCGCATTGCGGCTGCGATGAGAGACGGGAGATGCGATGTATTGCACCAAGTGCGGAGCTCAGATACCCGACGGCTCCACGTTTTGCACGAGCTGCGGGGCTCGCGTGGGCGGAGTTGAGGACCAGGCGGAGCCTGTGGCGTTTCCGGTGGAGGACGCGCCGGCGTCCGCTCCTGTGGGACAGCAAGCTCCTCAGGGTGCCCCGGTTCATATGGCGGCGCAGCCTCAATATGAGCAGCCGTTCGCCGAGCCCGCTGAGTCGTTCGATCCGACGCTGCAGCCCAAGAAACCCAAGCACAGGCGCCGTATCGTCGCGGCCGTTATCGGCGGTGTTGCCGTTGTCGCCATTGTGGCGGCAATTGTCGTCGTGCCGCGCATCGGCGCGTCGTCCGAGGTGACTTCGGGCGGCAAGGGCTACGTTGTCTGCGCGTGTGAGACCAAAGTTCTGCCCAAGAACAGCAAGGGCAAAAAGCTCAGCAGCTATACCGTCGAGCTGGCGCCGGTGTCCGGCAAGGGCAAGAGCTACACCATCAAGGTCGATGGTGACGACGGCTTTGCCATGGAGGACTTTGGCGAGCTGCCCGATCAGAAGTACCAGATGGCCATCACGTCGGGCAAGGGCAAAAAGAAGAGCACGACCACCATGAAGGTCGACTATACCAAGGAAGGTTCGGACGCCCCCAAGAGCGTTGAGCTCATGCAGTCCAAGAAGGAGGCCAAGGCCTCTGCCAAGGCAGCGGTAAAGACGGCAGACGAGCTGTTCACCGACAAGATCCTCGAGTACCAAAAGAAGTACGGCGAGGGCGAGGCTGTTGAGATTGATGATTCTTCGATGTTTGGAACACGGGGTGTTGCCTACGCTAAGCTCATCGATTTTGACGGCGATGGCCAGGACGAGCTTCTGATCGAGTACTCTGACGAGCCGATTGAAAACGACAATGGCGCCACTGCTGCCAAGGTTGAGGTCTGGGCTTATCGCGATGGTGAGATCGAGAAGGTATACGAGCCCGACACTCAGGTTTACACCATGTGCGCTGGCGTCTCGCTTTACGTATGCGAATATGATGGCACCTATGGATTCAAACGGTATCTGCATGATGGGGAGACAATTAATTTCAAAGACGTCCCAAATGGCTTTAACCAATCCCATGATGGCTACGAGTGCGAATTCAACGCCTATGACGGCAAGTCATTTAGCGCCATTGTTGGTCCTGTGTCGATTGACGATTCGAAGGTGGCAGACATCAATGAAGTGCGTGAGTTTGACGCTGAGTTGTTCAGCAGCGAGGAAGTTGTAGCAAAAAGCATCGCAACAGTCGCCACGACGCTGGAGCAGCTGAAGTCGAAGGACGATGACGGTGCGCAGGTGAGCTACGAGGCCGTTTCTGCCACGCAGGATGTCAGCTTTACGGCACCGGTGGGCGAGGGCGCGCCTGATCCCGACGTTACGTGCCAGATTTCGGCTACGTGGACCTATCCCCAGGTGAAGGGCCAGGGCGTGGGCGTCGCTAAGTTTAACAAGGACATGGTCCAGCTTGTTGCGGACACGCTCGACGCGAGCAAGCAGGCCTCGATGGATGACGAGGACAGTCGCGTGACCATGATGTACACCGCCGAAATTGTCTCAATCGATGGCGATATCGCCTGCGTGCGCACCTACACCGATAGCTATCAACCTCCGTATCGATCGGAGCGAGTAACGAGGTCGGCGTACTATAACCTTAAGACAGGTGAGCAGGTCTCGCTTGAGGATTCGCTTGCGCAGCATGGCCTTTCGTTCGACACCCTCAAGAGCGAGGCCAAACAGGCGATCAAAACGGCCAAGCCGAACTTGGATTCTGTATCCGAAGACAACATCGACGATGACGACAACTTTACTGAGGAGCATTTCTACTACGACGGCAAAGGCTACATCATCGTCCTCGATACCGGCGAGTTTGACTGCATGGCCTGGGATACGCACGATTTGGTGGCACACGCCTTCGACTCGAGTTATACCAGCGGCCAGGATGTAACGCCCGAGCGAGCGAAGGCTACATACGTGCCCAACGAATAGAACAAGGCGTCAAGCAACGAATTGAACAGTCCCCGGCAACGCCAGATATAGCGTCGCCGGGGATTATTTTGTCCGAGGCTTTTGCGCGGGTAGAATGCATGGATAACTTGATGCTTACGGGCGACGGAAAGGAATCGTTGCATGGACCAGGATAAGACGACCGTAATGGGCGGATATGGCTCTCCACAGGCGGGCGACAGTGCCGATGCGACGCGTGTGGTGCAGAATCCTCGATATGCTTCGCCCGACGCGACGCAGGTTTCGGCCAATCCTACGCGCGCTGTGAACTATGGCACGTCGTCACAGGACCCGTATGGTGTCTCGGTGCAGAGCCCCTACGGTGCCTCGTCGCAGAGCCCCTACGGCAACGCGGCGGCAGATCCTTATGATGACCTGCTGCATAATCCCATTCCGCAACCTCAGCAGACGACATATATGCCGCGCACGGCGCAGCCGCGCTACGAGTCGCGCGACCGATATGCACGCGAGCCGTATCGCGAGTATCCCAAGTCCATTCCTCAGTACGGTGAGGACGAGGAGAAGAAGCCTTCGCGTTCGTCGAGCGTGATCAAGAAGATTCTGATCGTGCTGGCGATTTTCTTTGCCCTGTCGGTTGTGTTTGCCATTGTGTCAGGCATACTCAACAAGCGGGGTGCCACGACCGACACCACGACCGAACAGACCGAGGCCACCTCATCGGCTGTGGTTGACCTGAGCGATATCCCGGGGCAGTATTGGTCCAATGCCAAGAAGCTCCTCAAGTCGCGCGGGGCCGACCTTTCGAACGCCGTCATCCTGACCGATGACGGCTCGACGCCCGTCGTCGATGCCAATTGGATCGTTACGTCTGCCTACTATAACGACAACGGCAACTTGGAGGTCCAGCTCACGCGCAAGGACAGCTCGTCGGGCAATGTGTCCGACGATCAGGGCGCTGCGGACAGCTCGAGCTCCAATTCGCTGGAGGACCTAAGCAACAAGGCCCAAGAGCTGGGGGATAAGGCCCAGCAGCTGGGCGATACGGCTCAGAATCTCGGCGATACCGCGCAGAACCTGGGCGATATGGCAACGAACGCCTGGGACACCCTGCAAAACGGCATTTCGGGCGCGCAGGGCAATTAACAGCTAAGCGGGCTACAGCTGCTCGGCTGGACGCTCGGGCGAGCTAAAGCCCGAATCGAACGTGACGACGCACGAGGCGTCGGGCCTGCGCTCGTGCACGATACGCGTGACGAGCTCCAGCAGCTCCTCGTCGGATATGTCAAAGCCGTCGGGACGCACCAGGTCAAACGAAACGAACCCGTCGTGCTCGTGCAGGTCGTGGATGGAGAGCGCGGGGTCGATCTGTATGACGCCGCGCTTGACCCAGCCGCGCAGGTCGTCGCCGGTGGTGGCGATGGGGTCGCAGTGCAGCGTGATGTCGATGCCCATCTGGCGTTTGATGTCGTGTTCGATGGTGTCCAGGATCTCGTGGTGTTCAAAGGCATCGCCCTCGCCGGGCATTTCCACGTGTGCGCTGGCAAACTGACGGCCGGGGCCGTAGTCGTGCACCATGAGGTCGTGTGTGCCCAAGACCTGGGGGTACGACATAATCCTGTCGCGGATTTCCTGGACGAGCTTGGGGTCGGGCGCTTGTCCCAACAGCGGGCTGATGGCGTCGCGCACCAGGCCCATGCCGCTGATGCAGATGAAGATGCCCACGCCCAGGCCTGCCCAGCCATCGAGGTCAAAGCTAGTCGTCTGCGAAATAAGCGCCGCCGCTAAGACCGAGCCCGAGGTGATGACATCATTCTTGGAGTCCTGCGCCGTGGCGATGAGTGTCTCGGAATCGATGCGGTTGCCAAGCGTGCGGTTGAATGCTGCCATCCAGAGCTTAACGAGCATGGACAGGACAAGGGCTGCCATGGAGAGCGCCGAATACGCGGTGGGGGAGGGCTTGATGATCTTGGTGACCGACTCCAGGATCAGGTTGATGCCGACGGCGCAAACGAGAACGGCGACAAACAGCCCCGCTAGGTACTCGTAGCGGCCGTGGCCATAGGGGTGGCCTTTGTCGGCCGGGCGGCTGGCAAGTCGGAATCCGAGCAGGCTCACGATGTTGCTCGAGGCATCGGAGAGGTTGTTGAAGGCGTCGGCGATAAGCGAGACGGAGCCCGCGAGCAGACCCGCGATGCCCTTGGCTAGGCACAGGGTAATGTTGAGGCCAATGCAAATGAGGCTTGCGGCAAAGCCCGCGTTGGTGCGGCGGGAAGCATCGACCGGTTCGCTCTCGCTGCCCGGAACAAGCGTATGTACCAGCCGATTTACAAATAGCATAACGATCGTCCTCACAATCATGTTTAAGGGGATAGTGTAGCTCGCACAGACGCAACGTGTACCGATGCTCAGAAAATGCAGCAATGGTCTGCTGGAGCTAACGGGTGCGAGGCGGAGGGGGACGACCGCCCGCGCGCCCTCGAGTTCACTGCGCCTTCCCGTCCGACCGAGTGCTCCATTTTGGGCCACATGGGTATGGGCATGTGCTTGCCTGCCCGACATACTTAATGTCGACAGCCCCTGTGCAAAGGAGGACGTATCCATGGACGAGATGTTTGCCATTAAATGCCAAAACTGCGGCGGCCCTATGTACTCACACCAGGCTAAACGCAGCTTTGAGTGCGCCTATTGCGGCACGGTCGTTCCGTGGCAGGCCGATGCGGGGGAGCCCAAGAGCGCCCTGGGCATTCGTCATACGCCGTTGACGGTGGTTGACGGGCTGCTTAAGCTCACGCACGTCTCGCAGCTCGAGCGCCCGGAGGACCCGGACTGGTATTTCTTTAATTCGTACTGGCGCAATCAGTCGGTTCTGGAGCATCTGCTGTGGGAGGACCGCGGCACGGCTCAGGAGTTCCAAGAAGCTACGCATGTGAGCATCCCGTGCCCCTTCTGCGGCGCATCCTTTGAAGGCGAGTCCACTCAGCGCGTGTTTGAGTGCCCGTCATGCGGCAATAAGATCGGCGTTGCCGACCTGCTTAAACCCGGTACCTTTAGTAAGCGCCTGACCATGGGCGTGGGTGCCGAATACGTTCCCGAACAGGGCGTCCCCTGTGAGATATCGCTGCAGCAGGCACGTGCCAACGCGCTGCAGCTGGTGCGCCAGTACCCCGACGCCTTTGCCGGGCACGACGTGGAAGACGCGATTCAAAATGACATGATGCTCTTCTACTTCCCCATGGCGCTCGCGGACTTGCGCATGATGGCGTCCTTCCCGGGCAAGGGCCTGAGCAAGGAGACCTTGGTGTACTACGAGGTACTCGATTGGGCGTATCCGCGGGCAAACTACCTGGACGTTCGTCTTATGGGCATTTTGGAGCCGTGGGACTTTGGCAAGGTGGGGCCGTTCGATCCTGCCATGCAGGAGGGCGACTTCCGCGTTGTCTCCGTCGATGCGTCCACCAAGGACCAGGTGGTTATTGATAAGTTGGCGCTCGATATTGCTGGCAACGATGCCGAGGCGGTGCTGGGGCTCAATAAAAAGAGCATCCGCACCTGGGCGCGCAAGGCCCGCAAACACAAGGACGGTCTGGTTATGGTGCCGGTCTACTTTGTCGACCGTCCGGCAACGGACAGCCGCGACGGCGAGCAGGTGCGCATTGCCGTGAACGGCCAGACGGGCCGTGCGGCCGCGGTGGTGTTTAGCGACAAGCGCGAGACGCATGTGGTGGCACCGCTCAATCCGAGTGTGGTGCTGTCGAGCGAAAGCACCGTGCACGCCACGCCCATCGAGGTCAAATACGTTAAATCGCCCTTCCTATACCAGATCGTGCGCCGTGGAGGCGGCGAGCAGCCGTGCCAGGTGGCAGCGGCGGCCGAGGGTTCTTACCGAGAGGAAAAGCCCAAGCGAAAGGGCCTGTTCGGCGCGATCTTTGGGAAGTAGGGGAGCGGTGCCGACTGACGCCGTAACGTGAAGGCCGGGGCTACGGGGCAGCTCGCAGGAGTGCGGGCTGTCCGTCGTGGTAGATCTAAATAAACAGTGGAGCGGCTGCAAAAGAGCCGCTCCACTGGGTAACATCAGATTGTGCCGCGGAACCCGCTCCTCAGCTACTCAAACTTCGGAGACGCGGGCAACGCAGGTGCCATTGTCTTAAAGGGTCGGCTGTAACCGGCCCTTTTCTGCGGCAGCGGGGATTCGAATACCAACACGGTGTATGGCCTCACGGTACTTTGCTCTGTGTCGAACGGACCCATGACGGCGCATTCTGTAATCATCATTTATGCGGTCCCTTAATCATTTGCGTTGACTGACATTGTCTTCGTTGAAGGCGTGTCCTAAAACAAACACCGTTCTATCAGCTCTTTGCCGCGCAGAATGTCGACCCACCCCCGTGGAATTGCGTCGATACCGTATGCCGTGCCGGCGAGGGCGCCTGCGACAGCCGCTGTGGTGTCGGTGTCGTCGCCCAGGTTGACGGCGGCAAGCACGCATTCTTCGTAGCTGTTGGTGTTCACAAAGCACCAGGCGGCTGCCTTAAGCGTGTCGCGCACGAAGCCGCCTGACATAATCTCGTGCTCGGGCACGTCTTTCAGATGGAGTACCCACGAGGGGAGCGCGCCGTTCATCACGCTCCTCATCAGCTCGACAAATATGACGCATGCATCGGTCGACGTTCTGTGGGCGTGCGTAATCGCGGAGACCTTGCTGACCTCTTCGTCTGTCGCATCGGTGAACGCCAGGGGAGCGATGCGCATGAGCGAACCGTTGCCGTTGTCGCGCTCGCCGGAGCCTCCTTTGCCGGTGTGCAAGGCGCGGGCGGTCGTGCCGCCGTAATCGAAAACGCCGTCGATCGTATACTCGCCACGGGCAATCCAGCTTACGAACTTGTCGCGCATGTCTGCGGTGTCGATATGCCCGAGCTCTCTAATCGAGTCGCAGGTAGCAAGCGTCATAGAAGTGTCGTCGCTCCAGGTGCCGGCGGGCTGCCCATGCGTGCCGTAGCCGATCATGTCCGTGCATTCGAACGTGCCGCGGGGCCTGAACTCGTAAGGAACGCCCAGCGCGTCACCGACGGCAAGTCCGTAGATGCAGTCGTGCAGCGTTGTTTTCGGTCTGTCTGTCATGGGAAACACCTCTTGTACTTTGGATTGAGGATGCGCGGCAATTTGCGGCAATGTGTCCAGCTCAATTCGGAGCGCAGCGCGTTCCGAATTGGGAGAGCTTGTCAGCTAATCTGACAAATAAAAAACCCGCAACGCTATTGCTTTATACAGCAATAGGGACCTCTTTGGGGCGCCCTGCCTTTGGTGTGTCGGCGAGCCGTGCCTCGATGGAAGCTTTGGACACCATGCGCTTGGTGCCATCCTTCCAAGAATCCAACAGCCCAGCATTTATCAGCTGCGATACCCTTGCCGTGCTAACGCCAAGCATGCGAGCGGTGTCCGCCGCGGTGACGGCGGGGATGTCGCCGAGCTCGCGGCTGATGGCCACGGCGATAATCTTGCCGCCGTGTTGTGGCTGGTGTCCAAAGTCCGGCGCGGGAAGATCGACGCCGCCCATAAGGTGATCGTCGACCATACATGCGAGAAAATCGGCGGCGCTTTCGACAGCGTCGTTTAGGTCGGAGCCAAACGTTCCTCCTCCGCCCAGCGAGCCACATGGCACGGCATCGACCATACCGTCCGAATCAAAGAACTCAAATTCCCACACATATGCCATGTGAGGCCTCCTCTAATGGCGAATAATATGAGGCGTGCGCCTAGAATATTCCGGTCGTATTGATGCACTTGATTGTGTTTATTTTAAAGCCTCGTGCGGACGCGAATCGCAAGACTGTCTGTCGCCATCGCTCGGGAGTCCCAAAGGCTCTTTCATCTGCAAAAGCTAGGGGCGCAGAACGATGTTCTGCGCCCCTCGTCGAGTCGATGCGTTCAAAAGGGCCAGTTGGCCTATTCGCTACTGTCCCCAGCGTTTTCGCGGTCACTGGCAAGCATTGCTGCGCCGGCGACTGTCGTCGCCATGGCGGCAGCGGCGAGCCCGGCGGCAATGCCGGAACCGTCGCCCGTGTTGGCGAGCTTTCCGCCCGATCTCTTGCCCTGGTCGCTCTTGTTGCCCTTGCCATTCTTGTCGGCGCCGCCTGCGTTGGAACCCGTGCCGGTGCTGGCGCCGCCTGCACTGTCCGAGGCCGCTACGGTAAAGCTTGCGGCTCCGTCGCTGGCGAGCGTGTAGTTTTGCGCCGCATCGCCCAAAAGGCCTTTCGCGCGCACCCAGTACGTCCCTGCGGCAAATGTTTCGCCCTCGGCCATTGCCGTGCCCGGAGCGCCGTTCGCGTCGTGCACAAACTCGAGCTGGGCCGTGCAGGCATCGGTTTCGAGCTTGCCCTCGAGTGATGCCGCAATCTTGGCGCGCACGTCTTCGCCGGCCTTAAGTCCTTCGAGTCCCTCAAAATGGGGCGTCAGCGCGCGTGGATCGATATCAATGGGCACAGAGCCCTGCAGCCCCGTAACGGTCTCGTTGCCCAGGGCGTCGACATCCACATATTCGATGGCAAACGCATGGCCCGAAGCCGCCACGTTGAGTACGTTGCTGCTGTCGACGAGGCGGAAATGACCCTCGCCAACGGTCTTGCCGTCCTGGAGCGAGGCGTCGCTCAGCGAGTTGCCGTACGTCATGCGCATGCGGGTCGGGAGGTAGTACGAAGCTGTCTGCTTGTGCTGTGTATCGTAATCGTAATTGCGCTGATAGATGCTCCGGGCCAGCGCCGCATCAACAAAGTCGGATGCGATGATGCCAATGTGCTTGAGGTAATCTGACTTTGTGTCCTCTTTGCCGCTGGGATTGATATACGGGCTCTTATACAGATGCTCGTTGACCACTCGTGCCGAGGTAAAAGGATTGCCTCCGTGCGACAAGCCCGTGCAGCTGGTGTAGTTGATAGACCAGCAACGCTCCTGGACTTGCACCTTGGCCTCGTCATCGTCCACGACGTCCACCTTGTTGCGCGTGCGCCCGGTCGTTTCCTTCAGCGCATTATCGACCCAGCTGAGCTTGTCGGTTCCCGTGAGTTTGTACTTGTCCTGGGCGTATACCTTGGTGCAATAGGGCTCTTTGTCGCCTGTTTCCCCCGCGGCTTCAAAGCCCCGCGCGTCTTGGACGAGACACATAGTGGTGCTGTCGGAGTGAGCCTTGATCTTGTCATCCCATTCGGTAAGGTTGAGGCCCCACGTGTGGCCGTCTACGCTGTTGCCGTCGAGCCTAAATCGACGCAGCAGGACGATCTTTCCGCGCACCTCGCCCAGCGTGGGGACGTGGCTCGACGTGTAGAACAGATCGGGGTTATCGGCCATAACCTTGGCGAAGGCCGTCGTTATGCTTTCGTCGGTAGCCTCGTCGTTGCCGCGCGATGCGAGCATGATGAGCGCTTCTGATGGGTTTTCGTTCAAAAACGTTTTGAAGTACCCGATGACATCGGAGAGATGCAGATAGTTCCCGTCTTTTTTGAATAGGTAGAAATCCCCGTGGCAGATACCGGGGTCGTTGCCCTTTCCGAGTCGGATATCAAAATAGCGGATTCCCTCGAGCAACTGCGTGGGAATGTAATCCTGCTGGCATTTTACTTGCGAGGATTGGGGCTCAGTGTCGTTGTCCACGCTGCAGGTGCCCGAATCGTGCGTGCCCGGGATGCTCAGCTCGTCGAGGTACTTGTGGCCATCGACGTGGCTCATCCAACATGGTCCGTCGACGTAGCTGCTATACGTGATCCAGTCGATACTTCTAACCGTGGTATTGATCTCGCCCTTGTCGTAACCGACAAGCTCGAGCTCCCACGGAATGCTCTTCCTCTTGTGGCAGATCTTGTTGTTGTCTTGGTCTTTGCCGTCCTTTTCTATGGCCAGGTAATTAATGTCTTTTTTCTCGTTTGTGCGGTCTCGGATGATGTAGGTTCCGTTTTGCTGGCGGTCGAACGCAAAAGAGCGGCTGGCCTTGCCGTCATGCTCGCCACTCCATACGTGGATGACCTTTCCATCTTTGTCCGAGTCGCCATCGACCGACCAAATGCTGTAGCCCGTCTTCTTGTGCTCTTCGAAATTGAGCAGGGTGCGGATGGCATACCAATTTGTATTTTCTGTATCGGTCGCTACGTGCTCAAGGATGAGCTTGCTGGACGTGCCGTCATTAAACAGGTGGCAGACGTTGCCGATGACGTTGCCGTCTTCGTTGACGCTCGCGGTGCGAAAATAGCCCGCGGGGCGAAGGCGAATGACGAACTTGTTGAGGGTGGCCGCCGGTGTGGGTGCGTCTTCTGCAAATGCCGCGCGCATGGGAAGGCCCAATCCCGCGGTTTCGGGCAGGCTTGCAAGCGGCGACAACGCCGCAAGTCCTAGGCCCAGCGTAAATGCTCGACGACTGATGGCGTAGTGTTCGGTCATAACTCCTCCATTCGCACGGTGCGGTTATGCACTCATTTTGGTCACTATACTGCCCGGATGTTTAAAGGTGTCGGCTTAAATTGTGTGCGCGGCGCTATAAATCGGCGGGCGGACGTGTTTGGGTGCTTGCCGTTTTCGTACCGTTGTCACACTTGAGGTGGTTCCGGCGTCCGGCACCCTCTCGTTTGTCGGCTGCCGGCATAAGAGAGGGAGGGTCGGTTTACCGGCCCTCCCTTAGTACGAAACGCTGGGGCACCGCCGCTTGTTGGCACTGCGTCCGTGTTTCCCGTTGCGCTCGCCAGTCGCTTAGCGCTTGATCTCGATGTCGTCGAGCTTAACGTCCATGGCCTCGGTCTTGGCCTCGGCGATGTCGTCGGCAAACTCAAGGGACTTCATCATGGTCTCGACGGCGTCCTTGTGCTCTTCGACGTTGTCGATACGCACGTACACACTGCCGCCGCCCGCCTCGGTGAAGTACTCGGTCGTCACGCCGCCCGAATGAGTGTAGGAAGCGTTGCGCCAGGTCTTGCCGTTGTACTTGACGGGATCGTTCTCGGTCCACTCAAAGCTGGCATTCCATTTGGCCTCGTAGTCGAACAGTTCGTCGGCGTTCTTGTCGGAGTCAAAGACGGGGATGAAGCGGTCGCTGGCGTGCTCGCCTTCGGTGAACTTAAACTGGGCCCTGTCGGCGGTATCGCCGGCGACGTCGGTGACCTCGACGCCCTCGGGGACCTCGACCTTAAACCAGATGAAATCGGTCCTCATATCCACGGCTGGCTTTTCAGCTCCGCCGCCACCGCCACTGCCGGCAGCGCCGCCACTTCCGCCGCAGCCCACCAGGGCAACTGCGGCAAAGAGACTCAAGCAGAGGGTGAGAATCGCAAAGGCCTTCTTTTTCATGGTCGTGTCCTCCTCGATCTGTAACCGCCCATGGATTACCTGCCTTTACTGTACGCGTGGACGGCTCGTTCGGGTGGGCCATGTGTCCCATTCTGGGGGTCGGATTTGCGCCGATAAGTGGCAATATATGCGGACGCAAGAGAGGGGAGGGCCGATGCTGCCGACCCTCCCCGGGGTTTGGTGCCCGCGCTTTTATTGGAGCGCGTGAGCGGACGTGCATGGACTCTTGCTACTTGATCTCGATGCTCGAAATCTCGACGCCGCGGGCCTCACTCACGGCCGCCTTCATGTCATCGGGGAACTCAATGGAGTTGAGGAGCGCCTCAGCTTCTTTCTCGTGAAGGTCGACGTTCCTCATCATGATGTAGATGCTTCCCGTGTCGACGTCGGTAAAGAGATAGGTATAAGTACCGCCATTGTCCTTGCACGTTCCGGTGAGCCATGTCCTGCCGTTATATTCGACGGGGTCGCCGTCTTCCCACTGGAACGTACCAGTATGCCTTTCGGCCTGCTGGGCAAAGGACTCTTCGGCCGTCATCTTCTCTTCCCAAACGGGGATGAAGCGGTCGGTTGAACTATTCTCGTCTTCAGGGAAGGTGAGCTGGACCCTGTCGGCGTTCTTGCCGGCCGAGTCGCTTACGCCAACGCCCTCGGGCATCTCGACCTTAAACCAGATAAAGTCGGTCTTCTTGGCGACGGGGGCCTTTTCTTTGCTCTCGCCCTTGGCGGCGCTGCTGCCTCCGCCCGATGCGTTTCCGCCGCAGCCCACGAGGGCGAGCGCGGCAAAGAGGGCGATGCAAAGGGAAAGGATCGATAGGGTCTTTTTCTTCATGGTGACGTCCTCCTTGTCTGCCGATGACATCACGGCGCCGCATGCTGTTGGGGTATTGATTGCGCTGGCGGCGGATGTCTCTGTGTACTGTGCGGCTTATGCCTCCGTTCGTGGTTTGTGGCCGTTGAGTGGCCGTGCCCCAACGGGTTCCTTACTTATAGATATGCCCTAGCTTGTGCTGCCCGGGAGTCTCGAAAGGTGGGCCATGTGTCCCATGTTTGTGTGTACGGGCTTGCCGCAGGGTGGGCCTGGCGCTGGGCAAGCGTGTGGCTTGGCTGATTCTCCCAATGTTGCGCAACAGCGATGCCGGCTTAAGGTTTTAGACTTGGCTGTGACAAAAGCTAAACCACGAAAGGTCGAACGATGTTCTGTCAAAAATGCGGACAGCAAGTTCCCGATGGATCGACGTTTTGCACGCACTGTGGGGCCTCTCTGGCGGGTGGTTCCGTGCTGACGCCCGCGGCTGATGCTCCGACTTCTGCGCCCACGGCCGGCCCGGGCCTGACTCAGTCGATGCCGCCGGTCGCGCCCGCGCCTCAAAAGCCTAAGAGCAAAGCTCCGATTGTCATCGCGGTGGCGTGTGCCGCTGTGGTACTCCTTGGGGGCGGCACGGTGTTTGCGCTCACGATGCTTAACGGGCCTAAGAGCTCCGACACGCAAATCTCGGTGATCGATACCGGGTCTTCGGATGAGAAAGATTCTTCTGCCAAGAAGAAGAGCGACAAGTCCAAGTCCAAGGAATCCTCGTCGTCCGATGACGAGGCCGTTCTCGAGGACGAGTCGGCATACTACGGTTCGGGCGATTCGAACGATTACCTGACCGACGTGCATACGTACACGAACGACATGCATCCTTATAGCATGTCGATTCCCAACCGTTTTGAGATGGAAGATACTCCCAGCGGCAGCAGCACAAGGTACGAGGATCCGGAGACGGGTTTTGTGATCAGCCTGTCTGGCTACGTCAACGTTAACGACGAAACTGCACACGAGATGTTTGTCGATGAGGACACCTCGGGCAAGGCCGACCTCTATACCGCGGAGGGCGACAACTGGTACGTGGTTTCGTGGCGCGAGGGCGACACGATTACGTACACAAAGACGATTGTCACGGACTCGACGGTCGCCACGGCGTCTCTGGAATACTCGACCGCAAATCGTGATATGGGGTCGAAGATTATTGATAAGCTGCTGCCGACGTTTCAGGTGGACTAGGCATCCGTGCCTATAGCCGGCAATCGGAAACGCCGATAGCTAGAGCTCCTGATCTGTAACCGTCCATGGATTACCTGCCTTTACTGTGCGCGTGGACGGCTCGCTAGGGTGGGCCACGTGTCCCATTCTGAGGGCCGGATTTGCGCCGTTAAGTGGCAATATGTCCGGGCGCAAAAGAGGGGAGGGCCGGTGCCGCCGGCCCTCCCCGGGTTGGGCGCCCGTTGTTTTAATGGGGCGCATGTGCGCGGGTGCGCGTAGGCGCGTGCGGGTGTCCCGTTACTTGATCTCGATGCTCGAAATCTCGACTTCGCGTGCCTCGGAAACTGCCTCTTCCATGTCATCGGGGAACTCGATGGAGTTGAAGAGCGCCTCGGCTTCTTTCTTGTGCTGGTCGAAGTTCGAGATGAGGACGTAGACGCTTCCCGGCTCAACGTCGGTAAAAAGCATGGTTGAGATGCCGCTGTTGTCCTCGTATGTTCCGACGAGCCACGTCCTGCCGTTATACTCGACGGACCCGCCATCCTTCCACTGGAACGTATCCCCCTTCTTTTCCGCCTGGTCGGCGTGGGATTCCTCGGCCGTCAGCGCTTTTTTCCAAACGGGGATAAAGCGATCGGCCGAGGTGTTCTCGTTCTCGGGGAAGGTGAGCTGGACCCTGTCGGCGTTCTTGCCGGCGGAGTCGCTCACGCCAACGCTCTCGGGCATCTCGACCTTAAACCAGATAAAGTCGGTCTTCTTGGCGACGGGGGCCTTTTCCTTGCTCTCGCTCTTGGGGGCGCTGCCGCCGCCCGATGCGCTCCCGCCGCAGCCGACAAGGGCAAACGCGGCAAAGAGGGCGATGCAGAGGGAAAGGATCGATAGGGTCTTTTTCTTCATGATGGCGTCCTCCTTGTCTGCCAGGGACATCGTGTGCCGCGGATCGCTGGGGCGGCGGTTGCGCGCACACGATGGTTTTGTTTGCTGTGCGGTGATTCCTCCATTCGTCGTCTGGTGCCGTGGTGAGCGTTGCCCCAACATAGGGCTCCTTGCCTATATGTATGCCCCAGTTGTCGCCGTCCGGGAGTCTCGAAACATGGGCCATGTGTCCCATGTTTGCTCTGGCTAGGGGCTGAATGTGCCTGCGAATGATCGGAGGGGCTGTGGGTCCGGATACCATGTGCATCCAATTGCCGTCGCTGTGATATCCGCCGTGAATCCGTTAGGGCAAAAAGAAGGGCCCGCACCTGTGGCGGTGCGGACCCTGTTACTTTGCAGCTTAATCGCGAGTGCGCGCTATACGGTCGCTATTACTTGCGTGCCTTGAAAACGACCGCGCTGGCAGCGAAGCAGATGGCTGCCATGGAAAGCATTGCCATGATGGCGCTTGCGGTGGAATCGCCCGTTCCGGGGAGCGTCTGCTTGTTGGTCTTGTCAGACTTGCTTGACTTGCCGGTCTTGCTCGGCTTGTCATCCTTGGGCTTTGCGGGCTCTTGCGGCTTGACGGGAAGCTTGTCGATCGACTCGGTCTTGGTCTGGGTCTCGAAGGCCTCGTTCTCGAAGGTGGCGGTGTAGGTGCCCTCGCCTTCCTTCTCGGTCGTGGCGGGGGTGGTCACCTCGTAGGCGGCCTTCACGGTCTCCTTCTCGACATGGCTGGCGTCGCGCTTGCAGACGCGCTTGGCGGTGCAGCACCAACCGCCGTCCTTCTCGGCCCAGGTGTAGACGGGCTCGCCCCAGTCGTGGCCGAGCGGGTCGAGGGCCTCGGTCTTGGTCTGCGCCTCGAAGGCCTCGTTGCTGAAGGTCGCGGTGTAGACGTCCTCGCCGGCCCCGGTGCAGGTCGCCGGGGTGTTCTTCGCGGAGGCCTTCACGGTCTCCTCCTCGACGTGGCTGGCGTCGCGCTTGCAGACGCGCTTGGCGGTGCAGCACCAACCGCCGTCCTTCTCGGCCCAGGTGTAGACGGG
>CAKUGF010000001.1 GCA_934654585.1 uncultured Collinsella sp. | reverse complement strand
GATGTCTCGCAGGGCTTCCCGGCGTTTATGATCGTCGCCGGCGTGCCCTTCACCTACTCCATCTCCGCCGGCATCGGTCTGGGCTTCATTGCCTACGTGGTCGTCGCGCTCTTTAAGGGCGAGGCCTCCAAGATCAAGCCGCTCATGTGGATCGCAGCCCTCGCCTTCCTCGTCTATTTCTTCGTGGCGTAACGGCAAGGACGCTAAAGTAAAACAACAAGGCGCGGAGTCGCATCGAGCGGCTCCGCGCCTTTCTTTTAAAGCAAGGCAACGCGTAGGCACGCGGTTTATTGTTTCCCGAGATTTTTGGACATTTTGCCCTCCAAACGGCACTACCGCCCGCCGCATCCTGCAGATACGCTGGATGCAGTCGCATAGGCCCTATGAGGATGGGAGCAGCCATGGCCGCCTTGTTCACGACCCCCAAGCGCAATGACAAAACCTCAGGAGCCCGTTTTGCCGAGCCCGACGTGCGCCGCCGCACGTTGCTCGCACACGGCAGCTGGCGCCGCGTGACCCGCCGCATCGTCGTGGGCGCCGTATGCGCGCTCACGGTGAGCTCGCTGCTCATGCCGAGCGTCTCGCTCGCGGCCGAGTGGGTGGATGTCGGAGGAACCCAGTACTACGCCGCGGCAGGCGACGAGGCCGGCACCTGGAGTTGGGACGGCGCCGACGACATGAAGCTCAACGGCTATGACGGCGGTACGATCAAGGCTGCCGGCAAGCTCAACTTGAGTTACGGGGGCGACAACACTGTCACCAATAACAACGGCCGCGGCATCCTGGTCGAGAATGGCGCGAATGAAAACGCCGAGCTCAATATCCAGGGTGGCGCATCCGACACGCTCAACGTGACATCGTCCAGCGACGCCATCATCTCTATCGGCGACATCAACATCGACGGAGCGGGAACCGTCAACGCCACGAGCACCGGGTTCGACGCTATCGATGCCAAGGGAGATCTTACCATCAAGGGTTCGGGCAACGTCAACGCCACGGGTGATTCTGATGGCATCAGGGCCGGCGGCAACATCACGATCGACAATAGCGGCACCGTCACCGCCAAGGCTTTCGAAGAGAAAGGTATCCAGGCCAACGAGAACCTCACCGTCAAGGGCGGCGGCATGTTAGAAGCAAGCTCTATCGAGGACGAGGCGATTTGGGCCAAGACCAATATCGACATCTCGGGCGGCAGCCAGGTCAAGGCGAGCTCTATAGAAAAAGCGGCGATTTGGGCTGACGACGGCATTAACATCTCGGGCGGCAGCCTGGTCAAGGCGAACTCCGAGGGAGATCTCGCTGTCGACGCTGAGGGCAGTCTCACGGTTACCAACGCATCCCTTAACGCAAGCGGTGTTGAGTATGGCGTCTATGGCCGCAAGGGCATCACGCTCGACCACGCGACCGTGACGGTCCGTGCAAGCACGGGCGGCGGCTGGCAAACTATCGCTCTCATCACTGACGAGGACGACATCGTCATCAAGAATGGTTCCATCGTGGACGCGCTCGCGGAAGGCGGGTTCTCGGCTGCTATCGCCAGCAGAAACTACAACCCTGGCGAGTCAGGCGGCCACATCTACATCAGCGACTCCGCTGTCAAGGCTATAGCCCGCTATATCGAAACCGGTGGCGGCGGCCCCGATCACTACAGCGGAGACCAGAACGACGAAATCATCCCTGAGTCCGAGGGCCTGAACATCGGCATCTTCGCGCAGACCAGCGAGGGCATCACGCCCGCGACCATCTCGATTATCCGCAGCAAGGTCACGGCCGAGGGAGACACGGCAGCAATCTTCGCCCTTGCCATGAGCGAGGACGGCAAGGCGATCGGCACCATCGAGATCGAGGGCGCTCCCATTCAGAGGCCCGCAGGCGGCAAGGTTATTGACTATCGCTACGAGCAAGAGTACAGCCGCAGCATTATCTACGAGGCGGGTCAAACCATCGGCACGGGCGACGCCACGATCGACTCCCCCTACGACACAGCCGTCGCCAAGAGCACGGTCATCGCGCCGCCCGAGGAGACCAAGCCCGAGGAGAAGCCCGGCGAGACCAAGCCCGAGGGCCCCAAGCCGGGTTCCAAGTCCGAGGGCACGAAGATGACCAAGACCGTTGCGGTTGCAGCCACGGGATCAAAAACCACCGGCAAGCTCGCGGCAACCGGCGATGCCTCAAGCGCAGCCATCGTAGCGACTGCCCTTGCGGGAACAGCCGCCATCGCCGCCGGCGCTGTGGTGAGCCGCAAGCGCTCATAGCACCTTTCATGCACGGGGCGTCACCCGCGAATATGCCTAGTCCGCACACCGTTTAGCAACGCCACCGCCAAGCTCCCATCCGGCGGTGGCGTTCCTGTTTGCGGCCGCCGGGCACGCACGCGAATGTTCTTGATGCAGTCCGGCCTGCATGCGCCGGCGTGCGACAATTGAGATTGTCGATATCACAACGCTGAGAGAAGCCTGCCTTGGAAGCGCATCAAAAGCAGATAACCGTTTATTCAGAGCGCGCGGAAGGCGCGCCCGTCATCTACCTCCCCGTGGTTATGGGTGATGGCAGTGATGTCTATGACCGCTGCCAAGAGCTCGACTGTCCGCCGTTCACCCTCGTCGCCGTTGGCGGGCTCGATTGGAATCGCGAGCTGAGCCCCTGGGCATGCGATGGAACCGTGCGTGATGCCGAGCCCTTCAGCGGCCAAGCTGCCGGTTTTCTCGATGAGTTGCTGGGCCAGATAATCCCAGAGGTCGAGTCGTCGCTTCCCCAGCCGCCCACCTGGCGTGGCATTGCCGGTTACTCGCTGGCAGGCCTCTTTGCACTTTGGTCCCTCTGGCAAACCGATGCCTTTGGCCGCGCCGCGAGTGCATCTGGGTCGCTATGGTTTCCCGACTTTGTCGACCGTGCCAGCACGGCCCCTTTTGCCGGCAACCCGCAGGCCGTCTACCTGTCACTCGGAAAAAAGGAAACCAAGACGCCCAACCGTATGATGCGACACGTGCTCGACGACACGCGCGCAATGGAAGAACTGCTCAACGGTCGCAACATTCCCACGACGCTGGAGCTCAACCCCGGCAACCACTTTGCCCAAACCGATCTGCGCATGGCACGTGGCATCCACTGGATATTGACGCATTAAAAAAGGCGCCCGCGCGTACGCATGGGCGCCATTTTTTTGATTTAGCTGAACACAACTACTACTCGACAATCTCCTCAAGCTCAGAAACGTCGAACTCAAAGTCGTTACCCGGCAGGATGGCGTTGAGCACGATGCCCACCAGCGAGCCCACAGCAAGGCCGGAAAGCGAAATCGTCACGCCGCCCAGCTCCAACACGATGGCGCCGGCGGTGCTGTACGCGATGCCGAGCGAAAGCACGAGTACCAGTGCAGCCACCAGCACGTTGCGGTTGTTCTGGAAATCGACCTGGTTCTCGATGAGGTTACGGACGCCCACGGCACTGATCATGCCATAGAGCACGAGCGACACGCCGCCAATTACACACGCCGGCATGGCCGCAATGACCGCGGCGAACTTGGGGCAGAACGAAAGCACGATGGCGCAACACGCGGCAATGCGGATCACGCGCGGGTCGAACACGCGCGTGAGCGCGAGCACGCCGGTGTTCTCGCCATACGTGGTGTTGGCCGGAGCGCCAAAGAGCGAAGCCAGGATCGTGGCAAGGCCGTCACCGAGCAGCGTACGATGCAGGCCAGGATCAGCGATAAAGTTGCGCTCGCAGGTAGAGCCAATGGCGGAGATATCGCCGATATGCTCGATCATGGTCGCAAAGGCCAGCGGCATGATGGTGATGATGGCCGTCGTGGCAAGGCCGCTATCGAACTGCGGACCAAAGAGTGAAAACACGGTGTTGTCCCACACAACGGGCAAACCGACCCACGGAGCGGCAGCAACACCGGAGAAGTCGACCTCGCCCAGCACAGCGGCGACAGCATAGCTCACCACGACGCCCAGCAGAATCGGCACGATCTTGACCATACCGCGGCCCCAGATATTGCAGATGACGATGACGGCCACAGCGACAACGGCAACAAGCCAGTTGGTCTGGCAGTTGGCGATGGCAGAGCTCGCCAGAATCAGGCCGATGGAAATGACGATGGGGCCAGTCACCACCGGCGGAAAGAAGCGCATAACGCGCTTGGCGCCAAACGCGCAGAAGAGCGCCGCCAGCACCGGATAGAGCAGGCCGGCGCAGGCAACGCCCAGGCAGGCGTAGGGCAAAAGCTCGGCCTCACCGTTGGGTGCAATGGCGGCATAGCCCGCGATAAAGGCAAACGATGAACCCAGGAAAGCCGGCACCTTACCGCGCGACAGGAAGTGGAAGAGCAACGTGCCTAGGCCGGCAAACAAAAGCGTCGCCGAGACCGAGAGACCGGTGAGCACGGGCACCAGCACGGTAGCGCCAAACATGGCAAATAGATGCTGCAAGCCGAGCAGGAACATGCGCGGACGGCCGAGCGATGACGCATCGTAGATGGCATCGGCAACGGCGGGCGTCGAAGACTGGGACATGAGAGTCCTTTCAAAAATGGAAGGGCGTCCGGGCATAGCGGATTACCTGCCCGAACGATACGATCCGAACCATTGTACGTGATACAAGCCGCCCCACGTACGCCGTCGCCTGCGAACGGCATCGTTATTTCCAGACACGCTCCGCGATGCGCTTGACTAGCGCGATCTTTGCCCACTGCTCATCCTCGGTGAGCTTATTGCCAATCTCGCAGCTGGCAAAGCCACACTGGGGCGACAAGTACAGGTTCTCGAGCGGTACATACTTCGCGGCCTCATTGATGCGCTCGACGATAACGTCCTCGTCCTCCAGCTCCGCTGCCTTGGTGGTCACCAGGCCCAACACGACCTTCTTGCCGGGGGCAACATGCTGCAGCGGCTCAAAACCACCGGCGCGCGGCGTGTCAAACTCAAGATAGAACGCGTCGACATCCTCATTTGCAAACAGGTACGGTGCAATGGGATCGTAACCACCCTCGAAGGCATAGGTGGAATGATAGTTGCCGCGGCACACGTGCGTGTTGATGACCAGGTCGTCGGGCTTGCCCTCGATGACAGCGTTGTTGAGCGCCACACCCAGCTCGCTCACCTTCCGCAGGTCGACCGTGCTCATGCCGGTCTTGGCGACAAAATCGGTATCGCAGTAGATGCCCCAAGTGCAGTCATCGAACTGGATATTGCGGCAGCCGGCGGTGTACAGGTCGGCAATCACAGTACGGTATGCGGCCGCGATGGCATCGGCGAGTTCCTCGTCGGTCTTATAGACGGCGCGCAGGCTCTCCTGCTGACCATCGCAGCGATCGAGCGTAACCTCGGAAAACGTCTGGATTGGTGCCGGAATGGTCTGGCGCGCGACCTGGCCCTCGCCCTCGAGCGCCTTGACGAACTTGAAGTGTGCAACGAACGGATGGTTCTCGCCGCTGATGGGACCAGTCACCACAGCGGTATCGGCCGTGGTCTCCTCGTCGTGAAACATATAGCCATTGCGCGAGGTGCGACGCTCAACACCGTTGAGGCCCCACATAAAGTCGAGGTGCCAATAGCTGCGACGGAACTCGCCGTCGGTAATTACCTGCAGACCGGCAGCCTTTTGCTTGGCCACCAAGTCGCGAATGGCCTCGTCCTCGACAGCCTTAAGGCCGGCATCGTCGAGCGTGCCCGCGGCATAGGCCGCACGGGCGTCCTTCACGGCCTGCGGACGAAGAAAACTGCCGACAATATCGGCGCGAAACGGCGCGTTCAGCTGGGTCGAAGTGCTCATAGGTCTCTCCCTTTGCAATTGGTTGCTTTAACGAGACAGAGTATGAGCGCCAAAATTGCTATCGTAAAATATGCGTTTTAATTGGTTTGATATAGGATTTTCCTATCTTACTATCAACAGACCAATGCCCCCGATCTCCATGCTGCCCGCCAGTGCAAATAGCCATTTTCGCGCCCAAATGGCACTAGCAGCTTTGCCCTATCGCCCATACGCTAAGTGGTGACCACACAAGGCCACGCGAGAGATAGGAGCGACCATGACCACGTTTACGACCCCCACGCGCCATACTGATCGCACCGCAGGACTTCATTACGTTGAGTTCCCCGTACGCCAGCGCACCGTTCTCGCCTGTGGCAGCTGGCGTCGCGTGACCCGCCGCATCGTTTGCGGCCTGACCTGCGCGCTCACCGTGAGCTCGCTGCTTATGCCGAGCATCTCGTTTGCAGCTGAGTGGATCGAGGTCGACAACACCCCCTATTACGCCGGCGTCGCAGCCGGCGACGGCAGCACATGGGCCTGGAACGGCGCCGACGACATGACGCTCAATGGTTATAACGGCGGAAGTATCGCTGCCCACGGTAAGCTCAACGTGAACTACGAGGGCAACAATACGGTTGCCAACGAATACGGCGACGGCATTTCCGTTGTGGACGGTGCCAATGAGGGCGCCGAGCTCAATATCTCCGGAACGGGCACCCTGACGGCAACCGCCGAAAGTGGCGCCTTGTATTCAGCAGGCGATATGACGATCGGCGGGACAGGCACCGTTACCGCCAAGGGCGGAAGCGACGAGGGTATCCGCGCCGACGGCGATATGACCATAACCGGCGGCGGCACAGTCGACGCAAGCTCCGAACAGGACTGCGGCATCGTCGCCAAAGAAACCCTCACGGTATCCGACAGTACGCTAACCGCCCAGGGATTCGGCAGCGGTATATATGCTTTCGACGGCTTGACCATTGATGCGGCGACCGTGCGAGCGTATGCATACCCAGCGCGCGAAGACAGCCCCACTGCCATCTTCACCGACGAGGGCGACATCACCATTAAAAACGGCTCATTCGT
Source organism: uncultured Collinsella sp. (assembly GCA_934654585.1). Lineage (GTDB taxonomy): Bacteria > Actinomycetota > Coriobacteriia > Coriobacteriales > Coriobacteriaceae > Collinsella. The sequence continues at coordinate 201,351 of CAKUGF010000001.1, read as the reverse complement.
TCACGCCTATGCCGAGGGCGAAAACGCCTCAGGAATCTACTCGTACAACCACGGTGCCGGCGGACCTGGCGGGCGCATCTTTATCAGCGACTCGACCGTCGAGGCCATTGCCCACTACATCAACTACGATGGAGGCAACCAGCCCCTACCGCCATTCGGCCATGGCGACATTGTCGTAGTTGACCCAGACGTGAACGCTCGAACGTTTGGCATCTTCGCTCTCACCGAAGATGGCCTAACGCCTGCGACTATCTCCATCACACACAGCCGTGTAACAGCAGAAGGCGACACCGCTGCCATCTTGGCCGTCGTGAATAGCGCAGACGGCAGCATTTCCGGCACGATCAATATCGTCGACAGCATTATCGAAACGCCCAACGGTGGACGTATTTGCGACGTGCGCTTCGTTGACACCGAACCCGTTGACGCTCCGTATCAGCGCGGCCAGACCATCGGCACTGCTAGCGATGTCATCACGGATCTGGACAGCGACGCCATCGCCAAGCGCGCCGTCATTGTTCCGGTGGAGACACCCCAGGCAAAGCCCGAGTCGAAGCCTAAGGTAACGACCGCCGCCGCGACCATCAAGCATGTCGACAGCAAGGGCACGCTCGCGGCTACGGGCGACGCTTCCGTTATGGGCGCCGTCGCCGCTGCCATTACGGGCATGGCAGCCGTCGTCGCTGGCATCTTTACCAGCCGCAAGCGCTCGTAGTTACAAGCCTCGTGCCGCTCGATTAATTCGGGCGCGCACCGTCCCATGGTAAGCGGCCGCCGGACCTCCCACCGGCGGCCGCGCCGCGTTTGAACAATCCCGATTCGGTTGTTCACTCAAAGCAAAAGAGCTCGCCTTGCCTACAGCAATACGAACTGCCTCAGGGCGGCGCGACTCGATATCCCCAGCTTGACATAGGTGTTCGACAGGCGATTCTTGACCGTGCCGCGCGAAATACCCATATGGGCGGCGATCTCGTCATTAGTCCAGCCGCGACAGGCCAGCATGGCGATAGCAAACTCCGTCGTGGTCAAGCTTTCGGCAACAGTGGCGCCCGCACCGGGATTATGCACGCGACGCCAACCGCGGCTAAACCGCTCGGTAACCTTGATAATCTCCGCGAACTCCTGCGGATGATCCTTCTTTAGACATGATTCCAGCACGCCCTGCAAAAGTCCGTGATGCTCGCCGACGATCTCGATTAGGCCATCGGGCTGCGCAATCTGCCACGCGCGCATAAAGTGAGTGTTCGCACGGTCGGCCTCACGTTGGTTAATCCACCCAACGGCAGCGATCAGGTGCAAGAAGACCTCGGGGACGGGATAGCTTTCCTGCTTCATCGACAGGGCGTTCTCTGCCATGCCCACACAACGCCCGTAGTCGCCATCGAGATAGGCACGGTGCGCCAGTGCATAGGTTGCAAACAGACGCAGCCCCTCAGGCAGCAGCGATGCGTACGAATCGAATTCGCCGCGCGACACCGGCGAGGGAAAATGCAGGAGCACGCACGCGCTGGCCGCGAGCAGCATATACGAGGCCTGAGCACGTGGGTCCTTTGTCGCCCTTTGGCTCTTCCCTGTCTCCTTGAGATACGCAAGGCAGCGGCGCGTCGCCAACGCGCGATTCAACGACAGATTTGCATAGGCACACAGCAGGCATGCCGACAGGCGAAGCGAAAGGTCATCCGATAGCAAGTACGGCTCCGCCAGGCGGCGGGCTTCATCGGGGCAACCGCGATAGTAGTGCGCCTCGGCACGCGCGATCACGCCATAGTCATCTTTGAGCATCACGTCGAGGGTTTTGTCGAGCGTCCCGGGCTCAAATGCCGTACACATAAGCGGCATGGGGAAACGCCAGTTGTCGGTATATATCCGATCCACGGCGACCTCCCCTCGCATAGCGGCTCACTTTGATGGTAATGCGAGGGAGCGCCGGTTAATGGGACATGTGGCTCTAAATACGGCCTCATCCTGGGACGTTCGCGGTAAATCGCACGACGCCAAGCCCGAGCCCAGCGACGCTCATGCGACTAAATATGCTGACGGATCGCGTCGATATAGGCCTGTCCGTAGCGTGTGAGTGTCGTGTTCTTGCGCGTGATGATGCCAATCTCCATGTACTCATCCACATCGAGCGGGATCGAGATAATGCCGGGGCCGTTGAGCTCGTGGCTGATCACGCCCGAGCATACCGTGTAGCCGTTGAGGCCCATGGCCAAATTGAACAACGTCGCACGGTCGCGCACGCGGATATTCTTGCGACGCTCAAACGTCGAGGTCAGTTCCTCGGAATAGTAAAACGAGTTGTAGCTGCCCTGCTCGTAGGACAGGAAGGGATAGTCTTCCAGGTCCTCGAGCGTCACGCTGGAGCGGCCCGCCAGCGGATGGTCGGCACAAACAAACACATGCGGCGAGGCGCAGAAGAGCCCTTCGAACACGAGCTCGTTGGCCGCCAGCATACGCTCGATAACCTCGCGATTGTGCTCGGACAGGTACAGGATGCCCAGCTCGCTTTTCATATGCGCGACATCCTCGATAATCTCGTGGGTCTGTTCCTCGCGCAAGGTAAAGTCGTAGCGCGTGGCATCGAACTCGCGAATCACATCGACAAACGCGTTGACAGCAAATGAATAGTGTTGGCAGCTCACGCTAAAATGCGGCACCTGCTCGGACGCGCCTTTGTACTTGTCCTCGAGCAGGTCGGCCTGATCGAGCACCTGGCGCGCGTAGCCCAAGAAGGTTTCGCCCTCCTCGGACACAATGACGCCCTTGTTGGTGCGCTCGAAGATATGCACGCCCATCTCATTTTCGAGGTCGCGAATCGACGCGGTAATCGAGGGCTGCGACACAAAGAGGCGGCGCGAGGCCTCGGTGATGCTGCCGCACTCGGCAACCTTGACGACATATCTGAGCTGCTGGAGCTTCATAGTGGCCTCCTTAGCTGTTCGCGAGATCCACGCCGGCCGCACCCGGCAGGCGCATAAACGGCGGCATCTCCCCCGTCGCAGCACAGGCGGCAATCTGATGCAGAGCCTCGGCGACCGCGTCGTCTGCCGCGGCACCGATATGCCAGCGCGCGGCAGCCGTGACGGCCTCGTTGGCATTGGCGACTGCCACGGAGTTCGGAACGGCATCAATCATGGGCAGGTCGTTATCGGAATCGCCGAACACCGCGACCTCGTCGGGCGTCAGCCCCAAGGCGCGCGCCAGCTCAAGCGCCGCGCAGCCCTTGTCCCAACCGGCCGGGAGAATATCGAACAGGCGCACGCGGTTGTTGGGGAATACGAGTGAGAGCTCCGGCACCTCGGAGGCAACGCGCTCGCGCAGCTCGGCGAGCTCCTCGCGCGAACGGGCACTCCAGATATTCGCCTTGTATACCAGGGCATCATCGACGACAGGGCGGCACGGGGCCTCTTCGCCCTTGAGCCACGCGTTGCCGCCCGACTCCATGGCGCGACGAACGCGCTCGGGATCGCTCGTCACGCAATAGGCGTCGTTGTCCCAAAAGTCATCGCCCAGGCTGTAGACCTTTAGATAGGTGTCGTCGGTCTCTTGCTCAAGGTAGTCGGCCAGGCGCATCAGGGCATCGTTATCAGTTGCGCGCGATGCGACCACCGCGCCGTCCACAAACATCACCTGCCCGTTGCAAAAGGCGCCGGTCGAAAAGCACTCGGAGCGATTGCGGAACATCCAGCCCATCGCGGACGGCTGACGACCCGAAACCGGCCCAAAGTGCAGGCCCGCCGTCTGCATGGCGTGAATGCCCTCGATGGCATAGTCGCTAGCGCCGTCTTGCCCAGCCGGAATCAGCGTATCGTCCATATCGGTCAGCACAAGTTTGATCATAAGGTCCCCTCAGTCATTCTTTATCCCGTCTATTGTACCGACCTGCCAAAACGGGACAGGTTTATTTTGGCAGGTTTTATCTGGGAAAACGCATCATCCCAGTTGGCACCTGCCAAAATAAACCTGTCCCTTTTTGGTCGGTGCGCTAGTATAGGGAACAACAGATTCGATGCGGGAGTGCCGGCGGTGCAAACCACAAGGCTGAGAGGGCAATGGGCCCAATCCTTTGAACCTGTCAGTTAATGCTGGCGTAGGGAGCATGCCGCCTTTACAGGGGCGCTGTCTATGCACAGCGCCCCTTTTCTATGCCAAGGAGGCATGTGCAGTGATCGATTCGGAACAGCTTAAGCAAAACGTGGTCAAGGCCGTGGAGGAGATTCGCGCCGCCAACCCGATGGCGGGCTCCATCACCAACACGGTGACGATCGACTTTGTCGCCAACGCGCAGCTCGCCGTGGGCGGTTCGGCCGCTATGGTCTACCTGCCCGACGAGGGCGAGGCGCTCGTTGCCGGCGGCGGCGCCATCTACCTCAACATGGGCACGCTCTTCCCCATCTACGAGCAAACGATTCCCCGCGCGGCGAAGGCGGCACACGACGCCGGCAAGCCCTGGGTGCTCGATCCGGTGGGCCTGGGTATCGGTAGTCTGCGCACCCAGCTGGTAAACGAGCTCAAGCAGTACAAGCCCGCTATCGTACGCGGCAACGCTTCCGAGATCATCGCGCTCGCCGGGCTGTGGGACCTCGAGGGCGAAGCGGCAGACCTGAGCCGCGTACGCGGCGTCGATACCACCGATACGGTAGACGCCGCCCGCGATGCTGCCGTGGCGCTCGCCCACTATACCGGTGGCGCCGTGGTGGTCTCGGGCGAAGTCGACCTGATTACCGACGGCACGACCGTAGCCAAGTCCCACGGTGGCAGCCCGCTTATGTCCAAGATCACCGGCTGCGGCTGCTCGCAGGGCGGCGTGCTGGCCGTGTACGCCTGTGCCGCCGACCCGTTTACGGCAGCCGTCTGCGGCACCGCCGTCTACAACGTCGCCGGCACGCGCGCTGCCGCCGTCGCGGATGCGCCGGCAAGCTTTAAGGTCGCCTTTATCGACGAGCTCTATCGCGCGACCGCCCAGGACATCGCCAACAACCAGCTCGAGCTCGAGGAGGCATAAGCCATGTCCGAGCCCGCAACCAATACCGGCATGAACACGCTGGTCGCCGTTGCCATCGCCCCGTGCGGTACGGGCGACGAGCTCTCCGCCGAGGTCGCCGAGGTCGTACGTGTCATTCGCGAAAGCGGTCTTCCCAACCGCACCAGCTCGATGTTCACCGAGATTGAGGGAGACTGGGACGAGGTCATGCAGGTCGTGCGCGATGCCACCTTTGTTCTGGCAAACAAGGGCATCCGCACCGAAGTCGTGCTCAAAGCCGATATTCGCCCCGGATTTACCGATACCATGACCGGCAAACTCGAGCGCATGGAAGCGCAGATCAAGAAGCAGGAGGAAGCGTCATGAGCATCCGCGACAACCTTGATATCTCGGCCTACCTGGTGCTCGGCCCCGAAAACACGTTGGGACGCCCCGTGCGCGATGTGGTGACCCAGGCGCTCGACGCCGGCTTTACCTGCATCCAGGTGCGCTCTAAGGTGGCAAGTGCGCGCGAGATTATCGCGCTGACGAGCGACGCCGCACAGGCTATCGCCCAAGCCGGCAAGACCGGTCAGGTCGCCCTGCTGATCGACGACCGCCTGGACTGCGTGCTTGCCGCACGCGAGCAGGGCATTGCCGTCGACGGCGTGCATGTGGGTCAGAGCGACATCCCCGTCGAGGTCTGCCGCAAGCTGCTGGGCCCCGATGCCATCGTGGGTCTCTCTGCCCGTTGCGAGGAAATGCTCGAGTACGTCAAGACCGCCGACATGAGCCTGGTCGACTACCTGGGCGTGGGGCCGCTCCATGAGACCGAGACCAAGCGCGATTGCGCACGCACGGCCGACGGCTCCATCATCACCAAGAGCTTTGAGGACTTGGCGGCGCTCCATGCGGCAAGTCCCGTGCCTATCGTGGTGGGCGGCGGCGTTAAGACGGCAGATCTGCCGCAGCTCAAGGCCACCGGCGTCGACGGCTTCTTTGTGGTGAGTGCCGTCTGCAGCGCCGACGACCCCTACGCCGCAGCCAAGGAGCTCGTCGATACCTGGCAGCAGGCGTAAGTCTAGGCCGAGCAGTTACTCCGCAGCCTCATAGCCTCAGTATCGGAAAGCGCATCCCAGTTTGGACCTCCATTCCGGGATGCGCTTTCCATATAGACGCTCAACGGGAAACAGCATCCCATCCTGAACGCGAATTCCGGGTCGCGCTTTCCGAAACCCCACCGCTCGGGAAACTGCAACCCGTTTTGAACGCCGATTCTGGGACACAGTTTCCGCTACGGGCCTCTCGCGGAAACTGTGTCCCATTCCGAAGGCAAATTCCGGGATGTGCTTTCCGCCGAGCTGTCGACCGCAGCCCCTACCCTGCCAGGTATGCCTCCAGTGCCGGCAGCGTCGCCTCGGCATCATGGCGACCGACCTGATAGATGCGCTCAAGCTCATCCGGCTCGCGACAGAGCGACGGCACCTTTACCGATTCGCTCGGCCGCACCACAAAGATCTCGCCGGCGGCCTCGCGACGCGCCAGGTCGTCGAGCGTGGCATTGTAGACCTCATGCCGATGCTCAAGCGCCGCGACAAATGCAGGATAGTGGCGAAACACGCGTCTTAGCATGGGCATCAAGCTGTTGGGCTGCTTCACAAAGCCCGCCGGCTGTGTTAGCACCACCACGTTACGGTCGTAGTCCTGCGCAAATAGCCAAGCGCTAGGAATGGAATCCGCCACGCCACCATCCAAATATCGATGTCCGTCAATCCGAACAGGTTTGGTTGCCACGGGAATCGCCGACGAGGCCCGAATCCACTCGATATCGCGCTCATCGCCATAGGGCAGATCGTGATAGACCGCCTCGCCCGTCTCGATATCGGTGCATACGCACGTAAACCGCATGGGGCAGGCGCGGTACGCCTCCAGGTCGATAGGATCGCGCTCGATCGGCACCTCATGATAGGCAAAATCGGCATTGAACATATCGCCGGTACGCAGCCAGCTCGTCACGCTCGCGTAGCGCTTATCGGCACAATAGGCTTTGTTGTAGCGAATGGCGCGCCCAATCTGCCGCGATTTAAAGTTGTAGCCAAACGCCGCGCCCGCCGAAACGCCCACCATATGGTCGCAGGTCAAACCGTGTTCCATCCAAACGTCGAGCACGCCCGCCGTATACATACCGCGGTAGCCGCCTCCCTCGAGCGCAAGCCCCACCGTGCGCGTCGTATTCGGCTGTGCCATGCGACCATCTCCATCCCCGCAAATTCAAACGGGAAAAGTATACCCGTCAACATATATCGTCTCAGTCGCATTTTCATCGAACATCGCATCGTCGTGTTACCGCTTGGCAAATAATTGTCACCCATAGTATGGGCACCCCTATATAATTTTGTACTGTTGTTTATACTACTCAGCAGTTATCAACAGCGAACATTAGCCGGCAAAGTAACCCAACAACGCAGCAAGGCGGAGGCCTGGATACACGCAATACGCTGAGCAACGACGCGTGTACACAACGAGCTCGCCCGACGCAATCCGCCCCGACCTCAGAAAGCCGCTTAGAACATGGATACTGTCAGCAATTACACCGAAACGCTCGAAAAGACCATCCGTGACCTTCTTGAGCGTCAGGATGATCTGATTAGGACCGCCTTTACCGACCAGCTCACCGGTCTTGGCAACCGCGGCGGTTTTACCAAGTCTCTCGAAGAGATCTGGGGGCAGGGCACGCCGGTCACTATGGCGTTTATCGATATCGATAACCTTAAGCACTGCAACGATGTCTTTGGGCACGACGAGGGTAACCGCTACATCATTCAGGTGAGCCTGTACCTTAAGCTCTACATCAAGGTTGGCGAGGCGGCGTTTCGCCTGGGTGGCGACGAGTTTGCCGTGCTCTCCACCATCTCGACCGAGGATGACCTTGCCGAGCGCCTGGAGCATTGCCGCTCGGTGCTCCTCAAAAACAACGACGCCGAGATGCCCCATTCGTTTAGCTATGGCGTGTCGCATGCCAATCCCAAACTGGGCGAAACCCAAAACCGCATGACGAAGGACGCCGACCATCGCATGTATGACTACAAGCTGCGCAATGCCATACATCTCGATCGCCGCAACATCAGTCAAGTCCACGCAGATGACTTTGAGATTAATGACCGCGTCTTTGACGCTATTTCGATGCTCGATGAGGGACGCTACTTCTTTATCGAAAACCTTGATAAGAACCGCACGCTCTGGTCGCAGGGGGCGCTGCGCGATTTTGGGCTTCCCTCGGAGCACATCGATGACTGCCGCAGTTACTGGAAGACGCGCGTGCACCCCGATGACCTCGAAGCATATACCCAAGACATCTACCAGGTCTTTTATGGCTCTAAACGCTATCGCGTTATGCAATATCGCGTACGTAACGCCGAAGGCGATTACGTGCTTTGTCGCGTTCGGGGCTATCGCATCGACGGAAACGGAAATACGCCCTCGCTCTATGTCGGCGAGCTCGTTAACCACTCCCTCGTTGAAACGGTCGATCCCGCCACGGGACTCGGCACCCAACGCATGCTGGTCAACGCCATCGACGGCTGCCGTCGCGATAACCATCAGACGGGCCTGATCGCCGTGCGCGTTCGCGGTACGACGCAGCTCAATGAGCACTATGGGGCTGACGCCGTTGACGCTATGCTCTCCGAATATGCCGGTCGTATGCTCTCGCTCACCCGCGGCAGAAGCCGTGTGTTCCGCTCGCGCAGCGTACAGTTTGTCGTACTTACCGATGGTCTGGACCGCGACGCCTTCGATTGCCTCGCGCGCGATTTGGAGCGCATCGTCTCGGCCCCCGTCCAAATTGCCGACGATACCATTACCCCTACCTGCCTGGTTGTTCCCGTCTATTACGAACGCCTGGTCAACCAAGCACCGGCCGTCTTGGACGAACTCGATCGTCGATTACGCGCCATCAACGGGCCGTTTCAGAACAAGAGCCTCTCCATACCCGAAATCGACCGCAAGGGCGCTGTTGCCGAGCGCATTGACCCGCTCACCGGCCTCTACCGCCCCAGTGAGTTTATGCGGCGCGGCAATGCCTTCTTAGCAACAGTGCGCGACGGCGCCTGGTGCATCGCCACGGTCGACATGGGACACATGCGCCTCTTTAACGAATGGCACGGGCAGGCCGAAGGCGACCGCGTGCTTGCAGATGTGGGAACAGTGCTCAAGGACATCGAAAATGCAGGGCTTGGCGTTGCGGGCTACTGGGGTCAGGACGACTTTTGTATCCTCGCTCCCTTTGAACACGATGCCATACATCGAATTTACGCTCGCGTGCGCGAGGCAGTCGCCAAGCATGATGACGGTGTGGGCTTTTGGCCATCCATGGGCGTATATCCCATCGACCACCGTGAACAGATCACCATCGACGCACAGGCAAAGGCCATGTACGCCAACCGTCGCGCCAAAAACGACTTTAAGGACCGCATCGCCGTCTTTAGCCCCGAGGAGTATAGGCACGAGGTTGCGTTCCATCACACGCTGACCGAGTTCCAGTATGCGCTCTCCAACGAGCGCATCACCTACTATCTGCAGCCTCAGGTCAACATGGAAACCGGCGAGATCATCGGCGCCGAGGCACTCACACGCTGGATCGACAAGGACGGCTCCCTCATTCCGCCCAACTCCTTTATTCCGGCGCTCGAGGAAAGCGGCTTTGTGGTGACGCTCGACAAATACGTTTGGCAGGGCGTTGCCATCTGGCTGCGCGTGCGCCTCGACCTGGGGCTTCGCGTGGTTCCGATCTCCCTCAACGTTTCGCGTGTGGACATCCTTGCCTGCGATGTCGCCGAGCATATGAGTTCGCTGGCGGCCCAGTACAACCTGCCGCCCGAGCTCATGCGCATCGAGATTACCGAGACCGCCTATACCGGCGAATCCGAAGCCGTAGACAGGTTGACGGCCGAGCTGCACAATCGAGGATTCTCGACCTATATGGACGACTTTGGCACCGGTCAGTCCACGCTCGCGATGCTCAAAAACGTCAACGTCGACGTCATCAAGCTCGACCGTACGTTTGTACCCGACGGAAAGACCGACGAACGCAGCACCCAGATCGTGTCATCGATGCTGGAGATGGCTCAATCGCTCAAACTTCCCGTTGTGGTCGAAGGCATCGAGACCAATGAGCAGGCAACGCTGCTGCGCCAGATGGGCGCTCGCTATGCACAGGGCTTTCTCTACTACCGCCCCATGCCGGCGGCGGATTTTGAGGCACTGCTCGATGGCATGGAAGCCGATTGATGCACGTACGCGCAATGCAATGCCGTTGGGGGCTGCATTTGTCCCCTTTGGCTCACTTCTTTCCCAAATCACGCCGACTTGGGGATATCATACAGACCATTATTTCGCCCAAGGAGGTTACACATCATGAACGAGTCATATCGCTTGGGTGAACAATCGATTGTCGCCTATCTGCAAAGGTTGCCGGGTGCCGCCGATATTGCAGAACTCGACATCGCCGCGCTGCCGGAAGAGCTACAGACCATCGGAAATCAGCTGCAGAAGACCATGGCCGTCCTGCAGCAAGAACGTCAACTCTTGGAGCGCAGCACCTACCTCGATCCGCTCACCAACCTGGGCAATCGCAGTGGATTCGATCGCCATGTCGATCAGCTCTGGCATCAAGGCACGCCTTTTACCTGCGCCTATATCGACATCGACTACCTCAAACACTGTAATGACAAGTTTGGCCACGCCGAGGGCAACCGCTATATCCTAAAAATCTGCCACGTGCTTACCGAGGCGATGGAGCGAGACGAGCAGCTGTTCCGCGTTGGCGGGGACGAGTTCATCCTCGTCTCGCCTACGGTCAGCGAGTCGGAGCTCGAGCAACGTTTGGAGCAGACACGCACCAGACTTATCGAAGCGACTTCGGACGGCAAGGCGCCCATGATCTCCAGCTTTAGCTTTGGATGCTCGCAGGTCGAGCCGCTCGCCGGCGACACGCGTCGCAACATGACGCTCGATGCCGATCGCAAGATGTATCGCTACAAGCTCATGCATCGCATCCAGCAACCGGGCGACACTGCTGCGCCGAGCATCGCAACCGAATATACGCCCTGCAACGACCGCGTGTTTCAGGCGCTCTGTATGTCATCTGACACACGTTACCCCTTTATCCTCAACCTCGACACGGGTGAATCGCAGTGGTCCGTTAACGCCATGCGCGATTTCGACCTGCCCTCGCAGCACCCCTACAACTCGGTCGACATATGGCTCGCTCGCGTTCACCCCGAAGAACGTGACAACGTGCGCTCCGAGCTCAATATGATCCTGAACGGCGAGTGGCACTTCCACTACATGCAGTACCGCGTGATGGACGCCAGTGGAAAGTACGTGCTCTGCGACTGCACGGGCTACCGTTTAGATGGCACCGACACCGAGCCGAACATGTACGTCGGAACTATCATCAACAGAAGCCTCGCGGACACGACCGATTCCGTGACCGGCCTGGGCGATGTGCACGCCCTGCTCAACGCTATCGGCGAGATGCGCCGTGTGGCACGCGAGGCTGGCTTTATCGCCATTAAGATCGATGACGTCGGTGACGTTAACGCCCGCTTTGGGTTTGATGCGGGCGATCGAGTGCTTGCCGAAAGCGCCGCCTGCCTTGTGGAATGCTCACGCGGCAAGGGCCGCCTGTTCCGCTCTACGGGCACCACGTTCGTTGCACTTTACGACAACTTGGGGCCCGACGAGGTTGATGAGATTGCCGAGGAAATTGAGCGCTTCTTGGGCTCCCCCGTGCTCTTTGGCTCGTTTGAGTATCAGCCACCCATCCGCGTGGCGACGCTACATCTGGACAACGTCGACCGCCAGCCTGTCTCGATTCTGACCGAGCTCAACGTGTTGCTTGAAGAAGCCGTGCAGGTGCCGGGCACCAAGCTGGATTAACGCCGTGGGGCGCGACGAGGCGGTTGTCCACCTTGTCGCGCCCCACGTTGCCTTCTTCATCGTGAGATAATCCTCTGCAGAAGTCATCGACAAGCAAAGGGAGATTGTGATGAAGGTTCTTTTAGTTAACGGCAGTCCCAAGGCAAACGGCAACACCGCCACGGCACTTGCCGAGGTCGCCAAGCAGCTCAACGCCGAAGGCATCGATACCGAGGTGTTCCAGCTGGGCGCCAAGCCCATTCGCGATTGCATTGGTTGCGGTCAGTGTGGCAAGCTCGATTGCCGCTGCACCTTTGACGATGACGTGGTCAACGAGCTCATTGCCGCCGCCGAGCAGGCAGACGGCTTTGTCTTTGGCTCCCCCGTCTACTACGCGCATCCCAGCGGTCGCATTCTTTCGGCCCTCGACCGCGCGTTCTACGCGGGTGGCAAGGCCTTTGCACACAAGCCCGGTGCCGCCATCGCCGTTGCCCGTCGTGGTGGCACGTCGACCACCTTCGATGTGCTCAACAAGTACTTCACCATCAACCAGATGCCCGTGGTTGCCTCCACGTACTGGAACAACGTCTTTGGCGCCATGCCGGGCGAGGCCGCCCAGGACGCCGAGGGCCTGGCCACCATGCGTAACATCGGCAAAAACATGGCCTGGCTCCTGCATTGCATCGAAGCAGGACAGGCCGCCGGCATCGAAGCCCCCGAGGCAGATCGCGAGCGCACCAACTTTATTCGTTAGAACGGCGGAACCTAAAAATGAACGTGCAGATATTCGGTACGAAGAAGTCTTTCGATACCAAAAAGGCCCAGCGCTATTTTAAGGAGCGCCGCATTAAGGTGCAGTTTATCGACCTTAAGGAAAAGGAGATGAGCAAGGGCGAGCTCACGAGCGTCATGCAGGCGGTTGGCGGCATCGATAAGCTGCTCAACCCCAAGGCAAAAGACGAGGAGACGCTCGCGCTCATCCAGCACCTCACGCCCGGCCAGCGCTTCGACAAGCTGCTCGAGAATCAGCAGGTGCTGGCCGAGCCCATCGTACGCAACGGCAAAAAGGCGACCGTCGGCTATTGCCCCGACGTGTGGGGAGCCTGGGAGTAGCCTGTGTTATTTGCCGGCTCGTGGGTATAAGAGCGAGCGTTTGGCATATGATTCAACTGTAAGCCATGTCTAACAAAGGAGGGCACATGCCCAACAAACCCGTGAAGATCATTATGCTTACCGGATACCTCGGTGCCGGCAAGACCACGCTGCTCAACCACATTCTCGCCAACGACGGCGGCATCCGCGCTGCCGTCATCGTCAACGATATCGGCGAGATCAACGTCGACGCCAGCCTCATCGCCGACGGCGGCCTTTCCGAGACCGATGACCTCATCCCGCTTACCAACGGCTGCATCTGCTGCACGCTTTCGGACGACCTCGCCAACCAGCTGCAGGGCATCGCCGATTCGGGCAACTTCGACTACATCATTATCGAGGCCTCGGGCATCTGCGAGCCTATCCCCATCGCCTACACCATCTCGAGCTTCTGCGACGAGGCCAAGGTGGGCGGCGAGCCCAAGCTCGCGCTCGACAACATCGTTGCCGTGGTCGACTGCGCCCGCATGTACGACGAGTTCAATGGCGGCCGCGACCTGCTGGCCGAGGATATCGACGAGGACGACATCGAGAGCCTGCTCATCCAGCAGATCGAGTTCTGCTCCACGCTCATCCTCAACAAGACCGACACCGTCACCCCCGAGCAGATCGCCGAGCTCAAGGCCATCGTGCGCAGTCTGCAGAAGGATGCCGTGATCGTCGAGGCCCAAAACGGCGAGGTCCCCATGGAGGAGCTGCTCGACACCGACCGCTTCGATTTTATGCGCGCCTACAACTCCGCCGCCTGGATCGAGGCCATGGAGCACCCCGAGGAACACGACGACCCCGAGGTGTTGGAGTACGACATCGAGACCTTTGTGTACTCGCGCCGCAAGCCGTTTGACCTGCAGAAGTTCACCGACTTTGTTGAGCAGGAGTGGCCCGACGAGGTCATCCGCGTCAAGGGCCCGCTGTGGCAGACCGGCGATCCGGACATGTGCTACATGTTTGAGCAGGCCGGCCACCAGATGCGCCTGATGGAGAACGGCCTGTTTGTCGACTCCGCGCCCGAGGGCGAGAAGCAGAAGATTATCGACGAGAACCCCGAGATCATGCAGATTTGGGATGACGAGACGGGCGACCGCATGACGAGCCTGTGCATCATCGGCCGTCATATGGACAAGGACGCGCTCATCGCCGCCCTCGACGCCTGCCTGACCGACTGGCACCGCGCCTAGGTTTATCGAGACGGATTTGTCCGCCCGCTACGTAACCGCCAAACCACCACGAAGGTGCCTGTCCCCTTCGTGGTGGTTTTTCATTCTGAGTCAAGGAGATTCATGTTCAATATCGTGCTGTATGCGCCCGAGATTCCGGCCAATACGGGAAACATCGGCCGCACCTGCGTGGTTACCGGCGCCCATCTGCACCTGGTGGAGCCCCTGGGCTTTTCGCTCGACGACAAGACGGTGCGTCGTGCCGGCCTGGGTTACTGGCAAAACTTGGACGTGACGACGTATGCCGGCTGGGAGGACTTCCTTGCCCGCAACGGGCTCTCCCCCGCCGACGAGCGCCTGCACCTGCTGACCAAAAAGGCGCGTCGCACCTATGCGCAAAGCACCTACCGCGACGGCGACTACCTGGTCTTCGGCAGCGAGAGCTCGGGCATTCCCGAGCCACTGCTTGCCGCGGCGCCCGAGTGCTGCGAGCGCATCCCCATGCTGCGCGATCGCGACTCACTCGACAACGCCGATGCCTGGGAGGCCCATGAGGAGTCGCTCGGACATACTGAGGGCAGCCACGAGGCCATCCTGCAGCAGGACATCTGCGGTAACTTCGTCAATCCCGACGACTACCGCATCAGCGCCCTCAACCTCTCCAACAGCGCCGCCATCGTCCTCTACGAGGCACTGCGCCAGACAGGCTTTGCCGGCATGTGACAAAGGGACAGTCCCTTTGTCACATTCACCTATAGATAGCGGCCGGTGATGCTCTTGGAGCAGGCCGCGATGTCGCCCGGCGTGCCGGCGCAGACGATTTGTCCGCCGGCGTCGCCACCGCCTGGGCCCATATCGATCACGTAGTCGGCGTTACGAATGAGGTCGAGGTCGTGTTCGATCACGATAACCGTGGCGCCCTTGGCAACCAGGCCGTCGAACACTCCCAGCAGAACCTGCACATCGAGCGGATGCAGGCCGATCGTGGGCTCGTCAAACACGAACACGGCATCGTCCTGCACGCGACCCATCTCGCTCGCGAGCTTCAGACGCTGTGCCTCGCCGCCCGAGAGTGCCGGCGTGGGCTCGCCGAGCGTGAGGTAGCCTAGGCCCAAGTCGTGCAAGGTCTGCAGGCGTGTCTGAACCTTCTTAAGTCCCACTGTGGCGTCGAGCGCCTCGTCCACGCTCATATCCATAAGCTGTGGCAATGCAAGCAGACTGCCGTCCTTGCCCTCGCGATGGATATGCGAGGCGGCCTCGGCGTAGCGCGAGCCGCGGCATGTCGGGCAGACGATCTCGACATCGGGCAGAAACTGCACGTCAAGCGATATGGAGCCCGTGCCATCACACGTGGGACAGCGCAGGGCACCGGTGTTGTAGCTAAAGGCGCCCGCCTTGTAGCCGGCTGCTTTGGCCTCGGGCGTACGGGCAAAGGCGCGGCGCAGCTCGTCATGGATATCGGCATAGGTCGCTACCGTAGAGCGCACGTTGGCACCGATGGGCGTGGCGTCGATAAGGTTGGCACGGGCGATACCCTCGGCATCGATCCAGCGCGCATGGCGCGGCAGGCGCTCGCCGGTCGCTTGTGCCTTAAGCGCGGGAATGAGCGTCTCGAGCACGAGCGTCGTCTTACCCGAACCCGAAACGCCCGTCACCGCGACAAGGCGACCGCGCGGGATATCCACCTCGAGCGGCTTGACGGTATGGATGGCCTCGGTCGCCATGCGAATATGGCCCTGGTCAAACATTTCATCGTCGTCCACCTGCGGGCGCAGGCGCTTGGGGTCCGAGCGCAAAAACGGCGCGATGCGGCTGCCCTGCGATTGCTCGACCTCATCCACCGTCCCGGCAGCAATCACGTTGCCGCCGCCCGCTCCGGCAACGGGGCCCATCTCGACCAGATAGTCGGCTTCCGTCAGCACGCGTGTATCGTGGTCGACAACGACCACGGTGTTGCCGTCGGCAACCAGGTCGCGCATCACGCCCACCAGGCCGTCGACATTTGCCGGATGCAAGCCAATCGAGGGCTCGTCCAGTACATAGAGCACGCCCGTCGAGCGATTGCGCACCACGCGGGCAAGCTGCACGCGCTGACGCTCGCCCGTGGAAAGCGTCGCGCCGGCGCGATCGAGCGAAAGATAGTCAAGCCCCAAGTCGACCAGACGGCGAGCCGTGCTCAAGAACGAATCACAGATGTCCGCTGCCATGGGCCGCATCTCGCCCGGCAACGACGCGGGCACGCCACGCACCCACTCGATCGCCTCGCCCAGCGTCATGGCAGCTGCCTGCGCCAGATTGATACCGCGCACTTGGGGCTGGCGCGCCGCCTTGGAAAGCCTCGTGCCGTCGCAATCACGACATGACCCCTCGCGCAAAAAGCGCGCAACGCGTTTGAGCCCCTTGTCGTCCTTGACCTTGGCGAGCGCGTTCTCGACGGTATAGACGGCGTTGTAATAGGTAAAGTCGAGCGGCGTGGCGCCCTCGCCGTTTTTGGGGACGTAGAGAATGTGCTTCTTAACCGCCGGGCCGTGGAACACGATATCACGCTCCTGAGGCGTGAGCTGGCTAAACGGAACATCGGTACGCACACCCATCTCGCCGGCGACCTGTTTCATCAGGTCCCACATGAGCGTGCCCCAGGGAAGCACCGCGCCTTCGTTGATGGTCTTTGACTCGTCGGGCACCAGGCTCGCCTCGTCCACCTCGCGCATAACGCCGGTGCCGCCGCAGGTGGGGCACGCGCCGCCGCTGTTAAAGGCAAGGTCCTCGGCGCTCGGCGCGTAGAACTCGCGGCAGCATGACGGACACACAAGTGACAGGCCCGCGGCAACATTGAGGCTCGGCTCCACGCGCGCCCCACAGTGCGGACACACATGATGGGCGCAACGGCTAAAGAGCAGGCGAAGGCTGTTGTTGAGCTCGGTCATGGTTCCAAAGGTCGAGCGCACGCCTGGTACACTCGGACGCTGATGCAGCGCGAGCGCCGCCGGCACATGCAGCACTTCATCCACCTGCGCATGCTCGGCCTGCGTTAAACGACGGCGAGTATAGGTGCTGAGCGCCTCCAGGTAACGGCGCGAGCCCTCGGCATAGAGGACTCCCAGTGCTAGCGAGCTCTTGCCCGAACCGGACACGCCGGCAATACCCACCAGCTTTCCCAGCGGAATATCGATATCGATGTCTTTGAGATTATGGACGCGCGCACCACGCACCTCGATAGCGTCTGGTTGTTGTGACGTCATCTTTACCCCCTATTCGTGCCATAGAACGCGATCGCGAATGTACTCGCCCAGCATGGGCACGACAAAGCGGACGAGGCCGTATCCGGCAGCCTCGATAACGCGCTCGCGAATCAGGCTTGCGCGGTACTTGCTCACCCAACTCTGGGTGCGGTCGCAGCGCTCGATGATGTCCGCCATGCGCGTCGGCTTGTTCTCGTCAACCGCCATCGCCTCGATAAACAGACGTTGAGGGCTGCGCAGGCCGTAATACAGCGGCGCGTCGACTGCTTCATAGAACTCAGAGATGGCATCTGCGTAGCCGGCCTCGACATCGCGCTCTTCAATGATCTGTGAGCCACGGCGAACGACCGCCCGCCACATGTAATAGCCCACAAGCTGGACCATGTAGGGATGGCCCATACTCTTGCGCGCTGCAAGATCCGCCGTCTCCACATCAACGTTAAGGCCGGCATCCTGAACCGTCTGGATAAACGCATCGCGTACCTTAGGCAAAGAGATCACCCCCAGCGTACGCTGCTGAGCACGGCGTAAAAACGTCACGCTCGGCTCCTCGAGCAGGTCGTCCACCATGCTGGGCAGGCCGGCAAACACCAAGGCAAGACCGCGCTGCTCGCTATCGGGCAGGCCCGTGGCATCTTGGTCTCCCAGCACCTGCTGATAGAGAACGGCCAAGGCGGCCAACTCCTCGATAGATGCCGACTGCGCTTCGTCAATCGCAAACAGGATGCCTTTTCCCGACCCAAGCTTATTGAGGCGTTCGTTGACCAACCCACGCAACGTTTCGCCCTTTGCGCGCGCTGCCTCGACCGACATACGCCCGAATGATGGGCCGAATTCCATAGACGTCACGACGGGTTTGTTTGAGCGAAGCGCGTCGGCCAGGCGGTCGCATAAGCCAAGCGATGCCGAATCGGAAATGACCGCCCAACCGCGCTCTGCCGCCAAGCGCTGCAACTCACGCAGCAGGACCGTTTTGCCACAGCCGCGGTTTCCCGTGATGAGCATGAGCCTGCCCGGCGCTCCCGCACCGTTGTCGAGACCTTCTTCAAAATCCTCAATGACCGACTCGCGGCCGATCAACACCGGAGGCCGCTTGCCAGCCGTTGGCTTAAAGGGATTTGGATTCATATCGGCCTCCTCGGATTGGCAAACGCTCTCTACAGTTATACCAACTTATACCGAGTTATACCAACTGAATGTGACAAAGGGGGCTGTCCCTTTGTCACACGCGGCCGAAGAATTCGGCATCTGCCGCGCGCCAGGGACGAAAGGTCGTGGAATCGATGCGGACGTGCGCCGCGGCGGGGACGTCGTACCACTTGACGGTGTAGCCGGCGCCGTGGGAGCAAAAGACCGAGTCGGGCGTGTTGGGCAGATCGGCCTCGGGCTCGTAGGCAGCCGCCTCGATCACGCGCTCGGCATCATGACAGGGCGCGTAGCCGGCAAACTCCAGGTACAGATGACCGCGGCCGCTCGTGTAGGCGGCCACCTCCAGCGCATAGTCCTGCACCTCGGATGCGGGGACGCGGCCTACGAGCTTGGCGCGATCGCCCAGCATCGCCGGCGGCTCGCACTCGGCACCCATACGCGTGGCATCCGAGAGCGCACGGCCCACACATTCCCCGGGCACCTCGAGCTCAAAGTGATACCACGGCTCCAGCAACACTGCCGCGCCAGCCTCACGCGCCTGCATGAGTCCCTGGCGAATCGCACGATACGTTGCCTGGCGAAAGTCGCCGCCCTCGGTGTGCTTGGCATGTGCGCGACCGCCCGTGAGCGTAATGCGCACATCGGTGATGGGCGAACCGGTCAGTACGCCCAGGTGATCGCGTTCCATAGCATTGGTGAGCGCCAGGCGCTGCCAGTTGAGGTCGAGTTCGTCGGTCGAGGTCACGGTGCCAAATTGCACGCCCGAACCCGCCGGCAACGGCTCCAGGCGCAGGTGAACCTCGGCATAGTGACGCAGCGGCTCAAAATGGCCAACGCCCTCGACCGGCTGGGAGATAGTCTCCTTATAGAGAATGCCACCGGGTTCAAACTCGACCGTAAGGTCAAACCGGTCAGCCAGCACCCGCTGCACGACCTCCAGCTGCACGGCGCCCATGAGCTGCAGATGGATCTGCTCAAGATGCGTGTTCCAGCTTACGCCGAGCATGGGATCCTCGTCGGCAAGCTCGGTCAGCGCCTGGAACACCGTGTGGACATCGTGCTCGCCCGGCAGCACCGTATAGGTGAGAACCGGTGCGATGATCGGCTGCTCGCCCATGGGCTCTGCGCCCAGGGCATCACCTGGACGAACGTGCGCGAGGCCCGTCACGGCGCAGATACCGCCGGCGGCAACTTCTTGGGCAAGCTCGTATTTCTCGCCGTTATAGATGCGCACCTGGTCGATCTTTTGCTCCCAAGCCTCGACACCGGAGCGCCCCTCAATCACCTGTTTTGCACGCAGCACACCGCCCGTCACCTTGACCCACGCAAGACGCTCGCCGCGGTCTCCACGACTCACGCGGTAGACTCGTGCTGCAAACTCTTGGGGCCACGTCCGCTCGCGCATCAAAGCGCACATGCCGTCGAGCAGCTCCGCCACGCCTTGGTCTTTGAGCGCCGAGCCGGCAAAGCAGGGGAACAACCTGTGCTCGGCCACCATGCGCGAAAGCGTTGCGGCAGACAGCTTTCCTGCTTCAAGAAACTCATCGAGCGCCGCCTCATCCAGCGCCGCGGCATCCTCTTGCACGGCGCCGCCTGCCAGCAAGCCCTCGGCATCTAGACAGCCCTCGGAAAGGCGCTGGCCGAGTTGCGCCAACAGCGCATCACGACCAGGGTTTTCAAGATCGATCTTGTTGATAAAGATGAACGTCGGAATGTCGTAGCGAGCAAGCAGTCGCCACAGGGTTTCGGTATGACCCTGCACGCCGTCGTTGGCTCCCACCACCAGGATCGCATAGTCGAGCGCGCGCAGCGTGCGCTCCGCCTCGGCCGAAAAATCGACATGGCCGGGAGCGTCCACGAGCATAACGTGAGTGTCGCCGTGGTCGAGCACGGCCTGCGACGAGAAGATCGTGATGCCGCGCTCGCGCTCAATCTCGTTCGTGTCAAGATGCGAGTCGCCATCGTCCACGCGCCCGCGTTTGCGAATGCGGCCGGCATGAAACAGCATGGCCTCGGCCAGCGTGGTCTTACCGGCATCGACATGTGCCAGAATTCCTATGACCGCTTGCTTCGACATGATCTCCCCCGTTGATAGCCCACCGACCCCGCAGGGTACGCTTTTGTCACACACTGGATGATACAATTTACGAGCCGGCGGGCGAAGCGGGCCCTATCCCCCGACCGAGCTCATCGCCCTGCGTTGCCGCGCGGCGATTTTCGTAGGTTCGCGCCTTGCGAAAGCCGGCACCTCCCCTTTTGTCTGTCCGGGCTCATCTGGGGCGGTGGATACGTGAGCCCCACAACAGCGAGGAGCCACTATGAAGGCACTGCTCAACGAGTTCAAGGAATTCATCAATCGCGGCAACGTGATGGACATGGCTGTCGGCGTGATTATCGGCGGCGCGTTCACCGCCATCGTGACCTCGCTTACCGATAACATCATCAACCCGCTCATCTCCGTGATTGCCGGCGGTAGCGCGACCGAGATCTCAGGGCTGGTGGTGCCGGGCACCAATATCGACTTTGGCACGTTCATCGGCGCGTGCATCAACTTTTTAATTGTGGCGGCGATTGTCTTTGCCATCGTCAAGGCGTTTAACAAGGCACAGGAGATTGGCGACAAGCTAGCCGGCGCCACCGCCGAGGAAGCCGCCCCCAAGCCCGTCTGCCCCTATTGCCTGGAAGAGGTAAACGAGGGCGCGACCAAGTGCTGCCACTGCGGAAGCGAGCTGCCTAAGGCATAACTACTATCGCCCTGGCGACGGACGTTGGTCCTCGCCCATCCAAAGCATCACCTGCAGACAAAAATGGCCCCACCCGGGGCCATTTTATTTAGGCGAGATGTTGATACGCGACTCGGCCCCTACGCCTCGCGCAGCCAGTCAAACGCAACACGCGGCGTGCCGTCCGACACATACACGACGCCGGCGCGCTCGAACCCGGCCTTGAGAATGGCACCCTGCATGGGCAGGTTGTCTTGGTGCGTGTCGATGCGCAAATGGTCGACGCGCTCCTTGGCAAAAGTGAACATCGCGGCCGCAACGCCATGCGTGGTGCCATCGGATGCCACGCGGTGCAGCACGGCATACGGGGCATCGCTGCGCCACCGACCGTCCTCGATCACATCGTAGGAACTGTCCGGCCCCGTCAAAAAGGCAAACGTCGCCACCACGCGGCCGTCGACTTCACACACATAGCTGCCACCGGCGGCGATATCGCTTTTGAGTTGCTCGGCCGAGGGCGTGCCAACCGGCCACTGCGTAGCATTACCATGCTCGCGCATAAAAGCGCGGGCAGCGTCGTAAATAGCCATGACGGCTGGAATGTCGGTATCGAGGGTTTTTCTGATCATCGTGCGGCGACCTCACGTTTATTGGTATCACTTTGATTGGGCAATGATACCAGCGTTTGGAAAGGGGCGCGAAGCAGATGGGAAGCAAAAAGCGAGCCGCCTGGTCAAAGGCCAAAAGCGAGTTTTTGGGCGCTGCCACCGGCGGCGATATGAGCGACCTGTTTGCGCGCGAGGACGAGCGCCGCGGCGCCCTGGATGCCGAGCGCGACGAGGCCTGGCGCTACAAATCGTGCGAACGCAAGAACCGCTACGACACGCGCGCCGAGGCAGAGGCCGTTATGGCCGATTGCGAGAATCGTGGGCGCCGCGGACTGGCCTGCTATAAATGCGAGTACTGCGGCGGCTGGCATTTGACGTCGCACCCTTGGAAATAGTCCCGCGCATCCGCCCTTACTCGACAGGCTATAGACGCGGCGGCACCAGGACGTCATAGCGCACGGCCTTGCCCGCGAGCTGATAGCTCGGCTTCATACCGGCAAGTAGCGGGCCCTTCACCGGTCGTTTGATAACGACTTTGCGCGGATGCACGGCAAGCGCCGCCTCGACCAGCGTCTCCTCATCGGCGCACGGCTGCTCCAGATGATGCAGCAGCTGAAACTTCTTTTTGACCGCCGCACTCTTGGTGCGCTCGGGGAACATAGGGTCCAGGTACACCACGTCCGGCGCGGCGAGCTCACCCTGCTCGACCAGCTCAGCCGTATGGTGAAGACCGGCGATGCTGTCCTTGCCTGCATGTAGACGCATACGCGCCACGGCATCCGCAAGCGCCGGATCGTCCGCCGCACGTTCCAAGGCATCCTGCAGCAGCGCCGCGATTACATAGTCCTGCTCATATAAATCGACCGCAAAGCCCGCGGCGGCCAGCAGCAGCGAATCCTCGCCAAAACCTGCCGTGGCATCGATTGCCCACGGGCGCTCAACGCCTTTCGCGCGCGCGGCCTTCACCAGCAGCTCCTGCTGCAGGCGGCCTTGCTTGAGTCGTGGAAGCATGCGGGCAAAATCGGCTCGCAGCTCCATCGAGCCATCGGTGAGCGTGAGGCCCTCGGGTGTCCTGGTTAACTCGAGCCCTGCCGCCCGAGCAACAGAAAAGGGATCGACGACGCCCATGGACACTCCTTAGCAAACAAAAACGAATACATGGGCGCCATTCATGTCGGCACCCAACCGTCCGCTATTGTCCCACATGCGACAAGGTCCACAGCATCCCAATGCAAAGCACCGCCATCAATCCCGTGCACACGGCAGCGATCACAGAATCACTCATGCGCCTTCCCAACGACCGCGGCTCACCCACTTGCTTGGCTCCGTACATCATGGCTCCTCCTTCGGTCCAGCTCTTACCATGGCCTCATCATCGCAGCGCCGCGCATACGCTGCCATCGATTTGACTTACACCCAGCTTTCCCTTTTGAAAGGTTGGACCGTACAGGCAAGAGACGCTTTCAAGCGCATGCACGCCGCCGTTGAACTACAATGTGCTTCACGATATGTGCCGTAACCTGGGTGCGACAGATTCTCCGTGCCCGCATCGAAAGGATCAGCTATGAGCGCTGCTCGCAAGACACTCAAAATCCTTGCCCTGATTTATTTTGTTCTGGGCATCGCAAGTCTCGTCATTGGAATCGCCGGCATCGCGACCGGCAAGCTCGAGTCCACCTACGGATCGAATGCCATGCTCGCCGCGGCCGTGATTATCGCAAAGGGCCTCATCGACCTCGCCGCAGGCGTTGCGGGCATCAAGGGTGCCAACAAGCCTTCGCAGGTAGACGGCGCGTTTAAGCTCGGTATTGTTGCCGCGGTCGCCACGCTCCTCCAAGCCGCGCTCACGCTTCCCGCGCTCGGCGGCAGCGCCGTCAACATCGGCGCCTTTGTCATCGTGGTGTACGACCTGTTCTTTGTTCAGCAAGCACACGCCGTTAAGGCCGAGAACAAGGATCGCCTGTAGGCACCCGTCTCTCATAGCCCATGCTATCAAGCAGCCAAAAAGGGCCGATCGCGTAGCAACGCGGTCGGCCCTTTACGTTTGCCCAGATAAAACCTGCCAAAATAAACCTGTCCCTTTTTGGCAAAACCTGCCAAAATAAACCTGTCCCTTTTTGGCAGGTTAGTGGCGGTACTCGGCGATGATGAAGTCGATGTCCGTTTGGAGGGTATCGAGGTTTGCCAGGCGCTCTTTGTCCGCCGGACGCGTGCGGTAGTAGTACGGCGTCATCTGGAATACGGCCTCGATGTCCGCTTGCGTTGCCAGCGTAATGTTCGCCGTCACGCGCTGCGTGCCGACCAACTCGAGCTCGGTCGTCTGCGGTAGCTTTTCGTCGTTGAGGTACGGCGTGTCGTAGAGCACTTCCTTGAGTCCAAAGAGATGGCGGGCGCCCGGCACCACGGTATAGAGCGAACCCTCGGGCGCCAGCACGCGGGCAAACTCGCGCTCGTTAAAGGGAGCAAAGAGCTCGGTCACCATATCAAAGGCGCCATCCGCCACGGGGATGTCCTTCATGTTGACGACGAAATACGTCGCGCCGCCCCGCTTGGCAGCTAGGCGCACCATTTCCTTGCCCAGGTCAAAGCCGTAGGCATCAACGCCCGACACCGAGCCCATGGCACTTGTGTAGTAGCCTTCGCCGCAGCAGATGTCGAGCAGGGTCAGCGGTTTGTCCGTGGACGCCCCGCGCTCAGCCGCTCGTTCGTACACCAGCTCGACCATCGCATCGCGCAACGGCGCATAGTAGTCGCGATTCAGAAAGTCGCGACGGCTGCGCGCCTGAGACTTGGGATCGCCCATAGAGTCACCGCTCTTAGACGAGCGCAACAGGTACAGATAGCCCTCGCGCGCACGATCGAACCGATGTCCGCCCGCGCATGCAGCCCCACGCTCGTCGTCCACCAACGGCTCATGGCAAACGGGACACAACAACATGGCAACTCCTTAGCACGGACAACACAACGCCCACCATTGTCTCACGCCTCCCCCACCTAGTCATTGGGGACGTTCTTAAACGACTAGTCATTCAAGAACGTCCCCAATGACTAGTCGTTTAAGAACGTCCCCAATGACTAGGCGAATAGGAGTATCATCGTCTGCGCAAATGAGCATTGAAGCGCATATAAAGAGATTGAGAGCGTATGGCAGACACCGCATCTAAGCACATTGACATGACCACCGGCTCGCTGTGGCGCAATATTCCCCTGTTCGCCTTCCCCGTAGCCGCCACGAGTATCTTGGAGCAGCTGTCGAACCTCATCGCCACGGTCATCATCGGTAACTTCTCGGGCGACCAGGGAACCCTCGCCATGGCAGCGGTCGGCTCCAACGTTCCGCTTACCAGTCTTATGCTCAACCTGTTTATTGGCATGTCGCTTGGCTCCAACGTGGTCATCGCCAACGCTATCGGCCGCAACGATCAGAACATGGTCAAACGCGCCGTCCACACCTCGATTCTCATGGCGCTTGTGGGCTTTGTCGTCATCGCGCTGGGCGAGATCTTTGCCGAGCCCATGCTCGCCGCGCTCAACGTCCCTGTCGAAACCATGCCGCTCGCATCGCTCTACCTGCGCGTCTTTTTGCTCAGCATGCCCTCGATCCTGCTCTACAACTTTGAAGCCGCGATCTTCCGCTCCGTCGGCATCACCCGCATGCCGCTGCAGGCGCTTGCCGTGTCCACCATCCTCAACATTGGCCTGGACCTCATCTTTGTCCCCGTACTCCACTGGGGTGTGGCGGGCGTCGCCATCGCCACCGCCATCGCCTACACCGTCAGCGCCGCTACGCTCTTTATCCGCCTGCTCAAGACCGACTCCGTCGTCCGCGTCACCCCGCGCGACCTTGCCATCGACCCCGTCGCCCTTAAGCGCATCGTTAAGATTGGCCTGCCCGCCGGTATCCAGAGCGCCGTCTTTGCCGTCGCAAACATCATCATCCAGTCTGCCATCAACAGCTTGGGCACCGAGGTCATGGCGGCCTCCAGCGCGGCCATGAGCCTGGAGTACGTGTGCTACAACCTGCTCAACAGCTTTAGCCAGGCCTGCACCACCTTTGTGGGACAAAACCACGGTGCTCGTCAAATCGACCGCTGCACCAAGACACTTAAGGTCTGCCTGGTCGAAGGCGGTATTGTCGCGCTCACCACCATCGTTATCATCGTCGGCCTGGGACGCGAGATCCTGTCACTGTTCAACAGCGATCCCAACATCGTCTCGATCGGCTATATCCGCGTGTGCTCGATCTTCCCGGCGTACGCCTTTAGCATGTTCTACGAGAATATGTCCGGCTACCTGCGCGGCTTTGGCATCTCGCTCATGCCCGCCCTCATCACCATGATCTGTGTCTGCGGCATTCGCTTCTATTGGGTGTTCTGCGTCTTCCCGCACTTCCGCACCTTTGCGAACATCATGATGGTCTACCCCATCAGCCTGGGCACAACCGCATTCTTTATGGTCGTGGCCGTGCTGCTCTGCCACCCCGCGCGCACCTACCGTCTGGCCCAGACCAAGGCAGGGGCGCGTTAGGCGAAACCCCGAGCACCACGCAATCGCTAATTGACGATATGTGAGCTCATGTAATCGATAAAGCGCCTGGTGGCAATGGGCATGGTGTCCCAGCTGCGCCAGGCCGCCACCACGTCGCGCGAGGGGGCATGCACGATAGGCCGCACGCGAATATCTGCCCGCATACCCTCGACGGTCCGACGGTAGAGCATGCTCACGCCCAGCCCCTCCTCAACCATCGCCATAATAGTGTAGTCATCGGTGACCTCGCTCGTCACATGCGGCGATAGCCCGTGTGCGGCAAACGCGTCAAGCACCAGGCTCTGCTCGCCTTCGTCCAGCAGCACAAATGGCTCGGACGCCAAATCGGCAAGCGTGACCTTTTCCTTTGCCGTCAGCGGATGCGTTGCCGGCAGCAGCGCCACGAGCTCATCGTGATAGACTACGCGCTTCTGAAGCCCGGCGGTAAACCCACGTGCCGTAAAGCAAAAATCCACCACGCCGTCGTGCACCCACTGGGCATTGCGCGTGTAATCACCCTGTTTGAGGGTAAAACGCACACCCGGATGCAGCGTTCCAAAGTCGCGGATCACGCGCGGCAGCACGGTTCGGCTCACGTTGGTAAACGTTGCAATGCGAATGTCGGTCGACGACAGGCCCAGCAGCTCCTGGCGCTTGCCCTCGAGCTCGGCCTCGGCCGTCACGATCTGACGCAGGTACGGTAGGTACTGCTTACCGTCGCGCGTAAGCGAGACGCCCTGCTTGCCGCGTTCGATGAGCGTGGTGCCCAGCTCGCGTTCGAGCGCCTTGACCGCCTGGCTCACCGCGCTCTGCGTATAGCCCAGCTCGTCGGCCGCGCTCTTAAGGCTGCCACGATCGACCACCATACAAACAATCTGATACCGCGATGCCATCTTGCCTCCACATTGACGCAGTCGTAAAACGTTTTGCCAGCGCTTTTCTTGCCTACATTAGTATTGCTTAATCATACTGAAGATACATTCGCTTTACTACATCCAAATCTGGGGGCAGAATCCTTTTTGCGAAACCGTTCTGTAACAAAAGGAGTCCCATGGATCGCAAAAAAGCAATCGCGCTCTCGTTTTCCGTTCCCGTCGCATGGGGCTTTTCGTACCCCCTCATGAAGATCGGCATGGACAGCATGAACGCCACGAGCATCGTTGCGCTGCGCTGCATCATCGCCTTTGTGGCCTGCCTGCTGCTCTTCCACAAGCACGCGCTGCGCATCAACCGCGACCTCATGGTTCGCGCCGCCATCATCGGCGCCATCATGGCAACCGAGCTCACCTGCATGTGCTTGGGCTCCAGCCTTACCTCCGCCTCCACCGCCGGCTTTTTGCAGAGCCTGACGGTCGTGATCGTGCCGTTTGCCAACGCCGCCCTGCTGCGTCGCGCCCCCGAGCGCAAGGTACTCATCGGCACCGCCATCGTCACCTGCGGTATGCTGCTGCTCTCGGGTGCCGACTTTACCAGCCTGAATCCCGGCGCGATCATCATGTTGCTCTCAGCCTTTATCTATGCCAGCCACATCATTGTGGCGAAGCGCTTTGTCGAAGATGTCGACCCGCTGGCTCTGGGCGTTTGGCAGCTGGGCTTTGGCGGCCTGTTCTCGGGCATCGCCGCGTTCGTCTTTGGCGGCTTCACGCTTCCCAGCACGCCCAACGAAATCGTCGTGGTCGTCGCGCTCGCACTCATCTGCTCTGCCTACGGCTTTATCACCCAGACGCTCGTGCAGCCCCACGTGCCCGCCGAGACCACCGGCTTTGCCTTCTCGCTGGAGCCGGTCTGCTCCGCCGTCTTCTCGTTCTTCCTGGTCGGCGAGGTCCTGAGCCCCATCGCCTTCTTTGGCGCCGCCCTCATCCTCACCGGCGTGATGGTGGCAACCGTTGAGCTCCCGCGCCTTCGCGCGCATGGACAGGCTCACATGGCAGGAGCGCCCGAGCACGTCTCGTAAGCGCCTCACCTTTTGTAGCCCCGACATAAAGGTCTCCAGACGCCTTTACAATAGATGCCAACACAGCATCTGCCATAAAGGAGCCCCATGGACACCGCAACCCGCGACCGCAACATAGCAACTTGGTTGGGTGATGCGCCGCAGCCGGTACGTGACACGACGAACCAGCTGCTCGAGCGCATCGCCCTTTTGCGTGCCGTGCAGACTATCTACCCGGCACAAGACGACATCCTCAATGCCCTCGCCTACACCCCGGCCGACCAGGTCAAGGTTGTCATCTTGGGCCAAGACCCGTATCACGGACCCAACCAGGCCATGGGGCTGTCGTTCTCGGTTCCCGCGACGCAAACCAAGCTGCCGCCCAGCCTGCGCAACATCTATAAGGAGCTCAATGCGGACCTGGGCTGTCCCATCCCCGCCACGGGTGACTTAACGCCATGGGCACAGCAGGGCGTCTTACTCCTAAACACCACGCTCACCGTGCGCGAGCACGCCGCCAACTCACACGCCAAGCTAGGCTGGAGCACCTTAACCGACTACATCATCGAGTGCTGCTGCCAGCTGCCCCAACCGGTAGTCTTTTTGGCGTGGGGACGCTTTGCCCAGCAGATGGTCGAGGGCAAGCTCGCCGCAACCGGCGCGAGCGAGGCGACCGGCAAGTTCTGTCTGGCGTCAACGCACCCCTCGCCGCTTTCGGCCAACCGGGCCACAACAGAGCTCCCCGCTTTTATGGGCTCGCGCCCCTTCTCCGCTGCCGATCGGCTACTCAAACAGCATGGCTCGAGCCCCGTCAACTGGACTTGCCTCGGCTAACAATCGATAGTTCAAAAACGCGCCCGACAGCTTTCCATCGGGCGCGTCTGTTACTCGGGCCAAATAAACTGCGTGCGGCCGGCCTCGCCGCCATCGATGAGTAGGCTCTGCCCGGTCATAAACCGATTGGTCACGCCCACAAAGTAGATCCACTCAGCGATCTCTTGTGCCGTAGCCCAGCGCTTAAGCGGCGTGAGTTCCATAATCTGAGCCCACAGGCGCTCGTCTTCCATCACGCAACGGTTGAGCGGCGTGATGACGCCACCCGGGTCCACACTGTTGGCGATGGCCTGCGGCGCTAGGCGGTTTGCAAGGTTCTTGGTATAGGCGACAATGCCGCCCTTGCTGGCAGCGTACACAGGGAACTCAGAGCCCGTGTGCCCGCTCGCCGAGCCCACATTGACCACGGATCGGATGGCCGGCGCCGCCTTAGCGGCAAGGCCCTCCCCCACAAAGGCATAGCGCTCGGTCACGTTGATGGTACCCGTCAGGTTGGTCGCGATATCGTCGGCCGAATCCTGCGTACCGGCAACGTTCACGATCACCTGGGGCTCCAGGTCGTCCGGAAACGTGTCCGGCTCACGGACATCCACGACCAGATGGCGGTAGCGCTCGTGCTCAACCGTGGCCGGCAGCAGATCAAAGCCCACAACCTCGTGGCCCTCGTCCAAAAAGCGCTGCACGCACGCAGCCCCGATACCGCCCGAGGCGCCCGTGATCAATACCTGCATATTGGCTCCTTAGGCAGCTGCGTGACGCTCGAGATACTCGGCGCCCACGTTCTCGCGCTCCCAGCTACGCACGACCTTGTAGCCCACGGGGCTCAGGAAGACCTCGCACAGCAGCTCGGCGATAGCGCCGGTCAGCGAGCACATTAGCACCTGCACCCAGGTCCAGCCGAAGAACGTATGGCTCACCACAATGGCGAAGACCAGGTTGTCGATAAACTGGCCAATGCCCGTGGACACATAGGAACGGAAGGCAAAGCTCGCAAAATTATTCTTTTTGAGCATACGGCCGAGCGACTGGTTGAGCGTGGAGTTAACCACGGCAGAAACGAGCATGGCAAGCGACGAGCCAAGCACCACGTACCAGGTGCCACCGATGGTGGCGTTAAGGGCAGTGTTGACTTCGATCATGCCGGTGTCGTAGTAAGCACCCCACATGCCGGGCGTGAGCGAGCATGCCCAAAAGCACAGGCTCACGGCCAGGTTGACCAGCAGTGCGAGGATAGAGATTTTGATGGATGCCTTGGCGCCAAAGCGCTTGCAGATCATGTCCTGGCACAAAAACGAGACCCAGCTCACTACAAAGCCGCAGTCGAGTGCCAGATACGGCAGGCTGATAAGCTCTTTGTTGGCCAGCAGGTTCATCATGATAACGCTCACGATAAACAGCGAAACCGTTGCCGCGGGAATGCTCCGCAACAGGACCTTATAGTCCTCCATGACCTTCTTGATCATTATGTACTCCTTTGGTTTTAGGTTTAACGAGCAGGATATCGGACCCGAACTGCTCGGACGCCCCGGCCTTGAGACGACGGTGGGTATGATAGCCGCTCACACGGCATCAGGCAAGCAGGCAGCGCGGCAGCCCCGCAGGGCCACCGCGCCGATGCGTTAAAACGCTACGTTGCCAAACTCCGACAGGATCAAGTCGGGGTTGTGGTCAGTTGCCCAATCCACGTTCCACGGGCTCGTGAACAGCAGCAGCTTACCGCCGCGCATGTCCTCGACGCGCAGCGTGTCGCGCGTGAGCGAAAGGCCCGGGATATCGATGGTGTCGGGGTCGTTCTGGATCCAGCGGATATCCGTATAGGGCAGCGGCTGGCGACGAACCTCAACACGGTACTCGGCTTTAAGGCGACGCTCGAGCACCTCAAACTGCAGCACGCCGACCACGCCCACAATGACGCTCTCCATGCCAGCACCGAGCTCGCGGAAGATCTGGATGGCGCCCTCCTGGGCAAGCTCTTCCATACCCTTGACGAACTGTTTGCGCTTGAGGGTGTCGACCTGCGTGATGCGGGCGAACATCTCGGGCGCAAACGTCGGGATCTGCGGATACTGCACGTGGCGCTTGCCGGAGCACACGGTGTCACCGATGCTAAAGATGCCGGGGTCGAACAGGCCCACGATATCGCCCGCGTACGCCTCATCCACGATGGCGCGGTCATCGGCCATCATCGAGGTGCCCGTGGCCAGCTTGAGCTTGCGGTTGCCCTGCATGTGGAAGGCGTCCATGCCACGCTCGAACTTGCCCGAGCAGATGCGCACGAAGGCAATGCGGTCGCGGTGATTCTTGTCCATGTTGGCCTGGATCTTAAACACGAAGCCGCTAAAGTCGTCACGGCAGGGATCGACCGGCTCGCTGGTGAGCGTGTCGGTATAGGCGCGCGGCGTCGGGGCCAGGCGCAGGAACTCTTTGAGGAAGGGCTCAACGCCAAAGTTGGTAAGTGCCGAGCCAAAGAACGCCGGGCTCAGTTTGCCGCAGGCCACGGCATCCAGGTCGAGCTCGTCGCCGGCGCCATCGAGCAACTCGATGTCGTCCATCAGGTTCTTGTGGTTCTCCTCGCCGATAAGCTTGTCCATGGAAGGATCGCCCAGCTCGGCCTCGACCTCGGCGACCTTCTTGGTAGCGTTGGCGTGACCGTCGCCCTCAAAGGCGATGACGCGACGGGTCTGGCGATCGAACACGCCACGGAAGTTGCGGCCACTGCCGATCGGCCAGTTCATGGGATACGTGTTGATTCCCAGGACGTTCTCAATCTCTTCCATGAGCTCAAACGGATCGCGAGCCTCGTGGTCGAGCTTGTTCACAAAGGTGAAGATGGGAATGTGGCGCAGCGTACAGACCTTAAAGAGCTTTTTGGTCTGAGCCTCAACGCCCTTAGCGCCGTCGATGACCATGACCGCGGCGTCGGCGGCCATAAGGGTACGGTAGGTATCCTCCGAGAAGTCCTGGTGGCCGGGGGTATCGAGGATGTTGACGCAGGCGCCGTTGTAGGTGAACTGCAGCACCGAGGAGGTAACGGAGATGCCGCGCTCCTTCTCGATGTCCATCCAGTCCGAAACGGCGTGCTTGGCCGAGCTCTTGCCCTTGACCGAGCCGGCGGTCTGGATGCTGCCGGTGTAGAGCAGCAGCTTCTCGGTAAGCGTGGTCTTACCGGCGTCCGGGTGGCTGATGATCGCGAATGTGCGGCGCGACGAGATTTCATCCGACAGGCTTGCCATGCGGATCCTTTCTTGCATTGAGTGCATTACGTCGTTGTAACCCGACTATTGTAGCCGCGAAATGCTGCGACAGAGCGCCTATCAGGACAAATTCATCAGTTGGGGCTTGGATACCAGTCGGCGGCGGCGCTCCGCAGCAGTTTGTCTCGATCTGTAACATCTAGACGGGTTTTGAACCTCTACCCGTTACAGATTGAGACAAACGGATGGGCCTGCCGCCAAAATCTCAATCTGTAACAGTTAGCCGCCCAAAACGGCTCCAGATGTTACAGATCGAGACAAAAGGTCGCCGGCCATCCTGATTTCCCTCTTGCGTAACCGTGCATAGTGTATATATACTGTGCTTACCGGTTATATACACGTGTAGCCCATCAGCTAAGGAGCCGCTGTGGACATCATCCTATCCAATTCGAGTGACAAGCCCATCTACGAGCAGATATCCTCGCAGGTCAAGTCCCAGATCCTTTCGGGTGCACTCGCCGCGGGAGCCAAACTCCCCAGCATCCGCGCGCTCGCAAGCGACCTCGGCGTGAGCGTCATCACCACCAAGCGTGCCTACGCCGACCTAGAGCAGCTCGGCTTTATATGCACTGTGCAAGGCAAAGGCTGCTTTGTCGCCGAGGGCAACCAAGAGCTCTTTCGCGAAAACCAGCTCTGCCATATCGAGGAGCTGCTTACGCAGGCGGCAGAACAAGCCGAAGCCCTGGGCATCACGCGTGACAAGCTGCACGAAATGCTCGACCTTGTTGCCCCCGAAACCATGCAGTAGCCATCTGCAAGAAAGGCTATACCATGCAAAACGTACTAGAACTCAAAGCCGTCTCGCGCCGGGTGAGCAACCGCTTTTCGTTGCGCGATGTCACACTCGCCGTAGAGCCCGGCCAGATTGTTGGCTTTGTGGGCGCGAACGGTGCCGGCAAAACAACGACGATTCGCGCCGCGTTTGGGCTTATTAAGCTCGATGCCGGCGAGGTGCATCTGTTTGGACAGCGCTGCGATGCCAATGCACCCGATGAGCTTCAGCGCCGCATGCGTTCTCGCATCGGACTCGTGCTGGACACGTGCCCCTTCCCTTCCACGCTCAAGGTGGCCGAGGTCAAGGCACTCGTAAGCCCGGCGTACCCCACCTGGAACCACGACACCTTCGCCGGCCTCATCGACCGGTTTAGTCTGGATCCCAAGGCAAAGGTCAAGGACCTCTCCCGCGGAATGGGCATGAAGCTGCAGCTCGCGTGCGCACTCAGTCACAAGGCCGAGCTGCTCATCTTGGACGAAGCCACAGCCGGCCTCGATCCCATGGCACGCGAGGAACTGCTCGACGAGCTGCTCTCCTTTGTCGCCGACGGACAGCGCAGCGTGTTGTTCTCGAGCCACATTACATCCGATCTTGAACGCGCGGCAGACCGTGTCGTCTGCATCGATAACGGCTCAATTGTGTTCGACCTGCCGCGCGAGGACATTACCGACCGCGCCGGCATCGCTCACTGTACCCAGGCACAAGCCGCCGAGCTCATGGATTGTGTCGATGGCGCCCGCGCCACCCGTCATGCCTACAGCGTTGACGTGCTCGTGCCCAATCGCCGCGAAGCGCTCGAGGCATTTCCCGAGATTCTCTGTGATCGAATTTCCATCGATGACTACCTGCGCCTTACGCTGAAAGGAGCCTCCAAATGAAACGCGCCTTTATGTCCGAGACCGCTATCATGCGCTCGTTTCTCCCGAGCATCGCCGGCGTCGGCCTGTTCATCTTCGTCGTGCTGACCCTTGCCAACGCGACAGACGGCGATTCCGGCATGAGCGCCGGCACCTGTGCGGTCAGCGCCATGTCGCCCATCATGATCATGAGCTCGCTGGCTGGCTACGATAACCAAAACGGCTGGGAGCGTTATCGAGCAACGTTGCCCTTCTCGCGCAAAGACATCATCTGTGCACGTTACCTGTGCATTATTGCCTTCTCAGCCGTCATGGCATGCGCGGCTACGCTTCTGAACATCCTCGCCCTTCCGTTCTTCAATCACATGGGCATCCCTTCGACAGGCCAGACGGTCTTTGAAATCGCGACCGCCTCGGCGGCATCGATGCTCATCTCCCTCATGATGGTGTTTTTGGCACAGCCGATATTCTTCCGATTTGGACACATGGAGGCGCTGCGTCTTTCCGTCGGCCTGTTTGCCCTGCTTGGCTGCGGCACCATAGCAATGCTAAGCTCCTCCAACCCCATCAGCAACTGGCTCATGTCGTTTGCCGGGGCAAACCCCGACCCCGCCGTCATCGGGTGCCTGCGCGCCGGCATAGCCGTCCTGGCGTTCGTGCTATTCATGGTCAGCTGCGCCGTCAGCACCAAGGTCTATCGAGCACGCGACCTATAGCCATGTGAATCCCAGCCATGCAGGATCACAACCGGCCGCCTGCAAATGCATGACAAACGACATGTCCCCAGTACGCCCGTGACGCCTTACAATAGAGACGTCACGGGCCTTGGCCCAATTTCGATCATCCAAGGGGATGTCTTTTTGGTCATTGTTCTTTAGGGAACGGTCAATCGCATAGAACCATGAAAACGGCCGTCCAACGGCCGTGGTTTGTTGCGCCGTTCCGCCCCCGTCATCTGCCAATTTGCACCTGATAGGAAAGAACAATGAAATCCCAGGAATCCCAAACCTTCCCAAAAGCCAACAGCTTCGATACGGCACTCGTGCGCTCTAAGATTATGGGGCCCAATCCCCTCAAGCTCTGCGAGGAGCTCCTTTGCGATGCACGTATCCCCCGCGGCGCTCGCGTCTGCGACCTTGGATCGGGCACCGGTATCACCAGTGCCCTGCTCGCCCGCGAATATGGGTTTGACACCTACGCCGTCGACCTGTGGAGCGACCCCGAGGAGAACCGCGCGTTCTTTGCTTCGCTCGGCATTTCGCGCGACACGATTCATCCCGTTCAGGCAGACGCCTCGCAAGGCTTGCCGTTTGAGCACGACTATTTTGATGCGGTCGTGAGCATCGACTCGTACAACTACTACGGTCGCGACCCGCATTATCTGGGCGAACGCTTGCTTCCCTACGTTAAGCGCGGGGGCATGCTTTGCCTGAGCATCCCCGGCATGGTCCGCGACTGCCACGAGAACCTGCCTGACTGTCTGCTCACATCTTGGACGCCCGAGCAGCTCGATCACATGCACGACATAGCCTGGTGGCGCGCCATGATCGAGCCGACCCCCGGCGTCGAGATTGTCTCGATGCAACCCATGCTCTGCACCGACGAGGCATGGGGAGACTGGCTCGCTTGTGACAACGAATACGCAGCGGGCGACCGCGCTGCCGTTGAAGCGGGCGCCCTCGAGTATCTCAACACCATAGCAATCGTGCTGAGGAAGCTCTAAAAAATAGCCGCGCGGGGCCATATGTCTACTGCCCCGCGCGGCTTCTTTCTTATTGACTTTTGGAGCGGCAGTCTGGCAGCCGTTACATCCTTACACCGGGTTTGGGATGCTTGTACTGACCATGGGCAGCCGTGCGCTTACCGCGCGAGATGGCGAACTTGGGGCAGTAGTGCAGGCAACGGAGACAGGCGGCGCACTCCGGCTTTGTCCAGACGGGAAGACCGTCGCGCATCTCAATCGCCGACATGGGGCAGCGCTTGGCGCAGAGGCCACAACCGATACAGCACTCGGCGTCGACGACAAATCCACTCGTCTGCTGCATGCGCGGCAGCCCAAACGCGTGATACGCGCACGATGCAAACAGGGGCACGCGATGGCGCATCATATTGCCCGTACGCCGAGCCCGCGCCGCCTCGATCACGGCATCAATCTGCGCCTCGGCAGCCTTATTGATGCTCTCGACCTTTTGGGGATCAGATAAATCGAACATGGGCGTCCAAGTGTCGGGCATTTTGACACTCATCGCAGCGTCCAATTTGAGCTCGCGTTCGCACAGCAGATCACGGGCGAATTTCCCGGCCTGCCCGGTCGTCGAGCCATACGTCGAAACGTAGAACGTATAGGGCTGCTTGCTGCCGTGCGCACCGGCGGCATCCGACAGATCGGCCTTTTTCAAAAACTCGATCATCGGCGTCGGCAGGCCCCAGGCATACACCGGGGCGACAAACCCCAGCCGGCAGGGGCCTTCTGCCAATGCAAGGCGAAAGGACTCGGCATCAAAGTGTTCGATCGACATGACCTTATCGCCCGTTGCCGCTGCGACGCGGCGCGCCACATGCTCGCTGTTCCCTGTCGCACTAAAGTACAGGATCATCTCGCACACCTCTGGAGCTGACTCGCGATTGTCCGCGCTACTTGCGCAGCGGCTTGGGCAGCGGAATACCGGCGGCGATGACGGCGGCGATGATCATAGCGACGATACCCTTGAGCGGGAAGCACATGAGCAGCAGGCCCACGACCATAACGGGCTGGCGCATGACGGCACCCATCGTCGAGGCGGTGCAGACGGCGACGCAAAAAACTGGATCGGCGCCCGTGAGCAGCGCGAAACCGTAGCCCAGGCTCACGCCCGAAAAGATTACGGGGAAGAAATGGCCACCGCGCCAGCCCATGTTGATGAGAGCCGGGGTCAGCATAGCCTTGACCAGACCGGTTGCGATGAGCACACCGGCGGGGATGGTGAGGTAGGTTTCCATAAGCACGTCGGCCTGCGTCTCGCCGGCAAACATGGTGAAGGGCA
Source organism: uncultured Collinsella sp. (assembly GCA_934654585.1). GTDB lineage: Bacteria > Actinomycetota > Coriobacteriia > Coriobacteriales > Coriobacteriaceae > Collinsella. Next base: position 164,233 of record CAKUGF010000001.1, on the reverse strand, counting down.
GAACCGTGCCACAAGCCGCGAGCGCCAGACCAGCCAGCATGGCCTTGACGACGGGGCGCTCCCCTATGGCATGGGCCAGCGCCTCGCTTGCATGCTCCGAGACAAAGAACAGCCAGCCGCAGACCATGCCGACCAACGTCAGAGGAATGAGCCACGTCAGTTCCAAGCTGCCCATCTCGGCAGCCTCGAACCGCGGCATGCCCATGCCGCCGCCCATGAGCTGACCGAGCAACAGGTAGGTGCCCAAACCGCCCGCAATCGCGATGCCGTAGACCACGGTCTTTTGCGCCTTGGGCAGCTTAATCGTAATCTCGTCGGACGATTCCTCCTGGCCATCGGCGCTACCGGCGAGCGGCGCCACAAAGCCAAAGACGGGTGCGGTAAAGAGTGCCGTCAGGGCAGCCTGGGTGCCCAGCAGCGTGAGTTCCCTAAACTCGGCACCAAAGCGACGCATGCGGTCGCCGACCCAGCTGCAAAGACCCGCGATAACGCCGGTCAGACCGGCCTCGGGACCAATGCTTCCGCCAAACAGCAGCGGCAGCAATGCCGCGAGCGAAAGCTTGCCCAGGTTATCGTACGAGTAGCGCCCGTCTTGTTTGACCTTGGCCATCACCTGGTTGAGGTCGTCGGTCTTGGTGCCGGTCACCTTTTCGTACAGGCCAATGAGCAGACCGCCCAGCAGGCAGACGAAAAATGGGTACGGCAGACAACCGAAGGGACCGCTGGCAAGCTCGGGCGAAGCAGCACCCAGCATGTGCGGAATCTCGGTCCAAAAGAAATCGATGCCGTGTTCCATCGCAAAAAAGAACAGCCAGACCGCAGCACCGGCGAGCGCGCCAGTCACGGCTACGCTGATGAGGAACAGCGCTCGGTTTTTAGGTTTTGCAAGGTTGTCCATCGGGTCCTCCCGTGGTCAAAGTCGACAGAAATACGTTTTATTGTAGAGCGAGCGCTGCCCAGACGAGCCAACCATCTGCACCCCAAACGGCACCATTGGGCGCAATGCGCGCCCAATCTAGAACTTAGCCATTGATGATCGAGGCAATCTCGTGCAAATCTTCGGCAAAGTAAATCCCCCGCTGGCGCTGCGGACTCGATAGCCCCTTTTCAATCATGTGGCCGAGCAGGGCCTTCAGGTCGTTGTAGTAGCCGTCCAGGTTGTACAGGATGCACGGCGCACCCAGGTGTCCCAGCGACACCGCAGACATGACCTCGGCGATCTCCTCGAGCGTACCCGTGCCGCCGGGAAAGGCAATAAACGCGTCGCCGAGCTCGATCATCTTAGCCTTGCGCTCGGCCATATCGCTCGTCACGATGAGGTCGTCGATACCGTCGTGTTGGAACTCGGCCTCGATAAAAAAGCTCGGCTCCACACCCGTCACACGACCGCCGGCATCGAGCACGCTATCGGCAAGCGCGCCCATCAGGCCCGACTTGGATCCGCCGTATACCAGCGCGTGGCCGTTGGCACCAATCCACGTGCCGAGCTGCTGCACCGCGGGCAAAAACGCCGGATCGTTGCCGACGCTCGCACCTAGGTACACCGTGATGTTCATATGCAATCCCCCTTGCTGCGCGATGCGTTTGCCCTAACGCTGTCGACGACGATATTCACGCACGCGGCGCGACAGGTCGGCGAGCTCATCGCGATCGAGCTCTTCCAAATGCTCCAAGTCGTCCATAAAGCGCGCCATGGTGTCCTTTTGGCGCATCTTGATGAGCGTATTGCAGTAGTTCACCGCAACACCCGTGAGCATAGCGATGTAGAAGATGCTGATGACGCTCAAGACAACCGTGATGACGCGGGCAACCGGTGTCTCGGCCGGAATGTCACCAAAACCGATAGTCGATACCGTCTCAAAGCTAAACCAGAGCCCGTCGCCAAAGGAGAGGGTCGTGGGCTCAGACAGCCAGACGGCCGTTGAGCAGAGCAGATAGAAGAGAAGGAACAGGCCCGTGATGCGCACGAAGCCGGCCTGACGCAACACATCGGCAAGTGTCCTCAGCTTTTTCATCGCGACCCCTTCCGCGAGCAATCAATCACATTCGCTCGGTATTGTCCCACGCCTCCCTCGCAAACGGAACTAGTCATTGGGGACGTTCTTAAACGACTAGTCATTCAAGAACGTCCCGATGACTAGTCGTTTAAGAACGTCCCCAACGACTACATCTGCTGGGTGACCGTTTAACGGCAGGTGGGTCAAACGGGGCACCTGAGCTGGTATCCTTATGCGGTAATGCCTCGATTCGTTAGGATTGCTTGTGAAGCCTTTCGCCGTCCTTCGTTCAACTATGTGCCGCGCCCTCGCCATCGTGTTCGCCGCACTCACCGTGCTGAACGCCATTGCGCCTACTCCGGCTTTTGCCGATGACTCTGATCAGCAGGTCAAAACGGTACGCGTTGGCTGGCTCGTCAGCAGCAAGGGTTTCCAGGAAGGCACACCAGGCGAGCGCCTCTCGGGATGGGGCTACGAATACCTCCAAACCCTCTCGTACTACACGCCCGGCTGGCAATACGAATACGTTAGTGGCACCTTCACCGAGCTCTTGGACATGCTCGAAGCCGGCGAGATCGACCTCATGCCCAATATCTCGTACTCCGAGGAGCGCGCGCAAAAGCTGCTCTTTTCTTCGAACCCCGAAGGCACCGAACGCTACTACATCTATGCCAGGCCCGACCGAGACGACCTCGCAAAGGGCGACCCCCAGGCGCTCCAGGGCCTCACTATCGGTTGTAATCCCGGCGTTATGCAGACCTTCGTCGGCCAGCAGTGGCTTGCCGACGAAGGCATTACCTGCACCTATAAAGAAATAGCCAGTGGCGGCGGCCTCTTCGATGCGTTGGCAAACGGCAAGGTCGACGCCATCATCATGAACGACACCATTTCGTCGCCCGATGCGTCACCCATGTTCTACGTCGGTTCGAGCGACTACTATTTTTCCGTTCCCAAAAGCCGCCCCGACCTGATGAACGACATCAATGCTGCCATGGCGGCAATCGCCCGCGTCAACCCACGCTATAACGACGAAGTCAAAACTAACTACTCGGCCCAAAACAGCGGTTCGTCATCGCTCGACGGCCCCGAACGTTCCTGGCTCAAAGCAAATGACAACACCATCACGCTCGGCTATCTTACAAACCAGCTCCCCTACTGCACGCAAAATGACGACGGCGAAATGGAGGGGTCGCTTACCTCGCTCGCGACGACGTTGCACGACATGTTTGGCATTAACGTTAAAACAGTCGCCATCGCAGACACCAAACAAATGATCAAAGCCCTTTCAGAAGGCACCATCGATGTCGCCCTGCCATTCTTTCGTGACTACTGGCTCGCCGAACAGGTGGGGGTCATCCAGTCAAACTCGACGGGAACGGTCTCCCTGACCGCTATCCACAGCAGCAACGACCTGAGCAAGGACCTCAAGAACATCGCTTGCACAAAGAGCGCTATCGTCAACCGCTTTGAGCTCGAGAGCCTGTTCCCCGACGCGACGGTAACCGAGTACCCAAGCGGCAGCGAGATGCTCAAAGCCCTCAATAAAGGAGAGGCCAGTTGCATCATCGTCCCCAGTACGCGCCTGGAAACCATCCGCGACACCTACGACATCGAGGATTTCGAAACGCAGGAACTCACCAACACAGCAGAGCTATCGTGCTTGATTTCGCGCGGCAATCCCCAGCTCCTAGGAATCATTAATAAGGGCATCGTCAATGCCGGCGAATCGCTCTCCGCGAACAGCTATTCCCCCACATCGTATTCAGCGCAAGAATCGGACACGCTCCGGTTTCTCTACCGTAACCGCACCGCTATTGCCATCGTCATCATCTGCATTTTGCTGACCGGCATCGCCATCCTTGTCTGGTCGCTTCAGCGTGCGCAGCAAGAGCAACAAAAAGCCGACGCCGCCAACGCGGCCAAGACCGCGTTCCTCACGCGCATGAGCCACGACATCCGCACGCCGCTCAACGGCATCCTAGGTCTTATCGAGATCGAGGAATTGAAGGAAGGCGATATACAGATCGCCCGCGAGAGCCGTGCCAAGGCGCGCGTTGCCGCCAATCACCTGCTCTCGCTGATCAACGACATCCTCGAGATGGGCAAAATCGAAGACCGCGGGGTAAAGCTCGAGCACGAGTCATTCGACCTCAAGGAGCTCTGTGACGATGCATTGGTGCTGTGCAAACTCCGCGCATCGGACCGCGGCGTCACGTTGCTCAACGCCAGCGAGCCCCATGCCGTCGACCAGGGCATGATCGGCAGCCCCACCCATATCCGCCGAATCATCATCAACCTGCTCGACAACAGCATCAAATACAACAAGCACGGTGGCACCGTCACCTTCTCCTCCACCGTCAAGCCGCTCGACAACGGGCGCGCACTCTTTTGCTTTACCGTCGAAGACACTGGCATTGGCATGACGCCCGAGTTTTTGAAGCACATTTACGAGCCGTTTGCCCAAGAGGGCGACGACGCCCGCAGCAAATTCCAGGGAACCGGCATGGGCATGCCCATTGTCAAATCGCTTATCGACATGATGGGCGGCACCATCGAGATCTCAAGCGAACTCGGCGTGGGCAGCACGTTCAATGTCCAGATTCCGCTCGATATCGACAAGAATCCCCAAGCGCGGACGAATACGATTGAGAAGGCACCCAATTGCTCGCTCGCCGGCATGAACGCCCTCCTCGCCGAAGACAACGAATTGAACGCTGAGATTGCCCAGGCGCTGCTGGAATCCGAGGGCGTTGTGGTAACCCGTGCCGCCGACGGCAACGAAGTCGTCAACCTCTACCTGTCGCACCCCGCCGGCAGCTTTGACGTCATCCTCATGGACATTATGATGCCAGGCATGGATGGTTACGAGGCAACCCGCGCGATTCGCCTGAGCGAGAAGGCCGATGCAGCCGTCATCCCCATCATCGCGCTGACCGCCAACGCTTTTGCCGAGGACGCCAAGGCAGCACGTGACGCCGGCATGAACGACCACCTGCCCAAACCGCTCGATTTTGACAAGCTCAAAAACATTCTCGCCCGCATCAAACAGCATGGCGCCGGTTCGCTATAGTCTCTTCCCAAGAACTATGCCCGATTGGAAAGGAAGCCCACGATGTTTAGGCCCCTACGCCGAAAGAAACGTGCCATTACCGACGAGGCAGCACGCGAGCTGCTCGCCACCTGCAAGCGCGGCGTCTTTGCCGTCAACGGCGACGATGGCTACCCCTATGCCATTCCCGTCAACTACTTCTTTGACGCCAAGCACGACAAGATTTACTTCCATGGCAGCAAGGTCGGCCACAAGGTCGACGCGCTCAAGCGCGACGACAAGGTTTGCTTTACCGTTTACGGCAACGACTGGTACAAGGACGACGATTGGGCGCCCTACGTGCAGAGCACCGTTGTCTTTGGCCGTTGCCGTCTAGCGAATGACACCCCCGAATTTATCGAGGATAAGGTCCGTGAGTTTGCACTCAAGTACTACCCCTCCGCCGAAGAGGTCGAGGAGGAAATCGCCAAGGACATTAAGGGCGTTCAACTGTACGAGATTACGATTGAGCATCTCTGCGGCAAGCAGGTTCACGAAAAATAGGGGCCTGGGATCAGACCCCCGCATAACAATCAAGCCAGAAGACCCCGTGCATGTCGTCCGTTCGTTACGGCTTGCTATGCATTAAAAACGTAACGATCCAGGCGCTCGCACGCCTCCTGCACGCGCGAAAGCGGCAGCGCCAGGTTCACGCGAATGTGGCAGGGTCCGTGGAACGGGCGGCCATCCTGATAGCCCACGCCCACGCGGGCGCCCTCGTCGAGCAGCCACTGAATATCGCGACCGTGTGCGCGGCACCATTCCGTGCAGTCCAGGAACACCATGTACGTGCCCTGCGGACGCGAATAGGCCACGCCTTCGAAATGCTCGTCCACGTAATCGCAGAAGTAGTCGACGTTGCCCTTGATGACCTCGTTGAGCTCGTCCACCCACTCGTAGCCCTGCGGCTGGTAGGCGCCGATGAGCGCATGCATCGAGAGGACGTTCATCTCGTTGTAATGGGTCTTGTTGGACACGGCGCACACGCGGTCGCGCAGCGTCTCGTTGTAGATGATGTGGTAGCTGCCGACTAGGCCCGCGAGGTTGAAGGTCTTGCTGGGCGCATAAAGGGCGACCGTGCGCATGCGGGCGTCCTCGCTCACCGACTGCGTCGGGATGTGCTTGTGCCCAGGACGGATGATGTCGGACCAGATCTCGTCCGAGATCACCACGCAATCGTGCTGGCGATAGATGTCCATGGCGCGCTCGATCTCGTCGCGTTCCCACACGCGGCCGCAGGGATTATGCGGCGAGCAGAAAACGGCAGCATGGATGTGGTTTTGTGCGAGCTTGCGCTCCATGTCCTCAAAGTCCATGCGCCATACGCCATGGTCATCGAGCTTAAGCGGGCTGCGCACAATGCGATAGCCCGCGGCCTCGATGGACTTGGTAAAACCGATGTAGGTGGGGCTATGGACCAGCACCGCGTCGCCGGGCTGGACATACGCGCGCAGCGTCGACACGACGCCGCCCAGCACGCCGTTTTCGTAGCCGATATGCTCAGGCGCCAGACCCTCAACGCCGTTGCGGCGGCTCTGCCACTCGATGATGCGGTCGAAGTACTCGGCGCGCGGATCAAAGTAGCCAAACATAGGGTGCTGAGCGCGCTCGATGATGTGCTCCTGAACCGTCGGCACCGTAGCAAAGTTCATGTCCGCCACCCACATGGGGATGCGGTCGAAGCCCTCATCGGGTGCGTTTGGCGCCATACCGGGGATCTCGCCCCAGGAGTCAACGGCGATGGCATCCATACCGTGGCGGTCGATAAGCGAGGTGAAGTCGTATTTCATGCTGGGCTCCCGTGCAAAGTGGATTGGTTCAGTAGGCGTTATTGTCCACCAGGATGGACGGCTTTGGCACGGGTTTTGGGGTTGAATTTGACTGATGAGGGCGGGCGGCCAGCTAGTCCTGAGCTTCGGTGACGGCCGTTACGGTCAGCTGTGTCCCATCGACCGTAAACGACACGTCGAGCCCGGCGTAGGCCAAGTGGTAGACACGATCGGGCTCGTGCTTGCTACCAGCGCGGCGTGGATCTTGGCGAAGGACCTCAATCAGGCCTGGCAGCTTTGTGGGCGGGACCTTGTCTTGCAGTGCTTGTGGGAACTCGACGCTGAGCTCTTGCCACGGGTTGTCCTCGATCCAGCCGCCCGTTGCGTCGGGGTGGCAATCCGCAAACGGAATGTAGGGTTTGATGTCGTAGATGGGCGTGCCATCGCGCAGGTCGGCGCCCAACACATAGATGATGGGACCGTTATCGGTGAGCTCAACACGGTCAAGCTTTACGCAGGTGAGGCCGATAGGATTGGGGCGAAACGGACTACGCGTGGCAAACACGCCCACGCGCTCGGCACCACCCAAGCGCGGCGGACGCACGGTCTTTGACCACCTAGCATTGGTACCGGCCTTGTCCCGCATCTTGACATCGGCAGCAATATCCTCTGCCGTGCCGCCGGGCGTTCCATTTTCAAAACGCCAAAGCAGCCATAAGTGCGAGAAAGACTCGAGTCCCGCAACCGCGGCGTTAGAGGCAAACTCCGGCTCAAAGACAATGCGCCCCTGTAGATGAGGCGCCAAAAAGCTGTTGCGCGGAATGCCGAACTTCTGCGGCAGATCGGTATGTATGTGTGCGATAGGTTCCATGCCGGTCATTGTACGGCATGGGCGCACGAGGCGCTGCGCACAATCCCCCACCGCGGTCGCCGAACGTGCAACCAACGGTTGCTTGGAAGGGTGCCTACCGCCGCGTATGCTTAAGCCATCAACCAGCAGAGAGGAGCCGTCATGGCCTTTGCAGAAAAACTCATCGCCGTCCGTCGCGCCAACAATCTCACCCAAGAGCAGCTCGCCGCCAAGCTCTATGTAACGCGCCAAGCCGTCAGCCGCTGGGAGCGCGGCGAGGTCACGCCGGGCATCGATATGATGAAGCTCATTGCCGCCGTAACCGGAGAACCACTGTCTCACCTGCTCGAAATGCCCGAACACTACTGCGAGAGCTGCGGCATGCTGCTCACGCCCGATGACTGCGGCACCGACGCTACGGGCGCCACGACCGATCATTACTGCAAATGGTGCTACGACCACGGCAAGTACACCTACGAGACCACCATGGAGGCAATGATCGAGGATTGTGCCCCGCGCCTGGCACAAAACACCGGCATGTCGCTCGACGAAGCCGTCTCGCTCATGGGCGCCGTCCTGCCGCAACTGGAGCGCTGGCGCACCGTTCAGGAAAACGAGGAGCGCTACGGTGCCGAGGCCCGGGCGCGTTATGGCGACGAAGCCGTCGATGCGGCAAACGAAGCGCTGCTGGACATGGACCCTCAGACATGGAACGACATGAAGGAGCTTGAACGTGCCATTTTGGGCCAGCTCTCGATTGCCATGGGCGATGGCGAACCGGAAGGCAGCGAGGCTCGCAAGCTCGTCGCGATGCATCGCCGCTGGATAGCTCTCAACTGGGGCAGTGAGCCCCAGGACGAGGCATATCTGGGGCTCGCCCACGGTTACCTCGCCGACCAGCGCTTCGTAGACTACTACGACAAGCCATGCGGCACCGGGGCCACGGCGTTTCTGGTTCAGGCAATCGAGTCGTCGCTGACTCGTGCTTAGACTGCAACGGCTTTGGGTATCTCAATCAAAACCCAACCGATTGGAGACCTATGGCTACTCATCACGAACTCGTGTTGTACGTTATGACCGGATGCCCGTATTGCATTAAGGTAAAGCGCTTCCTGGCGGACAATGGCGTGACCATCCCCGAGCGCAACATCTCGACCGACCCCGATGCCGAGCAGACGCTCATCGCCGTCGGAGGAAAGCGCCAGGTTCCCTGTCTGTTCATCGACGGCAAGCCGCTCTACGAGTCGAGCGACATCATCGCATGGGTGCAGGAGAACCTGCTCTAACACGCGCGTCGCGGCCGGGACGCCCCAGCCCATACGACCCAAACATGTACACCAGCATCCAAAGTCGACATTTTTCGACATCTTTGGATGCTGGTGTACAACTTTTAGGTAGTCATGGAGCTCTTAACCGGCTAATTGTTTGAGGCGACCTTTGGATTATGGCTGTTTGATGCCTCAGGAAAAAGTTTCCGAGGGGGCTGTGGTCAAAAAAGGGCAAATATGAGTACTGCTACCTGTTTAGTAGCAGCAATTTTGATCATTTCAGGAACTATTCAACGTCCCATGCGCCCACAGACGATGCTATTTCTCCTCATATGTTCAATAAAAGTTGTTTCTAATGGGAACAAATCTCATCAGGAGCTACTATTTATAGCAAAATAAATGCAACCATAATGGCAACAGTACTCATATTTGCCCTTTTTTGACCACGACCTTTCAGATTAGATCATCGGGGACGTTCTTAAATGACTAGTCGTTAAAGAACGCCCCCGATGACTATTCAACGATAAGCGAACGGCCGTCGCGGCGCGGTTTGGCGGGAGGATAGGGGCCGTCGCAGTAACCGAGCGTTACGAATGCTCGGCAGATATAGCCTTCTGGCACGCCCCAAGATTTGAGCAGTTCCTGGCCTTCTTCCGAGGCGAACGTCTTCTCGGCGCGGCTAACGATACAGCTTCCAAGTCCCAGCGCATGGGCCTCGAGCGTCATGTTCTGCGCAATGGCAAACGCATCGGCAACGCTAAACAAAAAACGCTCTTGGCAGAAGATGCAAAACACCGTCGGCGCATCATAGAAGCCGTTTTTAATTGCCGGGTTGTCGATGACGCTCGGCTGGTCGCGACTCACGTAGTTTCCCACCAGGCCGGTGCGGCTAAAGCCCGCCATGTTCATGCGACCGATGCGTGCGGCAAGCTCGGCGTTGCGCACGGCAACCACCATACTGCGCTGTCCGCCGCCGGCGTTGGCGGCATAAATCCCCGCCTCAAGCACCTTCTCGACATCCTCGCGAGACACCTGCCTGTCCGCGTACTTCCGGATCGAACGCCTCGTTTTGATTAGCCCAAGCGTATCCATGGCAATCCTATTCCTCAATCTCTTTCCAGCACTGGGGGTCGGCATCGTACATGTCGCCCGTGTAGCCGTACGTCACCGCAGGACATCCGCGGCACCAACCAAAGAGCTCGCACTTGGCGCATTTCTTGAACTTCTTAAAATCGCGTTTGGCTTCCATTTGCGGAGAGAAGAAGAGCTCCTCCAGCGAGTTTTCGGCAACGTTACCCACCTTGCTCTCCATGCGGCGACACGCATAGACATCACCCGTAGGCAGCACCGTCATATGACCCGTACCGCAGTGGCAGCCGTCATAGATCATGCCGGGCTTGGCGTCCTCGGGAATGGTGAACTTACCCTGCTCCCACAAAAGCAGCGTCCACAGGTGATCCTTGAGCTGGAAGAACGTCTTGCAGCCCGCCGCCTGATGGAACTCCATACGCTCCTGTGCGGCCAGCAGCACATCGCGATACTCCAGCGGTTCCAAATGGAACTCGTCGCGCTTTTGGCCCGACGTGGGGCAGTACCGACCAAAGGCGAACACGTCGACCTCGAGGCTTGCCACCAGATCGATGAGCTGCGGCAACTCGGCAGCATTCATGCTCGAAACCGTGTTCATAACGGCAACCCAGATACCCGCGCGCTTAAGACATTCAATCGCACGCATGGTCTCGGCAAACGAGCCGGGTTTACGGAAGTAATCGTGCGTTGCCTCGAGTCCATCAAGCGAGAGCTGGTATTTGCGACAACCCAGCTCTTTCATGCGAACGCAGACCTCATCGGTCAGATGGAACGGATTGCCCATCACGCACCACATAAAACCGCGTTCGTGCAGGAGCTCAGCAAGGCGCCAAAAATCGGGATGAAGAATGGGGTCACCGCCCGTAACGTAAAAGTACGGCTGGCGACCGATGCGCTCGCAGAGCGCCTGGGCCTGATCGACGACCTGGACCATTTGTTCCCACGGTATGCGCTTAAAACCGGCGCAGGCACCGTTGGCAAAGATATAGCAATGTTTGCAACGCTGATCACATTCATCCGTAATATGCCATTGGAAGGCAAACGCAGGCTTTTGCATCGTGGGACTCCCTTGGTCGATGTTGAAACTGATGACGGTATTTGGGCTACAGGCGCGCAACGGCGCCGACGGGACAATTCTCGACACAGGCACCGCAATGTAGGCAGTGCTCGGGCTCTATGCGATATGAGTCTCCCGGCTCGATGCACTTCTGCGGGCAGTGCTCAAGGCAGGTGCCGCAACCGATACACGCATCGGCATCGATGCAGAAGCCCTTGGCGGGCGCAGGTGCCATGCTCTCGTCCAAGGTAAAGACCGCGCGCTCGATGGGATGAACTCCCAGGTTAAAGTAGTCGAGCACTATGTTCTCAACCTTAAAGATGATGTTGATCTCGCGCGTATCACCGGGATAAACGTTAGCAAGATACGGCTGCTCGGCATAAATGACATCGCGCCAGTGAACTTGCTCGGACTCCGAGACGGGAGCGGCAACGCCGGACATGCGGATCATCTCGTTAAACCGCGTGTGAACGAGCGTTTGGACACGCCCATCGGCCATAAGCTGACGAGCCATCTCCTTGCCACGTGCCGTGAGAAAGTAGATAGCACGGGGCTCGTAATGGACGGCGCTCACGCAGCGAATTTGCGGTGCGCCACTTTCGTCCACGGTTGCCAGAGAGAGCGTCCCGGCAAGCTGCATCTTTTTGAGGCAAGTCTGAGCATCCATTACGAGTCCCTTCCTAGCGATTGCTTACTGAGCGTCGGCAGCGCCGCAAGCGGTGCCGCAGGCAGGAGCAGCAGCCGGATCAGCGGAGCCGCAGGCAGGGGCAGCAGCCGGGTCGGCAGAGCCGCAGGCAGGAGCAGCAGCCGGATCGGCAGAACCGCAAGCGGGAGCGGCCTTGGGGTCGGCGGAGCCGCAAGCGGGCGCAGGGTCGGCGGAGCCGCAAGCGGGCGCAGGATCGGCGGTACCGCAGGAGGCGAAAGCGGCGACGTTCTCGAGATTCTCGGACATGGCATTTCCTTTCGGTCGAGGATGGCCGGGCGAAGCCATCCAGTTTTTGACGCTCTTTGCGTCTATATGCATCATGCAAAAAGCGCGCAACGACCAAAAGAAGGCACCAATCTATTAGCCAGTTACCAAAAGGTAAGTAGTAGCCGCAAACGACAGCGGCTGCGATAATGAAAGCTGTCCACACGATTGAGGAGTCTCCATGCTTACCAAAGAAGAACTGCCTCCCTGCCCTGTTGCCACGTGTTTTCAACTCTTTGGCAACAAGTGGAAGATCTATATCATCCAACAGCTCATAGACCATCCCATGGGCTTCAACGCGCTGCATCGCGCTATCCCCGGCATTAGCCAAAAGGTGCTTTCGTCCAACCTTAAGGAAATGGATACCGCGGGCCTCATCACGCGCACCGTCATCCCCGAGACACCCATCCGCACCGAATACGCACTCAGCGAGCTGGGCCACAGCCTTATGCCCATCATCGATTCCCTTGTGGAATGGGGTACCGACTATCAGCAGCTCGTGCGAAACTCCTAACAGCGGCGGGCTTCTGCACATTGAGCGCCGTGGGGCATACCGCTCCACGGCGCTTACCTTTTTGTGCCTTCTTTTACAGAGGCGCGTTGGGCCGCACACTACTGTCGAGCGAAACCATCTCAATCGAACAGGAGGAAGGCCATGAATCAGGCCGAACGCCGCGTTTGGCTTATCAAGGCATTGCTCGATGAGCGGCCAGACGGGCGCAGCATTGCTGTACCTGCCGGTGCCAGCGAGCAGCGCGATTTGCTCAGGGCCCTTATGAACGTGCGGCCGCCCGAGGCGCTTGCGGCCGAGACGCTCGACATACAAGACACCTACTTGCAGCAACGCCTTCTTGAGCGCGGCGGAGCGACCGATGCCAGCACGCTCCCCTACCGCGATCGCGTTGCCATCTGGCGCGGCGACATTACGCTGCTTAAGGCCGATGCCATCGTCAATGCCGCCAACAGTCAGATGCTCGGCTGCTTTGTGCCAGGGCATCGCTGCATCGACAATGCCATCCACACCTACGCCGGCATGCAGTTACGTCTGGCGTGCGCCAATCTCATGGACGAGCAGGGGCACGAGGAACCAACAGCACGCGTCAAGGTTACGCCGGCGTTCAATCTACCCAGCAGCTACGTTTTCCACACCGTCGGCCCCGTCGTACCCAGCCATAAGCCTGGCCCGCGCGAGGAATTGCTGCTACGTCGCTGCTACACCAGCTGCCTGGAAGAAGCGACACGCCGAGGACTCGGCACGCTTGCATTCTGCTGCATCTCGACGGGCGTGTTTGGTTATCCGCAAGATGCCGCCGCGCGCGTGGCCATCGATACCGTTCGTCATCATCTAGACCATAACGACCCCAACCTTAAGGTGATCTTCAATGTTTTTCTCGCGTCTGACGAGGCAATCTACCGCAGCCTTCTCCAAACAAATCGATAAGCTCCAAGCTGCACTCGATGCATCTGACGCCGTGGTAATCGGTGCCGGAGCAGGACTCTCGACCGCCGCCGGATACACCTATTCGGGCGAGCGATTCGATGAGCTCTTTGGCGACTTTGCCGCACGCTACGGCTTTGCCGACATGTATTCCGGTGGCTTCTACCCTTACGACTCGCTTGAGGAATATTGGGCGTTTTGGAGCCGCTACATTAAGTGCAACCGATACGACCCCATACCCAAACCGGTCTACGAACAGCTCCTGGATCTGCTGCGTGACCGCGACTACTTTGTGCTGACCACGAACGTTGACCATTGCTTTCAGCGTGCCGGTTTTGATAAGCGGCGACTCTTTTATACACAAGGAGACTACGGCCTATTCCAGTGCAGCAAGCCCTGTTGCCAGGAAACGTGGGACAACGAAGAGCTCGTGCGTAACATGGTCGCTACCCAACAGGACCTGCGCATTCCGTCCGCGCTCGTACCCCATTGCCCCCACTGCGGCGCGCCGCTTACGATGAACCTGCGCGCCGACGATACGTTTGTGCAGGATAAGGGCTGGTATGCCGCAGCCGATCGCTATCAGGACTTTTTGCGCCGGCACAGCGGCATGCGCGTGCTGTTTCTGGAGTTTGGCGTGGGCGGCAACACGCCCGTCATCATCAAGTATCCGTTTTGGCAGATGACGGCCAAAAACGAGCGCGCCATGTATGCATGCGTCAACCTTGGCGAGGCAGTCGCTCCGACAGAAATCGCCAATCGCAGCATTCTGATCGACGCCGGTGCCGAGCGCGTAATAGAAGCACTTGCCGTCCAGGCCGTCAGATAGCGATGACTAGTTAGCCGCAAAAGCGGGCGGTAGGTGCGAGCGGCTGCTCGCGAAAGACGCGCTCGACGGCGGCGCGGTATTCGTCGACCTTTTTGGTCTTGCGCACGATCTTGTGAACGGTAGCGGGATCGGCGAAGGCGCACTTGGCGTAGAACCACCACTCCTTCATGCGAAAGACCGCGTTGCCGCCAATCTCTTCTGCATACGCCGCAAACAACATGTCGTGGAAGCGCTGCAGTTCAGCTGCCGTGGCAGCGGGACCGCCGGTAACCATGCGAGCCAGCGCAGGGTTCGCAAGCAAGCCGCGCCCCAACATTACGTGGCGCGTCCCGGGATAGGCCTCCACCAGCGTATCCATGTCCTCAAGATCAAAGATGTCGCCGTTATAGGCCACCGGGAACGGCGCCCGCTCCAGCGTCTCACCGTAAAACTCTTTGCGCGGCGAGCCCGTATAGCGGTCCTTTTGCACGCGCGGATGCACGATCAGCTCTGCCAGCGGCATGCGGCAATAGAGGTCGAGCACGCGCTCGTACTCATCGTCGCTCTCCAGTCCCAGCCTGGTCTTGACCGACACCGGCAATGGCGAGCGCTCGCACACGTCGCTCAAGAACACCTCGAGCTCATCCAAGTTGCGCAGAAAGCCCGAACCCTTCCCCTTGGCGACAACCGTGCCCGAGGGGCAGCCAAGGTTGAGATTGACCTCGCGGTAACCCATGTCGGCGAGCACCTGCGCCGCCCACACAAACTCGTCCGCGTTTTTGGACATCAGCTGAGGCACCACGTTAAGCCCCTGGTTATTGGCGGGATCGACCTCTTTAAACGCCTTACCGCCAAAGCGGTTGCCCACCCGTGGCGGCGGCAAAAACGGCGTGTAATAACAATCGAGTGCGCCAAAACACTCCGCGTGCACGCGACGGAACACATGCCCGGTAATCCCCTCCATAGGGGCCAGCGATAAATACATCAACATCCACTCTCAACTCAATGTGACAAAGGGACAGTCCCTTTGTCACATAGATTATGCCTTGCGCTTTAAGCGATTCAGAAACTCTTCGCAGGCGCGCGAACGCAGGCGGTACTTTTTCCATACCAAGAAGGACGCGATCTCGATCGGTGGGTCAAGCGGCACAAATCGCATCTGGGAGCTCGCATCCACTTGCAGCAGATGATCGATGCCCATGGCGCACGCCGCGCCCGAGCGGATGAGATGTGAGGCGTTGCCGATCAAGTCGAAGCGCCCCACCACGTTAAGGGCTTCGGGGTCAATCCGCCCGCCCGACCATGCCACCAGATCGACTGCCTTATTCGACGTGCGCGAACTCAGCAACAGCGGCATCACGGCCAAATCTGCAGGAGTCAGCACATCGAGCGACCCCCACGGCCCATCACTCGCCACGGCAACGCCCACGCGGTCGACCTGCGGCATTCGAATCCACTCGTATTTGTCTAGGTTGACCGGCTCCAAGAGCAGGGCAAAGTCCAGCAGCCCTCGCTCCAGACGCTCCTCTGTCGCGTCGGCATTACCCGTGTAGAGCTCAATCGTCACGGCGGGATAATCGCGGTGCAGCGCAGCAAACGTATCTAGTACATAGCGCATGGCCTGCGTTTCTCCCGCACCAATGCGGATGTTGCCGGCAATGCCAAGCTCCTGATCGCTCATCTCGGATTCGGTCTGCTCCACCAGCGCCAGAATTTCCTCAGCGCGCTGACGCAAGCGCATGCCGTCCCCCGTAAGCACGCATGACCGATTGGTCCGCTCAAACAGCTCAACGCCTAGCTCGCGCTCCAAGTCTGCAATCTGGCGCGACAACGTAGGCTGCGTCACGTGCAGCACGTTGGCCGCCTCGGTCATGTTCTCCTCGCGCGCCACCGCCAAAAAATAGCGCAGAGTTCGCAGCTCCATGTCGCACCTCCAGCCATGTGAAACTCACCTAAAGTCAGTCATTCGTATCTCGTATATCCAGTTAGTCGATATAGGCAATATACATCATCAGCCCGCCAACGTACGCTATAGCCATCCCCTCAAGAACAAGGAGGACCCAAGCCGCACAATGGACGAAAAGACTATCACGAACCTGCGCGACGCTGGCTGTTGTGATGCGTTTATCGACGAGCTCTCGGGACTGCCAAGCGCCTGCGCCCGCATTTGCCGCCTTAAGACCTACCGCCGCGAACTACTCGAACGCATCCACGCCGGACAAAAACACCTCGAGACGCTCGACTACCTCATCTATACGTTACAAGAAGCCATCAAATAAAGGAGTAGCCATGCCGAAGACCCTTGTAGCCTATTTCAGCGCCAGTGGTGTGACAAAAGACGTCGCCGAGCGTCTTGCGAAAGCAGCCGACGCCGACCTATTTGAGATTGAGCCCGCCAAACCCTACACAGCCGCAGATCTCAACTGGAACGACAAGAACAGCCGCGGCACGCTTGAGGCCAACGACCCCACCTGCCGCCCCGTCATTGCCTCGAAGCCTTCGGGCCTCGATGAATACAGCACCATCTACCTGGGCTTCCCCATCTGGTGGTATGTTGCGCCGGCGATTATCAAGACGTTCTTGGAGTCCCAGAGCTTTGCTGACAAGAAGATTGTCCTCTTTGCGACCTCCGGTGGCAGCGGTATGGGCAAGACCGCAAAGGTTCTTGCAGCCAGCGCTCCCGGCGCAACGATCGTCCCGGGCGCAATACTAAATGGAGCAAGCAATACCGAACTCAAACAATTTGTCGAGAGCAACCGCTCGTAACGCTCAAATTCCAATCGATTATCTCTAGTTAGAAAAGAGCCTCCATGGCCATCAAACAAACCGCAGGCCGCGATGCCCTAGGCAAGTTCGCTCCCGATTTTGCGCATTTTAACGACGATGTGCTCTTTGGCGAGAACTGGAACAACGCTGACCTCGACCTTAAGACGCGAAGCCTCATCACCGTAGTTGCCCTCGTGTCGCAGGGCATCACAGACAGTTCACTCTCCTACCACATCGCCAATGCACGCAAGCACGGCGTGAGCCAAAAGGAGATGGCTGCCGCCATCACGCATGTGGCCTTCTACGCCGGCTGGCCCAAAGCCTGGGCTGCCTTCAACATGGCCAAGGACGTCTATGCCGACGCGGCTGACGGCGCAGAGGCGTCAGAGGTCCGCGGCGGAACGTTTGGCCTCGGCGAGCCCAATGATGCCTACGCGCCGTACTTTATCGGCCAGAGCTATCTCAATGCGCTGACCACTCCGGACGATTACCTGCCCATTCACAACGTCACCTTTGAGCCGGGCTGCCGCAACAACTGGCATGTCCACCACGCAAGTAAAGGCGGCGGACAGGTGCTGATCTGTGTCGATGGCGAGGGCTGGTACCAGGAAGAGGGCAAGCCCGCGCAGCGCCTGCACCCCGGCGATGTCGTCGAGATTCCTGCCAACGTAAAGCACTGGCACGGCGCCTCCGCCAACAGCTGGTTCAGCCACCTGGCCTTTGAATACCCGGGCGAGAATACAAGCAACGAGTGGCTCGAGCCTGTGAACGACGAACAGTACGGCGCGTTGGAGATCTAAACTGGCAGCCCGCTTAAGGCAAAGGTGATCACCCGGCACCAGCCGCCCTTCCAACCGCACCTCGCACAACGAAGGTGAATGGTTTTCGGAGAAGTGAACGAGTAAAAATGGATCCCCGAAGCATCGACACTTTTGGAAAGCTATTTCCTGCGGTTTTGCCATTCAAATCCTGCGGTTTTGACGTCAAAAAATACGGATGTTTCGGGGGTCCAGAATAGGTCGTTCACTTCTCGGGAAAACCATTCACCTTCGATTTGCTGGCCCCGCAAACAGCGAAGGGGCCGCCCAGCGGGCGGCCCCCCTACTCGCTATTCATCCCTCGGCAGCGGTTTCAGGTTCCAAAAGACGACGTTCATGACCGCGACGATCACCAGCACCACGCCGTTGGCGCCATGTTTGAATAACAGACGCCCTCCACTCATTTATACTCATGGGCATGCGTGTATCGCCCGTGGAGAACGATGAGAGTCGAGGACCCCATGCAGCAGCTCACCGAACAAGAAAAGAAGCGTATCCAGCGGTACTGCACGTACCCCAAGATCGCAGCTGCCGCGCTCGTCATGTCGTTCGTAGCATGTCTGCTCATGCTGCCGCTTCAGATGATCAACGACATCGCGTTTCACCAAAAGGAATTCCAGGCAGCGGGAATCTATACCGCCATCGCACTCACCGCAATTGAACTCGCCATCTTTTGCTACTGTGCACTCGCCCCGCGCTTTGGAATGCAGGGCAAACAGTGGAAAGAGCTGCAGAGCCGACTCGCGGTGGCCCAAACTAACAAAGACCGTTCCGCAGGGGTCGCCGGCGTGCTCGCCGCGCAAGCTGCCGGCCGCCTGCTCAAGGACAGCGATAACGATGTCGCGCGCAACTTGGGCGGCGCCGCAGAGATTGCCGGAGCCGTAGGGGCAGTTGCCACCGCGGCGGACGTGCTCGCCGAAACCTCGAGCAATGCCGAGGCCCTGGCGGCCGCATACGGCGTTGAGATTCCGAGCGCCAAGAAACAGATTATCACGCTCATCGCAGTGCCCGTCATTGTGCTGCTTGGCGCCTACATCCCGCAGTTTGTCCAGGGAAGCAGCGAGCTCCAGGCAAGAAAGGCCGCTGTCGCCGAACAGCTCGCCATTACGCAGGATGCCCTAGAACCCGTGTGCGAACGCATCACGGCAGACGACCCATGCGAGTCGTATCACGACTATGGCTACCGCATTATCGGCTATTTGCGCGATAACGACCTTGGCCCTCAGGCAGCCTATGTCTACCTTTCTTTTGACGCAGACGGCACGCTCACGGACGTCGACTACACCAGCCAAATCGACCCCGAGGCAAGCTTTGAAGACAACCTCGCTCGCGTTGAGCAGGATATCGCTACGCTCTGCGCCCCGCTCAATGGACTGGATATTTCCGTTGCCGCGCCAGGCCTCCTCATGCCCTGTAGCCTGTCGGATGAATTTAAGCAGGCATTTTTGGCCGGCTCCCTATACGAAGGGATCAGCATCAAGACTGAGGACAAGTCCATAAAGTCGTACTACACCTTTGACACCGATCCCGAAGACGAGTTCGACGAATACACCCATCCGGAAATTAGTCTTATGCTCTCTGCGAAGAAGAGCTAGGTCCATACTCAGCGATTACCACACGCAAACGGTTTCAATATGAGCTTTCGATACGCTTGGCGCATCGACATCCCATTGAGCGTGAGGACAGTTGCTATGGATCGCGTTATGAGGGCCCTGCGCATCACGGGCATACTCGGCAGCATCTGCGGCGTCATCGGTTACCTCGGCTTTTTTGTCGGCGGCGACTTTGGCGCCTTCGTCGAAGGCGCCCTGCCTGGCATCCTGCTCGGCTTTTCCCTCCTCGTGCTGCTCGTAATTCCGCGAAGCTACAAGGAATAGTAGCCAATTTGGTGATGTCCGCTAGCCCTGTGCGACGAGGTCTAATACTTTTTCCGAGAAGTGAACGACCGTATTTGGACCCCCGAAGCATCGACATTTTTAGAGGTCAAAACTGCAGGATTTGATCGGCAAAACCGCAGGAAATTGCCTCTCAAAAGTGTCGATGTTTCGGGGGTCCATTTTGACTCGTTCACTTCTCGGGAAAGTATTAGACCTCGAATTCACAAGCCACCCAATGTGACAAAGGGACTGTCCTTTTGCCACACTATTCGGAGCGCAGGGCCTCCACGGGGTCCTTCTTGGATGCGCTGCGAGCGGGCAGCAGGCCGGCGACCACCGTCAGCAGCACCGAAATCGCGATGAGCACCAGTGCATCTTGCACGGGAAGGCTCATCAGGTTGGGTACTTGCTTGGTCGCAAGAGCCCAAGCATTGACCGGGAAGCTCACGAGCACCACGACAACGATGGCAAAAACACCAGCGATAAGACCTTCGATAAAGGTCTCGGCATTGAACACGTTAGCCACGTTGCGTCTCGATGCACCGATCGCGCGCAGGATGCCGATCTCCTTTTTGCGCTCCAGCACACTGATGTAGGTGATGATGCCGATCATGATGGAGCTCACGACCAAGCTGATGCTCACGAACGCGATGAGCACCAAGCTGATGGTGTTTACGATATCGGTCACTGAACCCATGATGATACCCATGTAGTCGGTGTACGAGATGGCCTGCTCATCGTGTCCGGCAGCCTTGACCTGCTCGTTGTATGCATCGATGTGGTCGAGCACGCGCTCCTTGGCCTCAAAGTCGCGCGGGAAGATCTTGACCGAGATGGGGTCCGCCTCATCCGCATAGCCCAGCGTGGTCAGGTTGTTGTCGTAGGTGAGCTTCGACGCTTTCGCGTAGCTCATCATGAGCGAACTCAGGTCCTCGGCGTCCATGTTGAAGTGGATAGCACGGGCAAAGGCGCTCGCATCCACGTGCATGGCGCTCGCCAGATTGGCAAAAGCCGATGACATTTGCGTCGCCATTTGCCCCATGAGCCCCGCCGCGCCTGCTTTGAGCTGGGACGATACGGTCGTCGCAATCTGCTCGCTGATCGCCTTCATCACCTGGTCCATAGCCTGCTGCAAATAGGGTGCGAGCTGTTTTTGCACGTAGTCGGTCATCGCCTGCTGCAGCCGCTCAGCCAGCGCATCTCCGCCCAGCGCCTTGAGCTGCGCCAGGCATTGCTGCGCCGTGGCATCGTTCTCAAGATACGCCGAGAACGCAGCAGCGAGCTTCGACGCGTCCTTAAGGTCCTCGGGCGTCAGCGCCTTAAACTGATCAGACTGCATAAAGCCCTCAAACAGCTGGTTGGCAAGCGTTCCCACCTGCTGCATTTGCTCGGGCGTAAGCTCCAAGCCATCAAAGACGCCCGAGAAATCGGGAGTCGGCGCCTTGGCCATGATGTCGCTGAAGTCGATATCCTTGCCCACGCCCGAAAGGTCGATATCCAGACCCGACAGATCGATACCCGAAAGATCCATGCCGCCGGCCGCACCCGAAAGCGCAGACGCATCGAACGAGAACGCGCTCTTAAGCGCTGCCTCGTCCACGCTGAACATGCTGCCCAGGTCCACGCCCTGCTTGGCCTCGCCCTGCAGCTCGTCAAACGTTTTGCCGGTAAAGACATCCGTCTCGGGGTGAGCAAGCTGCTCCTGCACGATCTGCGAATCGGCCGCGCGCTCCATAAGCTGGCGAGTCAGCGCGTGCGTGTAGGCAATACCCGGAGACAACGCACTCGCGTTGGCCGTCTCGTTGGGTCGCACCACGCCCACGATGCGCACGTCGATGCCGTCGGCAACCTTGGCTGCCATAAAGTCGGCGTCGCCAGACATGTCAGTCCACGTGCCTGTCTCGTCATTTTTTCGATAGGCATCGGCCGGCGACAACACCTTAAACGTGGTGGACAGCGCATCGTCGTAGGTAAAGTCGGTAGCGGTCTCGGGCGTCTCCACCCCACCGTCGGCTGTCATGGCGCTGTTGACCAGGTCGTTGAGCTCATCGATATCCAGCGCACCGATGCTGTAGAGCGTATAGTCGCCCACCGTTCCACGGCTCGAAAGCACCATCACCGCCTCGTTAGCGGACGTGGGCCAATGCCCCGCCACGACGTCGTATTGGCTGTCGAGCAGACTCTGGTCATCGATCATCTCGTTAAAGACCGAGGTGCCCATGGAATCCATGCTCACCGTCGCCGCCGAGCTCGCGCCGCCGCTCATAGCCTCGGTCATCGCGTTGGGCACCAGGCGCACGGGCTTCTCGTCGCCCTTGCCCGCACGATAGACAACCGGCGTTACGCCATACCCGTACTGGATGGCGTTGACCTCTTTATCGATACCGTCGCCACCGGCATCGAGCCACGCCTTAAAGCTCGTCATATCGTTGGACTTAACGCTCGCAAACATATCCTTCACGGCTGTGACCACGGGAATCTTGTCGGTTCCCTTGGCCTTGCCGCCGGATCTGTCGGCCGAATCATCCTCCGACGCGCCATCATCCGTGGCCCCCTGCCCGCCCATCATGGACGACAGGTCGTAGTCCTGCTTGGAAATCGTGAGCGGGTAGCTCGAAAGCGTATCTTCCTCGACCTTTTTGATGTAGCCGTTCACGCCATTAGAGAGCGCCAGGATCGCCGCGATGCCGATAATGCCAATCGACCCCGCAAAGGCCGTCATGGCGGTCCGGCCCTTTTTGGTCATGAGGTTGCGCGCCGAAAGGCCCAGCGCCGTCACAAAGCTCATCGAGGTTTTGCGCGTGGGCTTGGCTTCGCGACGCGCAGCCCCAGCGGCGTCAAAGGGGTCGGAATCGTCGGTGATCTTTCCGTCTGCGAGGTTAACGATGCGCGTGGCGTATTGGTACGCCAGCTCGGGATTGTGCGTGACCATGATGACCAGGCGGTCGCGTGCAACATCCTTGAGCAAGTCCATGACCTGCACGGACGTCGTAGAGTCCAAGGCACCGGTCGGCTCGTCTGCCAGCACGATCTCGGGGTCGTTGATCAGGGCACGGGCAATCGCCACGCGCTGCATCTGTCCACCCGAAAGCTGGCTCGGGCGCTTGTTAACGTGCTCTCCCAGGCCAACCGCCTCGAGCGCCTCGCGCGCACGCTGGCGGCGCTCGGCATGCCCCACGCCCGTGAGCGTAAGCGCCAGCTCAACGTTTTCCAAGATGGTCTGATGCGGAATGAGGTTATAGCTCTGGAACACAAAGCCGATGCGGTTGTTGCGGTAGGCATCCCAATCACGATCGTGAAAGTCCTTGGTCGAGATGCCGTCAATCAGCAGGTCGCCGGAATCGAAATGGTCCAGTCCGCCAATAACGTTGAGCATCGTGGTTTTGCCCGAGCCCGAAGGACCCAGAATGGCCACGAACTCGTTGTCGCGAAAAGCCAGGTTTACGTTATCGAGCGCTACCTGCGTAAACGACTGCGTAACGTACCTTTTGCAAATACCTTTGAGCTCCAGCATGGACGGCAACCTCTCCCACGCGGGCGCCCTCGCCCGCTCTCCCCCGCCGTTCGTATTCGACGCGTTTGTCCTACTCTATCCCCATTTTTTGCCAGCACCAGTGAGGAATGTAACGAACCGGGCAAAAACGAACGGGATGGTGCCCAAAAAAAGAGGCCCCAAACGGGGCCTCTTTACGGCAGAGCTCATCTTGAAGGGCAACGGGCTACTTCGTACAGCGACGCACGATCTTCGCTATGCTTTACGCGTTTTTTACTGCCCGCTATTCGCCAGCGCCTGGTCGATAAGCTTGTCGAGCGCTGCGCGCTGCTCGGCGGAGCTGATGGCGCCTACGATGGGCTCCCCTACGATGTTGCCGTTCTGGTCGATAACGTAGGTTGTCGGGAACGAGAACAGATTTGATGTAAACTTGCCGGCCTCGCTGTCCGACTTGAACCAGATGTTCTTATATGTCACGCCCTTCTTGCTCAGCACGTCCTTGGCATCTGCAATCTCGTCCTTGTTGCCATCGAGCGTAAAGGAATTGACGCCCACGACCTGGCCGCCCTTCTCGGCAAGCTCTTCATTCAGATCCTCAAGATCGCCCAGCTCGCCCACGCATGGCTTGCAAGTGGTGAACCAAAAGTTCATGACGGTGACCTTGTTCTTAGAGAACAGCTCGTCGCTGCTCACGTCGTTGCCGTCCAGGTCCTTGCCCGTAAAGCTAGGGAACTTCGTCGCCTCGCTCGAAGCATTGGCACCAGCCGTCATGCCAGCGGTCGAAGCGTCGACGCTCTCGCCTGCACTCGGCGTGCTTCCACAGCCGGGGAACTCCTTCTCCAGGCTCTCGAGCTTGTCCTCGATCTCCTTGATCTGCTGTGCACCGACCTTGAGCGTCTTAAGCTCATCCGCCGTGAACTCATCCTTGGCGCCGTCGATGGTCTTGAGCAGGAAATCGCCGTAATTGCTACCGTCCTCAATCATTGCCGAGTCTTTATTTGCCGCATTGAATACCTTTTCCCACAGCGCGTTATCACTCGAAAAGATCTCGTTCTCCTTCTGCATGAGCTTCGCATACAGCTCGGCGGCCTCGTCGGCATTGGCCGGCTTCTGCGCAGTGAGTTCTGCGATCTTAGGATCGGAACTCGCAGATTCGCTCGCATTGCCACCGGGCGCCGAACATGCCACAAGGCACAAGGCCAGCACCGGCACCATAAACAGGGCCGCAATCTTAGAAAGCTTCATGGTCATTCCTCCGTTTTGTCGAAGCTTGTTTTACTTTTTATCGGCGGTCAGGGGGAGCTTTTCCGCCGACACATCCAGGCCATAGCGATAGCTGATGGCATCGACGGGACAGGCCCCAATGCACTTTCCGCACCGGATACATTCGGCATGATTGGGTGCGCGGGTCACATCGACGTCCATCTGACAAACCTTTGAACACTTGCCGCACGAGACGCATTTGCATGCATCGACCCGAATCCCCAGCAGGGACACCTTATTCATGAGCGCATAGAACGCGCCGAGCGGACAAATCCATTTGCAGAAGGGGCGATAGAACAAAACGCTCAGCACCACTACGACAATGAGAACGACAAGTTTCCAGGTAAAGAGCTGCCCCAGTGCAGATCGAATGCCGGCGTTGGCAATGGCCAGCGGAATGGCGCCCTCGAGCACACCCTGCGGACAGACGTATTTGCAAAAGAACGGATCGCCCATCCCCACATCGTTGACCACCAGCACGGGCAGCACTACCACGGCAAACAGCAGCACAACGTATTTGATATACGTAAGCGCCTTGAG
The DNA here is from genome assembly GCA_934654585.1 of uncultured Collinsella sp. GTDB lineage: Bacteria > Actinomycetota > Coriobacteriia > Coriobacteriales > Coriobacteriaceae > Collinsella. The sequence goes on along the minus strand of CAKUGF010000001.1, from coordinate 139,142 downwards.
CCTTTTTGTCGAAAGCTTTTTGCCGGGAATCTTGTGAAGCAGCTCCTGCAGCCAGCCAAACGGACACAGAAAGCCGCATACAAAGCGTCCCAGCAGCACGCCGAGCAAAATGAGCGTACCGGTGACATAGTAAGAAAAGTTGAACTTAGATGAACCCACCACCGACTGGAACGACCCAATGGGGCACGCACCCGATGCCGCGGGGCACGAATAGCAGTTAAGCCCAGGTACACAGACTGTTTTTCCCGCACCCTGATAGATGCTGCCTTTGGCAAAGTTTGGCAGGTGAATGTTGGTGATAAGCGTCGCCGCCGCCTGAATGAATCCGCGAAATCGGGTCAAAACATGCGACGCAGTGTTTTCTCTTTTATCCAATTCCGATACACTCCAAGCACAGCCTAATCGCTTTGGCCAGCACGGCATCCGCCTCGCCACGCATAACGCCAAAGCACACCATGGCAATTCCGACGATCAACAAAGCGACCTGTACCACGGGTTTTACCGCTTTAAACAACCTGACCACTCCTTTCGTTACGCGACCATTGGACCATATCGACCATAAAATCCGTGTTAAGCGCGATTTGGAATGTGCAAGGAGCCTGTTATGCATATTTTGATCGTCGAAGACGAGCGAGCACTGTGCGACACAATCGCACGCAGCTTGCGAAACCTGGCATACAGCGTCGACTGCTGCCATGATGGGCAGGAGGCACTCGACCTGCTGGGCGTCGAAGTCTTTGACCTCGTGGTGCTCGACCTCAATCTTCCCCGTATCGACGGCATGACCGTACTCAGGGAACTTAGGAAAACCGACTGCGAGACCAAGGTACTGATTCTGTCCGCGCGTGGCGAAGTATCCGATAAAGTCGCCGGACTCGATACCGGCGCCAACGATTACCTTACCAAGCCGTTTCATCTGGACGAACTTGCGGCAAGGATCCGCAGCCTTACCCTCAGGCGCTTCGCACAAAGCGACATAGTATTAACCTGCGGAAAGCTCAGCTTTGACACCAAGGCGCGCATCGCTTCCGTGGACAGCGAGGCTCTATCTCTTACACGCAAGGAAACGGGAATCCTGGAATACCTGATGCTTAATCAGGGGCGACCGGTAAGCCAAGAGGAGCTTATCGAACACGTCTGGGATAGCACCGTGAACAGCTTTAGCAACGCAACCCGCGTTCACATCTCGTCGCTCCGAAAAAAGTTGCGCAGCGCTTTGGGATACGACCCGATTCGCAATCGGATTGGAGAGGGCTACGTTATGGAGGATGGCGAATGAAAAGGCTTTCGCTGCAATGGCGCATAACGATCATGACGGCGCTGCTCACGTGCGCGGCGTGCGTACTAACGAACTGCTTGGTCGGCTATACGGGCATGCGCTACATGGATGCCATCGGCAGCGACATCTCGGCCTTTAACACAGCCGGTGTGGATTCGCCCCAGGCGTTTGACCCAACAAAAACAGCCCTCGATGACGAGGTCACGATCGTCGTAAACGACGCACAGGAATCTTTTAGCGCAACAGCCTGGTGCATCACGGCTGGAGTCACGCTACTTGGCGGCGTGCTGGCATACTTTGTGAGCGGCGGCGCGCTCAAGCCGCTACGGGGTTTTGCCGCCCAGGTAGAGCGCGTGCAGCCTGACAACCTAAGCGAAATCAGACTCAGCGAAGATGTGCCCGCCGAACTACAACGATGCAGCGCCTCTTTCAACGACATGATCGCCCGTCTTGGCGAAGGGTTCTCTGCACAGCGTCAGTTTACCGGCAACGCCGCACACGAGCTGCGCACCCCGCTCGCCCTTATGCAAGCACAGATTGAACTGTTTGTCTCCGAGCACCCCACATCGCAACCCCAAACAGCCGAGCTGCTCGGCCTGCTACAAGAACAAATCGAGCGAATGTCGCGAATGACCAAGGTATTGCTCGAGATGAGTGAGCTCCGCAGCGTTCCTTGCGAGGACCATGTCGAACTTGGCCCCTTGTCCGAAGAAGTCCTCACCGACCTTGCGCCACTTGCCGAGCATAAAGACATCGTCCTCAATTGCAGTGGAGGCGCTTTGATAATCGGAAGCGACACGCTCCTCTATCGGCTGGTGTTTAACCTGGTCGAAAATGCCATCCGTTACAGCCGTCCCAGCTCGACTGTCAACGTCTCCATCTGCGATAACAACAGCCACGTGTTCCTACGAGTCGAGGATCAGGGCCCGGGAATACCCGAGCAGTACCGTGAGAGCATCTTCCAGCCGTTCTTTCGCCTGGATAAATCCCGTAGCAGGGCATATGGCGGCGCAGGACTCGGGCTAGCACTTGTTTGGGAGATTGCAGCGCTGCACGGAGGCACGGTTGAGGTCGAAGCGAGTTCCAAGAACGGGACTACCATGCTCACGACCCTTCCAAAACGGACCGCAGCGTCAACCGAACAGTAAAACGAGAGGGGTCCCGCACACGTTTGCGCGGGACCCCTCTCTGTCAATGCAATTCGCCCAAAAGAGTAGAAGCTTACTCCCACTCCACCGTGCCGACGGGCTTGGGGGTCAGGTCGTAGCAGACGCGGCAGATGCCAGGAACCTCGGCGGTGACACGGGCGGTAATACGCTTGAGCAGCGCCCAGTCGAGCTCGGGCACCTCGGCAGTCATGACGTCAACGGTGTTGATGCAACGGATGATGCAGGGCCAATCGTAGGCGCGCTTGCCCTCGCGCACGCCGGTAGCGCGGAAATCGGGCACGACGGCAAAGTACTGCCAGATGGTCAGACCGGCCTTGTCAATCTCCTCGCGCACGATGGCATCGGCCTCGCGCAACGCCTCAAGACGATCGCGTGTGATGGCACCAAGGCAGCGAACGCCCAGGCCGGGGCCGGGGAACGGCTGGCGCTCGACCATGTTCTCGGGCAGGCCGAGCTCGCGGCCGACAACGCGGACCTCGTCCTTGTACAGCAGCTTGACGGGCTCGCAGAGCTCAAACTGCAGGTCATCGGGCAGGCCGCCCACGTTGTGATGGGCCTTCACGCCGTCTTGGGACTCAAGAATGTCGGGATAGATGGTGCCCTGGGCGAGGAAGCTGACCTCATCGCCAACCTTGCGGGCCTCCTCCTCGAACACGCGAATGAACTCGGCGCCGATAATCTTGCGCTTGGCCTCGGGCTCGTCCACATCGACGAGCTTGTCCAGGAAGCGATCAGTAGCGTCAACGTAGACCAGGTTGGCGTCCATCTGGTTCTTAAAGACGTCAACAACCTGCTCGCTCTCGCCCTTACGCATGAGGCCATGGTTCACGTGCACGCAGACGAGCTGCTTGCCGATGGCCTTGATGAGCAGCGCTGCGACGACCGAGCTGTCGACGCCGCCGGAAAGGGCCAGCAGGACCTTCTTGTCACCGATCTGCTCACGGATTGCGGTGACCTGCTCATCGATGAACGCCTGGGCAAGTTCGGGAGTGGTGATGCGCACCATGTCGTCGGGACGCTTGTTGGGATCCATGCAGAGCTCCTTTTCGGTTCGATGGAAATGCGTTGCGCATATGCAAACGCACCGTCATATGACCTCATTATATGCAGAGCGAGGTCCGTTTCCCATCGCTGCAGCAGAGCTTTTTACAGGGGCGGCAATATTTCTTTATTCCGAGGTCAGATAGGCTTCGATAGCCACCTTGGAAGCATCGCCAATAAACTCTTCCTTTATACGTTTGGCACAATCGTGGGCGATACCCACAAATTCCAGTCCCGAGCAACAAGAGTACAATTGCTGCTACTGTTGCCAGCTGAAGGGAGATGGAAGATGAACTGCGATGGCTGCTCACGCGTTCCCATGCCGTTGATGTGCACTGCCTTTGTGCCGGGGCAGATTGACGCCGCGGTTGCAGGCATTTCCGACCCCGATTCGCGCGCCATCGCCACGGCAGAAGCGCTGTACTTTCGCGGACAGGCCACGCTCGCCGCCGCGACGGCACGCCCCTATCTTGACGCCACCGACCCCGCACTGCGCTATTCCGCATGCTTCATCTGCGGATATGCCAGCCTGTCGCTCAACCGTATCGCCGATGCCCGCCGTTGCCTTGCGGGTATCCTCGATACGCCAACTGACGAGGAATCGCCCGCCGTCCACGCCATGCATATCCTGTTCGCCTCGGCCGCAAGTGTCCTGTTGCACCTGCCTTCCCCGTATTCTGCCGAAGAGTTTTATCCACTTGCGGCACATCTGCCCGAAGGCCTGCGCCTGTTCGCCAGTTACGTGATGGCGCATGCCCTGTACCTACGAGGCGAATATGGCCGTAGCCTGGGCATGGCGGAAAACGCCCTGATCATGAAACAGGAAAGTTATCCCATCTCGGAGCTGTTCCTGCATCTGTCAGCCTCAATGGCCTGCATGAGTCTCAAAAACGTCGACGCCGCAAAGACGCATTTCGAAACTGCTTGGAGCATCGCACGCCCCGACGGCCTTATCGAGCTCATCGGCGAGCACCATGGCCTTTTGCAGGGACTTATCGAGGCGTGCCTAAAACAGCAATACCCCGACGATTTCGCACGCATCATCGAGATCACGTACCGCTTTAGCTACGGATGGCGACGCATCCACAACCCCGACTCGGGCGAGGATGTGGCTGACGATCTAACCACCACGGAATTCACCATGGCCATGCTCGCCTGCCGCGGATGGACCAACGCCGAAATCGCACGCCATATGGAAGTATCGCCAGGCACCGTTAAAAACCGCCTGTCCGGCGTGTATGCCAAGCTTGGTATCGGAACTCGCGCCGAGCTGGTTGCCCACATGTTGCGCTAGCGGACCGCCTGCCAAACACGCCACACGCACCCCAGCGCTCCCGCGCTTCCGCATTCGCATTTGGACATTTTGCCCCTCGAACGGCACTACCGCGACAGGACACCTTCTCGCATAATTTGATTATTTCCACCGATATTTGCGGGATGGGAGCCCAAGATGCTTGATCGCCGTTCGTTACTTGTTGCCGGAGCGTCCTCGCTAGCGAGCATTATGTTGCCGCACGTGCCGGGAAGCGCAAACGCCTTCATATTACCGTTCGCGCCCACCGAAGCCTATGCCGACGAAGAAGACCCCTTCAAGGTGCTCGTTCTCTCGCGCACCATGTTCGGCGTGGTCGTGGTCGACGTCGCCAACAAGAATACGCCCATCACGGGTGCCCAGGTCACACTAACGTCGCGCTATGCCGCAGGCAAGCAGCTCACCGCCACCACCGATGACGAAGGCACGGCCATCTTTGAGGTTGCCCCGCTTTCGGAAGGCTACGTGGACGAGGCGACGCTTCTCGACGCGTACGACTTTAACGGCGGCATCTCCATCAGCATGCCAGGCTACCGCGATGTCGAGATCCCCCTCGCGCGCATCCAGGGCGGCACCGCCATTACCGCTCCCACGCGTCCGCTCTCCGATGGTGAGCCGTACTTTCGCCAACTCACGTTTGATGAGTGGGACATCCAGTACGCCGACGCCACATTCATGGCGATGCCCAAAGACGATGCAGCGAATGCGCAGCCCGACACGCACGCCTTCACTGTACAGGCCCACCTGCCGCAGGGCGGGCAGGCAACGCTGCGCATCGACAAAGTGACGCCTGCCGCGGGCGGCTCACCCGAAACCGTCACGCAGATTGGCCAGATCAAGGCCAGTGCAACGGGCGCGGACGATCTGGCAACATTCACGCTCGAAGACAAGTTCCTCGATGCGGCATCGGGCCTTCTGGAAGAAGGGTGCAAGCTGCGCTTTGTCCTCGACTATCAGGGCAAAACCTACACGCTTTCCTCCCCCATGGCCGTTGTCACCGCGCCGGCCGCAAAGGCGGAATCGGGCTCGACCACCATCATTCCCACCACCATGGATCAAGAGATCACTCCGTTTGATTTCCCCGCGGCGTTCCCCGGCATCGGCGGCAACAAGTTCACCTGCTGGATTCCCACGTTTCCGATTCTCTTCGATTTCTCGTTTGCCGGGTACGTACTGTTTGGCGGCGGATACAAACCGGCCAGCTACATGAACGATTCGGGCAACCCTGATCCGGAGTACTGGAAGAAGTCGCCGCGCGAGTCGGGCGCCAAGCAGGCAAACCGCTACCTCGACGAGATGGAGGGGAAGTGGAATCAGTACAAGAGCATGAGCGCTGGCTCGGGCACCGACCCAAGAAACACTAAGCTCCTTCGCCACCATTGCACGCTGCTGTTCACGATGGATATCGCCACACAGCTGTACGGCTCGCTCGCCTACGATTGGGTGGGCAAAACCTGGGGCAACAACAACGACCCCGCATACGGCAATATTAAGGCCCTCTTCCAGGTAAGAACCGACCTCAATTGGACCGAGCAGTTTACCCTGGGACCGGTGCCGTTTTTCCTAAACGTCAACCCCTGGGTGCTGGCAAAGCTGGCGCTCGCCGTTGGCGCTCACACGCACGGTAGCGGCGCGGCGTTTTTCAAGAACATTTCGCTCGACTATTCCAACACGTCGGGCTCGTTCACCATCCAGATCGGACTTGCCGTCACCTTTGGAGCCGGCGTTGCAGGCGTCGCTTCGTCCGCCGTGCGCGGTGCCGCATCCCTCACACTGTTCATTGGGTACGAGAAGGCGGACGGCCACCAGCTTCCGCGACTGCGCGTGGGCGCAGACGTCGACGTCGACGTGATGCTCCAGTTTGTCATGTTCAAGTGGACCACCAAGGCCTGGTCGGGGTCGTGGCCCACGCTCCTCGATTCGTGGAATATGTCGGTCAACAACGGCAACCAGTATGTGCGCCAGCATTCTGAGCTGGCACTGGGCGGAGACACGCCATATACGCTGGATGCCTGCTCTGGCGCGACCGGCAATGCCGAGTCGGGCGGCGTGCCGAAGTTTATCGCGTCGGCCACCATCGTTACCAATGCCGAGCTGCTCGCATGCGCCGAAGTTGCAGCCACCGCCGCAAACGTCGCGCCGGCCGTGCGCGATTGGGAGCAAGCGGTCACGCGTATTGAGCTCGACGCGGATGCAGAGAGCGATGACACGGGACAGGTCGAGCATTTCGTCCACGCTCTGATGAAGAATGACGAAAACGCCGCGCCGATGTATAAGTACACCTATATCAGGCAGGCGACGAATGTCGTTGCGGACCCAAACGCCAATTCTGCCGGCGTGTCGGAGGACGAGCGGGGCGGTATAAAGCCCTCGAGCGACAACGTACTCTTCCACGGCGTGCTCAGCGAAGCCCACATGAAGTTTGCGGAGATAGCCGGCGTTGAATGCCTGTTCCGTATCGCTTCGGTACGCTACGGCGAGGATGGCCGCTCGCGCCTGGTGGTACACACGAAGGCAAACGGCGCGTGGTCCACACCCATGCCGGTCGACTTCCCCCTGGGCTTTGGCGAGGGCGACGTGGAGCGTGGCGGCACATTCGATTACGACTTCGACGTAGTGGAATATACGGACGGGAGAGAAAACCAAGACGCCTACGTATTGCTGGTCTCGGGAGAGCGCCCCGAAGGCGACGCAACCCGGTTCGATACGGCAAGCACAGCCGGCATACTGTCCGTTGTGCGCCTGCGCATAAGCAATGACGGAGTTCGCGTGATATCGCACACGTCGTGGCGCAGCATCTCGCGCGGCCGCCTGCAGGAGGATGGCTACCATTGCCTGCAGTGCCCACGCATCACGGTGGGCAAGACACTTGTCGACGGACGCCTGTCGGGCGCCTATCTCCACCGCCGCGGAGCCACCGCAGAAAAGGCGTTGGGCACCGAGGCAGAGGTCGCACTCGAGTGCTTTACCCTGTGGTCGGATGATTTGGGCGACAGTCTCACGTTCCGTCAGGTCCTCCGCTTTCCGCAGGCACCGTCGAGCATCGAGCTGGGCGCACCCGAGAATATCAACGGCAAAATGGTGGTGCCCGTTGCATACGAGACTGCAAGCGGTTGTGGCTGCGCATCGTACGCCGTGATCGGCCAGTCCATCGCGGGTTGGGGCGTTATGTCGCCAGATGCCACAGTGCCCCACGCGGTGCCGTGGCCGCAGCACACGGGCTTTTTGGCTACCGTCAACGAGCAGCTGCAGCATATTACTTGGACACGAGGCGCGACGGCATTTGCATCGGAGCCCGTGGGCGCCGCAGGCTGTGGCCCGGCGTCGTTCAGCGCGAGCAACAACGGTCGGTGCTTGATGTACGTAGAGAACACCGACGGCAAGGTGGGACAGACCTACGACGAAGAAGGCAACCCGGTAGCGGTAATGGGCAAGCACTTCCGCATCTTCGCCAGCACCTTGGAACGCGATCTGTTCACAGAACCGTTCGTGATGTGTGAGCTCGACCACCCCGTCGATCAGATAACGACGTTTTTGACGTCGGGCGGCATGCTCTCGGCGCTCGCCACGCACATTGTGAGTGCCGAGCAGAGCAAGGCGGAGCTGCACGGCATCGAAGTGCCCCTAGTAGCATGCGCCACTCCACTGGGCGCAATAGCAAACTTGGGCGCGGTGGTGCCCGGAGCGGCAAGCGAACCGTTTACGGTAACGGTACGAAACGACGGCAACACCTTGCTAACCGCCGGTACGATTGATCTGTACCGAGAAGGCTCTAACCAGCCGTTCTCCAGCGCATCCATCGGATTCGGAGCGAACGCACGCATGGCATCGATCTACGATCCGGAGCTTGCTGAGGACGCTTCGGCCAACGACATGGCACACGTGAAGTACGCAGTCGAGACGCTGGGCGCACGTTTTGCGACGCACCCGCTGGTCGCTGACAATGGCAACGCCGTGCTGGCACCGGGTTGCACGGCACAGTTCCGCATGAGCTTTGCCATCCCGGAGAGCTGGGGCGACGAGGTGGGCAAACGCGTCACGCTGTATGCGAAGGCGCGCGACCTGGTGGCACTCGATCCCGTAACGCTCGAGGAGATCCGACCCGGCGCAAACTCGGCGCTGAGCGCCGTGCTGCACGAACTTCACGCGCCCGATGCAGCATGCGAACGTGCAGAGGTGCTGGTGGGCGTAAGCAGCAACGCGGATACGACGGGACTCCACGACGCACCGATGACCGTGGACGGCGATGGCGGCTCGAGCGGCGGCGGTTCCGGCACGGGAGGCAGCTCCGGCGGAAGCGGCTCTGGCAGCGGCAAGGGCAACGACAATAACAAGCGCTCCGGAAAAGCGGGCGCGCTCGCCGGCACGGGCGACAGCAACGTCCCCTTAACCGCAGCCGCAGCAGCACTCGCCGCAGCCGGCGCCGGCCTTGTCGCCTACAGCGCCCGCCGCACGGCGCTCGAAAACGACACCGCCGATGAGGTCAATTCGGATAAGCCTCGCTAACTCCTAGTTGCTTTTGCGAGAGACGCCGACTCGGCTCATCGAACATCAAAATGGGCTGATTCTGGATACCCAGAGCCAGCCCATTTGCGTACTAGATGTCGCCGGCGTCGTCGAGTTCTGCCTCGAGCTTGGCGCGACGTTTTTTCGCCGTGAAAAACGTCGCGCACAGGACAGCAAATGTGGCCGCGAAAATCGTCGCACCACAGAACACGCCCGTGACCAGGTTTGCCAACCAAAAGACGCTTTCGAGCGGTACGATCTGCGCCTCAGCGATACAGCGCATTGCGGCAATAACAAGCGCGAACGCGGCGCCGCTAAGACCGCTGACAAGCAGGAAATATCCAACAGGAAGATGCTCGGTTTGCCCAAAACGATTGGTATCGACATAGCCCTTCCGCGTTTGCAGTCCTGCACAAATCAACATCACGAGAACGAGCCACACATACATGGCTGCCTCGAACGGCGTTGCAAAGCCATGCGGCATTTCACTGGCGTCGCTGTGAACCCACGCAACCTGTCGAGCTATAAACTGGTAGAAAAAGATCATCAGCATGCCAAACGAAAGCAGCACGAAACCAATCTTGTAGATCTTCGCGTTCTCAGCCTCCAGACGTTCATCCTTTGGACCGGCATATTCACGCCACTTTTGCACGATTTTCAGATCTTCAAATTTCATAGTGAACTCCTAAAGAGCGCTAGGGTCGGCGTCGATTTCGTCTTCCCAAAACAAGTCGTTCAACGTAACGCGTAGCGCTTTACAGATTGCCACGCACAAGTTGAGCGTGGGGTTATAGCCGCCCGCCTCAATCAGGCCGATGGTTTGGCGCGTAACGCCCACGGCCCCGGCCAAGTCAGCTTGCGAAAGGCCAGCCGCCGCGCGCGCCGCCTTCATGCGTAGGTTCTTTTTGCCCGGCATGGAGTTCCTTTCGAAGTAATGGACAGATATCCGTTGCAACATGACAGAAATATATTGCATCTATCAACCAATGTCAACTATATCTGTCATTATGAAAATCATGTCTGTCATTGCATGCAGGGTGCCCAGCTGTACCCGAAGCTGCGCGAGGCGCTGGCCCTGCTCATCGAGCACCAAAAAGGGCTGGCCCCGATAACTCGGAGCCAGCCCTGAGTCGCCTGACGTGGGAATCGCAATCCGTTACTTGAGCTTCAGCGCCTCCATCATGGGCACGGCAGCATCCCAGTCGATCTTCCAGCCAATCGACACGCGGACGGTCTCGCCCGTTGCGGGAGCCGTCGCAAACAGCGTATGGCCGTTGTCGGGACCGGTAAAGCGCAGCCACGTTATGCCGTTGTACTCGACCTGGTCGGTTGTCGTCTCCTTGCCTTCATAGACCTGCTCTAGGCTTGCAATCTCTTCCTCCGGCGAGCGCAGGAAGATACTGATGTGCAGGCGTCCTCCAGTCTCGTCGTGGAAGAAGTCCGCCTTTTCGTGCTCTTCGTTGGACGAATCCAGCGTGTACCCATCGGCGGCCTCGATACTGTACGATGCGCAATCGATGCCCGTTAAATCTGCCTTCTCGCCAGAATCGGCCACGCCGCCGGCCGCCTTGAACTCCTTGGTCTCGCATCCCGTGGTGTCGAAGTGCATAGCCTCATGATTCTTGGCGGGGGCGTAAGCGTCTACGAACTCGACAGTGATGGGCCCGTAGTACGCCGTCTTGGGCGCCCAGAAGTAGACATACTCAACGGTCTCGCCCGGACCGATATCTTGCCTCTTGGAAAGATCGATGCCCTCGTGAAGCTCATCGGGAGCCTCGCTTGCAACGTAATCGAGCACGGCGGCCTTGCCGGAAGTAAACAACGGGTCGCCTGCCTCAAGATCGCCCTGGGCAGCATGCACGTTAAAGGAGTTAAACGTCCTGTTCTGTTCATTGTTGTTGGTGATCTTGACGTGCAGGTAAAAGCCGTCCTGCAGCTTACCGTCGCCGCGATAGAACGTACCGTGGGCTACTGACTCGTAGGTTATGCCAGCCACCTCGACCGTCTGCGACTCATAGGCCTTGGCCTTCTTCTCTACGGGAGCACTGCCACCCGAGCTGCCAGCCGAGCCGCTCGGAGCACTACCGCCACAGCCGGCCACCGAACACACCAGCACGGCCGAAAGCGTCACGATGGGAATTCCTAACAGCAGCTTTTTCGTCATGGGCTTCATCATCCTCACCGCTCCTTTCGGCTTGCAGCTCATCCGCTGCCCGAGGCTTTCGTCGGCCCCGTGGCATCGGCTTCCACTATGAGCGTATGACGAAACGCGGCACAGGCGAAGTGACCCGTGGCCCAAATAACGCCCCGTTAGACCCCCTTTCAGGCCAAAAGGGCCGTGGTTCGCATACCCTCGGCCCATAAAACGAGACGCATGTCCCAATTCGAGCACAAAACCAAAGTGTCAGCGATACCCATCAGAGCGTATGATGTCCTCAACGTTTTCGGACGGTGGACATGTTTCGTCGTCAATGGCCAGACCATACGCCCGAACCGAACTACTAATTGGAGGGGACAAATAATGGAAGAAGCAAAATGTGAACAGACCGTCCTGGGCGAAGAGGAGCGTCTGGTTATCGCCAAGGCTGTCGATTCGCCCAAGTTCAAGGCCTCCCCCGTCTCCCCCGAGCTCATTGATTCCTTTAGCGACGACCTGGCGAGCTTCGTATCGATTCCGTACACCTCAAAATCCAGGCTTTCGAGCCTCTATGGACCAGGGCTCGATGTTATGGCACTACTTTGCGCCGACTGGAAAGAAGCATATGCCCAGGGCGCGCTCTACATGCGCGATACCAAAACGGTCAGCTTTGCCACGCACCTGGAGACGGCAAACGGGTCGGCCGTCGAGCTGTCAATTGCCGAAAATGCACAGGACGGTCTCCCATGGTTTCTATCGTATGTCCCCATTGCCGATCGCATGAAGCTGCGCCGAGATTTTGAGACCAAGGCCCCGAGCGTCGACGCCCATACGCAAGCCGTTGCAAGCACGAACGCCGATGCTAACGACCACCCCGCCGCGGCCTCGCTGCCTGCGCTGCTGGCGCGCAATCTTGAACGCATGCAGGAGACCGAGGACTATCTCGACGGGCTCGTTCCGCAGGACCTCGTCGAAGAATTTGCTTCCTTTGGTGAAGAGTTCTCTTCGTTCGCATGGACTTCGCAGCGATGGAACGAGACGATTGTCGAGTACGCAAAGCGCGACATCGACGTCACGGCCCTTTTGGACCGCGACTGGAAATTCGCCTTCTCCAACCGGATTATCCGCTTCTACGAGGGTAAGGTCATCTTCCCGATCAGCGTCCTTCGAAACGATGGGGAAACTCCGGTCGAGGTATCGATAACGCGCGATCGTAAAATGGATCGCCCGGGTGCGCTGCCTTGGCGCGTCTGCTATGTCGATAACTTCGCTTTCCAAAAGGTGCGTGCCGGTCGCGCGCTCACCGACTGGGCATATCTGGGCAACATCGACAGCATGATCGAAAGCCTGGCAGATTACGCGCTGGACGAAAAATGGGGCTTTGAGCAGGACGAGGACTCCAAGGACTATTCGATTCTGCGCAGCTACCTCATGTATACCTTCTATCGCCTTCAGTCCGAAAACAAGGTGCTCGAAGACAGCGACAAGGGAATCGCGGCATTTAACACCGGACTGGTCGATCCCACCTACGAGGCCATTTATGCCTGCTTCTCGCCGTCGAGTAGCGGATGTCCCTGGCGCTTCGAGGCCTTCTGCAAGGCAGGGTCAAAGCAGTGGGGCAAGAAACTCGTCGCGTCGTTTGACCCGCTTCCGCAGCGTGCGTCCTACTTCGAAAAAAAGGAGGACCTGCTCTTTGACGGCAACAGGACACTCCAACGCGACGTTGACCATATTCTGCTCGACAACATCGACCGCCTGCCCGAGGCGTTTCTTGCCGAGGAGCTGCGCGGAAGCAGCGATGCGCTCGAGGCGCTGTCGAGGGCGGTTAACGCAGATGACGACGCATCAAAGAAGGCCGCCTACGACGAGCTGCGCGAGGCAGTAGAGGACAACGCCAAGGTGAAGCGCCGCCTGATCAACAGGCTCGACGATGCCATTGAGCTCGCCCAGAAGCGTGTCGAGTGGAACTTTAAGACCGCCGTTCCGGCGTTCTACCCCACCAAGAACACCATGAGTCTGCTGCTGCCGCTCGACCTGACCGAAAACGACCGACCCGATGTTGCCCTGGTGGTCGAACTCATGGAATCCGGCGCCTACATAGGCCAGACGATCCTGACCATGAAGATGGCCTACAACAACGCACGCCTGATCAGCCGTCCGGACAGCGATTGGCTCAACACTTCGCTGCAAGTTCCGAGCTGCTAGGCCATCCGCCTCTCTTGCCCCGCGTTCTGCTAAAGAGCGCGGGGCTTTGTCATATACCGTTTACTCGGACAGTACCGAGTCGGTTTTGTCCGAGTAAACGTGTTTCCTAGCGCAGCAATTCGCTGGACTCATTTCAAGCTCGATCATTCGAATTTGTTTAGTAGATCTGTGTCTCTATTAAATAAAACTCATCTGTATCCAAATTCGTTTAACAATGCCGAGCTGCAACTAAATACTTTAGCTCCATCTCCGAACGATTGTTCGATGGATTTCGTGTTGGATGGAATCGTTCACGGGCTGGGCTATGCTACCTTGACTATCTATACGACTTAAATGCACAAGAGGAAGCACCAAGAGAGCGAGCATGGCAAAAAACACCGCAAACTATGGTAACGACAGTATTCGTCAGCTCAAGGACGAGGAGCGCGTACGCCTGCGCCCTGCCGTCATCTTTGGCTCGGACGGACTCGACGGCTGCGCGCATGCCGCGTTCGAGATCCTGTCCAACGCCGTTGACGAGGCGCGTCAGGGCTACGGCAAGCTCATCACCCTTACCGCCTTTCGTGATGGCTCTATCCAGGTAGAGGACAACGGCCGCGGCTGCCCGCTCGACTGGAACCCTTCCGAGAAGCGCTTTAACTGGGAGCTCGTCTTTTGCGAGCTCTACGCCGGCGGCAAGTACAACAACAACCAGGGTGGCGACTACGACTTTTCGCTCGGCACCAACGGTCTGGGCTCCTGCGCGACCCAGTACGCTTCCGAGTACATGGACGTCACCGTCTGGCGCGACGGCAACAAGTACTCCCTGCACTTTAAGAAGGGCAAGGTCGTCGGTGCCAAGAAGAAGGCACTCGAGATTGAGCCCAGCGACGAGAGCCGCACCGGCACCACCATCAAGTGGCGCCCCGACCTTGAGGTCTTTACCTCCATCAGCATTCCCCACGATTGGTATCGCGAGACCATGCGCCGCCAGGCCGTGGTCAACGCCAACGTGACCTTCCGCCTGCGTATTGAGGGCGACGATGGCGAATTTACCGAAGAGGACTTCTGCTATCCCAAGGGCATCGAGGATTACGTGCTCGAGAAGGTCGGCACCGACTACCTCACCGAGCCTTTCTTTATCGAGGCCGACCGTCGCGGTCGCGATCGCGAGGACCTGCCCGACTACAACGTAAAGATCACCGCGTGCATGTGCTTCTCGCGCACCTTCATGATGCAGGAGTACTACCACAACTCATCATGGCTCGAAAACGGCGGCTCGCCCGAGAAGGCGGCTCGCAGTGCTCTGACCAGCGCCATCGATGCCTACATTAAGCAACAGGGCAAGTACAACAAAAACGAGAGCGGCATTAAGTGGCAGGACGTTCAGGACTGCCTGGTACTCGTGACCAACTGTTTCTCCACCCAGACGTCCTACGAGAACCAGACTAAGAAGGCCATCAACAACCGCTTTATCCAGCAGGCCATGACCGCCTTCTTTAAGGAGCGCCTCTCGACCTACTTGATCGAGAACAAGGACGCCGCCAATAAGATCATGGAGCAGGTGCTCATCAACAAGCGCTCGCGCGAGAATGCCGAGAAGACGCGTCAGAGCATCAAGACCAACCTGCAGCAGAAGACCGACATGTCCAACCGCGTGCAGAAGTTCATCGATTGCCGCTCCAAGGACAAGAGCCGCCGCGAGATCTACATCGTAGAGGGCGACTCGGCAGCAGGCGCCATTCGCACCTCGCGTGATGCCGAGTTCCAAGGCGTTATGCCCGTCCGCGGTAAGATCCTCAACTGCCTGAAAGAGGACTACCCGCGCATCTTTAAGTCCGACATCATCATGGACCTCATGCGCGTGCTGGGCTGCGGTGTGGAGATCAAGGACAAGCGCATCAAGAATCTTGGCGCCTTCGACCTGGACAACCTCAACTGGAACAAGGTCATCATTTGTACGGACGCCGACGTCGACGGTTATCACATCCGCACGCTCGTGCTCACCATGCTCTACCGCCTGGTGCCCACGCTTATCGACGAGGGTTACGTGTATATTGCCGAGTCGCCGCTCTACGAGATCAACTGCAAAGAGAAAACCTACTTTGCCTACACCGAGCTCGAGAAGAACGGCATCCTTAAAGAGATTGGCGACCAGAAGTGCTCGATCAACCGCTCCAAGGGTCTTGGTGAGAACGATCCGGACATGATGTGGCTCACCACCATGAACCCCGAGACGCGCCGTCTGATCAAGGTGGAGCCCGAGGACGTCACCAAGATGGAAACCATGTTCAACTTGCTGCTGGGCAACGACGAGGCGGGCCGCAAGCGCCATATCTCCGAGCACGGCAAGGAATACCTGGACCAGCTGGACCTGCAGTAGCAGTAAATCGATAACGACGGCCCTAAAGAAGTTCAAGAGGAAATCGTGGCAAAGAAGAAGACGAAGAACCAGCCAAAGAAAAAGCAGGTCAACGCCGAGAACGTCATCGGCCTGCACTCCGAGGTCACCGACCAGCCAATCACGCAGACGCTCGAGGTCAACTACATGCCCTACGCCATGAGCGTCAACGTCTCGCGTGCGTTCCCCGAGATCGACGGCTTTAAGCCCTCGCACCGCAAGCTGCTCTACACCATGTACAAGATGGGCCTGCTCAAGGGCGAGCGCCAGAAGAGCGCCAACATCGTGGGCCAGACCATGAAGCTCAACCCGCACGGCGACGCCGCGATCTACGAGACGATGGTGCGTCTGGCCACCGGCAACGAGGCGCTGCTCGCCCCCTTCGTGGAGTCGAAGGGCAACTTTGGCAAGTACTACTCGGGCGACCTGAGCTACGCCGCCTCGCGTTATACCGAGGCCAAGCTCTCCCCCATCAGTGCCGAGATCTTCAAGGATATCGACAAGGACCCAGTCGACTTCATCGACAGCTACGACGGCGCCATGAAGGAGCCGCGCCTGCTGCCCACCACGTTCCCCAACATCCTCGTCTCGGCCAACAAGGGCATCGGCGTCGCCATGGCGTCCGACATCTGCGGCTTTAACCTCAACGAGGTCTGCACAGCCACCATGCACTACCTCAAGGATCCCGACTGCGACCTGCTCGAGTACATGCCCATGCCCGACTTCTCGACCGGCGGCGAGATTATCTACCGCCGCGAGGAGA
Organism: uncultured Collinsella sp.; assembly: GCA_934654585.1. Lineage (GTDB taxonomy): Bacteria > Actinomycetota > Coriobacteriia > Coriobacteriales > Coriobacteriaceae > Collinsella. The sequence continues at coordinate 122,350 of CAKUGF010000001.1, read as the reverse complement.
TGGAAAAGATCATCGAGACCGGTCTGGGTAGCTTCCAGATTCGCTCCCGCTGGCGCTGGATTCCCGAAGAGCGCATCATCGAGGTCTACGAGATTCCCTACACCACCAAGACCGATGTCATCATCGAGCGCATCGTCAAGCTCTCCAAAGAGGGCAAAGTCAAGGAAATCGCAGACATCCGCGACGAGACCGACCTCTCGGGCCTGCGCATCGCTATCGACCTTAAGCGCGGCGTCGATCCCGATAAGCTCATGGCGAAGCTCTACCGCTCGACCACGCTGCAAGATTCGTTCTCGTGCAACTTTAACGTGCTGGTCGACGGCTACCCCCGCGTTATGGGCGTTCGCCAGATCCTGCACGAGTGGGTCGCGTGGCGCATTCAGTCCACGCGCCGCCGCATCAACTTTGACCTGGGCAAAAAGTCCGAGCGTCTGCACCTGTTGCACGGCCTTGAGGCGATTCTGCTCGACATCGACAAGGCCATCGCTATCATCCGTGGCACCAAGCTCGAGGCCGAGGTCGTGCCCAACCTTATGAAGGGTTTCGACATCGATGAGACCCAGGCCGAGTTTGTTGCCGAACTTAAGCTCCGCAACATCAACGAGGAGTACATCCTCAACCGCACCAAGGACATCGCCAAGCTCGAAGGTGAGATCGCCGAGCTTGAGGAGATCCTCTCCAGCGAGAAGAACATCAAGAAGGTCATCAGCGATGAGCTGGCCGCCGTCAACAAGAAGTACGTGATGCCGCGCCGCACGGGCAGGATTGAGCCCCATGAGGTTATCGAAGTGAGTCTGGAGCCCGAGGTCGAGGAGTACCCGGTGACCATCATGCTCTCGCGCGACGGCTACCTCAAAAAGATGACCGACCGCGTGCTCAAGAAGGCCGCAACGCTCAAGTACAAGGACGGCGACAAGCCCTTTATTGAGTTCCCGTCCTCCAACACGCACGAACTGCTGGTCTTTACCAACAAGAGCCAGGTGTACAAGTGCAAGGTCGCGGCGTTTGAGGACACCAAGTCCGCCCAGCTGGGCTCGTACCTGCCGACCGATCTTGAGATGGAACCCGACGAGAGTGTCATCTGGGTCATCGACCCCGAGGACTACAAGGCCGACGCGCTATTTGTCTTTGAGAACGGCCGCGTGGTGCGCGTCGCACTCTCCGGATACGTCACCAAGACCAACCGTAAGCGCCTCAAGAACGCCATCTACGGCGGCAGCAAGCTGCTGTATGCCCAGGTGCTCAAGGAGGATCGCGACATCGCGCTCGTCTCGAGCGACTACCGCCTCATGAACTTCAACACGTCGCTGCTCAAGACCAAGACGACCACCAACACGCAAGGCGTCCAGGCCTTTACCGCCAAGAAGGGCCGTTCGGTCACCACCGTCGGCACGACCGAGGAAATCCTCGGTGCCGGTGTCTCCGCCGAGAAGTTCACCGCGCAGAGCCTACCTTCCGCCGGCGCCCTCATGAAGGAAAACGACATGCCGAGCCTGTTTGACTAGGACAGCGGCAGTCGATTCGCCATAAACTCGCATGACGACGAGGCCCGGAGCGCAGCAATCCTGCGCTCCGGGCCTCTTGCGTTATAGGAGCTCTCCCTTATAGACAAAATGCCGCATAAAGTGGAACAGACGTAAGCCCATCGTTCATTCCAAAGGGCTTAGTCGAAAGCCTGATAAGGCGCACGCCCGGATGGGTCTTTTTAAGTGAGGACAGGCTGCGAGATCTCGTGTTCTCCCCCGCCTTGACTTCAATCGCAGACAGGCATCCCTGTTTCTCTACTACAAAGTCAATTTCCGCACGATTATCTCGAGCCCAATAATGCAGTGGATAGCCAATGGCTGAAAGTTGTTGGGCAACGTAGTTTTCGGTAAGCGCACCCATGAATGTGCCACCGATTCCAGCGAGAATGTCGGCTCGCTGAGCACCTGCCTTGGAGACAAGCAGCCCCGTATCCGCCTGATAGATTTTAAAAGACGAAGGGTTAACGAACGCCTCTAGAGGACTTTCAATCTGCCCAACCAGGCTGCAACGCTTCACGGTGCCTGACAATACAAGCCAATCGAGGGCGTCTCCAAATAGAGACGCGTTGCCTCCCGAGCGCACCACCTTGTATTGAAATTTACGATTCTCTTTGGCAAGCTGCTGCGGGATGGAATCGAAGCACGCGCGCGTCTTTGCACTCAAACGTTCATCAGCGTATTTATTGGTGTCGGCAGAGTAGCCGTCGAGGATAATCCGATGCTTTTCGGCGACATCGATGACCGACTGGACCTCAGCATACGTTTGGACAGCCTCAGGCATTCCGCCAATAACAAGATACTGTCGATAGAGCCCCAGCGCTTTGTCGTGAAGGCTCGGAGCAAGAGGGTCCATCGATTCGAATGACGAACGAATCTCGTCAGCCAGCCGGTCGTGCCCCATCGCCCAAAGAAACTCTTCGAAATCGAGCGGAGCCATCTCGATCAAATCGGTCTTTCCAACGGGAAACGAATACGACTGATGATTAATAGCAACCCCAAGGAGCGACCCGGCAGCCGCGACATAGTACTCGGGGGCATCTTCGCAAAAGTACTTAAGGGAAGTAAGCGCTTCCTCGCATGCCTGGACTTCGTCAATGAATAGCAGGGTTTTACCCGGTACGATGCGCTGTCCCGTGCGGGCCTCAATCGCACGCACAATCGAATGAGGATCGAGACCGCCCGAAAAGTCAGCCCGAGCCGATCGGTCATTCTCGAGATTGATATAGACGACCGACTCGAAAAGATCCCGTGCATATGTTCTGAGCAGATAGGTCTTGCCGCACTGGCGAACGCCCTTGACCAACAGAGGTTTCCTATCGATTTTGTCTCGCCATTCCTTAAGGAGCCTGTCTGCTTTCCGGCGCATGAGCGTCCTTTCCTCATGAACTACTGTCTAGCAATATTTTAACGCAGAATAATTGCTTTTCGATTATTTTTCTGCGTTAAAAAATGTCAGCATCAATGCTTCGACTCCCTTTGGCCAGTCATTAGCAAAACTTGCAAAAATTAGCAAAAGTTGCAAAGGGCAGCAAAAGATGCAAAAGAAATGGCGTCGATGACTCAAGCAAAGTTCCGCCGCCACACAAATCATATGCTCCACACGGGAACTGCCTGGACATCCTTGGTAATGAGCTATGGATCAGAAGTTTGGCAGACAACGTGCCCAAACCCGATCTCATAGCCAGACAGACTTTCAATACAGGAAAAGTTCTTCACCGCGTCTCTACCCACCGTAGCAGACATCTTCACCTCGACGGGATGTAAGATATGACCCTCTTGGATGAGCAAATCGATTTCGCGCTTCTTTTGATCCCGGTAGAACCATACGTCACGAAGGCTCTTCCCCGCGTTCATAAAGCTTTTCAGTATTTCCGAGACAACGAATGTCTCAAATATATGCCCAGCCGCAGCCCCGTTTCGCAATTGCTCCGGCAATCGCCTCCTGTTATGGAGTCCATAACCTCGCACAAACGCCAACCGGTCAAAATCGGGAGTCATATTCCCGATTTTGACCCGCAGCCTTCAGCTCGATTCCTGCCCCGGCAGGGTCTCGGAGATAGCCAAGTGCATGGCAATCAGCAATCCTCTTGATAAGGACCGCGAGCACTTCCGCTAGCGCTGATTGCCATGCATTCTTCTTGTTCTTAGGCAAGCTTGCGAGCGAGCTCTCGCACCTCTTCCAGCTTAGGCGAGGAGGCCATGCTATCGCGCTCGGTCATGACGCTGATGGTGACAATGCCCTGGTCCCCCCACTTGCAGTACTCACATGTGGACTTGTACATAGCGATCGCCGCATCATAGACGCCTTCACTGTGGCTGTCGAGCAAAAGGGCCGTCTTAGTGAACGGGAATCCCGTGGCACCAAAGGCGTACAGGCGGTCGATGGCCGCTTTCTCCTGCGCGGTAATATCAAACCAGTAGATAGGCGAAGCGAATACAACCATGTCGGCGTCTTTCAGCGACTCGATCACGTCGGCCACGCCATCCTTCTGTACGCAGGCGCCCTCATGGGCAAAGCAGTACTGGCATCACAGGCAACCAGCGATCTTCTTGCTGGCAACGCGGACGATCTCAACCGTATGGCCGCCCTCGCGCGCGGTCACGGCACATGCCGAAAAAATGAGAGTGGAAAATCTCCCACTTTGAGCTCCAAGAAAGGTTCAAAGTGGGAGATTATCCACTCTCATTCAGCATGCGTCTGAAAATCCACGCTCGTGTGTCCGTATTTCCACGCTCGTGCAGCGCAAGCAAAAGCATCGCAGGCATTGATCAGTGCTGACATGAATCCCTGCGATGCCGTAAGGGTTGCCTAAAGATTGCCCTGAAGCTGCCAAATGAAAAGCCCCTGGCCTGTATTCGCAGGTCAGGGGCTTGCAACCGCCGAATATCAGCTATTCCCACTCGATCGTCGCGGGGGGCTTGGACGTGATGTCGTAGCATACGCGGTTGGCGCCGGGGACCTCGGCCACGATGCGGCCGGAGATGCGGGCCAGGACGTCGTAGGGCAGCTTGGCCCAGTCGGCGGTCATGGCGTCGCTGGACTCGACGGCGCGCAGGATGATCGGGCGCTGATAGGTACGCTCGTCGCCCATAACGCCGACGGACTTGATGTCGGGCAGGACGGCGAAATACTGCCAGCAGCTGTGCTCGGAATTGCGCTCGCCGGTCTGCTCAAACAGACGCTGGTTGTAGGCGTCGAGCTCCTCGCGCACGATGGCGTCGGCGTTCTTGAGGATCTCGAGCTTCTCCTTGTCGACCGCGCCGATGATGCGGATGGCCAGACCCGGACCCGGGAAGGGCTGGCGGAACACGATATGACCCGGCAGGCCCAGCGCCAGACCAAGCGCGCGGACCTCGTCCTTAAAGAAGTGGTCGAGCGGCTCGATGAGGTCGAAGTGCACGCCCTCGGGGAACGGGATCAGGTTGTGGTGGCTCTTGATGGTGGCCGTCTTGCCGCCCGTCTTGCGAGCGCCGGACTCGATGATGTCGGGGTAGATGGTGCCCTGAGCCAGGTACTTAACCGGCTTGCCATCGGTCTCGAGCTGCTGCGCCACGGCGAAGAACTCTTTCCAGAACTGCGTACCGATGATGCGGCGCTTCTCCTCGGGCTCGGTCACGCCGGCCAAAAGCTCGGCATAGCGGTCCTCGGCGTGAACGTGGATAAAGTCGACATCGAACTGCTTGGTGAAGACCTCCTCCACCTGCTCAGGCTCGCCCTTGCGCAGCAGGCCGTGGTTGATGAACACGCAGGTCATCTGCTTACCCACAGCGCGAGCACCCAAAGCGGCCACGACAGAGGAGTCAACGCCACCGGACAGGGCCAGGATCACGCGGTCGTCGCCAACCTTCTCGCGGAAGTCCGCTGTCATGGTCTCGGCCAGGTTGTCCATGCTCCAGTTGGGCTCCAGACCGCAAATCTCAAACAGGAAGTTGCTCAGCAGCTGCTGACCGTACTCGGAGTGCTTGACCTCGGGGTGGAACTGCGTGGTGAAGATCTTGCGCTCGGCGCACTCCATGGCGGCAACCGGGCACACGTCGGTGCTGGCGGTAACGGTAAAGCCCTCGGGCACCTCGGACACGGCGTCGCGGTGGCTCATCCACACGGTCTGCTCCATGGGCGTGGAGTTAAAGAGCTTGGCGCCGGCCGTACGCGTGATGGTGGCGCGGCCGTACTCGCCCACCTCGGAGTGACCGACCTTGCCGCCGAGCGTCACGGCCGTGATCTGATGGCCGTAGCAAAAGCCCAGGACGGGAAGGCCCAGGTCAAAGATGGCGGGGTCGATGGACGGAGCGTCCTCGGCATACACAGAAGCCGGGCCGCCGGAAAGGATGAGCGCAGAGGCCTTCATCTCGCGAATCTCGTCGGCCGAGATGTCGCAGGGAACGATCTCGGAATACACGTTGAGGTCGCGGACGCGACGGGCAATGAGCTGACCGTACTGCGCACCAAAGTCGAGTACGAGGACCTTTGCGGAAGCATGTTGATCCATGGTTTCCCCCTCTTGTTGGCGGGGAGCCGGTGCCCGCCCGCGCGAATGAACGAAAATAACTTTCATAGTGTACACGTAACCAGCGGTTCTGCGCCCGTCATAGCCATCAGCGCACGGCAAACGCACGAGCCGCGCCCCATTCGAGGCAATCTGAAGTGTTACCAAACGTTACAGATGATGTAATACGTTTGAACATTGGACGCCCTGTGCCACAATACTGCCGAACGACTCCGCCTCTGTGGCGGCAAATACGATAGGAATACCAGAATGAAGCGCATCCTTCTCATCGCCACGGGCGGCACCATCGCATCGACCGAGGACGGCAACGGCCTCTCCCCCGCCCTGACCGGTGAGGAGCTCGCCCAAAGCGTTCCCGAGATTTCGGGGCTCTGCGAACTCGACGTCGTGCAGCCCATGAACATCGACAGCACTAACATGCGCCCCAGCGACTGGATGCGCATCCGCGATGTCATCGTCGAGGGCTACGCCGACCACGACGGCTTCGTGGTTCTGCACGGCACGGACACCATGAGCTACACCGCGGCGGCACTCTCCTACCTCATTCAGGACAGCCCCAAGCCCATCGTGCTCACCGGCTCGCAAAAGCCCATGGGCAACCCCTTTACCGATGCCAAGCTCAATCTGTACCAGAGCCTGCTCTATGCGCTCGACGAGCACTCGCACGATGTCTCGATCGTGTTTGGCGGCGTCGCCATTGCCGGCACGCGCGCCCGCAAACAGCGCACCATGAGCTTTAACGCGTTCATTAGCGTCAACTATCCGCCCATCGCCTATATCCGCAACGACCGCATCGTGCGCAACGGGCTTCACGGCACGCATCAGGGCGAAAACCCGGTGCGTTTCTACGACAGCATCGACCCGCGCGTGTTTGTCCTTAAGCTAACGCCCGGCGTGAACCCGGGTATCCTCGACGCCCTTGCCGACAGCTACGATGCTGTAATCCTTGAGACCTTTGGCATTGGCGGTATTCCCGAGTTTGGCGAGTCGGGCGAGTCATTCCAGGAGGCGATTTTCCGCTGGGTCGATTCGGGCCGTACTGTCGTTATGACCACGCAGGTTCCCGAAGAGGGTCTTGACCTGGGTGTCTATGAGGTCGGTCGCGCCTACGCCGACCATCCGGGCATTTTGCGCGGCGATGACATGACCACCGAGACGCTCGTGGCCAAAACCATGTGGGCACTCGGCCAGTCACGCGATGCGGCCGAAATCCAGCGCCTGTTCTACAGCCAGGTCAACCACGATCGCATGCCGATGGCGTAATCCCTAAGGCAGTTCCACTTATTTCAGCCTCAAACGGCAGGTGGTCCCCCTCGGGCCGTGCAAAAATCGGAGTATTCTGCAATTTCTCCGCCGGAGGCACAGAATCGGCCGATTGTTAGACGAACTTTTAAGACGAAGGGGCCGTCTAGTAAATATTAATTCCTCATTTTTATTTAGCGTGTGGATTAAATACCGTTAAAAAGGCAACACCAGCCGCTCGGGCTACCATCTACGGCTGAACAGGTGCTGAATACTCGCGATTTTGCACATCGCAGCCAGGGGGACCCGCCCAAAGAGCGTCAAACGCAGCGGGGGAACGCCCTATTCGATACCCTCGAGAAGCTCTGACACCGTCATGCCGAGTGCGGGCGCGATCTTAAATAGAACCTTGAGCGTGAAATTTGCCGTTCCATCTTCGATTCGGTCGAGGTAGGGTCGGCTGATTCCTGTCGCCACACAAAAATCAACCTTGGAGATGCCAAGGTCTCTGCGTGTCTCTTCGACCCGCCTGCCAAGAATCTGTTTCGCACGTTCGTCCATGCAGCCGAGTTTGAAATGGAGCCGAACATAAACGTAAACTATAGTTTACGTTTTGCCGAATATACAGGAGTTTTCTATGTCGGGTTCTTCGATTTACGTACGGCGCGCAGATTGCCGCCGACGCAACACGCCGATTGCTCTTGTCGTTATCGAGGCCGACCAGCTTACGCCCGACGAGCGCACGGCCTTTGCGCTGCTATCAAGTCGCGTTGACGCGGTGCCACTCCCCAACCCAAAGCAAGGCGAGCTCGCATCACTTTGCCAACAGCACAGCTGCACACTCGACCAGGCCGCCGTCATCGCCACCACGCAGCGCGGCCTTCCGTTGCTGTTAGAGGCTGCCGTCGCCCTCACGCTACGCGGTGCGGGATACGAAAACGAGGCCGCCGCCGACGTGGTCTTTAAACCACGATCGAGCGGCGGCCTCGCAGCAGCCATCGAATATGCTTGCAGGCTCGTTGCCTAAAGGGCCAAGCTAGAACCCCAGCCCAAAGCCCGTACCGGTAATTGCCGAGTACATAAAGTAGACGTTGATCACATTGAGGAACACACCCGTGATGCAACCGTTGCGCAGATAGCGCTCGCACGTAAGACGCGCCATCACGGCAGAGTCGTCGTTGTTCTTAGCCTGACGACCGGCGGTAAAGTACGTCGCCACGCCGAGCAGCAGATTGAGCACCGGCAACGCCAGCAGCTCGTAGCTCTTGCCCCAGCGCGTCGCCTCGCCGGCGGCGTTGAACTTCGTTGCCACCTCGGGTCCAATGTTGGGAAGGACACATGCCGCAACCACGAGCGGAAGCACCGCAAGCACGAGCAGCGCGATACCCATATAGCCGGCCTTTTTTCCATACTTGAACATACGCGTCGTCCTTACACGTTAAAACGGAAGTGCACGACGTCGCCGTCGGCCATGACATACTCTTTGCCCTCGATGCGCAGCTTGCCGGCAGCCTTGGCGCCCTGCTCGCCACCGAGCTCGATGTAGTCGTCGTAGCCAATGACCTCGGCCTTAATAAAGCCGCGCTCAAAGTCGGTGTGGATGACGCCGGCGGCCTGCGGGGCGGTCGCGCCTTGACGAACCGTCCAGGCCTTGACCTCCATCTCGCCGGCCGTAAAGAACGACTGCAGACCGAGCAGTTTGTAGGCAGCCTGAGCAAGCACGTCCAGGCCGGGCTGCTCCAGGCCCAGGCTCTCCAGGTAGTCGGCCGCGTCCTCGGGATCGAGCTCGGAAAGCTCAGCCTCGATCTTGGCGCAAATGGGCAGCGGCTTGACGCCGTCGATGGACGCCAGGTCGTCGTTGAGCATGTCCTCGTCCACGTTGGCCACATACAGGATGGGCTTCATGGTAAGCAGGAACAGTCCCTTGGCGGCAATGCGCTCCTCATCGGTCATTTCCATGGACGCGGCACGCTTGCCCTCGTTGAGCCAGGCAAGCAGACGCTTAGCGACCTCGAACTTGGGCATGAGCTCCTTGTCGCGCTTGGCCTCCTTCTCGAGCTTGGGCAGCTGCTTCTCGAGCGTGCCCATATCGGCCAGGATGAGCTCGGTCATGATGGTATCGGCATCGCCGGCAGGGTCGACGAACTCGCCCGTGCGGCCAACCTCGCGCATGACGTTGGGATCCTTAAAGTAGCGCACGACCTCGCAGATGGCGTCGGTCTCGCGGATGTTGGCCAAGAACTGGTTGCCCAGGCCCTCGCCCTCGTTGGCGCCCTTCACCAGGCCTGCAATGTCGACGAACTCGACCGTTGCCGGCACGATACGGCCCGGGTTGACGATGTCGGCAAGCTTTTGCAGGCGGCTATCGGGCACGTCGACGATGCCCACATTGGGGTCGATCGTGGCGAACGGGTAGTTGGCGGCAAGGCCGGTCTTTTTGGTGAGCGCGGTGAACAGCGTCGACTTGCCTACGTTGGGCAGGCCCACGATACCGATGGAAAGGGACACGACAGCTCCTTTTGGTACAAGTATTTCAAACTGCATAAGTATAGCGCCGCCGCAGCATCCGGGCGAACCCAGACACCACGGCGGCGCAAATGAAGCAGAGATTCGGTCGCTAGCTAGTCTGCGAGCTTCTCCACTTGGTCGAGCATCTTATCGAGCTTCGCCTTTGCCTCGGCCTTGACCTTCTGGGCCTCTTCGTGGGCCTTGGCCTTCCGGGCGGCCTTTTCCTCGGCTTCGGGATCGACGACGACCAGGTTGGACGCATCGTGCTCAACGAGCTTGAGCGCATGCTCGGGGCAAACCTTGACGCAGGCGCCGCAACCCAGGCAGTACGTGGACTCCAGTGCAAAGCGGCCGCTTCCCACCAAATCGCAGGCAAACGTGGGGCACACATTGACGCATTCGCCACACGACGTGCACTTGTCAAAATCGCACTCCGGTGTTGTCACCTGCATATTCTGGGCAAGCTCGGGGTGGCTCTGCAGCGTCGAGAGCACCAGCTGGCGGCCATGCGTCAGCGTACGGCGGCGCTTGGCCGTCGTGGTGCCGCACATGGTGTTGAGCGTACGCTCGAGTTGGGTAATCTGATGACGATGAGCCTTCAGTTTCTGCGTCACCGATGCAAGTGCCGCCGTTGCCGGGTTGAGCTTGGTCACGGTCAAGCCTGTGGTGCGGGCGATCTTTTCCATGTACTCTTTGCGCTCGTACTCGCGGCGCTTATGGCACTTGAGGCTCTTGGGGTCGACCTCCAAGCCCATGCCCGTACCGGCCCACTCCTCGGCGGTAGCGATGGCCTCGCCCAGAATATCCTCGCCACCGGTGTTGCGGCACTTATCGCAAACGCCCAGCGGCAGGTACACGCTCACGTTGGGATAGTCGGCAAGTACCGAGAACCAGGTCTCGGCCGTAATATCGCCCACGCAGGCGACGACGACCTCGTTCTCGCGCGGCATGCGCTTCAACGCACGCGTGCAGGTAACGTAGGCGGTCTCGTGACTCGTGGCCGCCGAGACAATGTCGTCGTAGAGGTTTTTGGGCGCCAGACGCGGCGAGATAATCGCCTCGGTCGGGCAGGCAGCGGCACACAGACCGCACTTGCGGCAGGTGTCGAGAATCTCGATAGCGTCTTCCTCGACCTCGATGGCGTTTACCGGGCACACATCCATGCACGCGGTGCAGCCGCTCTTCTCGTTTTTGCAGGCCAGGCACGGAATGGTGTTTCCGCGCGGGCGCTCCTTGTAGTCGGCAGGGTTCCACTGCGGTGCCGACGGATCGAGCGCGTCGGTCACGCCGCCAAGTGGGTCTTTAAAGAAATCCAAGCCCTTGCTGATTTCGATGATGTCATCAAACAGATCGTGTTCCTGCGCCATGCGCGGCCCCTCCCTGAGCAGTGCAAACAAGCAAGTGATAATGATACGCCATCGGCCCACGCCTCGGGCAAATTCCATGCGGCGCATCTTTGCGGCAAATAGCCTATGGTCTATCGCCGCCTCGATTGCACAAGGCCAATCAAGTGCCAAGCTATGCCTCGCGCATGAGCTGCACGAGCTTTTGTTTGGTCACCTTGGCCTGCTCGTTGGCCATATTGCGCTCGTTCTTAAAAGTTGCGTCCGCAACACTCTGCAGGTCGGCATCGGAAATCTCGCCAAGGCCCAGCTCCTCGAGCGTCGTCGGCAGGCCGACGCGCTGGCAAAACTCGAGCACCTGGTCAAGCTCGGGCGCACGCTCCAGGCGAAGCTGGACTACCAAGCCAAACGCCACGGCTTCGCCGTGCATGGCCTTACACTCGAGCAGAATCGTCAGGCCGTTGGCGATGGCATGCGCCAGCGCCAAGCCGCCGCTCTCAAAGCCAACGCCCGAAAGCAGAATGTTGCACTCGATCAGACGCTCAACGGCTGGCGACATGCGCCCCTTCTTGAGGTCACGCTTAGCAGCGACACCGCACTCCATAAGCGCGTCGTAGCAGGCGCGGGCAGCGACCAAGGCCAAGTGCCCCGGCGTACCACCATGCTCGTTAGTGCCCCGCGCCATAACGCACGAGCGGGCCTCGAAGTACGTTGCCAGCGCATCGCCCATGCCGGCAACCGTCATGCGCAACGGCGCCGCGGCGACCACGTCGGTATCAACCACGACCAGGTCAGGGTTCTTCGCAAGCGTCAGATAGTAGTCAAACGACCCATCTTCGTGATACAGCACCGAAATCGCGCTGCACGGACCGTCCATCGATGCCGCCGTGGGGCACACGCACAGCGGAAGTTCGGCAAAATGCGCAACGGCTTTGGCGATGTCGAGCATCTTGCCACCGCCGATACCGACCACCATGTCGCAATACTCGGCCTGGGCCTCCTTGGCCATTTCAATAACAGCCGCCTCCGTGCATGGGCCGTCATAGACCTTAAAGAACGGCTCACTCATGCCATCGTCTAGGAATCCATCAACTATCTGCTTGCACAGCCGATCCTCGGTACCTTGGTCAAACAAGACATAGGCGGCGCAGCCCAACCACGACAAATACCTGCCCTGGCGCGAAAGCTCCCCCGGCCCCTGAACATACCGACCGGGACCGCCGTAAACCATAGGCAGCGACATACGAGACCCCACCCTTTCAATCACTCAACATTGGCGCAAACTAACCTGACTCCTTTGCACCAACCTGGTGCGATGGGGACAGGTTAGTTTGCACCATAGCAAAAAGGGCAAAGCCATCTGCTGGCTTTGCCCCTTCCTTAGCTTGATTTACTCGTCCATGAGATAGTAGTGGCCCAGCGCGTCGGCACCCAGGATGGCGTTGGCGACCATCTCGGGCGTCACCTCAAACGGCATATTGCACATGGTGTCATCGGGCGCACAGGCGGCCTCGGCAACAATCATGGCCTGCTCGCGCGTAAGCTCGGCAACGCCAAGTTCCTTCATCGTGACCGGCAGGCCCAGCTCAATGCAGAAGCCCAAGACTTCCTCAAGCTTCTCAGTCGGAGCATCCTCGAGTACCAGCTGGACGATAGTGCCAAAGGCGACCTTCTCGCCGTGGTACATGCCGTGGCACTCGGGCAGCATCGTCAGGCCATTGTGGATGGCATGAGCAGCAGCAAGGCCCGAGCTCTCAAAGCCAATGCCCGAAAGCAGCGTATTGGCCTCGATGATATGCTCGACGGCAGGCGTGAGCGCACCCTTCTCCAGCGCGACCTTGGCCTTGACGCCATCGGCCATAAGCGTCTCGTAGCAGAGCTTGGCGAGCGCCAGACCGGCCATGCCGCCCTTGCCGCCAGCGCAGGTGCCACCGTCGGCATCATGCGTCGCCTGGGCCTCAAAGTAGGTTGCGAGCGCATCGCCCATGCCCGCCACCGTCAGGCGCACCGGGCTTGCGGCGATGACCGTGGTGTCCATAAGGACGATATTGGGGTTCGCCTTAAGGAACAGGTACTTGTCGAACTGGCCGTCATCGGTGTAGAGCACCGAGAGCGCCGAGCACGGGGCATCGGTCGAAGCGATGGTGGGGCAAATGATGACCGGAGACTCCAGGTAGTAGGCAACGGCTTTCGCGGTGTCGAGGATCTTGCCGCCACCGACGCCAACGATGATGTCGCAGCCGTTGTCGCGAGCGAGCGCAACCAGACGATCGACCTCGCCCTTGGAGCACTCGCCGTTAAAGTCCTCAAACAGCAGCTCGGCCTTAGCCTCGGCAAAGCCGCCCTCGATCTTGGCACCGACGCGCTTCTTGCCCGAAGGCGTCACGATGACGAGGGCCTTAGCGCCGAGCGGCTCGACATAGGAGCCGAGCTTGGCCAGCTCGTCCGGGCCCTGGATGTACTTGCTGGGGCTATTGAAGATTGCAGCCATTTTTATCCCATTCTCTAATAATTAAAAAGAAAGGGGCTCCGTACGGATACGTGCGGAGCCCCTCGTTACGATAACAAGAGTCGATTAGAAATCGATGTCGGTGTCGTAGTAGCAGGCCTTGAGGATCTTCTCGAAGTCGGCAGCCTTGGTCTCACGCGGGTTCTCGGGCGTGCAGGCATCGGTCTCGGCGTTCGCGGCGATCTCGGGCAGCTTGGCGAGGAACTCCTCCTCGGAAACCATCTGCGGGTTCTCGGCGTCGACCTTCACGCCACCATTCGCGTAATCCTTGATGGACTGCGGAATGTTGAGCTGGTCGTTGAGGTCGCGAATCTTCTGGACGAGCGCAGCGATGAGCTCCTCGTTGGTCTCGCCGGGAAGATGCAGGATCTCCTTGGCCACGTAAGCGTAACGCTCGGCAGCACGCGGGTCCTTGGAGTTCCACTGGATGACCTTGCCCAGGTACATGGCGTTAGCAGCACCGTGGATGATGTGGCCGTTCTCAAAGGCGGCACCGGTCTTGTGAGCCATGGAGTGAACGATGCCGAGCAGGCCCGAGGAGAAGGCGATACCGGCGATGCACTGAGCCTCGTGCATGTGCTGACGGGCCTCATGGTCGCCAGCATAGGACTTGGGCAGCCACTCGACGATCTCGCGGATGCCGTGCAGAGCGTTGGCGTCGGTGAACATAGAGGCGAAGGTAGAAACGTAGGCCTCCATGCAGTGGGTCAGAGCATCCATGCCGGTGTGAGCGCACAGCTTGGCGGGCATGGTGTAGGTGAGCTCGGGGTCGACGATGGCGACATCAGGGGTGATGTTGAAGTCGGCCAGCGGGTACTTGATGCCCTTGGCGTAGTCGGTAATGACGGAGAACGCGGTGACCTCGGTAGCGGTGCCGGAGGTCGAGGAGATGGCGCAGAAATGAGCCTTCTGGCGCAGCTCGGGGAAGCTGAACGGCTGGATGATGTTGTCGAAGGACTCCTCGGGATACTCGTAGAAGACCCACATGGCCTTAGCGGCATCGATGGGCGAGCCGCCGCCGATGGCGATAATCCAGTCGGGCTCGAACTCGCGCATGGCCTCGGCGCCCTTCATGACCGTCTCGATGGACGGGTCGGACTCGACGCCCTCGAACAGCTTGACCTCCATGCCGGCCTCTTTGAGGTCGGCCTCGACGTCCTGCAGGAACCCGCCGCGGCGCATGGAGCTGCCGCCAGAAACGATGATGGCCTTCTTGCCCTTGAGGTTCTTCACCTCGTGGCGAGCGCCCTCACCAAAGTACAGATCGCGAGGATTGGTAAAACGTCCCATACTGTGCCTCCTAAACAAGCCCCTCTTAGACTTGTGTATATAACGGAGCACCCGATTGGCTCCGTCAGGACCGTATTTGCGCGCCGCCGGCGATGGCGACACGCGATGTCTAAACGTCTCAACGCTCGGACATGCATTATTTTACCGTTCTGGTTGGTCAGATATTCATCCAAAGCTACCAATGATGAAACGTTTTTTCTATCCCAGAAAACTCTTGCATTGCGTTTATTGTCCCAAGCTGGGCAAACGTTTTATCAGAGTTGGCTATACGCATTTTCCGCCGCTGCCTGCCTCCAAAACGCACGCCGTTCGCCGCCCAAAATCGACCGTTTACGGCACCGTGATACCAGTCGCATAGTCAGCGCGCAGACGCCTGTGTGACAGCCGCCTTCGTGGTGCAACAGTGCATGTCGCAGCGTGACGTCCTCGGCGCTCCACATGCGGGTAAACTAGAACCTTATATAGAGACATTTGAACCCTAACCGCAGCAAAGGAGGCCCCATGGCATTCGACCCCATTCAAGAGGATTGCCATCGCCTCGTTCTTGAGGCCTTGCGCCGCGACAATATCCCGCTCACCGACGGCCCCGCCGTCGAGCGTCTGATGGAGCAATTCACCCGCGACCCCGCGCCGCTCATCGTGCACGACCGCGACCGCGCCGGGCACCTCATTGCCAAGGTGGTCGAGGCTGTCGACTACCGCATCCCCTTTATCCCCGACGACGCCCAGGCAGAGCAAGAAGAAGCCGCAGCCGAGAACATGCTCCGCGAGGCAGCCGCGCTCGATCCGGCTAACTGGGATGCCCAGCGCATGCTGACGGCGCTCACCGCCGAATCCAACGAGGAATACGTGCAGTATCTGGTGTCCAAGTGCGACGAGGTGGAGCACGATCTGGCGCTCAAGATTGCCTCGGCGCAGGACCCCTACGAGCGCGAGGCCGCAGGCGACCTGACCCGCCGTCCCTATCTGCGCTGGCTTGCCGCCTTGGCATCGCGCGCGCTCATTAGCGGCCGCTACCGCATGTCGCTCGAAGCCGCAAACCGCAGCCTCGACTTTGCCCCCAACGATCCTGCCGGCGTCCGCCACACCGCAATGCTCGCCATGGCAAAGCTCGAATACCCCGCTGAGGAGCTCAAGCGCTTTCGCTCTGCCCACTCCGTCCCCTATCTCGCCAACACGCCGCTGCGCCGTCGTCCCAAGGATGCAGAACGCGACTTGGACCCGTGGACGCTCATCGCGCTGATGAGCGCTGCCTGGCGCGAGCTGGACTACGAGGGTGCCGAGCATTACCTGCGCATCCTGACGCGCTCGTGCCCGCACGCGGCCGAGGCGCTCTACTTCCAAACTGAGTTTCCCGATGGCATCTATGCCCGCGTCAACGTGGGTGCAGGCTCCACCGACGAGCTCGTTCTTGCCCTGTCCGAGGCGACGCCGGTGCTGCAGGAGGGCCTGGGCGCCCCCGACAACGCCAGCTTTGCCGCCTGGGTCGCCACCAACGACATCGTGCGCTCCCAGATCGACGAGCGTATCCTGCGCGCGGCCGAGCAGGGCCTGCCGTTTAAGGGAGGGGACCTCTAATGGATCCGAGCGTCTACATCCCTGCCTACCTGGAGCGCACCTACTTGGCATCGCACCCCGAGCTCACCGATGCAGCACGCGAGCTTGTCCATAACGACATTAGTGCGAATCCTCATAAGTATGCGCAGACCGAGCATGCTCAGGCGCTGCTGTCCTATGCCGGTGTTCATCGCCACCTGCTCGACGAGCTCCATCGCATCGAGGACATGGGCAGCGACGAGGAGTTTGAGCAGACGCGCAACCGCCTGTTCGACGATATGCGTGATGAACTGCTCAAGATCGTCCGCATCGATGCGCTGGCCGTCGATGCCCAGCTGCTCGCCATCATCCTAGCGGACACGCCCGTCGACGCCTGCCTGGGCGACCTGATGAAGCTCGAGACGAGCACGGCCGACTACCTGCGACAGAGCGTGCCCGGGTTTGATATGGAGGCCCCGCACTACTGGGCCAATAATGTTTTGGCCGACGGTGCGACGGCGGCAAATCTCACCGTGAGCGAGCCGGCGCTTATCGGGTGGCTTCACACACTCGAGGCCATCTCGCAGCTGTGCATGGCGAGCGCTCGTTACCGCGCCGCCGCCAACTATGCTCGCCGTGTTCTTAAGGCGGAAGGCTATCCCACCCGAGCCGCCGGCACCGTGCTGCTCGCCCTCGCCCGCCTGGAAGACCAGGACGGCTTTTTTGCCCTGGCGCATCAGCTCGAGGAACAGATGGGGGCAGACGCACTCGAAAACTCTCCTTGGTACCTGCTCGCCCGCACGATTCTGCTGTTCAAAACAAACAAGATGCGCCCGGCGACACGCGCGCTGCGTGAGTTCGCTAACCGTTGCGAGGGTGGCGCGTTCTTCTTGCTGAACCCCATGTACCAGACGCCGTATCTTCCCTGCCGACCCGAGCCGCGCGACCCCTGGGACCTTTCGCACCAGACAGTTTGGGAGGCCGACGGCATTATCTCGGACACCCCCGACTTTGCCCCCTGGGCCAACGCCTGCGAAGATGTATCGCAGCTCGCCCAGGAATTTGCGCGCCGCTACGGCTTTTAGCGACGCGATCGCCCCGACCATGTCATTCACGTTAGGAACGACTTCATGAACCTCCGCTCATCTCTTGCCTGCACCTCGAGCGATATCGCTCGCTGGGGACTGCGCTCTATCCTTAAGCGCCAGGGCGGCGTACTCCCCGGCCGCATCGCCATGAAGATCGACCCCGAGTTGCTGAGCGACCTCGCCGGCCTTGTCGACCGCAGCGTAGTGATTACCGGTACTAATGGCAAGACCACCACCTCCAACCTCATCGCCGACGCCGTTGCTGCCAGCGGCGCTACCGTGGTGTGCAACCGCGCCGGCAACAATATGGAGCCTGGTGTGGTGGGTGCTCTGCTCGAGGCCCGCGGCGGCCTTAAGCACACCAGCAGCGGCAAGCGCGTGGGCGTTTTTGAGTGCGACGAGCTCTACACCGTACGCGTTCTGCCCAAGCTCAAGCCGACGTACTTTGTGCTGCTCAACCTGTTCCGCGACCAGCTAGACCGCTACGGCGAGATCGACCATACCCAAGACGTCATCGCCCATGCGTTGGAGCTCTCTCCGACGACAACGCTCATCTACAACGCCGACGATCCGCTGTGCGCCTCGATCGCCGCGCGCGTCCCCAACACGAGCATCGCCTTTGGCATCGACGGCGCCACGGGCACCGAGTCCGACCGCATTAGCGACTCGCGTTTTTGCTCGCAGTGCAACGCCCCGCTGGAATACGACTATGTGCAGTACGGACAGCTGGGCGCCTATCATTGCCCTTCGTGTGGCTGGGGTCGCCCCGCGCTGGTCCGTCGCGTGACGGGCGTGGAGCTCGGCTGCGACGGCTACGGTTTTGACCTGGCCTTTGGACCCGAGGCCAACGCGCCCGCCGTGCACATCGCCACGCGCTACAACGGCCTGTACATGGTCTATAACGTCGCCGCCGCCTTCTTTGCCGCGCGCGAGCTGGGTGTCGACACGGCACGCCTGCAGCCCACGCTCGACGCCTACGTGCCCGCGGGTGGCCGTATGGGTCGCTGGGATATTGCCGGCCGCACCGTCGAGGCCAACCTGGCCAAGAACCCCGTGGGCTTTGACCGCCAGATCCAATCCATTAAGACAGCAGGCGGCAGGCTCTGCGCTTTCTTCCTTAATGACAACGATGCTGATGGCCACGATGTCTCGTGGATCTACGACGTCGACTTTGAACGCATCGCCGACACGCCGGGGCTTGTTGCCTTTGCCGGCGGCACACGCGCACACGACATGCAGGTGCGCCTCAAGTACGCTGGTATCGACGCCGCAATTATTTCGGATGTCGCGCAGGCAATTGGCGCCGTGGCAGACGAGGCCGCCGATGACACCTTCTATGCCGTCGCCAACTACACGGCCTTCCCGCCGCTAGTCAAGGAGCTCGACGAGCTGAAGGACGCCGATGCGGGCACGGTTACCGCCCGCGCTGTAGCGCGCGCCGATGGCAGCGCTGCCCCCACCGATGTCGCGCCGGTCGAGCTTTCGCGCCCGTTGCGCATCGTCTATCTGTATCCCGATGCCCTCAATCTGTACGGCGATGGCGGCAACGTCATCGCGCTCGAGCGCCGTTGCGCCTGGCGCGGCATTCCCGTGCGCGTGGACGAGGTCCGCATGGGCGAGACGCTCGATCTTGCCGATGCCGATATCGTCATGATGGGCGGCGGCGCCGACCGCGACCAGCTGGCCGTGGCGCACGAGCTGCTCGCCCAGAAGGACAAGGTCGCGGCCTACGTTGAGGACGGCGGCTCGCTGCTCGCCATCTGCGGCAGCTACCAGCTGCTCGGCCGCTCGTACTACATGGGCGAAGATCGCATTGAAGGCTTAGGCGCCATTGCCGCCGAGACCGTGCGCGGCTCCGACCGTCTGATCGGCAACGTTGCCGTCAAGACCGACCTGGCACCCGAGCCCTTCGTGGGATTCGAGAACCACGGCGGCCGCACGCTTCTGGATGCCGATGCCACGCCGCTCGGAACGTCCGTCGTCACGGGCACCGGCAATAACGGCGACGATGGCTTTGAGGGCCTCATCTACAAGGGCGTCATCGGCACGTACCTGCATGGCCCGGCGCTGCCCAAGAACCCCGAGCTCGCCGACTGGCTCATCGCCCACGCCCTAGAGCGCCGCGGAGACGCGCAGACCACAGCCTTGCTGCCGCTCAAGCCCCTCGACGACACCTACGAACACGCCGCCCACGACGCCGCCATGAAACTCCTCCCCTAACCACCACAAAGGGGACAGGCACCTTTGTGGTGGTTTTGACCCACCCCGCTAGTTTGTCTCGATCTGTAACATCTAGACCGCCAAAAGCCGTCGTATTGTTACAGATCGAGATTATTCGACCAGGCCTACACCTTCTGTCTCAATCTGTAACAGATAGAGCTGATATACACGTCCAGATGTTACAGATTGAGATGTTTGATGATCGGGATAGACGATCCACTCCTGTGTGGTGGTTTTCCAGTTTGCCAACGATATACGCGCCGACAAAAAAGTCTGCTATACTCTTTCCCGCTGTCCCCATCGTCTAGCGGCCAAGGACGCCACCCTTTCAAGGTGGATATCACGGGTTCGAATCCCGTTGGGGGCACCATTCGAAATGAAAAGCCCGTTACCCAAGCGGTGACGGGCTTTTTGCTATCCATATGCCGGGATTCGAACCCGGCAGGGGTGCGGACGATTTCCTGGACCGCCTAGGCGTATCCAAGCTTCCTGCGGTACTCCATCGGGCTCAGCCACCCGAGGGACTTCTTTATCCGCTCCTCACGATAGTACACGAGATAGGCCTCGAGCCTGGCCATGAACTCCTCGGGCGTCACGCCCTCCCAGTCCCTGTAGTGGAAGAACTCGTTCTTGAGCCGCCCGAAGAAGCCCTCGCAGGCCGAGTTGTCGGGGCTGCAGCCCTTGGCGGACATGCTCCTGACCAGGCCGTTCTCCCGGCAGATCCCGATCCACTCCGGCCAGCGGTAGTGGCCGCCGCGGTCCGAGTGGATCGTCGTGCGGGCGCCGGCCGGCCTGGCCGCGAGGGCCTTGAGCAGGCTCGAGTTCGCGAGGCGCTTGTCGGGGTGCAGCCCGACCGACCAGGCGACGGGCATCCCGTCGAAGCAGTCGACGATCGGGCTCAGGTAGACCTTCCGGCCGCCCGGGAGCCTGAACTCGGTGATGTCGGTGAGCCACAGCCGGTTGGGCTCGTCGGCGCGGAAATTCCTGTTCACGAGGTTCTCCGGCGCCTTGGAGACCTCGCCGGCGTAGGAGCTGTAGCCCCGGGCGCGCCTCTTGTTGTAGACGACCTCGAGGCCCTCCTCGCGCATCACGCGGCGCACGCGCTTCTCGCTCGCCTCGACGCCCTCGCGGCGGAGGCGCGCCCAGACGGTGCGGTAGCCCCAGCAGCCGGACCCCTCGCCGAAGATGCGCACCACGTGGGCGCGTATGTCGGCGTCGCGGTCGCGCGGCTCGGCGACGCGGGGCCTCCAGTACTCATAGGAGCTCTTCGATATCCTCAAGAAACCTGTGATCGAGCGGAGGGGCAGGGCGGTCGCCCGCCTCAATCTCTCGCCGAGCTCGCACTTGCTCCTGTTCGAGATCGAAGCCGGGTCCCACCCTTCCGCTTTTAGGTCGGCCAACACCGCCCTGAGCAGAAGGTTCTCTATCTGGTCCTCGCTGAGCCCGGCGAGCGGGCCGGTGGCGGGCGGGGTGTAGATCGACTTGTCCTGGCCCAAGCTGGCCTCCTTCCGGCGCGGTTTCCTCGCCCCGATTCTACAGCGCGCGCCGGTATAGCTGTGCGGGAGGTGCCCCGTGGCCCACTTCTTGGCCGCGCCCACCGAGACCCCCGCGAACTCCGCGGCGGCGGTCGGCCCCATGCCGTCCTCCGTCGCCAGGAGGAAGAGCTCGACCTTCTCCCTGCTGTACATGCGAACCTCCAGTCCGGACCGCCTCGCGGTCCAACTTTCTGTCCGCACCCCCAAATGGCAAATATGAGTACTGTTACCATTTTGGTAACAGCGATTTCACGCCTTCAGAAGGTGATTTAGACGTCAAAACGTCCTGCAGCGGTAGAACTGCAGGCGTTTATCAGCTAAGTACTTGGACATATGTTGCGTAACACTACATATTTTGCAAAAATATAATGCTACAGGTCTTGTGACAGTACTCATATTTGACGTTTTTTGCCCGCGACCCTTTATGACCAAGGCGAATCGGAGACAAAACAGACTCCAAAGCATCCTTCGCAAACAAAAACCGGGGCCCGCGCGATGCGGACCCCGGCTCAATACCATGACGATATATCGGTTACGTTCTACACGTAGAACAGGATGTCGTCGTAGGTCGGAACCGGCCAGTAGTCGGCGGCCACGATCTCCTCCATTGCGTCCACGGCGGCACGCAGCGTATCCATAGCGGGAACGACCTCGTGTGCATACACGTTGGCCTGCTCCTGGCCATCGAGGGCTTCGGCCTTCTGATGCACGGCGTCGAGCGCCTTGATGGAGTCGTTGATGGCGGTGATACCGTTGCAGAGCTTGTTGAGCGTGTTCTGCTCGCACTGCATGGCAGCCTCAGCACCGGCGGCACGAATAGTCTCCAGGCCCTTAGCGACCTTGGTGGCGTAGGCGGTAATGACCGGGCGATAGGTACGACGTGCCTCGCGAACCATCGTGGTAGCCTCGATGTTCATGAGCTTGTTGTACTTCTCGAGCTTGCAGTCGTAACGGCACTGGGCCTCGGCCTTGGTCAGGACGCCCGTCTCCTCAAAGAGCGCGATAGCCTTATCGGAAACAAAGGCGGGCAGGGCGTCGGCCGTGGTCTTGTTGTTGGCAAGGCCGCGCTTCTCGGCCTCGACGGGCCACTCATCGGAGTAACCGTCACCGGAGAAGAGGATGCGCTGGTGGTCGGTCAGGACCTTCTTGCAGTACTCGAGCGCGGCGTCCTGGAAATCATCCTCGGGCGTACCCTCAAGGGCATCGGCGAAGGACTTGAGCGACTTGGCCACGGCGGCATCGAGCACCAGGTTGGAGTCGGAGACGTTCTGCTCGGAGCCGCAGGCACGGAACTCGAACTTGTTGCCGGTGAAGGCAAACGGGGAGGTGCGGTTGCGGTCGGTGTTGTCCTGCATCAGCTTGGGCAGGGTATCGGCGCCCAGGTCGAGCACGCCGCGCGTGGCATGGACGGAAGCCTTGCCATCGATGATCTTCTCGACGACCTCGGTAAGCTGGTCGCCCAGGAAGATGGACATAATCGCCGGAGGAGCCTCATTGGCGCCCAGACGATGATCGTTGCCGGCCGAGGCAACGGAGGCACGCAGGAGCTCCTGATAGTTATCGACGGCCTCGATCACCGCGGTGAGGAAGACGATGAACTGCAGGTTGTCGAGCGGGGTGTCGCCCGGATCGAGCAGATTCTCGGACTCGGTGCCAAGCGACCAGTTGTTGTGCTTGCCCGAACCGTTGATGCCCTCGAAGGGCTTCTCGTGCAGCAGGCAGACCAAGTCGTGGCGGGAGGCAATGAGCTTCATCTTCTCCATCATGACCAGATTCTGGTCGATGGCCTCGTTGACCTCGCCATAGACCGGTGCGAGCTCATGCTGGCAAGGAGCGACCTCGTTGTGCTTGGTCTTGGCAGGAATGCCAAGCGCCCACAGTTCATCGTCCAGATCCTTCATATAGGCCGAGACGGTGGGGCGGATAGCGCCAAAGTAGTGCTCCTCGAGCTCCTGACCCTTGCAGGGAGCAGCACCAAAGAGGGTGCGGCCGGTGATGACCAGGTCCTTGCGCTTGCGGTAAGCGTCCTTCTTGATCAGGAAGTACTCCTGCTCGTCGCCCACGGAAGGAACGACCTTTTTGGGGGCCTTGCCAAACAGCGCCAAAACGCGCTTGGACTCACGCGAGAGCGCGGTCATGGAGCGCAGCAGCGGGGTCTTCTTGTCCAGGGCCTCGCCCGTGTAGGAGCAGAAAGCCGTGGGGATGCACAGGACATCGTCCTTGATAAAAGCGGGGCTGGTGGGATCCCAAGCGGTGTAGCCACGGGCCTCGAAGGTGGCACGCAGACCGCCGTTGGGGAAGCTGGAGGCATCGGGCTCGCCCTGGATGAGGTTCTTGCCCGTAAACTTGGTAATGGCGGTGCCGTCGTGGTTGGGCTCGAGGAAGCTGTCGTGCTTCTCGGAAGTAATGCCCGAAAGCGGCTGGAACCAGTGCGCGTAGTGCGTCGCGCCCTTGGAGATGGCCCAGACCTTCATGGCGTGGGCAACGGCGTTGGCCACATCCAGGTCGAGCGGCTCACCGTCCTCGAGGGTTGCAGCAAGGCGCTTCCAAATGTCCTTGGGGAGGTAGTCCTTCATGACTTCCTCAGAGAACACCATGGTCCCGAAGCGGTCAGTAAGATCGGCCATACGGAACTCCCTTCGTATCGGCACCGCGTGAGATGCGGTGTTGATTACTAACGAACGAGTCATAGATTAGGCTCGTCGTGTTTCCGCAACATTACCGTTATGTTGCGGTCACGAAACCAATCAATGAGGTTACCGCATCGCAGGATTATTGCCACCCTTAACAGCCAACGAACTGTATAAATTGCAGACCTCCCCGCATGATTTTAGGGTAGTTAATTTGGGACGGGGCTATAAAGACTGGTATTTCACATCAGATACCAGTCAATATAGCCCCGTCCTCCGTTGACCGCTCTGCTATAGGGAAAGCCGATAGCAAGGCATCTTTGATTGGTATCCCTAAATAGCGAGTAAAACTCCACCGTGGCACAGTGGTGCTGTAGAATCCTTACAACACATCGCACTAAATATCTAAAGGAGCACGATATGCGCGTCGACGAGGTTTTTAAGCAGGCAGCATCCCAGGGCACCACGCCCGTTTCGTTTGAGATGTTCCCGCCCAAGGGCGAGCTTACCCTCGATACGGCTCGCGAGGTGGCGGGCAACCTGTGCAGGCTTTCGCCGAGCTTTGTCTCGGTCACTTGCTCTGCTGGTGGCTCGGGCAACGGTGCCACCACCGCACCCATCGCGCATATGATTTCGAGCGAATTCGATACGCCCTCGGTGGCGCACCTCACCTGCGTGGGCCGCACGCATGCCGATATCGCCGCCAAGATCGACGAGTACCGCTCGGCCGGCGTGGAAAACGTGCTGGCCCTGCGCGGCGACCTTCCCGCCGGCGCGACCGAGGACGACAAGCCCGCCTCTGACTACGCCTATGCTCGCGACCTCATCCCCGAGCTCGTCGACGCCGGCTTTTGCGTGGGCGCCGCAGCCTACCCCGAGGGCCACATCGCCTGCGAGAATCTGAACCTCTCGGTCGAATACCTCAAGCAAAAGCAAGACGCCGGCGCGAGCTTCTTTGTGACGCAGCTCTTCTTTGATAACGAGTGCTTCTACCGCTTCCGCGAGCTCGCCGACAAGGCAGGCATCACTGTGCCCGTCACCGCGGGCATCATGCCGTTTATGGGAAAGTCGCAGATCAGCCGCATGGTCTTTATGTGCGGCGCATCGCTGCCCTCCCCCGTCATCAAGATCCTCGCCAAGTACGAGAACGACCCCGAGAGTCTGCAGGCTGCCGGTGTGGATTATGCCGCCCGCCAGCTTTGCGACCTCAAGGAGCACGGTGCCGACGGTCTGCACCTGTACACTATGAACCGTCCTGCAATCGCCGCGACCATTATGGAGCGCCTGGGGTAATGGAAAAACCGCACATCGATACAACCGCTGTCGAAGTGCCGGCCGACCTTGCGTCGCCGGCGCTTTACCGTGTCGATGCTGCCCACCACCCCCGCGTCGACCGCGCCGAGATGCTTCGGTATCTGGGCTACGGCGGCCAGCAGATTGAGCCCGAGCTGTCACGACGTATTGAGCTTGTGGTCGAGCGGCTGGAGCTCGACATTGAGCCCCGTGGCGTGCGCCGCGTCTTTGCCGTCGATGCCACGGGCATCGACGAGCAGGGCGAGCCTTGCATTTGCCTAGTTGGCACCAATGTTGAGCTGCGGGGTCGCGATATCTATCGTCATCTTAAGGACGCCCGCCTGGCGGCGCTCATGGTCTGCACCCTCGGGATGGCCGCCGAGCGCCGCCTGCGAACCACCGGAGCCCAGCAGCCCCTGGAGGGCGCTGTGCTCGACGCCGCGTGCTCGGCATATGTTGAGGCCGCCGTTGAGCAGATGGACCAGCAGGTCAAGGTGGACGCTGCCGCACACGGGCTCGCCGGCAACTGGCGCTTTAGCCCCGGCTACGGCGACTGCCCGCTCTCGGCCCAGCGCTCGATCGTGAATGCGCTCAACGCCACGCGGCTCATTGGACTCACCGTCACGCCCACCAGCCTGCTTATGCCCACCAAAAGCGTGACCGCGGTGATCGGCCTGTTCGACGGCGAGGTCCACGACGCCCAGACCCGCCCCACCTGCAACATCTGCCGCATGCGCGAGCACTGCCGCTTCCGCGCCGCCCACACCACCTGCTATTCCAGCCATTAGGAGCCCTCGATGTTTACTCCGCTTATCACTCATGATTCCGACGGCACCGCGCTGGCGGCGCCCGTCAATACTGCACGTTGCAACGGTGCCACGTACAAGACGCGCGCAATCGACGACCTGCGCATTAAGGACGATCGCCTGCGCGCCGCCATTGAGGGCACGGGGCACCTACTGTTTGACGGCGGCATGGGCACCATGCTGCAGGCGGCCGGCATGAAAGCCGGCGCCCTGCCCGAGCTCCTCAACTTTGAGGAGCCCCAGGTCATCACCGATATCCAGCGTCAGTACGTCGAGGCCGGCTGCGATGTGATCACCGCCAATACCTTTGGCGCGAACGCCCACAAACTCGACGGCGCCGCCACCGTGGCAGATGTCTTTGCCGCGGCCGTCACCTGCGCCCGCGAGGCCGGCGCCCGCTACGTCGCCGGCGACATCGGCCCCATCGGTGCCCTGCTGCGCCCCCTAGGTACCCTCAGCTTTGACGAGGCTTATGACCTCTTTGCCGAGGAGGTACGCGCCGGCGTCGCTGCGGGCGTCGACCTCTTTATTATCGAGACCATGACCGACCTGGCCGAGATTAAGGCCGCCGTCCTCGCCTGCCGCGAGAACTCCGACCTGCCCGTCTTTGCCACCATGACTTTTGAGGAAGACGGCCGCACCTTCCTGGGCACGAGCCCCGAGGTCGCCGCCATCACGCTCGACGCCATCGGCGCCGACGTCCTGGGCATCAACTGCAGCCAGGGCCCGGCCGAGCTCCGAGGACTCGCCGCGCGCATGCTCACTGTCACCGACAAGCCCGTCATGGTGCAGGCCAACGCAGGACTGCCCCGCGTGGATGATGACGGCAACACCGTCTTTGACATCCAGGCCCCCGAATACGCCGAGGCCGTCGCCGGCATGATCGAGGACGGCGTGAGCGTCGTGGGCGGCTGCTGCGGCACCACGCCGGCGCACATGGCAGCGCTGCGCACGCTTATCGACAACCACACGCCCAGCCCGCGTCACCGCAAGCCCAGCATGTCAGTCACGAGCGCCCAAACGGTTGTGGACCTTCCCTGCGACGGCCACAAGATCGCCGTCATCGGCGAGCGCATCAACCCCACCGGCAAAAAGCGCCTACAGCAGGCCCTGCGCGACGGCGACCTGGATTACGTCGTGAGCCAGGGCATCAGCCAGCAGGAGCAGGGCGCCGACATCCTGGACGTCAACGTGGGCCTGCCCGAGATCGACGAGGTCAAGGTCATCCAGCAAGCGACCGAGCAGCTCCAGGGCTCCACGCTGCTGCCGCTACAGATCGACTCCACCGACCCCGCCGCCGTCGAGGCCGCCGTGCGCCGCTATGCCGGCAAGCCCATCATCAACTCGGTCAACGGCAAGCAGCAGATCATGGACGAGATCCTTCCACTGGTCGCCCACTACGGCACCAACGTCGTCGGCCTCACGCTCGACGAGGGCGGCATCCCCGACACCGCCGAGGCCCGCTTTGCCATTGCCGAGCGCATCGTGGCCGAGGCCGCCCGCTACGGCATCGGCCCGGACCGTATCCTCATCGACTGCCTGGTCATGACTGCCTCGACCAACCAGCGTCAGGCCGAGCAGATCCTGCGCGCCATGTCGTTGTGCAAGGAGCGCCTGGGCGTCAAGTGCGCGCTCGGCGTATCGAACATCAGCTTTGGCCTGCCTGCCCGCCCGCTGTTGGGCTCGGTCTTTTTGGCCGCCGCCTTTGGCGCTGGCCTGGACGCCCCCATCATGAACCCCGGTTCCAAGCGCTTTATGGACACCGTCTACAGTTATCGCGTGCTGAGCGTTGAGGACGAGGGCTCGACCGGATACATCGAGCGCTACGCCGGCTGGACCGACCCGTACAAGATCGCCGCGAACCCAACGGCCGCCCAGGCAGCAACGAGCGATGCCGCGCCTGCCGCAGGCACCACCGCAAGCCCTGACGACGACCCCATCCGCCACATGGTCGTCTCGGGCCGCAAGGGCGAGATCGCGGCCGAAACCGAGCGTCTGCTGGCCGACCACGACGCCATGGACCTCATCAATAACCACTTTATCCCCGCCCTCGACGAGGTCGGTGTCCTCTTTGACCAGGGCAAATTCTTCTTGCCGCAGCTCATGGCCTCGGCAGAAGCAGCGCGCGTGGGCTTCGATACCATCAAGCGTCTGATGCCCGCCGGCGAGATTGCCGACAAGGGCAAGATCTGCGTGGCCACCGTCAAGGGCGACATCCACGATATCGGTAAGAACATCGTCAAGATGCTGCTCGACAACTACGGCTACACCGTCTTTGACCTGGGCCGCGATGTCGATCCGCAGGAGGTGCTCAAGACCGTCAAGGAGCGCGACATAAAGCTCGTCGGCCTCTCGGCGCTTATGACCACCACGGTCGTCGCCATGGAGGAGACCATCAAGCTGCTCCATGCCGAAGTTCCGGGCGTCAAGATTATCGTGGGCGGCGCCGTGCTCACCCCCGAATACGCCAAGCAGATCGGCGCGGACTACTACGCCAAGGACGCCGCCGAGAGCGCGCGCATCGCCGAAGAGGTCTTTGGCCGGTAACACAACGGAAACAACCCCGCACCAAAACGTGCCGCATGTGCCACTTGGCGCGTGCGGCACGTTAGAATAAAGGGGACTATGCTCGTTTTGGCAGATAGGAGCGCAAGGATGGCGATCACGCCTGCAGAAATCGCGGAAACCCGCGGCATGGTTGAGGAGCAGAACCTCGACATCAGGACCATCACCATGGGTGTTTCGCTCATGGGTTGCGGTGACGAGAACCTCGACCGCATGTGCACGAAGATCTACGACCACGTGACGCACACGGCTGAGCACTTGGTCGAGACCGCCGAGAACCTCGAGCGCGAGTACGGTATCCCCATCGTCAACAAGCGCGTTTCCGTCACCCCGGTGGCGCAGATCGCCGCTTGCTGCAAGGATGAGGACCTCACCCCCATCGCGCACGCCCTCGACCGCGCGGCCGAGACCCTCGGCATCGACTACCTGGGCGGCTTCTCCGCGCTCGTCCAGAAGGGCATCGGCGATGCCGACCGCCGCGTTATCCAGTCCATTCCGCAGGCGCTCGCCACCACGAGCCGCGTCTGCTCCAGCGTCAACGTCGCCAGCCTGCGCGCCGGCATCAACATGGACGCCGTACTCATGGCCGCGCAGACCATCATCGACGCCGCCAAGCTCACGGCCGACCAGGATTCCGTCGGCGCTTCCAAGTTTGTCTGCTTTGCCAACATGGTCGAGGACTCCCCGTTTATGGCGGGCGCCGTCCACGGCGGCGGCGAGGCCGACGCCGTCATCAACGTTGGTGTCTCGGGCCCCGGCGTTATGGCTGCTGCCCTGGAGACGCTCCCCGACTCCGCCTCGATGATGGAGGTCGCCGAGAAGATCAAGCAGACCGCCTTTAAGATCACCCGTGCCGGCGAGCTCATGAGCCGCGAGGCCGCCCGCCGCCTGGGTGTCGAGAAGGGCATCGTCGACCTGTCGCTGGCACCTACGCCTGCCATTGGCGACTCCGTTGCCCGCATCCTCGAGATCATCGGCGTGGGCACCTGCGGCGGCCCGGGCACGACCTGCGCGCTCGCCATGCTCAACGATGCCGTCAAGAAGGGCGGCGTCATGGCCAGCTCCAGCGTGGGCGGCCTCTCGGGCGCCTTTATCCCCGTGTCCGAGGACGCCGGCATGATCGCCGCCGTCGAGGCCGGCGCGCTTTCGCTCGAGAAGCTCGAGGCCATGACCTGCGTGTGCTCCGTCGGCCTGGACATGATCGCCATCCCCGGTGACACCCCGGTCGAGACCATCGCCGGCATCATTGCCGACGAGATGGCCATCGGCGTCATCAACAACAAGACCACGGCCGTCCGCGTGATTCCCGCCATCGGCAAGGGCGTGGGCGACTGCGTCGAGTACGGCGGCCTGTTCGGCCGTGCGCCCATCATGCCGGTGAACCCCAACGCCGGCACCGTGCTTGCCCATCGCGGTGGTCGATTCCCGGCGCCACTGAACTCGCTGAAGAACTAGCTGGGGATACGGGCGAGGAGCCCCGCCGCCGGGCGGCAGACATATAAGGTCGCCTGCTCGGACAGTCCTGGCTCGCACGGAGAGCACATTAAGTGCTCTCCGGCTCGTGCGGAACTCGCGATCGACCTTATATGTCTGCCGCCCGGCGGCGGGGCTCCCGCACAACGGGACCTCAGTTGGGTTCTGTCCCTTTGGCAGTCGCTTCGCTTCTGCCCATCCTGGCTGATGCGGTGGTTTGGCGTTGGATCGGTTCTTTCTGATATATGCTGGTTGCGGCTCTTCTTTTGGGAGGGGCCGCTTTTTTGTTGTGAGGAGGATGGCCCGTGGCTGATGATTTGATTCGTTCTGAGCTGCTTTCTGCGGATTGGAATGATGAATGGATGCGCCTGCAGGCTGCTCGGCGGCGGGCTGATGATTCTTTTGAGTGGGATAAAAGGGCTCGGCATTTTCGGCCGCTTGAGACTGCTCCGTATGCCCGGGATTTTATGAAGCTGTTGGCACTCCAGCCCGGCGAGTCGGTGCTGGATATGGGGTGTGGGGCTGGGTCGATTGCTATTCCGCTTGCTCAAGCTGGGCATCCTGTGATTGCTGCTGACTTCTCTCCTGCTATGTTGGGCACGCTTGATGCCGGCATTGAGTACTATGGGCTCGAGGGTCGCATTACGCCGCTTGAGCTTGCTTGGGATGATGACTGGAGTTTGGTTGGACCGGTCGCGAAAGCGGTCGATGTTGCCTTTGCCAGTCGCTCGATTACGACAAACGATCTGAGGGGCGCGCTCGCCAAGCTTGACCGTACGGCTCGTCGGCGTTGTGCTGTCACCATGGTCGCCAACTCCAGCCCGCGTTATGACCTGCACTTGATGAACGCCATTGGCGCCTCGGTTACCTGCAGTAATGGCTTTGTGTATGCCTTTAACATTCTCATTCAGATGGGTGCCCTGCCGCAGGTTACGTACTTTGAATCACCTCGTCGCGATACCTTCGATAGCCTTGAGGCGGGCGTGGCGGACTTCTCCCGCATGCTCGAGCACGGTAGCGAGGATAAGATCGACCGTCTGCGCGTCTACGTCGCCCAGCATATGATTGAGAATCCCCATGCCGGCGAGCCGGGGTCCAAGGGCGTGCCGCAGGGGCGCTACATGCTCGACCACGTCCGCAAGGTCCGTTGGGCGTTTATTGCATGGGAGCCGGTCTCTTCGAGCCGTCCATAGACCGCTTTCGGCCGCCGTACACGTCCGCTTGTAACCCGCGCTGTTCTCCCGCTCGGCATCCGCATTCTTTTTGAACTGGGCAAACGCGCTCCACACCGCACCGTTCCTGCGCTATCGTGGGACAGCTCACGTAGATTAAGGCCCCATCGCGGGGCGCCCCATAACATAGAAAGCGAGAACCCATGGCACTGACAGGAGCCCAGGTCAAGCAGCTTCGCAGCATGGCCCATCACCTCAACCCCGCCATCATCATCGGCAAGTCCGACGTCAACGAGGGCACCGTCGAGCAGACGGTCGCCTACCTGGAGAAGCACGAGCTCGTTAAGTGCTCCGTGCTGGACGGCTCCAGCCTTTCTGCCCGCGAGGCCGCCGAGGAGCTCGCCGAGCGCTGCCACGCCGAGGTCGTCCAGGTCATCGGTCGCAAGTTCTCGCTGTATCGCGAGTCCTCGCGCAAGGACATCGAGAAGATCAAGCTCGTCTAAGCACTCACACATCGTATGCCTACGGGGCGTCCGGGTTTCCTGGGCGCCCCTTTTTTTATCGCACGACCGCCATGCGCTTAAGCCTGCCTTCAACCAAACGCT
Organism: uncultured Collinsella sp.; assembly: GCA_934654585.1. Classification (GTDB taxonomy): domain Bacteria; phylum Actinomycetota; class Coriobacteriia; order Coriobacteriales; family Coriobacteriaceae; genus Collinsella. The sequence continues at coordinate 90,501 of CAKUGF010000001.1, read as the reverse complement.
CATATAGACGCCGCGTCTCGGGCTCGGGCACGCCTGCAATCTGCTCTTTTAGATGATGGACATGCCCGCTGTACAAATCGATGATGTCGCGACGGCGGCCTGCGGCGTTATAGACGCGCATGGCGCAACGAACCATATCCTCGCGCGCCGTCTCCTGGCGAAGTCCTGCCTCGACCAACCATATCGCCGACTGCAGGTCGTTTTCTTCCAGCGCCTCATTCGCCCCGCGAATCATGCTGTCGATAAACTTAGATTGCATAATCTGGCGCATGCGCACAAAGTATGTCGGATTGCAGCCATTGGGAATATAGAGCGAGCCAGTGTAGAGTTGCTCGACCTTTAGACACAGCTCCACTAGGTGAGGCCCGCGCGCTCCCCCACGATTTCCCAGGATCTCGCGGGTCATCTGCTCAAACAGCCGCACGTCGGTCTTAACGTAGTCGCCGTTAAGCCCAATGCACTCGTTTTGGATCAGCACGCACGACTTGCCGTCTGGCGTCGGCCCCAAGGCCGAGCGCAGGCGCGATATCGTCGAATACAGGTTGTTGCGGGCACGGTTGAACTCGGCATGGGGCCACAGCTCCATGGCCAGGGTCTCGCGGTCGACCAGCGCGTCCATGCTCAACGCGAGGCGCTCCGCAAGCGTCGCCGCCTTCTTGCGACGCCACATCTTATCGGTGATGGGAAACCCGTCGCGCTCGGCGCGAAACGCCCCGAACATGCGGATCTCGATATGCTCGATCGTATCGACGGCCTCGACTTCTTCGACCTGAAACAGCCGCTCGTGCGCTTCGTCCAAATCGTCGCGCATCGTGTATCTCGAAAGCTCGCGCACCGGGAGCTTCTTGCGGATTCTTGCGCCAGACTCGCCCAGACAATGCATGGCAAGGCGCGCAAAGAGTCGATACGACGGCTCCAGCATTCCTGGGCGGTTCATGGACATCCACGCCGCCAAATCGCTGTCGCGGCCCGCGGAAGCCAAGTGCAGTGCCACCGTCCACGCCTCCGAGCCGCGAACCTGCGTCTGGCTTATATCGAGCAGCTCCGCCTCCTCGCGCACCGTAACCATCGACGTGTTTCGCAAAAATGCCACGCGCTCCAGCAGCAGCGCGTTATCTCGCATATACGTCACCGTTTCGTCGACAAGCTTAAGCACCTGAACGGCACGGAACTTTGCGTTGACAGGGCGCCCCTCGGACATCGATTGCCATCCTTCGAGCAAAAGTCCAAAGAGCTGAAGCCGATTGTCGCGCACGCGCACGGCAAACCGATCGATCTCGCTAAACGCCGCTTCGTCGGTCACCGGCAAGCCGGCAAGCAGGCGGCGCGCAGCCAAAACCATGCGCACCCAAATCGTCAGCGCCCGCAGGCTATGAACGTCGAGCGCCTCGACCATGAGGGCAAGCTCGTCATCGCGCGCATCGGTTCCCGCAAACGAACCGTCAAATAGTTCCACCAGCATCCGGTCTGCCCGTATAAATAAGCCGGCGATATCCAGCTCGCAATCGTACGCCCCGTGCTCCGCAAGCCCGTCAAACGCATCGCCCACATCCGCACGCTCGGCCAGACGGCGCTTTATCTCGATATGCGCCGACAACATGTCGAGCACGTCACACGATGACGCGCGGTCCGGAAACGAAAGCGTCGTGGGGAGCCCCAGCCCGCTCTGTCCGTAGCAAACGATGGTAAGCGCCTGGGCCACCCTCCAGGCGAGCGGGTCGATCTCTTGCGCGGCGCGCTCGCCAGCCCGCTCGATAACAGCCGCCATGCATCGGGCCAACTTGGCGTTGGAAATGCTCACCGCCGACAGATACACGCCGAGTGCCTCGGACGGCGTCGGCTCGTATGACAATCCATCGGCATTCATCGCCCCCAACGCTGCGCGGCAAACGTCCGCCCCGTGTCCAGTCAAGGCCAGGTCGACCCCGTACTGCCCGGCAAGCTCGAGCACGACATTCCTGTCTAAAAAGGCATCCGCCAGATCCATCGCCAGGTCGCATCGGCCCGCCTTGATTAAAATGCGAGCAGCGCGTCGTATAAGTTCGGGGCTGATCTCGGCGATCAGCTTGCGCAGCCTGAGTCGCGCATTGTCCTCCGTTCCCAAGCAGGCAAAACTCCGGTCGACCGGGTCAATGCCAAAGATGGGATAGTCGCGCACCAGATATGACTGGTCAACCATCGATAGCCGCACGCCGCACGCCTCGAGCTCTGCGATATTACCTTCGCCCATTAAGACCATAAGGCCCGCAACGTTAAACAGCGTGTTGTTCTCGAGAGACGCCAAGTCGGCAAGCACCGCGCCGTATACATTGACAATCTCGTTTTCGAGCAGCTGGGCAACGTCACCCTGGCCGTACAGCCCCGTCTGCAACGCCGAGACCAGCTCGGGCACGCCTTGCGTAAGCTGGTAAAAATCGAGCGACGTGCTGATCGAAAAAGCCGATGCCCATGCCGAATACTCATAGGCATGCACCTTGAGCATCTGCGCGTTGACCTTTACCGAATCCCCCAGCCCGCGGATAAGCAGACGGTTTGACGGGCGGCACGTCAAAAGAACGCCCACCCCCGACGCGCGCAGACCACGAATCGTATCGATAAAATCCTCGGTATCGCGCTGGTCGAAGACCGGCACGTTATCGATGGCGATGAGCGAATGCGGCTTATCCTTGAGCTCCTCTGCAACCACCTCGAGTTGTATGAACACCTCGCGGCCAATGGCCCGGTCGGCCTCGATAACGCGCACCGACCCTCGCGTGTAATCGCTTTTGACCTCGTGGACATACTGCATCAGCACCGAGGTCTTACCAAATCCATCGGGTGCGTAAACGAGCACGATCCCGGCTTGGCGGCCCTTGATAATCAGCTCGTTCATCAGCCGATCGCGGCGAATCATATAGCCTCCGCCCATCGACATCACTTCGAGGTCGCCCGTATTACCCAGATCCTGTACCATGCCCGCTCCTCAACTCGACCACATGGATACCGTAACCGCACGACCACATCTGCCACCCTATGAATAGCGTGGCACCATGTTTTTGGCTGCTTGTCGGTACGCATTCGGCAAGTTTTTGTACAGCGGGCACTGCTCGTTGTTTTTCCTTCGACAGACAACTGTTTATGCAGGTCAAATAGCTTGCTGAAATGTCCCATCTGTTAGGCAGTTTACCGTAAAGGAACCGTTTTATTTGAGTTGCGCAACTCGCCTATTCCCCGCTACCGCCTGCGACTATTTAGTAGCTATTTTGCATACTATATGGTATTGAATGCATCACGTTATCTGACTTGTGCACACTTCGCTTCTGATGAGGATGTTGCCGCGCCCCGCGCCTAACGGCCGCGTGCCGACAAGTCGCTTGCCCAGCAAAAAAGGCCCCCGCAAAGCGGGAGCCTCTCGGAGCGCAATATGGTTTCGCGGAGTCGTTACTCGCAGAGCGAAAGGGCAGCCTCGTCGGCGACCACGACGCAGTTGGTGTGCAGCTGCAGAATCGAGGCCGGGCACTCGGGCGTAACCGGGCCATAGCACATGTCATGCACGGCCTGGGCCTTGGCCTCGCCGTTGGCGACAACCAAGATCATGCGGGCATACATGATGGTCTGGGTGCCCATGGTGTAGGCCTGGCGGGGCACGTCGTCGATGCTGTCGAACAGGCGGCTGTTGGCCTGAATGGTGCTCTCGGTAAGGTCGACGCAGTGCGTGCCCTTGGAGAAGTGATCGTCGGGCTCGTTGAAGCCAATGTGACCGTTGTTACCGATGCCGAGCAGCTGCAGATCGGGGTAACCGGCGGCAGCGACGATCTTGTCGTACTCGGAGCAGGCAGCGGCGGCGTCGGGGTTGGAGCCGTCGGGCACATGCGTGTTGTTCAGATCGATGTTGATGTGATCGAAGAAGTTCTCACGCATAAAGTAGTGATAGCTCTGGGGATCGTCATGCGAAAGGCCGCGATACTCGTCCAGGTTGTAGGTGCTGACCTCGGCAAAGTCAACGTCGCCCTTCTCATACCAGGCGGCAAGCTGCTTGTAAGCGCCGATCGGGGTGGAGCCGGTGGCAAGGCCCAGCACACAATCGGGCTTGAGGATAACCTGCGCCGAGATGATATTGGCGGCCTTACGGCTCATATCCTCGTAGTCTTTAGCTTTAATGATCTTCATTACGCGTCCTTTCTCATACAAGAGAGGCAAGGCTCCCCTTACAAGCACTTGCCCGCGGCCCGCGTCGGCCGCAACCAACGTGTGCGGCCACCAGGGCGAGGTCGCGTAATGTATATGTCTCGTGTCCAACCGCGTCGAGGCCCCTGCCCGTCCACGGCGACCCAAGGCCGTTTGGCCTCGGACAGTTCCCATCTTGCCACGGAGGGCGTCCTCTTTCAAGGGCGCCCTCCGTAAACGTGTTTGAATTGTAGGCTAAAGGCCAAGCGCGCTTACTAGCGCTCGCGAGCAACGATGAGCTGGTCCATCTCCTCGACATGCTCGCCAATAGAGCCCTTGATGCTCGAGAACTCAACAGAGTTGCACACCAAGATAGGAACCGTCACATCGTAGCCCTCGGCAGCAATTGCCTCGCGATCGAACTCGATGAGCACGTCGCCCTTATGGACGATGTCGCCCACCTGTGCGTGCACGGTAAAATGCTTGCCCTCGAGCTGAACGGTGTCCAGGCCAACATGAATAAGCACGTCCAGGCCATCGACCGTGTTGAGCGCAACGGCATGTCCCGTGGGAAAAATAGCCTCGACCTTAGCGTCCGCCGGCGCGATCACACGTGTGCCCGTGGGCTGAATCGCCACGCCCTGACCCAAAAGGCCAGTGGCAAACGTCTGGTCATTGACCTCGGACAGCGGAATAACGTCGCCCGAGATGGGAGCATCCAGCGTAAGGACTCGACCACGCATACCAAAAGACCTCAGGACTTTAGTGAACATGCTCCCCCTCGGACATACCAATCAATCAAAATAGCCTTAACAGTTTACCACTTGGCACCCGTTTTTGACCATTAGGGAAGTTCGCGCTTGACAACCTCGACGATGTCGTCGACAACGCGCTGGGTGAGCTCGTGCGTCTCGGCCTCGGCCATGACGCGAACCAGCGGCTCGGTGCCGCTCGGGCGCACCAGGATGCGGCCGCGACCGTTGAGCTCCTTCTCGGCGGCGGCGACGGCGTCCCAGATGGGCTGGCAATCGTCCAGACCGGCCTTGTTGTCGGAATGCACGTTGACCAGTACCTGCGGGTACTTCTTCATGATGCCGGCAAGATCGGTAAGCGTGCGGCCGGTGCGCTTGAGCACGGCCAGCAGCTGCAGAGCCGTCACCAGGCCGTCGCCGGTGGTGTTGTGCTCCAGGAAGATGATATGGCCGGACTGCTCGCCGCCGATGACGGCGCCGTCCGCGAGCATGCGCTCAAGAACGTAGCGATCGCCCACGGCAGTCTGGACCATCTCAAAGCCCTGCTCCTTCATGGCGATAGAGAAGCCCAGGTTGCACATGACGGTCGAGACGATCTCGGAGTTGGCGAGCTTGCCGCGAGCGGCAAGGTCTGAGCCACAGATGGCCAGGATGTAGTCGCCGTCGATCTCGTTGCCCTCGCTGTCCACAAACAGCACGCGGTCGGCGTCGCCATCGTGGGCCAGGCCGATATCGGCATGGGTGCGCAGCACGAGCTCGCGCAGGGGCTCGAGGTGCGTGGAGCCGCACTCGACGTTGATGTCGGTGCCGCAGTAGTCGGTGTTGATAGCGTGGACCGTGGCGCCCAGGCGCTGAAGCGCGGCGGGCGTGGTCTGGCAGGAAGCGCCGTGACCGCAGTCGACGGCAACGACCAGGCCGTCGAGCTTGAGGCCGTCGAGCGTGCTGATGGCATGGTCGACGTATGCCTTGCGAGCGTCCTTCATCTTGATGATGTGGCCCACACCGGCGCCGGTCGGCAGTGTGTCGGCAGCCATGGCCTCCTCGGACATGACCCAGGCGCTGATCTCTTCCTCGACTGCGTCGGGAAGCTTCATGCCCTTGCGGCTAAAGAACTTGATGCCGTTGAACTCCGGCGGATTGTGCGAAGCGGAAATGACGATGCCGCCATCGAGCTCGTTTTGAACGGTGAGCAGTGCCACGGCCGGCGTGGGGATAACGCCACAGCAGTGCGGACGGCCGCCCTCGGCCATAATGCCAGCGGTCAGAGCGCTCTCGAGCATGGTGCCCGAAAGGCGCGTGTCGCGACCGATGCAGATGTCCGGACCAAGGAACTTGGTCGCCGCGCGGCCCAGGCGAAACGCGAGTTCGCACGAGAGATCGGCGTTGGCGACGCCACGGACGCCGTCGGTGCCGAAGATGTTCTGGGGCATAGGATCGCTCCTTCCCAAGTGGGCAAAACGCAGCCGCCCACCCTAGTCGAAAAAGAAAAGCGGGACCCGCCGAGCAATCGGCAGGCCCCGCTTGTACATTGTATCTCGAAAGGAGATAAAACCTTAGCGCTTGGAGAACTGGGGAGCGCGGCGGGCCTTCTTGAGGCCGTACTTCTTGCGCTCGACCACGCGAGCATCGCGCGTAAGGAAACCGGCCTTCTTGAGGTCAGCACGGTAGTCGCCAGCGTTCAGAAGAGCGCGGGCGATGCCCAGGCGCAGAGCGCCGGACTGACCGGAGATGCCGCCGCCATCGCACAGAGCGATAACGTCGAACTGACCGGCGGTGTCGGTCACCTTGAAGGGAGCAAGGGCGTTCTCAACGAGCTGATGACGGCCGAAATACTGCTCGGCGTCACGCTTGTTGACGGTCACCTTGCCGGTGCCGGGGACGAGACGGACGCGGGCGACGGCGTTCTTACGACGGCCGGTACCCTGGTAGACAACGGTGTTCTCAGCCATCTTTAAGCCTCCAGCTCAATCTTCGTGGGGTTCTGGGCAGCGTGCGGATGCTCGGCACCAGCGTAGACCTTAAGCTTGGTCATCTGGGCACGGCCGAGGGTGGTCTTGGGCAGCATGCCGCGAACGGCGCGCTCGATGACCTTCTCCGGGTGCTTCTCCATAGCCTGGCGGAAGCTCTCAGCCTTGAGGCCGCCGTTGTAGCCGCTGTGGCGATAATAGGTCTTCGTGTCGGCCTTGTTACCGGTAAGCTGGACCTTATCGGCGTTGATGACGACAACGAAGTCGCCGCAGTCGCTGTTGGGCGTGAACTGGGGCTTGTTCTTACCGCGCAGGATCATTGCGATCTGGGTGGCAAGACGGCCCAGGACAGCACCATCGGCGTCGACGAGAACCCAGTTGCGCTGGACCTCGCCCTGCTTGGCGTAGTGAGTCGATTTCGAAATCACTTAGACTCCTCCATGTACAGTACGTGTTGTTACAGAGATTCACGGGGCTCTGCAAGTAACCCGTCCATATTACCCCGCTCGCCGCCCGAGTCAACAGGTATTTTGGCTCCGACCAGAGTTTCTGCACATGTCGTCCATGCCCGGTGTTTTCACGGGATGGGCCCAGAGGCTATTCGGCGGGCGAATGGTCCTCTAGGCCCCTGTCTTTTGTCGCCTTTTGCGGGTCGGCCGCCCTAGCGCTCGACGAACTCCTGAATTTCCGCGAGCAAACGCTTTGCCTCCCGGCGGCCCTGGATATACAGGTCGAGCAGCTTGGCCGTGTCATGTTCCACGTGGCCGACCTCAACCGGTTTTTGCGGCGCCGCGATCAGGGCGCGGCCCTCGCGCTCATACTTCCACAGATGCATGCGCTGGACGTTGTAACGATCGTGGCGCGTTTCGATAGCCTCGAGCAGATAGGGGTAATCGCCGTAGCGCGCACGCGCGGCCGTCATAAACTCGTAGGGTCCCTTTTCGTACGAACGGTCTTGCGTAAGCACGACAATCGCGCGATCGTATCCGGCCTCCTCCAGCACGTGCTCCACGGGCACCGAATCCGCCACGCCGCCATCGACGTACTTGTGACCATCGATCTCGACCGGCGGCGTCACCAGCGGCAACGAGGTCGAGGCGCGCACGTAATCGATATCGAGCATGGCGTTTTTGACGGGCAGGTAGGCAGCGGTGCCAAACAGCATGTCCGTCGCGACGGCATACATTTCGATGGGACTCGCGTCGAAGGTCTCGTTATCGAAGGGGTCCAGGCGGTCCTGCACGTCGTTGAAAATGAAATCATAGCCGACGATAGAGCCCGTGGATGCAAACGACGCGGCGCCCATATAGCGGTTGTCATTGCAGAAGGCCAGGTTGATGCGGTTAACGCGACCGATCTGGTGCGACTTGTAGTTCACACCGTTAAGAGCGCCGGCCGATACGCCGTACACCGCCGGGATCTCGACGCCAGCCTCCATGAGGACGTCGAGCACGCCTGCGGTAAATTGCCCGCGGAAGCTGCCGCCCTCCAGAACGAGCGCGACCTTGCCGGCATTTTTCGCCTTATCTTCTGCAGTCATGTTGACCTCCTGCCATTGCGTTTTGGCCTTCTTCTACCCAATTTTGGAATGGAGGACGCACGGTTTTTGGAGTTGGGGAACGGGGCGGAAAGTCCATCCCAGTTTGAAGGACGATTCTGGGACAGGGTTTCCGCGAGGGCGTCAACGGGAGTAGTCAATTTGGGACGGGGCTTTGCGCGGAGAATCCGCGTGTTCGCTTCGCGAACCCGCACCGGCTTCGGTCGGCTGCCGCCGCCCTCGCCCGCTCGCTACAAACGCTTCGCGTTTGCTTAACGCTCGCGCCCTGCATAGAGTTCGATTCTCCGCGGTATCAATACGTAATAAAAAAGCAGGTAGATACGAATATCTACCTGCCTATAACTATTGGTGGAGGCGCGGAGAATCGAACTCCGGTCCACGAAAGCCCCCTGATTGGCATCTCCAAGCTCAGTCGCTGGTTTCGTCTCGGACGCTTTGCGCGCAGCGACACGCTCGCGGCGTCCTAACCGGTTCGGTCTTAGCCTGCACCATACCGATTACGTGCGCAGGAGCATTCCCCTAAAATGACGTCGCGCCGGTGTCGGGGAAATCACCGGGTTGACGCGCCGCTATAAACTAAGCAGCGAGAGCCATAGGCTCAAAAGAAGAGTTGTTGTCAATTCAATTTGACGGTACCCCTGTTTAACGAGGCGAGGAGACCTCGGCTTGCTTCCTCTCTCAGAGCTATCGTGTCGAAACCAGTCGCCCCCGAATGTCGGGAAAGTCTGGATGGCATTGGGCACGAGCACCCAACACCCGTCGACTTTTCAAGGAACATGCGAGGCGAGCCCCGCTTGTGGAGTGTTATCTTACCACGTTCTGAAAGCGGACAGCTGTTCTATGCACGAGCTGTGAAGACCATAATGTGCGCTGCACTTCGCACTTTTGCTACCGATCGCGTCACGTATATTTTCGCCAAGCAAAATCGACTCGTCGAAAGGACCGATATGAATACCAAACAGCAGCTCGTCAATGCCCTTGTTGGCCTGGGCGCTACCATTACCGAAGCCATGGATGTCATTGAGGGCTTTGTTCCCTGCGGACATCCCGCCCTCACGGTGTCGAACGCACTCGTCGCGCTGAACGCTGACGATGACGCAGCTCTCGCCCAGCAGCTTGAGACCGTCAAGGGCTTTATCGACCACGTGAGCGAGAACCGCGGCGTCACCGCACATCACGATGTCTTTGTTGAGCTCGCGGGTCCCAAAGCCGATCTGCTCGCAGCAATCCGCGAGGTAGGCGCCCTTATGCAGACCGCAGGCGTCAAGAACACCCAGGTCAACGAGTGGGTCTACCGCAGCCTGGCAGCACTAAACGATTCCGACGAAAAGGCCGCCGAGAAGCTCGCCGAAGCCCCCGTCATCAAGGCTGAGCTCTTGTAATTAAAGGATGCGTGGCCTTCGGAGCGCCAACGTTCCGAAGGCCACGCAGACAGCCAGACGCTATCGGGATACCCGCCCGCCGCGTTCGGCCAAAGCCAGAATCGGCATCATTTGGCGCGGGGTCTTTGCTGCAAGATCGGCATGTTCGAGCAGCTTGCGATCGTTGGTCACCAAGTAATCGACCTGCGCGCGCTTGCACGCGGCGAGCACCAAGTTGTCCTCGTAATCGCGATGGAGCGCTAAGTATTTGTCGGCCAGCCAAAGGTCCGACGCATCTGCACCCACGGCTGTAGCGTTTTCGGTCATGTTCCGAACAAACGCCAACGCCGCATCGCAAATTGCACGGGCAGATGCCTCGTCGAGCGCTCCCCCACTGGCAAGAACGCTACGCTTCAGCTCGTGTTGGACAACGTACAGCACGTCCTTGGCGATATGCACCGGAAAGAACAGCAATGCCCCCGTCTCCGTCGCCTGTCCAATAAACGCACGCGCGGCAAGCGACTCGGCATGGTCAGCGCAAAACGAATCAACCCATACGTTGGCGTCCACCATTATTTTGAGGGGAGCCCCGCTCACAGGATCATCCCCTTTTGGCGATAGTGCTCGTCCATGGTTTCGGAATAGATTGCGTCCCAATCGCGGGCATCGGATGCAGGCGACGCATCGATACCCAAGTCCGCGTAAAGCTGATCCGCCGCCGCCCAGGAAGCAGCAAACGGCGAATCTAACACGGCACCCCGCTGTCGGTCGTTAACGGCCTCGAGGATTTCCTCGCACGAACCGCCGCCCTGCGCAACCTTGGCCACGACCTTTTTGATGAGTTCGGGCAGCGTTCCGCCCGAAAGCCGCAGCGCCTCCTCGGCGCGTTCTTTAACCGAGCGATCCACGCGAACATTTACCTGCGCCATGCTGCCAGCAACACTCATATCGATCACGCTCCTCTCGCCTGCTATCATTGCTAGCATCACTATATAGGGCTGATAGCACACGGTCAAACGCAAAAAAGCCCGCACCCGGACGACGGCAATGCCGCCCGGGCGCGGGCCATAAACTCAAGCAAAAATGCTAGCGCAGATATGCTTTCGCGTTGCCCAGGCTGTACGCAATCGTCGAGCCGTTGTGCAGGAGCGACGACGTCTGCGGCGTAATCGCGCCGGTAATGCCGAGCGCCAGCAGCGCCGAATTGGTAAGCATCACCTTGGAATACGAGCTCGTCAGACGGTCGATGAGCCCCTGGCTCATGCGGCGCAGGCGAACAATCGCGGCAAGATCCGTGTCGGTCAGGATGATGTCGGCGACCTCCTTGGCGATGTCGCTTCCGCCGCCCATGGCCAGGCCCACGTCGGCCAGACCCAGCGCCGGTGAGTCGTTGACGCCGTCGCCCACCATGGCGACGTGACGGCCCTCGCGCTTGATTTGCTCCACGTAGGCGTACTTGTCCTCGGGCAGCAGCTCGGCCTTAAACTCGTCGACTCCCGCCTCGTGCGCAATGCGTGCGGCGGTGCGCTCGGAATCGCCCGTGAGCATGACGACATGCTTGACGCCCAGCGCATGCAGGTCGGCGATGGCCTCGCGCACGCCGGACTTGAGCGGATCCTCGATACCGAGCACGCCGACGACCTTGCCGTCGACTGCCAGGTACAGCGGCGACAGACCCTGCATCTGGGACTCGATTTGCTCCTGAGTTTCCGCCTCAAGCTGGGCATGCTCGTCCTCAAATACAAAGTGCGCCGAGCCGATGATGGCACGACGATCCTCAATCGAAGAGGCGATGCCGTGCGCCACGATGTATTCAACGGCGGCATGGCGCTCGCGATGCTCGAGCCCGCGCTCGCCCGCGGCGTTGACGACGGCGCGTGCCACCGGATGCGGGAAATGCTCCTCCAGACAGGCAGAAAGGCGCAGGATCTCGTCCTCGCTCCAGCCGTCGGTCGTCAGCACGCAGGCCAGGCGCGGCTGGGCCTCGGTCAGCGTGCCGGTCTTGTCAAAGACAATGGTATCGGCCTTGGCAAACGACTCAAAGTACTTGGCGCCCTTGACCATGACGCCCATCTTGGCGGCGTCGCTCATGGCGGTCATGACGGCGACCGAACCCGTGAGCTTGAGCGCGCACGAGTAGTCGACCATCAGCGCCGCGGAGGTCTTAATGAGACTGCGCGTGGTGAGCGCGACCAGGCCCGCAAGCAGGAAGTTCCACGGAACGATCTTGTTGGCGAGGTCCTCCATGTGCGACTGGCCCTCGGATTTAAGCGAGTCGGCCGTCTGAACGAGCGAGACGATCGAGCGCAGCTTGGTCTGGGCCGTGTTGGCGCGCACGCGCACCAGGATGCTGCCATCCTCGACGACGGTACCGGCAAACACGTCGTCGCCCGCGCTGCGCTCGACGGCAAGCGGCTCGCCGGTCAGGGTCGCCTGGTTGACCATGGCGCTCCCCTGCTCGACCACGCCATCGATGCAGATGGACATACCGGTGCGCACGGCGACTAGGTCACCGGGCTCTAGCTCGGTGGCGGCAACGCTCACCTCGGTGTCGCCGACAACCTTTTGCGCCTTGTCGGGCACGTCGAGCAGCGAGTTAATGAGCTCGTTTTCGCTCATGGCGCGCGTGTAGTCCTCGAGCAGCTCACCCACGTTGAGCAGGAACATCGTCTGGCCCGCGGTGTCGACGTCGCGCTTGACGAACGAGATGCCGATGGCCGACGCGTCGAGCACGGGAACGGTCAGGCGCGGCTGCGCGAGCTCGCGGAGAGCGGCGCGCAAAAAGGCCATGTAGCCGGCCACGACAAAGACGGCACGCAGCGGCGTGGGCAAAAACCAACGGCGCGCGTAATGGGTGCCGACGAGCGTCGCCAGATCCATGACAAGCTTATGTTTGCGTGGCTCGAGCTGCATCACGTAGCCCGACTTGGCGTCGGCGATGGCCTGGGCATCGAGCGCGCCGACAGCGGTCAGCACGGCGTCGCGGCTCGGCTCGTCGTATTCGAGCGCCATCTGGCCGATGCGTCCGTAGACGCGCACCTTGCGCACGCCGTCGATTTCACCGCTGAGCTTTAGAAGCGCATCGAGATCGCTCTCTGGCACAGGACCCGCCAACTGGAGGCGGGTCCTGCCGGGGATCTCGGTAAGAATCGAGAAGTTCATTGTTTGTGCCTGGGAGCGCTACTCGGCTGCCTTGTCCGCAGCGGCTTCGCTCTGGGTGATATAGGCAGCCTCGGCAACCATGTCGTCGACCTCGGCCTTGGCCTGCTCGACCATGTCCTGGTAGCCGTTCTTGACGCGCATGCCGCACGCGATGCCCTGCACGCAAGCGTTCTTTACCGGAGCGCTGGTGAGCAGCTTGATGCCGGCCGTGCCAAGCAGAAAACCGCCACCGACAAGCAGGGTATTGAACGTGGACTTCTTCATGATGTCTCTCCCTTTTCCGCAACAACTGCGGCACGGTGCCTTAGCACCCGAGTTGATAAGTTTGCTCGAGCACACTTTTGGAAAAGAGTTTAGTTTATCTAACAAATCAGGTCAACAACGGTTAACTTTTTGGAAACTATAGGGCTCCGAGCATCCAGTTTTCAGCGATCCGTTCGCCACGACACATACCCGTGACGCCAAAGAAGAGGCCTTCCCTCTCCGGCGGATTGAAGGTGAATGGTTTTCCCGAGAAGTGAACGAGCAAAATCGGACCCCCGAAGCATCCGCATTTTTCGGCAGCAAAACCGCAGGAAAAACTCGACAAAACCGCAGGAAACAACCTCCAAAATGTGTCGATGCTTCGTGGGTCCAAATAAGGTCGTTCACTTCTAGGAAAAGTATTAGACAACGATCCGCACTGCCCCGCAGCATGACAAAGGGACTGTCCCTTTGTCATGCTGCGAGCGCTTTCTTGATAAGAGGGACGGATCGGTCGGCCAAATACAGCGGAATATTGAGCACCCCATCGTCAAGCCTCAGGTTCTTAAGGGAGTAACGGACTCTCAACGGGGTCGTCTCCGCATGTTTGTCGGCATAGTATTTCAGACTCTTGGAATGAATGACCTCCCCCGATTTGACCTCAACGGGAACAATATTGTTTCCGACTTGAATCAAAAAATCGACCTCATGCTTTGGTTTCTCGTTAGTCCAATAGCGCGGAGCGGCATCCAGCTGCGGAAGCAACGCCTGAAGCACGTAGTTCTCGGCAAACGAGCCTTTGAACTCAGAAAAAATCGCGTCCGAGATGGCGAATGCCGAAGCATCGAGCTTTGCCATACGGCGCAGCAAGCCAACATCAAGACAGTAAACCTTAAAGGCCTTGAGATCATCGTAGGCCGAGAGCGGTATTCCGCCGCCGGTATTAAGTCGCGCCGACGTGATCAGACCGGCATCGGCGAGCCATTCCAGAGCGTCCTCATATTCGCGGGCACGAGCCCCCTCGCGAACCGCACCCCAAACAAACTTTTTATTCTCGCGCGCCAGCTGCGTTGGAATTGAGTTCCAAATTTGCGAAAGCTTAGCGAACTGTGCACGACCACCGTGCTTGGCAAAATCACGCTCATAGGAATCCAAGAGGTCGGATAACACTTTATCAACCTGAGCAATATCACCCGTTTCGACCCACCGACCAAGAGCTTCCGGCATGCCACCGCATGCAAAATAGCGGCGAAGGTGCTCGACGAGTCTGACATGAAAGAAATCCGGTACCGCCTCGATCTGATCCAGACCGCCAAGATACGCATCATAGTTTGAGGCGCCTTCGGCCTTTAAAAACTCAGAAAAGCTCATGGGGCGCATCTCCATGAACTCGACCTTTCCCACCGGAAAGGCACTCGTCTCGCGGGACAAGCGAACACCCAGCAAAGACCCTGCGCACGCAACGTGATATTCGGGGGCCTCATCGCAAAAATACTTGAGAGCACCAACTGCAGAGGGGCAGTCCTGGATCTCGTCAACAATAAGCAGCGTCTCGCCAGGATCGATGGGCTGGCCAAACGCCAAGGATAGATTTGAAATAATGCGCCGCGGATCACGCGTGCCCTCGAAAAACTGCGCATATTCGCTTTGAACCCCGGGAGATGGCTCCTCCAGCGTCAGGTATACGCAGTTGCGATACGAGGCGCGGCCGAACTCCTTGAGCGCCCACGTCTTTCCAACCTGACGCGCTCCTTTAAGGATGAGCGGCTTACGATACTCCGACGCCTTCCAAGCATTAAGCTTGGCGATGATATCCCGCTGCATGACCGACCTCCCGCAAAAAACTTCCGTAAATGTGAGATTTCTCACATTTTACCCTGGGTAAAACGTGATATTTATCACATTTACGGAAGTTTTAGGGCAGTTTTGTTACATTTTCATCATATACAATGAAGTGTGACAGAGGGACTGTCACTTTGTCACATTCTTACAGCTGCCAGGTTGCTGCTTCCTTTTGCAGTGCGACCATGCGGGCGAATTCTCCGCCCGCTGCCTTGAGCTGTGCCGGAGTGCCCTGCTCGGCAACCACGCCGTCCTTGAGCACGACGATCTTGTCGGCATTTTCAACCGTGCGCATGCGATGAGCGATCACGATGACCGTTTTGCCGGCGAGCAGGCGAGAAAGTGCCTGCTGCACCACGGTCTCGTTCTCTACATCCAAGCTCGCCGTTGCCTCGTCCAACAGCACGATCGGCGCATCCTTGAGCAACGCACGGGCGATGGAGATGCGCTGGCGCTCGCCACCGGACAGCTTGGAGCCGTTCTCGCCAATCATGGTGTCATAGCCCTGCGGCATGCGGCTTACGAACTCGTCGCAGTTGGCGGCACGCGCGGCCGCGAGGACTTCCTCGTCGGTGGCATCGCGACGGCCCAGGCGGATATTGCCCATCACCGTGTCGTCAAAGAGCAGCACGTCCTGGAACACAATGGCGTAGTCGCGCAGCAATACCTCGGGGTCCACGCCCGCAACATCCACGCCACCCACGGTAACCTTGCCCGCGGTGGCATCCCAAAAGCGCGCGGCCAGTCGGCTCACCGTAGACTTGCCAGAACCCGAAGGACCGACCAGTGCCGTGACCTCGCCTTCCTTAGCGGTAAAGCTCACATCGGTAAGAACTTTCTCGCCGGCGCGGCCGTCCTCGCCCGCACCATAACCAAATGCCACGTGATCGAACACCACGTCGTGGCCCGCAGGCTCAAACTTCTCGTCACCCTGCGCCACGGACTCCTCCATGATGGAACGCATGCGCTTGGCGGAGGACTCAGCGGCGAACAGCTCGGAGACGAGCATGAGGGCCTGGTCGAACGGCGCGTAGATGCGGCTCACCATGAGCAGGAAGGCGAACATCACCATGAAGTCGACCTGGCCGGCGGCGACCATCGCGGCGCCCGTTACCAGCGTGGAAGCGATCCCCAGACGCAAAATGACAAAGGCGGAGTTGACCAAAAGCCCGTTAACGAGTTCTCCCTTAGTGGTCTCGCGCTCCTCGGCATCAATCACGGCGTTGAGGCCCTCAAGATAATGCGTCTCCTGATTGGTCGCGCGAATCTCGCGCACGCAGTCGAGCGTCTCCTGAATCGCCTCGGTGACCTTGACCTTCTCGGCGCGCACGCGGTCGAACACCGGGGTCATGGGCCCGCGTGTCAGATACAGCACGGCAAAGGCCACGGGCACGCTCCAAAACGCCGCAATCGCCAGCTGCCAGCAAAAGAACAGCGACGCCACGAACACGATGGCGCTTGCGATGATGGCGCCCCAGAGTTCTCCCAGCACATGACTGTAGGCATGCTCCATAGTCTGAACGTCGCCCATGATGGTTTCGGTTAGATCGGCCAGATCACGACGGCCGAAAAACGACAACGGCAGTTTGCGCAAGCGCTCGGCAATCCCCATGCGCTGCTTGCCGCACTCCTCGTAAAAGATGCAGTACGTGTAGTAGTACTGTTGCCAGTTAGAGGCAAAGAGCAGCACGAAAAAGACCAGGAGGCCGCCCACGATCGGCAGGGCATCCGGCAGGTCAGTCCCGCTGGCGAGATGCTCGACAAAGCCGGCCATGACCAGGAACAAAAAGCCCATGCCGGCCATGGTGATGAGATTGGTGAGTGTGGTCCAGAATATGCCGCGCTTTACGCCGGCGATACCTTTGTCGGACAGGAAATACTTCTTTTGGAATGAGGCGAACATTTAAGCCTCGCCTCCCTTCGCGGCGGCAACATCTGCGGTCGCGGCAGTGATCTTCCAGCTCGCGGCCTGCTCATACTCGGCCCACATCTTGGCGTACAGGCCATGCCGGCTCAGCAGCTCGGCATGGGTGCCCGACTCCTGAACGCCGCCCTGGTTGAGCACCACAATTTGGTCGGCGCCCACCACGGTCGAAAGTCGATGCGCGATCATAATGACGGTGCGGCCCGCCGCCAGCTTGCTAAAGGCGCGCTGGATGAGCGCCTCGTTCTCGGGATCGGCAAAAGCCGTTGCCTCGTCGAGCACCACGATGGGCGCGTCCTTGAGGATGGCACGGGCAAGCGCCACGCGCTGCACCTCGCCGCCCGAAAGATATGCCCCGCCAGCACCGAGCATGGTGTTGATACCCTGCGGGAGCTTGGCCACGATGTCGTCGCACTGGGCCGCGGAGAGGGCCGCACGCACTTCGTCATCAGTGGCCGTAGGCTTGGAGGCACGCACGTTGTCGGCAAGCGTCTGGCGAAACAGCTGGTTGGTCTGGAACACAAAGGCAACCTGGTCCATGAGCTCGTGAGGATCCATGTCGCGGACATCCACGCCGCCCACGAGCACGCGGCCCGAGGAGACATCCCAAAAACGCGGGATCAGGCTCGCGCACGTCGACTTTCCGCCGCCCGAGGGACCCACCAGTGCAAGGGTGCTACCGGCAGAAACGTTAAAGCTCACATGGTTGACAGCGGGCGCCTCGGCACCCTTGTACGTAAAGCTCACGTCATCAAAGCGTACATCACTGCCAACAGGATGCTTGGGCTGAGCGGGCACGGGAAGCTGCTGGGACTCCATAATGCTGCGGATGCGGGCCAGCGAATCGGCGCTCATCTGAGATGCCTCGCTCACAAACATAAGCTTGGTCATAGCCGTCGGCACCACGGCCGAAAAGATCGCGTAAAAGGTGAAGTTGGTCAAAAAGTGCGGGAAGTCTGTCTCGCCTGGTGCCAACAGCAGCGCCACAGGCAAAAAGAACGCCACGAGGCCGTTTAACGCCGTAAGGTTGAGCACCTGCGGGCCGCGGCAGAACGTACCCGCATAGTCTTGCGCCAGGCGCGCGTACTCGGCAATCGCATCGTGGAAAGCCTTAAAAGAGTAGACCGTCTGCTGAAACACCTTGACCACGGGAATACCGCGCACGTATTCGGTGCCAGTCTTGTTCATCTTGACCAGCGCACCCATGTAGGCCTTCATGAACTCGGCGCCCTTGCCGCTCATCATGGTGGCCATGGCGCCAAACGAAATGACGACCGAGATGAGGCACGCAGCACCCAAACGCCAATCGAGAGCAAAAAGCAACACGAGCAGGCCCACGACCATGGCGGCGGCGCCTGCGATATCGGGCAGCATGTGTGCGAGCAAAGTCTCGGTGGAGGCGGCGCATCCGTCTACAACACGACGCAGCTCTCCGGTGGCATGCGTGTCAAAGTAGCCAAGCGGCAGCTTAAGCAGGTGCTCGCTCGTAGTCTTGCGGATATTGGACGCGCAGCGAAACGCAGACAGGTGCGTGCACATGAGCCCCACGAAATAAGCTACGATGCTTGCCAGGGCAAAGCCCACGGCCCACCAGCCATACATCGCGATGTCGCAGGCTTCACTCCAGTTAGGTGCCACGGCGATCAAATCGCGCGCGACAAGCCAAATGCACACGTACGGGCCAAAGCTCAGCAGCTGCGAGAGCGCCGAAAGCACCATGCCCAAATACGTTAGGAATTTGCGGTTACCGGCATACGCGAGCAGCTCGCCGATACCGCCACCTTCCTTTTTTGATCCCTTTGCCATGAGATTCCTTTCTAACGGCTTGAGAGTTAACCGTAATGAACTTATCATTGATTGTTAGCCATGGCTCACAATCAAGCCAGGCATGGACGTTTTCGCAAAGGAAGGGGACGCTTTTGCAAATGCGGCGGGCAGCGACCGACATAACCGAGCTCTACGCACCGCAGTTTGAGCAGTTTGGCTTGGAGCTTACCGGCAAGGGCGCCGTCTTTACCGGCGAGGTGGCAAACGACCGGGCGCACGGCCGCGCATGGATCATGCCTCTCTCCCCCAGCTGCATCGTCATGGAGCATTTCATTACCCCGACGCGCGACATGCACCTGGCCGAATACACACCCGAGCCGTACGCCTGCGTGAGCGAGGTCAGCGCGCCCACACTTACATGCATGCCCGAGGCTGGCATAACGCCTGCGAACCTTAAACCCCTGCATGGACCGTGGCCAAACAATGCCGTTTGCAGCTTTATCCAGGATAACTGTGGCGAGGAGCTAAGCCCGCTGTTTGCAGGGCAGCTCTATCACTCGCGCTCGGTGCTCTTTTTGCCCGGGTATTTTGACGAGTTGGAACACCGCTACCCCACCGAGTTTGCGGGAATCTTTGATGCGTTTGCCGAACCGTGGCACGAAGAGGCGACGTCCGCCATTTGCCACACGCTGCGCCGGATTAACGAGGACCGCGCCCGCACCGTAGGCGGACACGTCTATATGCAGGGCATCGTGGGGACCATGGTCGCGGAGCTCGCCTGTTCGCGCGCGGCCCACAAGCAGGCGCGGCAGGCGGCAGACACGCGCGCCAGCGTGACCATTGCCGAGGAAGCGTCTGCCTTTGTTGAGCGCGCGCTCGACAGAGGCAGACATGTGGGTATCAACGAGGTGGCCGAGAGGCTCTACACAAGCCGTTCCAAACTGTGCGCCACCTTTAAGGCACAAACCGGTGAATCCCTGGGCGCCTACATACGAAGGCGCCGCATGGAGCGGGCGCAGGACCTTTTGGCAGATAGCGCGCTCACGATAGCGCAGGTGGCAGAGCGTCTAGGCTACCCCCAACAAGCCGCCTTCGCCCAAGCCTTCAAGCAACACACCGGCACCACCCCCACCACCTGGCGCTCCCAACATATATAAAAAATGAGGGCGCCATCGGCGCCCTCATTCACCAAATTCCATTCAGCCCACCTGACCCGAACGGCCGAGTCGTCACGGAATCGAGGGGCCGGGCGCAGGGCCTTGCCTCTCAATGAGTTCCGCACGAACAGGAGGCGCCAGTGGCGCCTCCGTCGTGAGTCAGGACTGTTCGAAATTGAGAGGCAAGGCCCTGCGCCCGGCCCCTCGGTTCCCGCTTACGAGAGCGACGTTCTCAGCAACTCGTTGAAGAGCTTCGGGTTGCCCTTGCCGCGGCTCGCCTTCATGCACTGGCCAACCAAAAAGCCGATGACCTTCTGATTGCCGTCGCGGTACTGCTGCGCCTGCTCGGCACAGTTTGCCAGCACCTCGTCCACGATCGGCTGCAGCGCGCCGGCATCGCTCACCTGGCGCATACCGCGCTCGTCGACGATCTTGTTGGGGTCGTCGCCGGTCTGGGCCATGGCCCCAAAGACCTCGTGCGCCTGGTTGGAGCTGATGGTATCGGTCGCTAGCAGCTTGGCAAGTGCGGCCACCTGAGCCGGTGCAATGCCGGACTCGGCAAGCGACACGCCCGCGCCCTTAAGATAGGCGATCATCTCGTTGACCAGCAGGTTCGCGACCGTCTGGGCCTCCTTGCCGGCCATACCGGCAGCGGCGGCCTCAAAGAACTCGGCGAACTCGGGGTCGCCGGCAATCTGCTCGGCGTCTGCCGTCTTAATACCAAAGTCGGCCTCAAAGCGGGCGCGCTTGGCATCGGGCAGCTCGGGGATCTCGCCACGGCAGCGGTCGATAAACTCGTCGTCCAGATCGAACGGCGCCAGGTCGGGATCGGGGAACAGACGATAGTCGTCGGCCGTCTCCTTCACGCGCATGACCACGGTACGCTTGCGGCTGGGCTCCCAGTGGCGGGTCTCCTGATAGATGATGCCGCCCTCCTCGAGCACCTCGGCCTGGCGGCAAATCTCGTAGGCAAGGCCGTCGTGCAGGCTCTTAAACGAGTTGAGGTTCTTGAGCTCGGTCTTGGTGCCCAGCTTGGTCTCGCCGCGGCGGCGCAGCGACACGTTGCCGTCGCAGCGCATGGAGCCCTTCTCCATGGAGCAGTCGGAAATGCCCAGCGTCACAAAGATGCGACGGAGCTTCTCCATAAACAGGCGGGCCTCCTCGGGCGTGCGCAGGTCGGGCTCGGTGACGAGCTCGATCAGCGGCGTGCCGCAGCGGTTGTAGTCGACGAGCGACTCGGCCGCGGCGGTAATGCGGCCCTCGGCACCGCCCACGTGCACCATCTTGGCGGCGTCCTCCTCCATATGGATGCGCAGGATGCGGATGGGCACCGTGTAGGAACCGTCCTCGCGGCGCTCGGGCATCTGCAGGTTGGACGCGTCGTAGCTGGCCAGGTGACCGGCGCGCTGGTTGCCCTCGCGCATGGTCGACGACATGGACGTGGACAGACCCTCAGCGTTGGCCGAGGCGCTCGCCAGGCTCTGGGCCTCGGCCTCGCCAAACGCGCAGTCGGGGCGCTCGGCAGCACCGCGACCGGTCACGTCCAGGTCCAGATGGCCGTACATGGCAAAGGCGACCGGACCCTGCGTGGTCTGGAAGTTCTTGGCCATGTCGGGATAGAAGTAGTGCTTGCGGTAGAACATCGAGTGGCGCTGAATCTCGCAGTTGGTGGCGAGACCGGCCTTGACGATGCTCTCGATGGCGCGCTTGTTGGGCACCGGCAGGGCGCCGGGCAGGCCCAGGCACACCGGGCACACGTTGGCGTTGGGCTCGTCATCGTGGCTGAGCTTGCAGTTGCAGAACATCTTGGTGTCGAGTGCGGTGAGCTCGGTGTGGATCTCCAAGCCGATCACGGCCTCCCAATCCTGCAGGACCTCGGAAAGC
Organism: uncultured Collinsella sp.; assembly: GCA_934654585.1. Lineage (GTDB taxonomy): Bacteria > Actinomycetota > Coriobacteriia > Coriobacteriales > Coriobacteriaceae > Collinsella. The sequence goes on along the minus strand of CAKUGF010000001.1, from coordinate 68,738 downwards.
TCCTTCATTACAGCTCGCCTCCCTTCCCGGCAAAATCGGGCGCGACGGAAAGCGCGGGCGCACCCGTGGCGGCATCGGCAAAGCCGCGCTCCAGAGCGCGGGCAAACGTGAGCAGCTGACGGTCCTTAAACGCAGGTCCCACCAGCTGGGCAGAAACGGGCAGCTTGCTGTCCTCGCCCAGGCCCAGCGGCACCGAAATGCCGCCGTTGCCGCAAATGTTGAGCGAAATGGTGTACAGGTCGGACAGGTACATCTGCGTGGGGTCGCTGATCTCGCCAAACTTAAAGGCCGTGCGCGGCGAGGCGGGCATCAGGATGGTGTCCACCTTGGCATACGCGGCGTCGTAGTCCTGCGTGATAAGCGTGCGGGCCTTCTGCGCGGCGTAGTAGTACTTGTCGTATACGCCCGAGCTCAGCAGGTAGGCGCCGAGCATCTGACGGCGCTTGGCCTCAGCACCAAAGCCGTGGGCGCGCGAGAGCGAGCTCTGGTCGGACAGGTTGGCGCAGCCTTTCTCCTGGTAACCATAGCGAATGCCGTCGAAGCGGGCCAGGTTGGAGAACGCCTCGGCCGGGCCGATGACGTAGTAGGCGGCGATGGCGGCGTCCAGGTGCGGCAGGTCGACCTCGACCAGCTCGGCGCCCTGGTTCTGCAGCTCCTGGGCGGCGCGCTGAACAGCGGCCTTGACCTCGGGCGTCAGGCCCTCGGCCTCCATAAACGCGGGGATAATGCCCACGCGCTTGCCCTCGATGCTGTCGTTGAGATGCTCGGTAAAGTCGACGGCGCAATCCTGGCTGGTGCAGTCGTACGGATCGTGGCCCGCGCCGGTAAGCGCGTTCATGGCCAGCGCGACGTCCTCGACCGTGCGACCAAAGGGGCCAACCTGGTCGAGTGAAGAACCAAAGGCCACCACGCCGTAGCGGCTCACGGCGCCATACGTGGGCTTAAGGCCCACCACGCCGCAGAGCGCCGCCGGCTGGCGGATGGAGCCGCCGGTGTCCGAGCCCAGCGAGAGCGCGACCTCGCCCGCGGCAACGGCGGCAGCGGAGCCGCCCGAGGAGCCGCCGGGCACGCGCTCGGTATCCCAAGGGTTGTTGGTACGGTGGAAAGCCGAACTCTCGGTAGAGCTACCAAAGGCGAACTCGTCCATGTTGGCTTTGCCCATGGGCAGGCAGCCGGCGTCGAGCATGCGCTGGACGCAGGTGGCGGTGTAGACGCTCTGGTAGTTCTCGAGCATGCGGGAGGCGCAGGTGGTGCGCGTACCCACGAGGTTCATGTTGTCCTTGATGGCCAGCGGCACGCCCGCGAGCGGGGGCAGCGGCTTTCCGGCGGCACGGTCGGCATCCACGCGCGCGGCGGCCTCGAACGCGAGCTCGGGCGACACCTGCAGGAATGCCTGGACCCCGCCCTCGCGCGCCTCGATGGCGGCAAGGGAGGCCTGGGCCACCTCGGTAGCGGTAAAGTCGCCGGCGGAAACGCCCGCGGCGATCTGGGCGGCGGTAAGGGAATCGAAGCTCTGCGCCATTACTCGCTCTCCCCCTCTCCCAAAATGGACGGCACGCGGAAGTAGCGGTCACGCGCGCTGCCTGCGTTTTCCAGCGCAACGTCGAGCGGCAGGTCGCGCTCGGGCTCGCGCAGGTCGTCGCCCATCACGTTGGACAGGCTTCCGATGGGATGGAACGTGGGCTCCACGTCGGGCAAGTCATATTGCAAGACGGGCTCGAGCATCTGGACGGCGTCGTTCATGTAGGACGTCATCTGGGCGAGCTCGTCATCGGTCAGTGCGATCTTTGCGTACTCGGCGATGCCGCGCACGTCTTTCTCGCTGAGTGCCATAGGCGCTCCCTTCCGCATAACAGTTAAACCGCTCTAGTATACAGGGCAACGCCGGCTTGGAGCAGGCGCTTTACCCAAATGCAGCGAAAACGTAACGAGGACGGCGGGTTGGCAGGGCGCGACCCGGCGGACCTGCGGCGAAAACCATCCCGCCCACAACCAAAACCGTCCCAACATTCGACGTTTTTCGGCAAAATCGCGATTTTCGTCGAATGTTGGGACGGTTTGGAAGCCCGACCACCACAAAGGTGCCTGTCCCCATTGTGGTGGTTCTGAACGACGGCTATGCCGAGGCCTTGGCCTTGCGGCGTTTACGGATCGCGTGGACCACGATGTCCAGCAGCAACAGCAGGATGGCCACGACCACGATGAGCACGGCGAACTCGCGCTTGCCCCAGTGGCGGCCGGCCAGCGACTTTTGCTTGTCGACGTCTTTCTTGTTGTACTTGGTGCGCACGCAATGCACCAGCAGGCGATGGTCGTTTACGCCGTAGGGTGTGCAGGTGACGAGCGTCACCTTGTCGGCACCGGGCTCGATAGTCAGCGACTCCATCTCCTCGGGCAGCACGACCTCGGAGTCCACCATCTTGTAGGCAAGCGTCTTGTTCATGGTGTGCAGCAGCACCAGGTCGCCGGGCTCCAGCGAGTGGATATCGTCGAACATGCTCAGGTTGCGCATGCCCGAGTGCGCAGTGAGCACGCAATGCGTCGAGGTGCCGCCCACCGGCAGGCTCGTGCCCTCCAGGTGGCCGACGCCCGCCATAAGGACTTCCTCGCTCGTACCGTGGTAGATAGGCATGCTCACGTCGATGGAGGGGATCTCGACCCAGCTCATCATAGGGTCGCGGTCAAAGATAAGCTGCTGATCGTAGGGCTCGATCTGGTCGGCGGGAAGCTCGGTGGCCTCGCCGGCAAGCTGCTCGTTAAAGGAGCGAGCCTGCAACAGGATGCGCTCGCGCTCCTCTTCGGAAAGCGCGTCCACGGTGCTGGACACGGTGCTGATCTGGTTGAACACGCCCGAGGCCTCGAGCCGGTCCAAGATCCATGGCCAGGTCATAAGGCCCACGCCAATAAGGATGATGACGATAGTGATGAGCCGGTCGGCCCAACGCGGCAGTCGTTTGCGACGACGCTTGGGCTTTGGTTGAGGTTTGAGCTGGGGGCTCGAGCCGCCGTTATCCGCAGCGTTATCGCTCTTCATGTGTTTGGCGCCCTGCACCATCGCCGATCACTCCTCTACAGCTCAGGTTGTCTAAACAAATAATAGCCGATTGGCGAGCCCCTACCCCGGACAACGCAGCCAGGACCGAAGCACCGCCTACGGTCGAAATTCTTGGAGACCTTCTACAGCGCTTCCTGCCATGGATATTCCTTTCCAAACATGCGATCGACTTCGAGCTGGATTCGCTCATCGTCGATTGCCGCCAAAGATAGCGCAAGTGAAACGTCGTCGATACGGGAGGAGTCGGCAAACACGGGCGCATAGCGCCACACCTGGATCATCGCCGTTTCGTTATCCGGCAGCTCCCCGTCTGCGACTTCAAGGTCACGCAGCTCACGCCATGTACTTCTTAAGACGGCCTTTTGCTCCATGCCCGGCGCAGCGAGCATCGAACGCGTAGCGAGCGCCGTCTCCCCAGCGTCAGCGAGACAGTCGATCCGTGGTGTCTTCCTTGCAAAAATGGCCTTCGAGACAGGCGAGGAAAGCTCTGCCATGTGCTCACTGAGCAGAAGATCCACGGCCACGGGTAACACAATGACACGCCGTTCGCGCCGCTCGCGCCTTGCGAGCCCCCTGTCTACAAGCTCGGTTATGGCCTCGCTCGCACGGCTTGCCGAAATCCCGAGCGCACGACAAAGGTCATCGGGATGATATGACTCCTGACCTGCTCCCCAGATTGCGGCAGCCTGCGCGTTGGGTGACATCTTGGTCGCGCGATTATGAAACCGGGCACCGCCTCTCTCCGTATAAGCAGCGCCCATAAATGAAAGAAAAGCCTGTCTACCGGGGCAAACAAAGGGAATCCCTTGCGCGACCAATGCCTTGCGCTGGCGTGCATCGGCATCAGGGAACGAAATGACAACAGGAGCCTCCGAACGCAAGGTTAGCTGGCTATAGACCCTTTTGGCCTCGGGAAGCCCGACGCCAGTAGGCAAACTTGCAAGCAAAAAAGAAAAACCATTTGCGTCAACGGCGCGGACCTCAATCGACCGCAGATACAGCGGCAAGTGTGCGGATCCAGGCCAAGTTTTAGCCTTGGCGGAGAGGCCCAATGCTTCTTGTAAGTAGGTAAGCGCTTCGTTCATTTCCATCTTTTTCGCTTAGTTCCAGTTGATATTGGAATTATACATAATTTTCGGAAATGATGTGATTTCTATCAGGTATGGGCCCGTATTTGAGTTTTCAAAATGTCCCGAATCGGCGGAGCGATTCGGGATACAATAGCTACAGGAAACGACGCATCCCGCGTAAATGAACGTGAGCGCGGGCGGCCTAGTTTTCAGCTTTTGTTAAATGCCCGGGATCCGACCCCCGGGCATTCTTATTTGCGCTTGTTGCGGCGCAAATGCCTTCCACCGTCCGCACCGCGCGTGCGCCTACGGACCTTAAACCGAACCTCATACGAGTCAAAAAACGCGATGACGGATGAGTCCGCATCGGACGGTGGAGGCTGCCTGTGTTGTCCAAAAAAAACGGGGCAAACTCCAGCGCGGAGTCTGCCCCGAAAAGAGAATGGCAAAGCAAGAACGTCGATGGACGAGAAAAGTGTCCGCAAGTCTCATGGCCATCACATCCCACCTGCCAAAGGGATGGGTGAGTGAGCGTTACTCCTGCTCGGACTCCTCAGCCTGCTTACGGCTGCGGATGAGGTGCGCCACGCCGATGCACAGCACCGCGCCACCAGCGATCCAAGTGAAGGTCACACCGTTAAGACCGGTCAGCGGGAGGCCGACGGACTTGGTGTTGCCAACGTTGATGGTGACTTCGCCGGTAGTGGGGTTGGTGCCGGTGTTGTTCTTACCGGTCAGTTCATTGTCGCCGGGAGTGTTATTAAGCTCACCAAAGGCGATGTCCGAACGAGTTTGCCCAAACTCGGCCTTAAGCGATTCAATCTTCGTACCGTTGCTGTTGTACGTCGGAGTGATGGTGAAAGTGAAGGGCTGGGCAGCAGTATAGCTGTCGCCGGGAGTCTGGATCTCGGTGACCTTGTAGCATCCGGCATCGAGGCCCTTAACCTCAATCGTTCCTTCTTTACCGCTAACCTCGCTAGACGTGAACTTCACGTACTCGGGAAGGCTGTTTCCCTCGACGGTCACAAGCTGACCAGCAACAATGTTCTCAGTCGCATCGTCCTTCGAGGCAACGTACTGACCCATCGTGTTTGTATCATTGGACTGGATGGTGAATACAGCGCCCCCAAGGCCCTTCTCGGTGCCCTGGTCGACCTTGTTGAGGTTGAGCTTGAACGCAAAGTCGGCGACGGTGTCCGGAATCGTCTCGCCCGTGCCATTGCCATACGGGTTGTTAGAGTACTCAAGCTTAACGGTGTTGGGGTTGCCACCCGCGGTGTTCTCTGCAGTGTTGTTGCCGATAACAGCGCTCTTGTTAAGCTTGGCCTTGTAGAAGACGACAATCTGGGTGTTAGCATCAATGCCCTGGACGTCCTTGAGGCCCTTGTCGCCGTCGCCGACCTCAAACTTCACCGTCAGGGTGTTTTCATTAGAACTGTCGGCAGGGATAACCGTATAGTTCTCACTGCTAATTTCAGTATAGGTGTCGCCCTTCAAAGCAAATACCTTTGCAGAATCGGCAACATAATCCAGACCCGTCGAAAGCTTATCGGTGAACTTGTATGCATACGTATCGAAGGTGGCGTAGTTGCTCGCAACGGTACCGGTGAGCTTGTAGTTCACCACCTGGCCAATCTGAGAATCGGCAACGTCTTTCCAATCACCCTCAGGTACGGTCTTGAGGTCATCCTTCGCCTTGCTATCATCAAGAATCTTCTTCTTGACAGTGGGGACACTCTTCTTGGGGGTAATTGTCACCGTCTTATTCGTACCATCAATAACGGCGTACACGGGCGCCGAGAAAGCATCGGTCGAGTTATCGGTAGCCGTGTCATCCACCGCGTTAGTGAGGAACAACCAGTAGCCGGCATCGAGCCCCTTGAGCTCCGGGGTTTCCGCGTTCGTCGTCCTCCAATCGAAACCACTGCCATCCAGATTAGCGGCGATCATGCTCAGGACGTTGTTATTTGCCACTTGCTCATTGTTTACAGTCACACCGTGATTCTTGCTCAACCAGTCGGCAGCATCCTGAGCATTCTCGTTGGTATAAGTACCCTTACGATTAGCCACACTCCAGTCGTTAATTGCTTTTACGACGGCTTTCTGAATGGCCTCTTTCTGCGCATCATTAGCACCTGCCCACCGAATATTCTTGACAGTAGTGCCGTCCACGTCAGCCGTAAAGATCTGGATGCCCTTGTAAGTCGTAGTCGAAGAATACGTATCGTCCTTGAACGTCACAATCGAGCCGTCCTCAGCAGCAAACGCCACCGTCACAGGGGCCATGACTCCACCAAAGCTCAGCGCCGCAGTGAGGCCTGCCGTCACTGCCAGGCGTGCGATGTTCTTGCTCATACTCATCTTCTTTTCCTCTGCCTTCTGCTTGAAGTCCATTTGATCTAAAACCATCTGTCTGTGTCTAAGCATCTGCTTGGTTATGTCTCGCCCCGCTCTCTGTGGGGCCATTGGCTACTCGCTATGGTTGCCGCCTCCCCGTTTGATCAGGAGCGCGACCACGAGGAGTGCGGCTCCGGCGACCGCTGCGGCGGCCGCGGCGTACATTGCCATATCGCCTGTCGAGGGCATGAAGCCTCCGGTGATAGTGCTAGGAGGCGTGCCGGTGGGCGTGTTGATGAGCGACGCCTCCAGGCTGCCCGTCGACCCGTCCGCGCTGTCGGCGCGCAGGGGCGACTCGGCGGTGATGGTGAGCTTGGGCTTGGCGGCGGCCACCTGGTCGACGTCCAGGCCCTCGGCCTTGACCGTCACGGAGCGCGTGCCCTCAAAGGCGGCGTAGCCCTTGGGCGCCTTGAGCTCGCGGACCTCCAACTTGCCCGAGTCCACGCCCGAGACGGTCACGCGGCCGTCCTCGCCCGTGGTGACGGTAGCCTTGCCCTCCGCATCCCACGTGCCATCGGCCGCCAGCGTGCGACCGCGGTCGTCGGTGATGCTCAGGACCGCCCCGGGCAGCGGCTTGTCGCCGTCGCTGCCGCGCTTGGTGAGCGCGAGATCCCAGGTGTAGGCCGTCGCGTCATCGCTCGGCGTGCGGGTGAAGCCGGCGTCGCCGGACTGGTCGGCGAAGGGAGAGCGCGGGTAGCGCAGGTAGACCTCGTTGGGGTTGCCCTTGGCGATGCCGTGGTTGCATGCGCTGTTGAGCGGCGCGTTGTACACGGCGACCACGCGGGCGCCCGCGGTGAAGGCGTCGGCCCCGCCGAGCGCAGCGATGAGGTCGCCGGTGCGCACGGTGAAGGTGCCGTCCGCGGTCGCCTTGATGGCGCACTGGGCCGTGATATCGGTCCAGCCCTTCGCGGGCTCGGTGCCGGTGCGGCCGTCCTTGCCGGTCTGGACGGCTTCGAAACCGCCGTCCGCACCCGCCGCCGCGTACACGCGCATGCTCGCGGCCACCTTGGAGGGGTCGAGCCCCGCGCTCATGGTGTCGACGAACTGCACCGCGTAGGCGTCGTAGGCGGAAAGGCCCGCGGGAACCGTGGCCGAGAGGCGCCAGTACAGGTCGTCGGCGACCGTGGCGTCGGCGGCCTTCTGCCAGGCGGCGGCGCTGTCCTCCAGCACGTGCTTGGACACTTTGGGGGTCGCCGCCTTGGGCTTAACGGTGACGGCGCTGCCGCCGACCAGGGCCATGATCGGCGCGGTGCCGGCCTCGTTCTGGGCGATGGCGCCGTCGTCGGCGACGATGAGCCAGTAGCCGCAGGGCAGCTCGGCCGCCGTGCCCGCGTTAAGGGCCACGGGCTCGGCGCCAGAGCTCTGGAGGGAACGAGCGAGCTGTGCGCTCAGCGCGCTCGTAAGGTGGGAATCGGTGTTGAGCCACTCGGCAGCTTCCTGCGCGGTGGTCTGGGAATTGGGCATACCGGCGCTGTGCAGCACAGGCAACACGGCATCGCGCACGGCGTCGCTTGCCCAGGCAAGGTCGGTGGCGATCTTGGCGTCGCTGTCGCCGTCGACGACGTTGGCGCTAAAGATCTGGTAGGCGTCGTAGCTGCTCGCCACGGTACCGCTCACCGTGATGGAACCGGTCGAGGTCGGCGCGGCCTGCGCGGATGCGGGGAACACAACCGCGCAGGTGCCGATCAGGAGGGCAAGCAGCGCAAACAAGATCGGGAAGGAGCAAACTTTCTTATTCACGACGCTCGCCTCCCTTCGCATTCGCCTTGCGACGAATGTGCATCCAGGCCGCAGCAGCGCAAAGCACCGCCGCGCCGGCAAGGTACGTCAGAGTGACGCCCGACATACCAGAAAGGGGCAATGAAGTGGAGTAGGTGTTGGTGAAGGTGGGGGTGTCAGTGTCGTTGGTCACCGGCTTGCCATCACGATCCTGAATCTGCTTGTAGGTTACTTTGCAATCAATTGCACCCTTGGCGTTATCCGTTGCCACGACCTTAATCTCGTAGACCGACTGATCGAACTTGTAATGCGGATAGGTCGAGCTTTCGTCCTTCTCGCGCACATAGTACGTGAAGGTCTTGGAACCATTTTCAAGGTCCTTGAGCTCATAGTTCTTTGGATTGAAATTGACCGTGCTCGTCGCATTACCGTTTTCGTCAGTTTTGGCTTTAGCGGGATCAATTGTTACCGCTTCCGGATTGGTGAAGTTCTCGTCGTTCGCAAGTTCGAGTGTGAATGCCTTCATCTCGCCGCCATCGACCTTTTTGGTCACCTGTGGTGTCCAAGAGCCGCCCTTGGGTTTGTATGCATTAGTAAAGGTGTTGTCGGTGTTGTCATCGGTGATCTTAATGGAGACATCGCGACCGTCGGACGGAGCAATCTCTTTCAACGTATTAGTCTTGAGATTAGTGACCCTTACACTCGTAACTGAATAGTAGGTGTAATCAATATGCAGCACCTTCCGCGTTTCGGTCGGAGTTGTTTCAAATTCAATCTTGTAGATAGTCTCGTCGCAAGTCACGCCAGAAACGGGATTGTCACCGGGGTCCTCAACGAGGTAGTAGACGATCGAGCCATCGGAGTAGACCTCGCCCAGATTAAAGGCAAAGTTGCCGTCGCCATCATTCGTGACTCCATCGCCAACTTTTGTGCAGCCATTGAGTTGCAGCTTGTGATCGGCAAACGAGGGATCCTGCTTTTTTGTACCCTGTTTGAGCAGCTGGAACTTGAACTCTCCGTGTTTAAGCGCACGACCCGTTAGCGCCTTAGTGCCGTTGAGCTTCATCTTGGGGTACACGCTCACCCGCGTGGTGAAGCCGGCGACAACGTCTCCGTTGGTCATGATTCCGCCACCGTGGATGTTGGAGCTGTTGCCCGTGATGGAGAGGGACGCAGCCGCGGTAGCAGCATCCATATCTTCCTGAATCGGCTCAGATTTAAGGCCAATCATGTACTTAGCTTGGGCGCCCTCGTACTTGCCGATAGACGTTCGTGTATTATTGTCGATCGTGCCCGACCAGTTAGCAGCTCCGCCACCAAGCATCTGTCCCGTTACGGCAGCGATATACGGCAGCGATTCAGCGTTAGCACTATCGCGAATAAGAAAAAGATCCCGGTGACCGGCTTTTTTAAAGTCTTCAGTTATTTCGCCGCCCTTATCATCCTCCTTATTGAAATCCCAGTCCTCGCTCTTCCCATTACTGCCGCCCGATCGGTTATAACCACTACCGTCAGGTTTACCGTCAGAATTACCGAAAATCGCGATGCCATTGGTATCGGTAATGGCAGTCTTACCAGTCGGGCAAGCGGCAAACCCGCCGCCAAAGCCATTGGCATGATTGTTGGTAATCAGCGCGTTATATATCCCGAGGCTTGCCGGCTGAACGTTGTTGTCGCTGCTGCCCTGGACGAATACGCCACCGCCGCCCCAGTCGTTGGTTGTATTGGTTGTGTTGTTGGTAATATATGCCTTCGCGCCAAGAGGAACGTTGAACTCGCCAGTGGTAGGCGCAGCGATACGGATACCGCCACCCTCCGAGTTTTGCGCCACGTTACTGGCGACGGTTCCACCAGAGAACGTAAAGTTGTCAAGAGCTCGATTCCAAGCGCCAGCATAAATACCGCCGCCAGCCTCAGCAGAATAGTTGCCAGTGATGTAACCGCCGCTAATAACCAGACTGCCTTTTTTCTGTCCCTGATCATGGCTAAAGGCAGCAATGCCGCCACCACCGTGACAACCGAAACCGAGATGCTTCCACTCCGACTCCTCGTTCACGTAGAACTGATATTTGTTATTGGTGATGTAACCATTCGTAATGGTCACACTAGAGTTCTCAGCACAAATTCCCGCGCCATAACCGCGTTGATCCTTATTTGTACCGTTGCCGGAGATAACACCGCCAACCATGTTTACCGTAGAATTCATGGCATAAACGCCGCCGCCACTGGGGGCATAGTTACCAGCGATTACGCCGCCAGAGATCACCAGGGCTGAGCTCTCAACATGAATTCCAGCACCAGCACCATTGCGGCCCATAGAAGCACCACAAACGTATCCGCCACTCATGTTGACAGAGCCGTTCTGGGCATAGATAAGGCCATCAACGTTGCAATTGTTCTTTTGAGTAAGCACGCCACCCTGAAGGTTAAACGTACAGTCCTTACCATTGAGTTTGATGAGACTCACTCTGCTGTTGCACGCCACGATGGCACCATAAATATTGACGCTATATTTGAAAAGCGTTTCGGTTGTCTTGGTTATGTCTGCTGTACTCGGGAACGATTCGGTCACGTAGTAGGTAAGGCTAGACGGAATGCCATCGTTGTAAACAAACTCTGCTGCTTTACCATAATTGTCGGGATTAAAGTTCTGGCCCTGATTATTTAGCTTCCTAACTTCGGAGACCCCTTCACTCTCTTTCTCAGGATCAGAATCCTTAATTAAATCCTTAATTGTAAGTGTCGCGCCACCGGTGATGTTAAACAGGGGCTGGCTCTGATTCGTATATTTAATCTTATGGCCGTTTAGATTCAGCGTGATATTGCTGCCGTTGTCGAGCGTGATCATCTCGCTGGTCTCGACATCATTCATAAGCTTGAAGCTAGCAACACCGCTTGCATTCTCCAACTTGTTTTTCAGATCGGAAACGCTTTTTATCTCATCGGATGCCGCTTCGGTTTGCGCGCCGTCCGCGGCCGCCATCACAGCGTTGCCATCTACCGGCTCACTATCTTCGGCCTGCAGCTTACCATCAGGTTGATCCCCAGACTGACCCTGCTCAACACCATTTGAGGGGTCGGCCTCGCCACCTTCGATAGCGCCACTATTCTGGTTTTCACCATTTACGTTGGTGCCGTCTACATCAGTCGCCTCGTCCGCAACGGTCTCCACGGCCGCGCCCGCCTGACCATCGTTGGCAATGGCCTGCGAAATCGGGGGCATGACGAGCGACAGCACCAGGCTCAGAACGGATGCTCCGCACAAAACACCTGCTAGCACACGATGCGTCGCTTTATCACGCTGCTTAGTTTTTTCTGAATTTGCTTTCATCGATGTCTCCTCCCCAAGAGACCGCGATCTTGCTCTTTCACGATTAGTCTTGAGCGCGCAACCTATAATTGCTACGCACGGTATGCATATTATTACTCTTTGTTTAAACAACAAAAAGCCAGATTCTTACATTTTTCTTTCTCGACTGGCTTTTTTCTTGACATTTTTTCAAATTATGCAGTGTTTTATTCGCGTTTTCTTTTGGAAAAATGCAGGTAGATTTGTTAGCCATTTTAGACAGCTGACACTTTGTTGTTATTTGTACAACATTTTGTTTTAACCCACTCAATCTATGAACGGCATTTTTCGCCAGCAAACGGTACGGCTTTTATCTGACATAACAACCTACAGGCTAGATAGTCTATTTCTGGTGATGTGCGATGTTCATACATCACCATTTAAGTTCGCCAGCAACTCCTCGACACAAAAAAGCGTCCCAACAATCAATGGAAATCGCTCTTTTGCGGAAAACCGTCGATTGTTGGGACGCTTATGATGTCCAGTCTGCCAGCCTTAGAGCCAGCCACTGCAAAGGTACCTGTCCCCTTCGCGGTGGTTCGCCCACGGCACTACAGCAGATGTTCCTCGATAAAGATCGCGATGCCGTCTTCGTCGTTGCTTGCGGTCACATAGTCGGCGGCGGCGCAGGTGGCATCGCTGCCGTTTGCCATGGCCACGCCCACGCCGGCGTCAGCCACCATGCAGGTGTCGTTATCGGCATCGCCAAACACGCAGATGTTCTGGAGCTCCATGTCGTTGAGCTCCGCCACGCGCACAAGGCCGCGCGTCTTGGACACGCGCGGATCCATGAACTCGTAGAGCCGCTGCGTGGTTTGCAGAGCCGCCGCCTTAACAGTGTTATCGGCAAACGTCGACGCCCGCTCAATCACCCGCGGCATCACCTCGGGCGCCATGGTAAACATCACCTTGGGCTGCGGCTCGCGCAAAAACTCGGCAAAATCGACCACCTTATAGGGCACGCCATCGACCTGTGACAGGTGTTCCACGCACGCATTGCTCTCGGGAACGTAGAACACGCCGTCTCGGGGGCAAACGGGCGTTGCCGGAAGGTCTGCCATGTGCTTGCAGATGCGCGCGATGGTTTCGCCCGGCAGCGGGTAGCTCAGCTCGTTGATTCCGTGCGCGCGGTCGATGACCTCGGCACCGCCACAGCCCACCATCACGTCCACCAGGCCGTCGATGCCCCAGAGCTCATACATGGCCTCGGTCGCGTGGGCGTCGCGCCCGGTGCACAGACCAAAGAGCACGCCGCGCTCACGCAGGGCGCGGATCGCCGCCACGGTGCGTGGGGACACCGTGTGCTCGCTCGTGAGCAGCGTGCCGTCGATATCGCAGAACACGGCTTTGATGTGGCTGAATGTGGCGTCCATGGGAGCCTTTCTGGGTTGTGCGGCGGTGTGGGGTGCATTCGCAAACGGCATACATGGTATACCAATGCGCGGGTCGTTGGGGCCCGACCACCACAAAGGTGCCTGGCCCCTTTGTGGTGGTTGCGACGTTTACGGGCCAAACCATCACAACATTCGATGTTTTTCGGCAAAATCGCGATTTTCATCGAATGTTGTGATGGTTTCTTACTGCTTTACGGCACGATCCAGATGCCGACGTCCAAACAGCAGCAACGCCGCAGGGACAGCCGTCACGACCAGGCCCGCCCCCACGAGTGTCCGTTGTACGCCAAATGTTGCCGCCAGCCACGGGGCAATCGCCAGCGGCGCCACGCCGGCAAACATATTGCCAAAGCCCATGACCGAGTTCACACGGCCGAGTTGCTCGAGCGGCGCCGTCGTTTGCACGATGGTGTTGTGGAGCGGGTTGACGACACCCCAAGCTATGCCCAGGGCGACCTGGCCGACAAGGGCCACACCCACGTACGGCGTCCCCACATAGAGCAGGCTTCCCAGGCCCACGGACATAAGTGCCACGAGCAGCGTTTTTAGGTTTACCAAGTGCGGCGGCAAGCGGAGCGCGAGCACGGCACCCAGCACCGCGCCCACGCCCGAGGCCGACGAGAGCCAGCCCATCCACTCAACGCCGACGTGCAGGACATCGCGGTAGAAGAACGACTCGAGCGGATCGAAGGCTCCGTAGCCAAAGTTCGAAAGAAAAATGATGCAGAAAAGTAGCGCGAGGACGCTGTTGGTGAAGACTGTCTTGATGCTGGCTGCGAAGGTGGCGCGGGCGGACGTGCTGGGGTTGGGGCGGTTGGCTTGGCTTGCGCGCTCCCCTTCCTCCGCCGAATCGGCATTCTCCCGTCCGGCAACGCGAACTTCCTGCGGTTTAAACCCCCAACCGGCAATGAGTGCCAAGAGGGTGAACAGCATCATGAGCACGAACACCGCGCGCGACGATGCTGCCGCCGCAACAAAGCCGCCCAGCGTGGGGCCGACGATAATGCTCACGTTGGAAAACATGGTGATGGCGGAGTTGATGTCTTTGAGTTCGACGGGGTCGTCGGTGAGGTAGGCCGGATAGGACGTGGCGATGGGCTGGGCGAACCCCATTACAAAGCCCAAGAGTACCGCGCCGGCAAGGGCCGTTCCGGTCGCGCTGCCAAAGGCGATGATTGCCGCGCCCGTTGCCAGCGTGCCGACGATGCTCAGCAGAAAATGGCGGCGCGGCCCCCAGGCGTCGAGCGCTGCACCGCCCGCAAAGGACCCCAGGATCACGAAGACGTTCATAAACAGGACGGCCAGCGACGTCGCAACGACCGAAGCGCCGTCCGCATAGGTAAGCGTTCCGATGACGCCGATAAAATAACTGGTCTGAAAGCCGGTGTAGATGAGAAACCGCATTGCCACCAGGCGCTTGGCCTGCACGGACAACGACGGTTGGGATTTTGAGATTAGAAATAGGGACACGGGCGCTCCTTGTTGCATGCGAATACGGGCCGCGGGCATTGACCACCGACCATCGACTCAATCTTTCCGTATGCAACGTTAAGGACGCATCGGGCCCCTTCTCTCCGTTTTTGCCCGGATGAACTACTTGGTAGATTTTAAGGCATGTCCCAAACATCTACCAAAGCAAAAACCACCACAAAGGTGCCTGCCTGTGGTGGCCCAATGATATGGCGGCGCAGCGAGCCGGTTCCAAGTGCCCCAGCTCGCCCCGAAAGAGGAGCGACGCGTACTTTGGTACGCGAGCGACGGCTCGAGGGGCGAGATGGGGTGCTTGGGGCCGGCGCAGTGTCAAGCCTAAAGATGGTCTTGGATTAGATCGCAGATGGCTCGGGCGTCGTTGATGTTGATGGCTCGGGTCGCAAAGCCGGCGTCGAAGGCTTGGCGTGCCAGGGCCTCGTTGCAGGCAAGTGCCAGCGTGCGGCCATCGACCAGATCGAGCGAGCTCTTGCCGCGCAGACGGTCGACACCGGAGCGCGCGACCACGATATTGTCGAAGCCCTCGGTCTTGTAACCCTCGATAATCACCACGTCGACGTCGCTGTAGCGCGACAGCAGCTCGCGCGCGGGCATCTCGTCCTCCTCGCGCGTGTCGGCGTACTCCGCCCAGCGCGTGGCGCAAATGAGGCCCACGTGCTTGGAGCCTGCCTGGTGATGACGCCAGGTATCCTTGGCGGGCACATCGATATCAAAGCCATGGTGCCCGTGATGCTTGAGCGAACCCACGCGCAGGCCACGGCGGGTAAGCTCGGCGATGACCTTCTCGACAAGTGTGGTCTTGCCCGAGTTCTGGTAACCGATAAACGCGATGGCGGGGACGGCCAGGGAGGGCGCGGCGGCAGCGTGTGCGCTCGCGGGCGCGGCACCGTCAGCGGCCATGGACTCAACAGCAGCAGCCTGGCGCTCTGCGCGATCCCACACGCCCGAGCGGCCGCCTTCCTTGTGCAGCAGGCGCACGTCGACGACCTCCATGCCGCGGTCGACAGCCTTGCACATGTCGTAGATGGTCAGACACGCGGCACTCGCGCCGGTCAGCGCCTCCATCTCAATGCCCGTCTTGCCCGTCACGCCAGCCGTGACCAGCACATGAAAGCCGACCTGCCCGTCCGCACGTGCCGGCGCCCAGCCCTCGGGCACATTCTCGGCCGGCGTTCCCGCCGGAGCGATGGGCTCGATATCGCACTTGCTCTTGGTGATGAGCAGCGGATGGCACATAGGGATGATGTCGCTCGTGCGCTTGATGGCCATAATGCCCGCCACGCGCGCGCAAGCGAGCACGTCACCCTTTTTGGCGCGGTCCTGCAGCACCATGGCCTGCGTCTCGGGATGCATGAGGATGGTGCCCTCGGCGATGGCGATGCGGTGTGTCTCGGCCTTGTCGGATACGTCGACCATGCGCACCTCGCCCTTGGCGTCCACGTGCGTCAGCTCGTCGCGACGCGCGTCGCGGGCGGACACGGCGGCGTTGTCGCTCGCGGGCGGCTGCACGGCCGCGGACACGGCGTCTTTGCTGGCAGACGTGGCTTTGTGGGCTGACATCGCGGCCCTGCGAGCGGCCTTGGTGGCATCGGCGTACCTGCTCTTGGCCATATGATCATCCTCCGATTTGGGACATAAATCGTTGCGTGCCCTCAATTATCGCGTGTTCCTGCGGTTTGTGGGCCACGGCATCGCGCCAAATCGAAAGTACCTGCATATCATCACCACGGCGCAGCGCCTCGCGAACCGAATACTCGGCATCGCTGAACAGGCAGGGGCGCACGTTGCCGTCCGCCGTCAGGCGCAGACGGTTGCAGCTCGCGCAAAAATGGTTGGACATGGCACTAATGAAGCCGACTGTACCCGCCGCGCCCGGAAAGCGCCAGTAGCGCGCGGGGCCGGCACCGGCGGGAGCGTCGTTGATGTCGAGCGGCTCAAGCTCGCCCAGGCCAGCCGCAGCGGCGCCGACATTGATGCGTGCCCGCAGCTCGTCGCTCGGCACGGTGTCGCTCGCATCCCACAGCTCGGGATTGAGCGTGGGCGCATGCGGGTCCACAGCGCAATGCGAGCTCGTGTGTTCGTCGCCGATGGGCATGTATTCGATAAAGCGCAGGTGAATGGGGCGGTCAACGGTCAGGCGCGCAAGGGCAGCCACATCCTGGTTGAGGCGGCGGACCACCACGCAGTTGACCTTAACCGGCTCAAAGCCCCAGGTTAGCGCCGCATCGATGCCGGCCATGGTTTGCTCGAGCCGGCCCAGGCGCGTGATCTTTCCGAAGAGCGTGGGGTCGAGCGTGTCGAGCGAAATGTTGACGCGGTCGAGCCCGGCGTCTTTGAGCTGCGGCGCCAACTTGGGTAGCAGGGCGCCGTTAGTGGTGAGCGAGATGTCCTCGATCTGCGGGATTGCGCGGATGTCGCGAATGAGCGGGATAATGCGGCGGCTGACCAGCGGCTCGCCACCCGTCAGGCGCACGCGGCGAATGCCTTCCCCCGCCACCAGACGCACAAAGCGGGCGATTTCCTCGGCGCTGAGTAGCTCATCATGCGCGCGCGGCGCCACGCCGTCGGCGGGCATACAGTAGATGCAGCGGAAATTACACTTGTCGGTTATGGCAATGCGCAGGTAGTTGATGTCGCGGCCAAAACCATCATGTTGCAGGCGCTCGTCCACGCAATCCTCCCCTCGCGCAGGCCATTATTCTTCAGGGAATATAGTACCGCACACAGAAATCGGGTCGACACGCGTACGACAGGACGGGTCGCTTCGAGCAAGACAGACTTCCCGGTCCCATCTTCAGCATTCAAACCGTCCCAACATTCGACGCTTTTCCCGATATTGGCAAAAAACGTCGAATGTTGGGACGGTCTAGGTGTCCGCAGGGCTCGAAAGACGAGCTAGCCGCCCCTAAAGGCCACCGTTCCAGTGCCGAATCACGAATTCCCGCAGGTCATTTTGCCGTTTCTGGAACGTCTCGCTTCGGTCGCATTTGAGGCCCATAGCGAGCGCGATGGCATTCATCGCCCGATGCAATTGCAGCTGGTGGGCAAACTGAGTCCCGGTGAGGACGATCATCTTAAAGCCTAGCGCGCTCAGCACGGTCATACGCTCCGCGTCAGACGCACTGCGCTGTTTATCGAGATGGTCCGAGCCGTTGTATTCAATCCCCGTACCGCTCGCAGGTGCATATACATCGATCTCGAAATACCCGGCCTTAGCGAGATATTTGAACTCGTTGGGAACATCGACCCGATGGTTGAGCTCAGCCCTGGTGTACCCGAGTCCGCCCTGGGAACGCTTCGCGACGACCATGATCGCGGTGGCCGTCTCCATGGGCGACCGCGCGCCATCGTGCACGCGTTTGAGCACGGCAGCCGCACGTGTAGCCCCCTGACGAGATCGGTT
Organism: uncultured Collinsella sp.; assembly: GCA_934654585.1. Lineage (GTDB taxonomy): Bacteria > Actinomycetota > Coriobacteriia > Coriobacteriales > Coriobacteriaceae > Collinsella. The sequence goes on along the minus strand of CAKUGF010000001.1, from coordinate 50,863 downwards.
CTCATCGCAATAAGCGATCAAGTCGGCAACGGTATACCTCTGCCCCATCTCGATATAATCGCCTGACGACAAATGATTCAAATGGTATCGGGCGCAGATTTCATACCCATATTCCAGCTGTTCGGGTTCACTCATCCACGAGCCCGCCTGGACAAAGCACATGGCCTCATCAACCACCAAGAGGCCCTCTGCCACCTCGATAAGATGATCCGAAGGTATGGGCGCCCCAAACACGTGGCGTCGGAGACCCGCCGGCCGAGAGCGTTCAAAATCGAAGTTGACCAGCGTATCAATACGGTCGAGTTCCTCTTGAGGAATACCAAGTGAGACCAGGTAGTCGGTAACAATCTCGACCGCTGCAGATATTCTCAGCCCCTTGGCATCGAGCCCCAATTTGGGCAGGCCCGCGGTCGACTCCGCCTCGTCGGCAATCGAGCCCTCATCGTATAGACCGATTGCTCGTGAGAGCGGCTCGGACGGGCGCGCCACGTTGTGGTACAGCCAGGCAGTCTTATGGGACAGGACGATCGGCAGGTCCATGAGCCCTCCAATGGGTCGGATAACCAACCTTATTCCCCCGCTCGCGTACTCGCACACCTTCTTGCGCGAGAAAGCGATTCCACCCGATCGGATGACAGAAAAACCGTCCCAACATTCGATGCTTTTCCCGATATTGGCAAATAACGTCGAATGTTGGGACGGTTTGAGGCGGGATGGGGGGCATGGAGAGCCAAAGCACTGTGCCCGAACGGGTTAATCCAGCTCTTTCAAGCCGTGCGCCAGCTGCCAGTACTCCCCGTGCAACGCAAGGAGCTCCTCGTGGGTGCCGCGTTCGATGATGCGGCCGTGCTCGAGGACCATGATCGCGTCGGCGTCGCGGACGGTGGACAGGCGGTGCGCGATCATAAACGTGGTGCGCCCGCGCATGATGCGGTCCATGCCGCGCTCGATGAGCTTTTCGGTGCGTGTGTCGATGGAGCTTGTTGCCTCGTCCAGGATGAGCACCGGCGGATCGGCCACGGCCACGCGCGCGATGGCGAGCAGCTGGCGCTGGCCCTGCGACAGGTTGGCACCGTCGGCGGTGACCGGCGTGTCGTAGCCTTGTGGCAGGCGGCGGATAAACGAGTCGGCGCAGGCGGCCTCTGCGGCGACGCGCACCTCCTCGTCAGTCGCGTCGAGCTTGCCAAAGCGGATGTTCTGCGCAATGGTGCCGCTAAACAGGTGCGTATCCTGCAGCACAATGCCGAGCGACCCACGCAGGCTGGCCTTGGCAATGTGCTTGACGTCGATGCCGTCGTACGTGATCTCACCGTCATCGACCTCGTAGAAGCGGTTGATGAGGTTGGTGATGGTCGTCTTTCCGGCGCCCGTCGAGCCCACAAAAGCAATCTTCTGTCCCGGCTTGGCAAACAAGTTGAGGTCCGTGAGCACGCGCGTACCCGGCACGTAGGAAAAGTCCACGGCATGAAAGCGCACGTCGCCGGCAAGCGGCACCAGGCCGGTGACAAGCTCGGTGCCGTCGGCCGCCACCGAACGGCCCGCATCGTCGACCGAGGCCACGTCGTGCAGATGCCCGTACGTGCCCACGCCACGGCCCTCGGGAATCTTCCACGCCCATGCAGACTCGCCCGTCTGTACCAGCTCCACACAGCCCTCATCCACCTCGGGCTGCAGGTCCATCGCGGCAAACAGGCGCTCGGCACCGGCCAGCGCGTTGAGCAAGAAGTTGCCCAGCTGCGTGAACTGGTTGATGGGCATGGCCGCCTGACGTACAAAGACCAGGTAGCTCGCGAGCGCGCCCACGTCGGCCAGGCCGTTGATGCAGAGCATGCCGCCCGCCACCGCAACGATCGCGTAGTTGGCATATCCGATCACCACGGTCATGGGCACCATCGAGTTGGCGTAGGCCTGCGCGGCGCCACCGGTGCGGCGCAGCTCCTGGTTGCGCGTGTCAAAACCGGCCACGTTGGCCTGCTCGTGGTTAAAGACCTTGATGACCTTTTGGCCCGAGACCATCTCCTCGACATATCCGTCCAAGTCGCCGAGCGACGCCTGCTGGGCGGCAAAGAAACGCTTGGAGCGAATACCCGAGTAGCGCGCGTACAGCACAATGGCCGCGTCGCACACGAGCGTGATAATCGTGAGCTGCCAGTTGAGGATGATGAGCATGGCCGTGGTGCCGATGACCTGGATCGTCGCCTGAATCACGTTGGCAAAGCTGTTGTTGAGCGCCTCGGAGACCGTGTCGACGTCGTTGGTGAAGAAGCTCATGATGTCGCCCGAGCGCGTGCTGTCGAAATAGCTGAGCGGCAGCGTCTGGATATGCGCGAACAGGTCGCGGCGGATGTCGGACACCACGCGCTGGGCTGCGCGCACCATGATTTGCGAATAGCCCAGGGCCGAGAGCACGCCCGCGGCGTAGATGGCGGCCGTAAAGAGAACCTGCTTGGTGAGCAGCTCCTCCCCGCCCGTAGCCAGGCCGTTGACGATGGGGCGCACCATATAGGTACCGGCGAGGCTCGCGATGGCGGCGATAGAAGCGAGCACACCTACCGCAAGCAGCGAGAACTTGGCGTGGCCCATGTAGCTGAGCAGGCGGCGGAGCGTCTGCCCCAGATTGGCCGGACGGGCCTGAGCGGATGTCTTAGGCATGGCGCTCACCTCCTTCCGTGGCTCGAAGTGATCCGCATGCGACGGAGGAAAACGGATCATCCGCGCCGTCAGCGTCGCCGGCATCGTCGTCACCGTCGTCCGCATCCCCCGCGAACTCCATCTGTGAGGCGTAAATCTCCTGGTAGATGTTGTCACCCGCCAGCAACTCTTCGTGCGTGCCCACACCATGGACACGGCCGTCGTCCAGAACCACAATGCGATCGGCATCCATCACGCTCGCGATGCGCTGGGCGATGATGATCACGGTCGTATCGGGAATCTGCGCGATGTGCTCGCGGATCTTGGCGTCGGTCGCCATATCGACCGCACTGGTGGAGTCGTCAAAAATAAGCACGCGCGGATGTTTGAGCAGCGTGCGCGCTATGCACAGGCGCTGTTTCTGCCCGCCCGAAACACCGGCTCCGCCCTGGCCCAACTCGCCGTCGAGCCCGCCGATGCGATCCAGGAACTCGTCCACACACGCCGCGCGGCAGGCACGCAGCAGCTCCTCGTCGATGGCATCGGGCGCGCCCCACTGCAGATTCTCGCGCACGGTGCCCGTAAACAGCACGTTCTTTTGCAGCACAATGCCCACGGCGTCGCGCAGGGCGGCCAGGTCGTAGTCGCGCACGTCACGCCCGCCCACGAGCACGGCGCCCTCGGTCGCGTCGTACAGGCGCGCGATGAGCTGCACGAGCGAGCTCTTGCCCGAGCCCGTGCCGCCGAGCACGCCCACCGTGGAGCCCGGCTCAATACGAAGGTCGATATGCTCAAGCACGTCCTCGGCAGCATCCGCGCGGTACTTAAACGACACGTCGCGGAACTCAACGCTTCCGTCGACAACCTCGCGCACCGCCGCGTCTGCCGCAGGTGCCTGGATGAGCGATTGCTCGTCAATCACGCGCGAAATGCGCTCCACGCTGGCAAGCGCGCGCGTGAGCAGCAAAAACACGTTGGAGATCATCATGAGCGAGTTCATGATCAGCAGCACGTAGCTCATAAAGCCCGTGAGCGAGCCCACGCCCAGCTCGCCGGCGATAATCATGCGCCCGCCGATCCACAGGATGGAGATGGCGGCCACGTACATCGACAGCTGAAACACCGGCAGGTTGAGCACGGCATTGCCGAAGGTCTTTGTCGCCGTGTGTGCGAGCTCGGTATTGACGGTATCGAACTTAGCCTCCTCGTGCTCGGCGCGCACATACGCCTTGACGGCGCGCACGGCGGTGAGGTCCTCCTGCACCACGCCGTTGAGGTGGTCCATCGAGGTCTGCAGCTGGCGGTAGAGCGGGCTCACGCGGTAGGTGATGACGCCCAGCACAATCGCCAGCACGGGCAGGATAATCGCGAAGACCGTGGCGAGCGGGCGCGACAGCACCAGGGCATAGACCAGGCCGACAATGAGCGTCACCGGTCCGCGCACCATGGGACGGAAGCCGTTGCCGATGGCGTTTTGGATGACGGTGATGTCGGTGGTCATGCGGGTAACAAGCGAGCTGGCGTCGTAGTTGTCCAGGTTGCCAAAGGCGAGCGTCTGGATCTTGCGATACTCGGCCTCGCGCAGGTTGGCGCCCAGGCCCGAAGCCACGCGAGCGGACGTGCGGGCATAGCCCAGGCCCAATACCAGCGAAAACGCCGCGCACACCAGCATGCATGCGCCCTGCAGCAGCATATAGTTGACGTCGCCCGCGGGCACGCCTACGTCGATGATGTTGGCCATGATGACCGGGATAAACAACTCGAGCGCGGTCTCAACCGAGACGAACATCACACCGAGTATGGCATCGCGACGGTATGCCCCCAAATAGGAAAACAAGATTTTGAGATTGCGCACGCAGGTTCATCCCCCATCAAACGTTGTTCGCAAACGCACGTATTATTGCGCGCCGAGCGATGGTGTCAAGTGTTCCGAAATCGATTTCTGCAAGGCTGGCGCAGGCGCTAAGCCCGCGCGGCGCGTGCCCGTATTCAAATGGAAATGATTGAAGGCGCGATTTTTTCGCCCCACCGCCAACATGAACCTTGACTCTACAATCGTTGTAGGGTTTTCACTACACTGGTACGCAAACGAACCAAGCCAGAAAGTGCCCTGCCCATGGAACACGACCTCACACGCGGCAACGTCCTCAAGACCATCGCGGTCTTCGCCCTGCCCTATATGCTCTCGTACTTTTTGCAGATGCTCTACGGCATGGCCGACCTGTACTTTATCGGGCAGTTTAGCGGCGCCGCCGGCATCACCGCCGTGGGCAATGGCGCGCAGACGCTCTATATCATTACCGTGACGCTCGTGGGCCTGGCCATGGGAACAACCGTCATCGTCGGCCACGCCGTGGGCTCGCGACGCTTCGATCGCGCCGAGGCCGCCATCGGCAACACCATCACGCTCTTTATGGGCGTCTCGGTGGTGCTGGCCGCGCTCTTGCTCGCGCTGTGCCCGCAGATCGTGGCGCTCATCGGCACGCCGGCCGAAGCGGTCGAGGGCACTGCCGCCTACCTGCGCATCTGCTTTATCGGCATTCCGTGCATCGCCGCATACAACATCCTCTCGGCCATCTTTCGCGGCCTGGGCGATTCACGCTCGCCCATGTACGTGATCGGCGTGGCATGCGTTATCAACATCGCGCTCGACTTTCTGTTTATTGGCCACATGGGACTCGGCCCCGTGGGCGCGGCACTCGGCACGGTGATCGCGCAGACGGCAAGTGTGGCCCTCGCGCTCGTATGGCTCAAGAGCCGCCGCACGAACATCCACGTCAAGCGCAGCGATTTGCGCCCCCAGCCCGAGGTGCTCGGCAGCATCCTTAAGATTGGCGTGCCCGTGGCCGTGCAGGATGGCTGCATCCAGGTGGCGTTTATGTTCATCACCGTCATCGCCAACCACCGCGGGCTGGTCGACGCCGCCGCTGTGGGCCTGGTCGAGAAGATGATCAGCTTTTTGTTCATTGTGCCGAGTTCCATGGGCGCCACCGTCAGCGCGCTCACGGCGCAAAACGCCGGCGCAGGCAAGGGCGACCGCGCGCGTCAGGTGCTCAAGGACGCCATGACCATCTCGGTGGTGTACGGCTGCCTGATCACGGCGCTCATGTGGTTGGTGGCACCGGCGTTTCTCGGCTTTTTTGCCAAGGATGCCGCGGTGGTCGCAGCCGGCACCGGTTATATGCGGAGCTATATTTTCGACGCGATCTTCGCCGGCATTCACATTTGTTTTAGCGGCTTTTTCGCCGCGTACGGCAAGAGCTACATCGGCTTTGCGCACAACGTGCTGGCCGTGGCGCTCATTCGCGTGCCGGGCGCATGGCTGCTGTCGAACGCCTATTCCGACACACTGTTTCCCATGGGTATCGCCTCGCCGTGCGGGTCGATTCTGTCGGCAGCCATTTGCGTGGTGGCGTTTACGGTGCTCAACCGCCGCGGTGCTTTTGACAAGTTGGTGGCGTAGCGGAGCGGCACGAGTCTGGCGACCCTGTCCCGTTTTCTGCCGAAAGGAGCAATCCCGTGACCGATACATCCAGCGAACATTCCGACGGCCTGCTCCGCATTGGCGAGGTCGCGCGCCTGTTTAACCTGAGCGTTGGCACGCTGCGGCATTACGAGCAGATGGGCTTGCTGGAGCCGGCGTATGTCGATGCGGCAAGTGGCTACCGCTACTACGGCGCGCGGCAGCTTTCTACCCTCAACACCATCAGCCACCTGCGCGTTCTCGATTTGCCGTTGGCTCAGATTCGCGAATTTGTGACCACGCGCGACGTGGACCTCATGCAGCGCCAACTCGCCCAGCAGCAGGAGCTTATCGAACGTAAACGCCGTGAGCTGGAACGCGTCTCACGCAAGATCGACAACCGGCTTGCCTTGTTGCGAGGCGCATTGGATGCTGAGCTCGATACCATCTACGAGGTCAACGCGCCCGAACTTCGTTGCGCCGTGCTGCGCGAACGCGTCAACCCCACCGATGCCTATGCGCTGGAGTGGCAGATTCGCCAGCTGCAAAAAGGACAGCACGAGACCTTCGTCTTCCTTGGCAATCTGGGTGTGGGCATCGCGCCCGAGCGCATTGCCACCGGTGACTTTGATGGCTACGACGAGGTCTTTCTGCTGCTCGATGACACGGACGATTACCTGGGGGACGTCGAGGTACGTCCCGCCGCACGCTGCCTGACCGTAAGCTTCCGCGGCACGCACGGACAGGCGGCCCCGCGCTATGAGCGTATTCTCGATTACATGTATGAGCATGGGCTGGCCCCCGCCGGCCCCTCACGCGAAATCGCCCTCGTCGACGACATTATCAGCGACGACCCGGCGACCTACGTGACGCAGATCACGGTGCCTGTGTCACTAGACTAAGCGGAGCTTCAACTCCAGTTCGGCCAACGCTTCAAATGCATCGCGAGACATGTCCGCCGCGCGTTCGCGCTCGGCAACGCGAATTCGCGCCATCAGGTGCTCTTTTGCCTGCGCCTGGGAGCCTTTCGCGTGTCCTTCGGCCTGCGAGCAATTGTGGTTCTCGATATCCATTACGCCTCCGGCACCTCGCCAGTAGCGAGGATCTGCTCGAGCGCGTCCTCATCCAGCACGGGCACACCCAGCTGCTCGGCCTTGGTGAGCTTGGAGCCCGCCTTGGGACCGGCGACCAGGTAGCTCGTCTTCTTCGACACGCTGCCCGAAACCTTAGCGCCGAGCACCTTGAGCGCAGCGCCCGCCTCGTCGCGCGTGCGGTTTACGAGCGTGCCGGTCAGGACAAACGTCAGGCCCACGAGCGGCTGCGCGTCGGCGAGCTCGCCCGCTACGCCGGCATCGGCTGCGGCCTGTGCATGTGCAGCTCCCAAGTCGACCTCGAGCGACAGCCCCGCCTGACGCAGGCGCTCCAGCACGGCGAGGTTCTCGGGCACGGCCAGGAATTGTTTGACGCTCGCCGCGATCTTGGGACCGATGCCCTCACACTCGGCGATGTCCTCTTCGCTCGCCAAGATGAGCTTGTCAATCGATAAGAATCGCTCGGCGATGACCTCGCCCACGCTTTTGCCCACATGGCGGATACCCAGGGCAAACAGTACGCGCCCGAGCGGCTGACTCTTGGACTTGTTAAGCTCGGCGATAATCTTCTCGGCCGTCTTGATACCAACCGGAATGGGATCGCCCTTCTTAACGCCCTTTTTGCTGTTGGAGCTGGCATACACGCGGCCCGTGTCCAGGCCGGCGATGTCGTCGACCGTAAGCTGGTAGAAATCCGCGACATCGTGGATCAGACCGGCGGCGATCATCTTGTCGACGATCTCGTCACCCAGACCGTCGACGTCCATGCAGCCGCGGCTCACCCAGTGGAGCAGGCGCTCCTTGAGCTGCGCGGGGCAGTCGATGGAGACGCAGCGGTAGGCGACCTCGCCGTCCTCGTGCACGACCGGGCTGCCGCACACGGGGCAGACCTCGGGCATGTGCCAGTCGACCGAATCGGTCGGGCGCTTGTCGAGCACCGGACCCACGACCTCCGGAATGACGTCGCCCGCCTTGTGCACGATGATGGTGTCGCCCTCGCGCACGTTTTTGCGGCGGATCTCGTCGATATTGTGCAGCGTGGCGCGCGCGATAGTGGAGCCGGCAACCGTCACCGGATCGAACTCCGCGACCGGCGTGAGCACGCCGGTGCGGCCCACCTGAATGCGAATCTCGCGCAGGATGGTCTGCTTTTCCTCGGGCGGGAACTTAAAGGCGATGGCCCAGCGCGGCGCACGCGCGGTAAAGCCCAGGTCGAGCTGCTGCTGGAAGCTGTCGACCTTTACGACCACGCCGTCGATGTCGTAGTCCAAATCGCCGCGATGCTCGAGCGCCTGGGCGCAGAACTCGTGGACCTCGGCCGGCGTGGCGCAACGGGCCACGTTGGGGTTGACGCTAAAGCCGGCGCTGCGCAGCCAGTCGAGGAACTCACGCTGGCTATGGACGTGCAACGGATCGGTATCGGCGATGGCATAGATAAAGGTGGCCAGGTCGCGGCGCGCCGTAACCTTGGGATCCTTTTGGCGCAGGGATCCGGCGGCGGCGTTACGCGGGTTGGCGAAGGGGTCGCGGCCCTCGGCATCGGCCTCATCGTTCAGGCGCACAAAGCTGCCCTTGGGCATGTAGACCTCGCCACGCACCTCGATGGCACGCTCGCGGTCGGCGCCCATGTGGGCGAGCGCCGGCTCGGACAGGTGCATGGGCACGTCCTTGATGGTGCGCACGTTGAGCGACACATCCTCGCCCGTGGTGCCATCGCCGCGCGTCGCCGCGCGCACGAAGGTTCCATTCTGGTAGGTAAGCGCCACACCCAAGCCGTCGATCTTGAGCTCGCAGGTATAGGTGACGCTGCCGGCACCGAGTGCGTCCTCGGTACGCTGGAGCCACGCGTCAAGCTCATCAAGATCCATAGCGTCGTCCATGGAATACATACGCGCCATGTGCGTGACCGGCGTAAACTGCTCGCTCACGTAGCCACCCACGCGCTGGGTATAGCTGTCGGGCGTCACAAGGTCAGGGTAGGTAGCCTCGATTTCCTGCAGCTCAACAAGCATTTTGTCAAAGGCGGCGTCCGTAATCTCGGGCGCGTCGAGCATGTAGTATCGGTAGGCATGGTAGTCGAGCTCGTGGCGCAGCTCAGCCGCGCGCGCTGCCGCCTTGGCGCGGGCATCAGTCGGTGCAGCGGCATCCGCGCTCGCAGGCGTTTCGGTATCGATGTCCACGCCGTCACCAAACAGGCTCGATTGCTCCATAGCGGCACTCCTTCGCTCGATTTCAAACGGATACAAGAGTACCACCGGTCGCGATGGGGCCGAATAGTGGTCTCAAACCGCACCGAATCGGCAGCCGTCGGACCGGGGTGGACAGTTAGTTCAGATACGTATAAATCTGCGAACCGAATCGAGCTCAAATGGCACCATTTCACCCCATTTGGTCGTCCCGGAGCGGCACGATCGGCTTATTTCTCCTTCCGAGCACCCATCAGAGCCCCATTTCCATCCCAAAACAGCTCAAAACGCATCCCGGACTGCCCCAGATTTATACGTATCTGAACTAACTGTCCAGACCATTCCGAACCGAGCTCCTCGCCAGCTCAAAGTGATCCGTTTTCCTCCGTCCCTGGGGGATCATTATGGAAAGAGGGGCTGTCCCGCGCTTGGCGGGACAGCCCCCTCTGGCTTCGATATGCGTGAAGTGGCTCGTTAGTAGCCCTGGCCGTAGCCTTGGCCCTGGCCCTGCTGGCCCAGCAGCTCCTCCAGGTACTGGCGCAGCTGCTCGTCGGTGATGCCGCCGTTGCCGGTGTCAGTCGAGCTATCGTCCTGCTGCTGGTTCTGCAGCTCCTCGTCGGAGCCCAGCTCAACAGTGACCTTCTTCTCTTCCTTGCCGCGCACGAGCGTGATCTCGACCTTCTCGCCCACCTCGTGGCTGCGCAGCGCGATGATCAGGCCGTCGGCACTCGTGATCTCGTCATCGCCCAGCTTGGTGATGACGTCGCCCTCCTGGATGCCGGCCTTGGCAGCGGGGCCGTCCTCCACAACGCTCGCCACATACGCGCCGCTATCGGTGCTCAGCTTGTTGGTGCGGGCGTTGAGCGCATTGACGCTCGAGAGCGTGGCGCCCAGGTACGGATGAACCGGCGTCTTGCCGTCGATGATCTGGTCGGCGATATTCTTGGCGTAGTTGACCGGAATGGCAAAGCCAACGCCCGAGCTGGAGCCCGAGTAGCTCTCGATGAGTGAGTTGATACCCACGAGCTCGCCGTTATCGTTGACGAGCGCGCCGCCGGAGTTACCCGGGTTGATGGCGGCATCGGTCTGGATCATGTTGGCATAGATGGTGTTACCGCTGGTAGAACTCATGGCCGTGGAGCGATACAGCGCCGAGACGATACCCGTGGAGACAGACTGCTCGTTGCCGAACGGCGAGCCGATCGCCATGACCCACTCGCCCACGTTGAGCTTGGAGGAGTCGCCGATCTCAATCGGGGTGAGCTTGGAGGCGTCGGCATCCTTGAGCTTAATGACGGCCAGGTCGCTCGAGGCATCGTTGCCCACGAACTCAGCCTCGTAGGTGGTGCCGTCGTCCATGGTCACCACGTACTGGTCGTAGCCGTCGACCACGTGGTTGTTGGTGAGGATATGGCCCTCGGTGTCGAGCACCACGCCCGAGCCAACGCTGCCCGAGCTGTCCGACTCGTCAGCGGACTGCGAAAGCGAGCTGCCCTGGCTGCCGCTCGAAGTGGCGGTAATGGAAACAACGGAGGGCAGCGCCTTGGCAGAGACGGCCTCGGCCAGCGTGGTGTCCTCGGAATCGATCGTGATCTTTTGCGTCGACGAACCCGAAGCGCCCGCCGTCACGGCATTCTTTCCGCCACCGATATCGAGCGTGCCACTCATAATGAGCGCGATGACCAGCAGGGCGCCGCATGCGCAGCCGGCGAGCGCTGTGATGAAGATCGGCAGCTTTTTGGTCTTGGTCTTGACCACCGTGTGCTTGTTCACGACCTGCGTACCACCCAGCGGCTGGCCGGTCTGCGTGTCGTAGGCCTGCACATAGGGAATGTTGTTGCCACCGGCAGGCGTCGACTCCACCTGCACGCGCGGCTGTTGCTGAGTCTCGCCGGCGTTGCCCGCGTCCTGGGGACGCTGGGAATCGTTCTCGCTCATAGCTGCGATCCTTTCGTCTAATAACCAAAGGCCCGCCAAACATGTGGCGGGCCATCATTGTTCACGTTGAGTTGTACCCCAATATGCGAGTGCGCGTGTATGAGAACGCAATCTTTTAGGAAGGCTTAAGTTCTGTTGCAAACCCGAAAGGCACCCGCACCTGCGGCAAAACCACCACAAAGGTGCCCGTCCCCTTTGTGGTGGAAATCTAGTCCTTAAACAGATAGCCCACGCCGCGGACGGTGGTGATGTGTGCCGCGATCTGCGGGCCCACCTTGGAGCGGATGCGTCGGATGTGCACGTCGACGGTACGCGTGCCGCCGCAGTACTCAAAGCCCCACACGCGGTGCAGCAGCACTTCGCGGCTGTAGGCGCGGTTGGGGTGCGTCGCCAAAAAGCTCAGCAGCGAGTACTCCATCAGCGTCAGGTCGATGGGCTCATCGTCGAGCGTCACCTGATAGGTGGCCAGGTTGATCTCGAGGTTGTCGATGTTGAGCACATCGTCGGCGGTGACGGTCTCCTCCTCGCCCATCAGGCGTTGCGCACGAGCCTTGAGCTCGTTGGGCGTCGCCGTGGGGCACACGAAGTCGGCATGCGCGTGATTCGGCAGGCGCAGGGTGCCGAGCGCCTCGTCGTCGACGATCACCAGCATGGGAACGCCGCCGCGATCGTCGAGCCACTTGGCAATCTGATCGATGCGGTCGCTGCGTATACCGTCGGAATCGAGGATCAGCAGGTCAAAATCGTGCGCCGCAGTCGGCGAATCGGGGGTGGCCAAGCTCACCTCGACACCCAGGGTGGTCGTCAGGCTGCGGGCAAACTCGTGGAAGCGCGTCGTGCGCGCCATGAACAGGGCACTCTTTTCGGACATATCGGCCTCCAAGGAAATGAGCTCAATCGTACTGGAACAAACCGGCGCGATTAGGAGTTCGCCAGATAATGCTTGATCTCCCACTCGGTGATCGTGGACTCAAACTTATGCCACTCGTCGCGCTTCTTTTTGAGGAAGAAGCTGTGGATGTGCTCGCCGAGGGCATCCTTCATAAACTGCGAGTCCTCAAACACGTCGAGCGCCTCTTTGAGCGAACGCGGCAGCGGCGTGTAGCCGGCCTCGAGCATCTGACGACCGTTGAGCTTGAGCGTCTCGGCCGTGGCCTCGGGCGGGAGCTCCAGCTTGCGCTCGATGCCGTCGAGACCAGCCGCCAGCGTGACGGCGTTGACCAAGTACGGGTTGGCCATGGGGTCGGGGCTGCGGAGCTCGATGCGAGTGGACAGCTGCTTGCCGGGCTTGTAGACCGGGATGCGGACCATGCTCGCGCGGTTGCGCAGGCCCCACGTGGCGTACTGCGGCACGGAGTCGCCACCGGTGGTGATGCGCTTGTACGAGTTGACGGTGGGGTTGGTGATGGCGCTGATCTCGCGCGCATGCGCCAGAATGCCGGCCATGTAGTGCTTGGCGACGTCGGAGAGATGGTACTTCTCGTCGTCCTCGCCCCAAAAGACGTTGTTGCCGTCGTGGTCGAACAGCGACTGGCGCAGGAACATGGCGCTGCCGTCCTCGCCCGCCAGCGGCTTGGGCATAAAGGAAGCGTGGCAGCCGCTCTCGTAGGCCTGCTGCTTAATGATGAGCTTGGCCGTGGTGATGGCGTCGGACATGCTCAGGGCCTCGGCGTGACGCAGGCTCATGCCGTGCTGCGAGCGGCCGGCGGCGTGGAAGGTGTACTCCACGGGCACGGACATCTTCTCGAGCGTAAGGACCGTGTTGCGGCGCAGGTCGCGGGCGGCGTCGCTCACCGAAAGGTCAAAGTAGCCCACGTTGTCGAGCGGCTCGGGCGTATGCTCGTCGGGGAAGTAGTAATACTCCAGCTCGGCACCAACGTTGAGCAGGTAACCGGCCTTCTCGGCCTTGTGGAACATGCGGCGCAGGGCATCGCGCGGATCGCCGGCGAAGGGCTTGCGATCGGGAGTGCACACGTCGCAGAACACGCGGGCGACGCCGTTGTGGCTCGGGCGCCACGGCAGAATCTGGAAGGTCGAGGCATCGGGGAACGCGAGCATGTCAGCTTCCTCGGGCGTGGCAAAGCCCTCGATGGCCGAGCCGTCAAAGCCAATGCCCTCCTCGAAAGCGACTTCGAGGTCCTCGGGGCTGATGGCAAAATTCTTGAGACGACCGAGAATGTCGACAAACCACAGACGCACAAAGCGGATGTCACGCTGCTCTACAGAGCGGAGTACGTAATCGATGTTCTGCTGGTTCATGTCGCTCCCCTTTCTTTCGGGCGGGTTTCGACTGTTCTATATCGCAGATACTATCGCAGAAAAATGTTTCCGCAGGGTTAAAGCGTGTCAGGCGCTCAAAAAACGTGCGAGGGCGGGCGGCTAGAGCTTGGCCTCCAAGACCTCTTGCGCGCGAAGGCTGTCTGACTTACGCGCGATCATAAACGATCACTCCTTCGCGCTCGATTGCCGCGGCAAGATCGCCATCAAGATGGTCGCTTGTGACGAGGTCAACCTGCTTCCCGGTCTCCTTACGCACCGCTTCGCCAAACGCCGACAACGCGAAAAGACCAAAGCCATGCTCGCGATCGACTTCGAGACGCAAATCGATATCACTATCGACACGGGCCTCGCCGCGGGCATACGAACCAAAAAGGACCACGGTTTTGATGGCGGGAATCGGGCTGGCCGCCTCGCGGACGGCGGACTTAATCTGAGCAATATCCAAAATGTCTGCGGCAACGTTTTCGCTTGCAGCGTTTTTACCAAGTGAAGGAACAAACGGCAGCGAGCGCTCGCGCAGCATCTGCCTCATAAACATATTGACCGCAACAGACGAAGTCATGCCGAGTTCTTCGCATAGCTCGGCAAATGAATCTTTAATTGACGAGTCCACTCGTACACTCAGTACAGACGCAGCCATGGATACCTCCTGTATGACATTGTCTATATAGTATCACACAGGCTAGCGCGAAGTGGAGGCTCGGGACTCGATGTGGCCGGGGATCTCGATGCGCTTGGGCGCGAGCTTTGCGGCCTCGCCTACCGTGGTGGTGACGACGTCGATGCGCTCGGACAGACGCTCGACCACGCGCTCGGCAATCGCCAGGGTGTCCTGCGCGGCCGTGGTGACGCCGCCAAAGAGCACGTGGTTCCAAGGATAGTCGTCGAACGTCGCGATCTTAAGACCCGCCGGCAGCGAGGGGCCAAGCTGGGCCAGTGCCTCGGTCAGGCGCAAGAAGACCAAGCCGTTGACGGCAATAAGGCCAAGCTTTTTACCCGCGTAATCGCGGATGGTCTCGTCCAGGCGACTGATGCCCTCGGCGCCACCGTCGGCCAGCGTGACAACCTCGCCGGCAAGACCGCGGCGCGAGAGCTCGCTAGTAAAGGCCTCGGCACGCTCGCGGCGGACGGGGCTGTCGTCACTTGCCTCAGTGAGCAGGCACAGGCGCTCGCTGCCCGCAGCAGCCAGGGCGTCGACCAGGCCGGCGACCAGCTCGCGATTGTTAGACGTCACCAAGTCGATGCCGCCGTCCTCGATGTCACGGTCGAGCAACACGACCGGCAGGCGCCCCGCAGCTGCGGCGATCGCCCCGTCGTTGCCGCCACAGGTGTTGACGACCAAGCCGTCCACGCCCGCATCGATGAGCCTGGTGAGCGACTCGGCCTCCTTGGCAGGGTCGTTGCCGCTGATGGCCGTCATAAGCGAGCAGCCGCGCGCGGCGGCGCTGGCGGAAAGGCCCTCGAGCATGGCGCTCGAGAACGGGTTGGCGATGTCGGCCAGAATCACGCCGATGAGGTTGGTACGCGAACTGCGCAGGTTGCGCGCGGCGGCACGGGGACGATAGCCGGTGCGCTCGATGACCTCGGCAATGCGGGCGCGGGTCTCCTCGGTCATCTGCCCGGGACGGTTGTTGAGGTAGCGCGAAACGGTGGCCGGGCTCACGCCCGCCTCGGCGGCAATGTCTTTGATTCTCATCTGCGCCATGGCGCACCCCGTTTCCCATTTGTCGGCAATCTTCGCCATTTTAGGCATTTTTAAAAATCTCGGTTGCAAAACGCTGTAGGTGAGTATACTACAACTCGAAACGAAACCGATTTCGTAAACCGATTTCGGTAAGCGTTGGCACGGAGGTGCAAAGATGCACCCTACCGTCTTGGCACCTCCGTGCCAACGCCATAGCAAAGGTGTACGCACAAACAAGAAGGAGCTACGCGACCATGGGTAAAACGGTTCTTACCTTCGGCGAGATCATGATGAGGCTCTCGCCCAAAGATCACCTGCGTATTGAGCAGGCCACCGAGTTCGACGTCCGCTACGGCGGCGCCGAGGCCAACACCGCGCTTTCCCTGGCCTACCAGGGCGACAAGGCCGCTTACGTTTCCGTCGTTCCGGCCAACCGCCTGGGCGAGTGCGCCCTGCGCTCGCTGAAGGTCTACGACGTCGACACCACGCGCGTCGTGCGTCAGGGCGATCGTCTTGGTTCCTATGTGTTTGAGGTCGGCGCTTCGCAGCGCGGCAACGGCTGCGTCTACGACCGCAAGTACTCGGCCATCAACATGGCCAAGCGCGACGTCTTTAACTGGGACGAGATCCTCGAGGGCATCGACGTCTTCTACTTCTCTGGCGTGACGCCCGCTGTCTCCGACGAGATGGCCGCCGCTTGCAAGGATGCCCTCACCGCTTGCCGTGCCAAAGGCATCACCACCGTGTGCGACGTTAACTACCGCGGCAAGATGTGGTCGCCCGAGAAGTCGCAGGCAACCATGAAGGAGCTCCTGCCGCTCGTCGACATCTGCATCGCCAACGACGAGGACGCACCTGCCGGCCTTGGCATGACCTGCGTCTCCGGCTCCCTTGCCCACGGCATCGAGGAGCGCGACACCTACGTCGAGATGGCCCGTCAGATCTGCGCCGAGTACGGCTGCAAGAAGGTCGCCTCGGTCGTCCGCAACATCTCCTGCGTCGAGCGCTCCATCTGGATGGGCATGCTCTATGACGCCGAGAGCGGCGAGCGCTGGTTCTCCCCTGCTCACGACGTGCACGTGCTCGAGGGCGTTGCCGCCGGCGACGCTTTCAACGCCGGCCTCGTCCATGCCCTCATCAACGACTTCGACCCGCAGGACGCCGTCAACTACGCCATCGCGGCCTCGATTCTCAAGCTCACCATCAAGGGCGATTCCAACCTGGTGACCGCCGACGAGATCACCGCCGTGGCCAACGCCGCCGACGGTGGCACCCGCGTCGCCCGTTAATTCGTTCCCCATTCCGCGGGCTGCAGTTTCCCATACCCATACCTCTGCAGCCCGCTCCCCGATTTCTCCGGTCGGGCAAAACCACCAGTCCCATTCCGGTTTTGCCTGGCATTCCTTCACGACTGGCCAAGTAGCCGGCTTTGGAATTGCTTGTGACCCCAAGCAGTGCCTCCGATAACCATCCCAAAGCCGGCTAAGGCCAATCCACCCTTAGCAATTACGCGCATCCGCGCGCCGCACATCGAAAGGAACATCATGTTCGATCAGTTCTACACCACGCTTGAGTCCCTGGGCATCGTGCCGGTCGTCGTGCTCGACAAGGTCGAGGACGCCGCTCCGCTCGCCCACGCCCTTATGGCCGCCGGCATGAAGTCCGCCGAGGTCACCTTCCGCACCGCTTGCGCCGCCGAGTGCATCGCCGCCATGGCAAAGGCCGAGCCCGAGATGTGCGTGGGCGCCGGCACCGTCCTGACCGTCGAGCAGGTTGAGCAGGCCCGCGCCGCCGGTGCCAAGTTCATCGTCTCCCCGGGCTACAACGAGGCCGTCGTCAAGCACTGCATCGACATCGACCTGCCCGTGCTGCCCGGCACCGTGACCCCCTCCGAGGTCACCGCTGCCGTCAACCTGGGCCTCAAGGTCACCAAGTTCTTCCCCGCGGCTCAGTACGGCGGTCTTAACACCATCAAGGCACTCGCCGCTCCGTTTGTCGGCCACCGCTTTATGCCCACCGGCGGCGTGAGCACCGCTAACGTCGAGGAGTACCTGAGCTCCTCTGCCATCATCGCCTGTGGTGGCACCTGGATGGTCAAGCCGGCCCTGTTCGCCGACGGCGACTTCTCCAAGGTGGAGCAGATCGCCCGCGAGGCCATGGACGTCGTCAAGAAGGTCCGCGGCTAGTAAGTAGCTCTCTATCGTGGGGGGGCGCGACCTAGACCGCGCCCCTTTTTTGAAGCGGCTCGGAAGCGTGCCGTTTCCGTCACGGACAAGAACCGAAACCGTCTTGTATGCTGATAGAACGTGACGGAAGCGACACGCCTTCGAGCCGCTTCGCTCACTCGATCGATCTTTTGGGCGCTTGCCCGCCCTCCAAGCGAACTGCCTCAACATAATCCAGAACACCAAAAGCTGCGGTGCCATCTGGAGGAATTGACCCCTTGCTTCCGGTCTGTTCCTCCAAACGGCACCGCAGCTTTTTGCTTGCACGCGAGCCTTGCGCCCCCAATGCGGCTGCGGTGAAACAGGGACTGCCTGCGCCTCCTGGACTGCTAAACAGTCCCTATTTCACCGCAACTTATAAGGGGATAGATTAGTTGGACGAGCTTTTGGGGAGCTCGAAGTAGTCGGGATACAAAGCGATGACCGGGCCCTGTTCCTCGGGCATAAGATGCAGGTGCGTCTCTGCCAAGTAGCTCGCCGTATCGGTGTCGCCCTCCTTAATGGCATTGAGGATCCGACGGTGCTGGTGGCGGATCGGCTCCCAGTCCAAGTCCTGTGACACGGCACGCAGCCAGTTATACCGTTCAAAATGCGTATTGACGCTCTTCATCCAATCCCACAGCATGTGGCGGCCGGCAATCTCAAAGCACGTCTCGTGAAACAGGTTATCCAAGTCGTAGAATCGACGCGTTTCGCTGTGGTCAAGCGACTCGGACTCGGCGAGAATCTGCTCAAGCTGGCGCTTTTGCTCGGGCGTGGCAGCCGAGCAGCATTTGATCAGCACGCTTCTCTCGAGCTTTTCGCGCAAAAAGCAGGCGTTCTCGGCACGCTCCATGCTAATTTTTGAGACATAGGTGCCGCTCTTGGGGCGCGTTTCCACCAGCTCCTGCTCGCGCAGGCGCACAAAGGACTCGCGGATGGGCGTGCGCCCGATCCCCGTCTCCTTCTCCAGACCAATCGCCGAAAGGCGCGTACCGGGCTTGAGCTCGGCATAAATGATCTTGGAGCGCAATGCGTTGTATGCCTTGTCTTGCAGACTCTGATAATGCTGGTGCTGTTCCATAAAGCCCTCGGATAAACCCTCGGTTAGTCGAATACCACCCCGTAATACTATCGCATCCCCCGCCCCCCATAAGTTGCGGTGAAATAGTTCCTGCTCACGGCCTTCAGCAGCAAACAGGAACTATTTCACCGCAACTTATGGGGGACGAAGGAGCTTTACAGGTTGGCGATGATTGTCTGGGCGATCTCGTCGTACTGGGCCGGCTCGAGCGTGACGCGGCCGGGGTTCATGGCAAATACGTCGCCGAACTCAAACGGATCGTCCTTGTACTTGGGGACAATGTGGACATGCAGGTGATGCATGGTGTCGCCGTAGGCACCAAAGTTGATCTTATCGGGGTTGAACGCCTTGTGCAGCGCGGCTGCGACGTGGCGGACATCGGCCATAAAGGCGGCGGCGTCCTCCTCGGACATGCAGGAGATGTCGTCGACGTGCTGCTTGGAGGCCACGATGACGCGACCCTTGTGGCTCTGCTCCTTAAACAAGATGAGCTTGCTGGCGGGCAGGTCGAGCATGGGGATGCCAAAGGCATCGACGAGCGTGTTGTCAGTCCCGCACATGCAGTACGAGCAATCGGTGTGCTGTTCCATAGTGATCCTTTCGATCCGGGTGAAAGCGTTCGCCGCAATGCGACCGACGGGCGCAACCAAGCTGCCCGGCAGTCCACGACGAACACACGATGCGCTCTCCAACCGTTGCGAAATCGGTTTCGAGTATGTCCTTGCCATGATACCGCCAACGAGTTGTTGCAATTAGGTGAACGTTCACCTTTTTATTATTTTTCTCTTTGCAAAAGGAATCCCGTGCGTATACTAAGGCTCAAACGAAACCGATTTCGTTAAGCGTGAGCAATAGGATGCTAAGACGCACCCTACCATCTTGGCATCCTATTGCCCACGTCCTGTCATTCACTTTTCTCCCGTCTCGTTGGCCCTTCAGTCCCATTCCGGCACAGCGAGACATTTCCTAGACGACTGACCGTGGGGCCGGCTTTTCTGCTTTTACAGCAGTGCCTCCGATAACCCTCTTTTGCCGGCCCAGGTCAGCCTTTTTATTCACAACCGAAAGGACGGGCAGCAATATGCGACCGCTCATCATCATGAATGGCGAGAAGATCGATTGGTGCCACACCGTCATTAGGATGCTGATGTATCTGGCGGGCGTCGCGACGCTTGCCCTCGGCATGAGCATTCAGACCGCATCGGGCCTGGGCGTCGCCGCGCTTACCTGTTTTGCCACGACGCTGTCCATGCTCACTGGCAAGACACTCGGCTTTTGGATCACCGCGACCTATGTCGCCTACATCGCCGCACAGGCAGCCATCTTGCGCCGCGAGTTCCAGCCCCGCATTTTGCTCGAGCTCTTTTTCTCAACGCTAATCGGTGGCTTTACCGACTTCTTTATGGACGTTAACCCTCTGCATCCCACCGCGCTGCCGGCACAGGTCGCGACCATGCTGCTCTCGCTTGCCATCACCGCGTCTGGCGTTAGCCTCGTCGTCAACATGGGCGTCGTTCCCAACGCGCCCGATGGCCTGGTGCAGGTCATTGCCGAAAAACTCAAACGCCGCTTTGGCGATGTGAAGGTCGTGTTCGATTGCTCGCACGTCGCCGCCTCGCTCGCGCTGTCGCTGGTCTTTATGCACAACCTGGGCGGCTTTGGTGTCACGACCGCCATCTCCGCGCTGTTCCTGGGCCATGTCATCAACGTCGCCAACAAGCTATTCGCCCAGCGCTTTATCCGCACGGCGTTCGGAAAATAGCATCGCCGCAAAACCCGCGAGCAGCGCTATACGTTGCTATATCTCACTATACTTTGCTATATCTTGCTATATCTTGCTATAAATCGACCGCTGCCAGCCAACATACGACAGGCCCCAAGCCAACAAAGGCTTGGGGCCTGTCTTGCAATATGGCTCTTTTGGCCTATGCGCGCTCGTATTTCGTGGCGCGTCCCGTCCCCTGCTTTACAATCGCGTTTCGTTTGAGCAGAGATTCGAGTGCCGCCAGCGTCCGGGTGCGACTCAACCCTGTCTGCTTCTCGATCTCGCTTCGCGACATTACGCGACCGCCCGACAAAGCCTTCAGAACCTGGATCTCTTCCTCGGACCCTTCAAAGGCATCGGTAACGGGCAACGTGACGGTCACCATGCCGCCGCGAACATCAAAAATCGGCTGACTCAGAGAATCTCGATACGCACGCCTGATTCGCGCGACCCCCGTACCAAATTTCTCTATGTAATCCAGCTTTAGAAAGACCTCAGCGACAATTGGGTTTCTGAGCACGGATATCTGCCCATACAGGTATTGCTCCGTCGTCAAACCGGCAGGCAATGATCCAGGTGAAGTCACAACGACGCGATCGTCGTACAAGGCAATTTGAACGTTCGCCCGAACGTCCCACGTCCGATGCACCAAAGCGTTTGCGACAGCTTCGCGGAACGCCTCAAGAGGAATTCGATCGGTTTGGACGCGCTCCATCCCTTCGATACGCTCATAACGGTAGTAGCGTGCAAACATAGCCACCGCCCTGTCCACCTGCTCAATTGCAGATAGACCAGTCGCCGTCTCACGATCCAGAATCACATCCTCGGTATCGCCAAAACGGACGCTGTCGATGCCCGGAAAATCATTCTTATCCGCCAAAATCGCCGCGGCATTGGTATAGCCGTCCTTGCCGAGCAAGCGAAGCGTACGCATGATATCCGGCGTTAGCTCGGAAATACCAAGGTGTTCAACACACTTATGCTCGAGCGTGTGAAAACTCAAGTCCTGACAAGCCGACGTGAGCGCGTCGAACGTTACGTTGCTGCCTTCGAGCGTCAGCCTGCCGTACTCAAGACGGTCCACCTCTACCGTCGCCGAATCGTTACGCCTATATGCCTTTCCTTTGCTTCGATAGGGTTTGTCCTGGCCCTCATAAACCGTAAGGATTACGGTCCCGTGCTTCTCATCGGGCTCGAGTGAGTACCGGGGGGCGGGATCTAAGCTGTCATTTATCATATTTTCGATGCGCAGACATTCAGCGACTGGATCCGCAAGACCGACAGCAACGCCCTCGTCATCAACGCCAAACTCAATCTTGCCCGTCCCATAGTTTGCATAGGCGCTCACCGTTTTAAGAAACGTCGGCGTAACGCTTTCCTTGTATTCGACTGTAGGGCTCTCTCTAACGACCATATGCACAACCCCTTCGTTTCGTACTATTCATGACCGTATTATAAGACGAAAACCGTTTGCGTACGGATTTCAGCCAGACGCAAACGGTTTTCGTCTTGATTTACGTCCGGAATTAAGACGCAAATTGCGCTTTCGTACGGCTAAATGCCAGACGCAACACGCTTTCGTCCGGCAATACGTCCGCAATCCAGACGAAAAGAGCCCCGAGCTCGTATGAACTCGGGGCTCTTTGTGCCGCGCATCTATGAGAGGAGAAATTCGATGCGTACGGGCGCTACTCCATGTAGCCACCCTGAATGGCGGAGACTGCATGCTCGGTAAAGAACTTGAGCGTGCCGGAGGTATAGCGGTTAGCCTTGGGCTTCCAAGCGGCGCGGCGCTCGGCCAGGACGGCGTCGACCTCGGCCGGCTCCATCTCCTTGCCAGCGATGCCCACGATGGACAGCGAACGCTCGGGGATGTTGATCTGGATAAGGTCGCCCTCCTCGATCAGGGCAATCGGGCCGCCCACAGCAGCCTCGGGCGAAACGTGACCGATGGCCGGGCCCTTGGAGGCACCGGAGAAGCGGCCGTCGGTGATCAGGGCAATGGAAGCGCCGAGCTCGGGGTCGCTGGCGATAGCCTCGGTGGTGTAGAACATCTCGGGCATGCCGGAACCCTTGGGGCCCTCGTAGCGAATGATGACGGCGTCGCCGGGCTTGACCTCGTGCGTCAGGACGGCATGGATGGCGTCCTCCTCGCAGTCGAACGGACGGGCCTTGAGCGTGGCCTGGAACATCTCACGCGGAACGACGGTGTGCTTGACGACGGCGCCCTCGGGGGCAAGGTTGCCGTGAAGGATGGCGATGGAGCCGTCAGTGCCAAAGGCCTGGTCGAACGGACGGATGATATCCTCGCGCTTGAGGTTCCACTTCTCCAGGTAGCGGCCACACTTCTCGTAGTAACCGTTGTTCTTGAGGTCCTCGAGGTTCTCGCCGAGGGTCTTGCCCGTGACGGTCATAACGTCGAGGTGGAGCATCGACTTGATCTCCTCCATGATGCGCGGCACGCCGCCCGCATAGTAGAAGAACTGCGCCGGCCACTCGCCTGCGGGACGGACGTTGAGCAGGTAGTGGGCGCCACGGTGCAAACGATCGAAGTCGTCGGCAGACATCTCGATGCCAAACTCGCGAGCGATCGCGGGAATGTGCAGCAGCGAGTTGGTGGAGCCGGAGATGGCACCGTGGATCATGATGAGGTTCTCGAAGGACTCCTTGGTCACGATGTCGCGCGGGCACAGGTTGTGCTCGGAGAGCCACACGGACTGACGGCCGGCCTCGCGAGCGAACTCACGCAGGTCGGAGCTGGTGGCGGGCAGCAGAGCCGTGCCGGGGAGCATGAGGCCCAGGGCCTCGGCCGTGACCTGCATGGTCGAGGCGGTGCCCATAAAGGAGCAGGCACCGCAGCTGGGGCAGGCGTTGTGCTTAGCGAACTCGAGCTCCTCGCGGGAGATCTCGCCGCGCTCGTAGCGGGCCGAGATAGCGCCGAGCTGCTCCAGGGTCAGCAAGTCGGGGCCGGCATCCATGACGCCGCCGGTGACGACGATGGAGGGGATGTTGATGCGGCCCATGGCCATGAGGTTCGCGGGCAGGCCCTTATCGCAGCTGGCGACAAAGACACCGGCGTCGAACGGGGTAGCCTTGGCGTGGATCTCAATCATGTTGGCGATCATGTCGCGGCTGGGCAGCGAGTAGTTGATGCCGTCGTGACCCTGGGCCTCGCCGTCGCAGATATCGGTGCAGAAGTAACGAGCGCCGTGGCCACCGGCCTCGGCGACACCGGCGCGGACCTCCTCGACGAGCTCGAACAGGCCGGCGGAACCCGGGTGCGAATCGCCAAAGGTCGACTCGATGATGACCTGCGGCTTGTCCAGATCCTCGATGGTCCAGCCAGAACCCAGACGCAGCGGGTCCATCTCGGGGCTGATGGTGCGGAACTTACCGGAACGCGGCTGCAGCTTGGCAACCAAATCGGCGGCCTCCTGCTGAATCTGCTCTTTGGTCTTCTCGTCCATGGTGTACTCCTCTTTTGGTTTGAACGGTTGTACCAATCGTTGGTGAATAGATCAGGTGGTAATGGATGCTGGGCGCACAGCTCGGCAAAAGATGCTCAGCTAAGCGAAGAACGAAATCACCAGGGCGCAAGCGAGGCCCGAAAGACCGATGATCGTCTCCATAACAGTCCAGGACTTGAGGGTGGTCTTCTCGTCAATCTCCAAAAACGACGAGCACATCCAAAAGCCGGCATCGTTGACGTGCGAAAGAGCCGTGGCACCGCCGCAGATGGCAAGGCAGATGGCGGCACGCATGAGAACCGAGGCACCGGCGACCGCAGGCATGGCGGCCATGATGCCCGACGCCATGGTCATGGACACGATGGAGCTACCAACCGAGGCGCGAACGAGCGCGGCGATCAGGAAGCCGACGACGACAAGCGGAAGCGGGCAGCTCTCGAGCACGGGGCCGATGACTTGGCCCAGGCCGCAGTCCTGAAGCATCCAGCGGATAACGCCGCCGCAAGCGATGACCAACAAGATCATGCCGACGGGCTTAAGCGAGCGGTCGAGCAGGGCCTTGAGCTCGGCTCCGGAGTAACCGCGGCGGGCGCCCAGCAGATACATAGCGATGAGCGTGGCGATGGTCAGCGCGACAAACGGCTTGCCCAGGAAAGCGAGGATCGAGACGACCTGCTCGGGCATGGGGATGTACGAAGACAGCGTGCCCAGCAGAATCAGGCAAAGCGGCGTAAGCACGATGGCGAGCACCATGCCAAAGGAGGGAAGCTCCTTGTCGTCACTCGCGCCCTCGGCGGAGGTGAAGTGCTCGGGGACGTTGGTGAAGATGCGGCCACCCACGTTGCGGCCCCAGACGACACCGGCGACAGCCATAGCGATAAAGGCGGTGGGGATGCCGACGAGAATCATGGTGCCCAGGTCGACGCCGAGCGTACCGGCGACGAGAACCGAACCGGCCGAAGGCGGCACGAAGGCATAGCCGGCTGCCAGTCCCGCGAGCAGGGCAATGCCATAGTAGAGGGTCGACATTTTGGTCTGCGATGCCACGCTAAACGCGAGCGGGATCAAAACGACCACGCCGGCCTCAAAGAACACCGTGGTGCCGATGACCAGACCGGTAATGCCCAGCGCCCAGCTGGAGTGACCCTGACCAAAGGTGTCGATAAAGGTCTGGGCAATCTTCTTGGCGCCGCCGCTCTCCTCCAGAATCTGGCCGAACATCGAGCCCAGGCCAATGAGCAGTGCGATGTTTTGCAGCGTGGTGCCCACGCCCTTGGTGACGGTATCGGCCACCAGGTCGAGCGGCATGCCGGCACCGATGCCGATCGCGAGCGCCGAAACCATCATCGACAGCACGGGGTGCAGCTTGAACCTGATGATGAGCGCAAGCAGCAGCGCGATGCCCACGATGGCGGCGATGACGAGCCTGGTGGGGTCTGCCATAAACGTTGGGTCTGACATCTTTCCTCCAATTCATCAGACCTTTTGAATTCGATTAGAACTATAGCGTGTTTCTAAAAGGTCTGATGTTTCAAATTGAAATTTGTTCGAAATACATCTGATGTATTTGGCGAACGGTCGTATTTGCACTGCGAACGGTATATCTGGGCCGCCCGATTCGGGTTCAACGGCCAATACCATGCCCTTGGTGCGCTAAAATAGCTCAGATGAATTTTGTAATGAGAGGTATGACTATGGCCCGCGCCGAATCGGGGCTCCCCGAGCAGATTTCCGAGAAAATCATTCAATTGATTCTTGATGAGCACCTTGAGCAGGGCGACCGCCTGCCCAAAGAGGCCGTGCTCGTCGAGCGCCTGGGCGCCGGCAGGAGTACCGTGCGCGAAGCCATGAAGCTGCTGCAATCGCGCAACATCGTGCGCATCAAGCAGGGTTCGGGCACGTATGTGGCATCGAACCCCGGCGTTGCCGACGACCCGCTGGGCTTTACCTTTATCGGCGACAAGCAGCGCCTGGCGCGCGACCTGCTCGAGGTGCGTTTTATGATCGAGCCGCAGATGGCAAGCATGGCCGCCGAGCACGCAACCGAAGACCAGATTATGTGCATCCGCGAGCTCTGCGATGAGTCCCAGCGCCTGGCCGAGGCCGGCGAGGATTACTCCGCCGCCGACACCGCATTCCACAACGCCATTGCCGAGAGCTGCGGCAACCTCGTCGTTCCCCGCCTGATGGGCGTGCTCAAGGCATCCGTTCCCCTCTTTATCGACGTTACGGGCAAAAAGCTCGTCGAGGAGACCATCCGCACACACCGCGGCGTGGCCGACGCCATCGAGGCGCGCAACCCCACCGCCGCGCACGATGCGATGTATCTGCACCTGGTCTACAACCGCAACATGATCGCGGAAGGCGCACAGGCGAAAAGTGAGTAGGGAGCATCGCAACAACCAATTTCAACCGTTCACCTTTTAAAAGTGAACGTTCACCTATTTTTAGGGGAATAGGGGCGTTAATTCCTTTAGTTCTCCTATACTGAGCTTGTATTAGAAGCAAGACTTATATAGATGAACGTTTCTTTTGAAAGGATCGCTATGTCTGATCTTATGGACAGCTTCCGCCTGGATGGCAAGGTCGCACTCGTAACCGGCGCCACCTATGGCATTGGCATGGCCATTGCCGAGGCGCTTGGCGAGGCCGGTGCCAAGATCGCCTTTAACGCACGTCATGCCGACAAGGTCGCCGAGGCCGAGAAGCACTACCGCGAGCTGGGCTTTGAGGCTCACGGCTACGTGGCCGACGTCACCGACGAGGCTGTCGTCGCCGAGCTCGTCGCCAAGATCGAGGCCGATTTTGGCACCACGCCCGATATCCTGGTCAACAACGCTGGTGTTATCCAGCGCACCCCCATGCTCGACATGAGCGCCGAGGACTTCCGTCGCGTCGTCGACATCGACCTTAACGCCCCGTTCATCGTCTCCAAGGCCTGCCTGCCCGGCATGATCGCCAAGGGTCACGGCAAGATTATCAACATCTGCTCGATGATGAGCGAGCTCGGCCGCGAGACCATCGCCGGCTACGCTGCTGCCAAGGGCGGGCTCAAGATGCTCACCAAGAACATCTGCTCCGAGTTTGGCGAGGCCAACATCCAGTGCAACGGCATTGGGCCTGGCTATATCGCCACGCCGCAGACCGCGCCGCTGCGCGAGACGCAGCCCGACGGCAGCCGTCACCCGTTTGACCAGTTCATCATCGCCAAGACCCCGGCCGCCCGTTGGGGCACGCCCGAGGATCTGAAGGGCCCTGCCGTATTCCTGGCCTCCGATGCCTCGAACTTCGTCAACGGACACATCCTCTACGTCGACGGCGGCATCCTCGCCTACATCGGCAAGCAGCCGCAATAAGGAAACTGGGCGAGGCGGTCGGCAGTTAAGTCTGCTGCTCGGACAGTCCTGCGCAAGACGGAAAGCACATTAAGTGCTTTCCTTTGCGTGCGGAACTCGCGACAGACTTAACTGCCGACCGCCCGCACAGCTCATCGCGGGTCGGTTTTGCCGCCGCCCACGAACAGAAACAAAAAAGAAAACACTTGGTTGAAAGGTTAACTCAAATGAAGATCGCTCTCATCAACGAGAACTCCCAGAACTCCAAGAACCCCATGATCGAGGCTGCCCTTAAGAAGGTTGTCGAGCCCATGGGCCACACCGTCTTTAACTACGGTATGTATGCCGGTGCCGACTCCAAGCCGCTCACCTACGTACAGAACGGCATCCTTGCCGCCGTGCTGCTCAACTCCGGCGCTGCCGACTATGTCGTGACCGGCTGCGGCACCGGCGAGGGCGCCATGCTCGCCTGCAACTCCTTCCCCGGCGTGCTCTGCGGCCATGTCGCCGACCCGCTGGATGCCTACACCTTTGCCCAGGTCAACGACGGTAACGCCGTCGCCATGCCCTTCGCCCTCAAGAACGGCTGGGGCCAGGAGCTCAACCTCGAGTACACCTTTGAGAAGCTCTTTGGCTTTGGTTCGGGCAACGGCTATCCTGCCGAGCGTGTTGAGCCCGAGCAGCGCAACAAGAAGATCCTCGACGGCGTCCGCGCTGTGACCATGCGTCCGCTCGTCGACGTCCTGGGCGAGATCGACCAGGATCTGGTCAAGGGCGCCCTGGCTGGCGAGCACTTCCAGGAGTACTTCTTCGCCAACGCCACCGACGAGGCCATCATCGCCAAGGTCAAGGAGCTCCTGGGCCTCTAATCGCACGACCCATCGCATCTAACGCAAGCGGCGGCCGCCCCAACACGGGACGGCCGCCGCTTTTTGCTATCAACTGGTGCAATGGGTTGACTAGAGGGCGCAGGCCACTTTGTAGCCGTCGCCGATGGCGTCGCGGATGTTGCCGCACTTGTTGGCGTCGCCCAGCACGTGGGTGGTAACGCCGGCAGCTGCCAGGTCGTCGGCGAGCTTAGTGTTGGGA
The DNA here is from genome assembly GCA_934654585.1 of uncultured Collinsella sp. Taxonomy (GTDB): domain Bacteria; phylum Actinomycetota; class Coriobacteriia; order Coriobacteriales; family Coriobacteriaceae; genus Collinsella. The sequence goes on along the minus strand of CAKUGF010000001.1, from coordinate 22,646 downwards.
CGGTAGCCCATGGCGAGCACCAGCGTATCGGCACCGGTGATGGTGTGGATCTCGCCGTCCTTCTCGTAGCTGATAGTGTCCTCGGTGATCTCGGTCACCTTGGCCTCGGTCAGCACGTGAACGCCCTTAGAGAGCATGCGCGTGATAAGTACCGCGCGGCCGGCGCCACCCTCGTTGGCGGCGAGCGTCTTGGTCATCTCGATGACGGTGACGTCGCGGTTGGCCGGCGACAGGTCGTTGACCAGCGGAGCCAGATAGTCAGCCGTCTCGCAGCCGACGGTGCCGCCGCCCACGATGACGATCTTCTTGCCCGGGAAGGCGTTGCCGCCCAGCAGGTCGTCAGCCGTCATGACCTTCTTAAAGTTCTGCATAAAGGCCGGAGCGATGGGCTCGGCACCATAGGCCAGGACGACCTCGTACCCAGCGTAGTCGCGCTGAATGTCCTCGGCAGAAAGCTCGGTACCAAAGATGCACTTCACGCCGGCCTCGGCAAGACGGCGATACTGATACTTGATCACGCGGGTGAGCTCCTGCTTTGCCGGCGGAACGGCTGCGATGCGCATCTCGCCGCCCGGCTCGTCCTGCTTGTCCACGAGCACCACGTTATGGCCGCGCTTGGCGGCAATGAACGCCGCCTCCATGCCAGCGGGACCGGCGCCCACAACGAGCACATTCTTGGCCTCGATGGCGGGCTCGTAGCCAGCCTCGTCACGCTCGACATCGGGATTAACGGTGCAGGAAATACGCTTGCCGAACATGATGCCGTTCAGGCAGCGCAGGCAGCCGATGCAGGGGCGAATCTCGTCGGCGTTGCCGGCGGCCGCCTTGTTGCAGAACTCGGCATCGCACAGGTTGGCGCGGCCCATCATGCAGATGTCGGCGGCGCCGTCCTCGATCAGTTCCTCGGCAATCCATGCCTCGTTAATGCGGCCGACCGTGGCGACGGGAATGTTGACGTGCTTTTTGATCTCGCGCGAGCAGGCAGCGTGCGAGGCCTGCTGCGTGCCGGCGGCGGGAATCGCGGAGCCGCGCTTGATGGTGGTGCCGCCCGACACATGGATCATGTCGACACCGGCCTTCTCCAGGCGACGCGAGACATAGATCATGTCGTTGAGGGTCAGGCCGCCATCGGTGTACTCGTCGCCCGAAATACGAACGTCGATGATGAAGTCCTTGCCGCAGCGCTCGCGAATCTCGGCGATGACCTCGAGCAAGAAGCGCATGCGCGCGTCAAGCGAGCCGCCGTACTCGTCGGTACGCTTGTTGTAGAGCGGGGTCAAGAAGCCACCGAGCATGCCGTGGGCGTGTGCCGCATGGACCTCGACGCCATCGACGCCGGCCTTCTGCATGCGAACGGCAGCGTCACCAAACTGGTGCGTGAGCTCATGGATCTCATCAACCGTGATGGGACGCGGCGCCTCACGGGCATAGGACGGGCCCACGAAGGACGGGGCGATCAGGCGCGGCGTGCCCGGGATGTTAAAGGCCATATAGGCGGGGTGAAAGAGCTGCGGCATGATCTTGCAGCCGTACTCGTGCACGGCGGCGGCGAGCTTTTCCCAACCGGGAATGAACGTGTCGTCATAGCAGCACATATCGCCCGGCAGGTAGGTATAGGTGGGCTCGACCGTCACGACCTCAGTAATGATGAGGCCCACGCCGCCCTTGGCACGAGCGCGGTAGTGATCGACCAGGTCGTCGGTCACATAGCCGTGGTCGGCCAGGTTGGTAGATACCGGCGGCATAAAGACACGGTTCTTGACCTCGGTCGTACCGACCTTGATCGGGCTAAAGAGCATCGGATAGGCGGAGGACTCCATACAGGCTTCCTTTCGTTTGAGCCGCGTGGCGGCACTTGCTGATTCCCCTATCGTATCAGCACCCGCCCAGCACGCGGCCTCACACACTCCCCACCTTTTGCTCGACCCATAAAAAAGTTGCGGTGGAATACGGAGCAATTGAGGCTTTTGACAGCCAAAACAGTCCGTATTTCACCGCAACTGATAAGGGTGGGATGGATTAGAGGCCCAGGTAGGATGTCATGCCTTCAACGGCGAGCTTAGCGCCGGCTACGGCATGGACGACCGTCAGCGGGCCATTGACCACGTCGCCGGCGGCAAAGACGCCGGGCACGGTGGTCATGCCGTGCTCATCGACCGAAAGCAGGCCGCGATGGTCGGTCTCCAGGCCGCCCGTCGTAAGCACGAGCTTGTCCTTGGGCACCTGCGAGGCCGCGATGACGATGGTATCGGCCGCGGCATGGTCGAGCTCTTCCTCGTAGCCTACCACGTTGTTGTCCTCGTCAAAGATGGCCGTCTCGAACACCGGGCCGTTATCGTCGATGGCACAGATGGCCTTACCGCACACGATCTCGACGCCGTCGAGCTCGGTCAGCTCGACCTCGTCGTCAATTGCCGAGATGTGGCGCGAACGGGCATACACAGTAACCTTGCGAGCACCCGAGCGCAGGGCGGTGCGGGCAACATCCATAGCGACGTTACCGGCGCCGATAACCGCCACGTTCTGTCCGATCGCCACGCTTGTGGGGTCGACCAGATAGTCGATGCCAAACAGCACGTTACCGCGCGACTCGCCGGGAATGCCCAGCTTGCGGGCGCGCCAAGTGCCGGTGCCCACAAAGACCGCGTCGTAGCCGTCGCGCAGCAAATCGTCGATATGCAGTGCGCCGCCGATGGTGGTCGAGGGACGCACGCGCACGCCGAGTGAGCACATCACGTGGCGGTACTTTTGCACCAGCGAGCGCGGCAGACGGAACTCGGGGATGCCGTACTCCAGCACGCCGCCGATCTCGGGGCGCTGCTCAAACACGGTGACCGCGCAGCCCAGCTGGGCCATCTTAATAGCCACGGTAATGCCGGCAGGGCCCGAGCCGACCACGGCGACCTGCTTGCCACACGACGGAGCGGGCGTCCACTCCTTGCGGTCGAGATACGCCGTCGAGATATAGTTCTCGATACTCGAGAAATGCACCGGCGTGCCCTTGCGACCCTGAACACATGCACCCTCGCACTGGCCCGAATGGTTGCACACCATGGAACAGACCGCGCTCATGGGGTTATTCTGGAACAGCAGCTCGCCCGCCTCCTCCAGACGACGCTGCTTAAACAGATCGATGACCTGCGGAATAGGCGTCTGAACCGGACAGCCCTTGATCTGGCAGAGCGCCCTTTTACAACCCAGACAACGGTTTGCTTCCTCGACAATGTGGATAGCCACGCGATTCCCCTCTGACTCGCATCAACACAATAGCGGGCAGTTCCAGATGCTGCCCAGTACCGGCAAGCCGGCCGCCCGTAGCGGCCGCCAGCCACGCTACATCTCCCGATGCGCGCCTTCGCAACGGGCAGACATACGCTCGAGCGTCGTCAGGCAACCGGCCGCCGTCGCCGGCACGCTGTTCTCGACCACACACGGAATGCCCGGACAGGCAGCGGCGGCCCAGGCAACGGCGGGCTCAAAGTCATAACGACCCGTCTCGCCCACGCCGTGGCACACCAGACGCGAGCCCGTGCCGTCGCACCAGCCGGCCTCATCCTCGTTATCCACGACCTCAAAATCCTTGGCATGCAGCACGCGAATCTTGCTGCCGCACAGATAGAGCATGTCCGATGTAATCTCCTGCGCCTCACCGACAACGCTGGGATGCAGCAGCGACACCGGGTCGTAAATCACACCGAGCGCCGAGCTCGGCACACGCTCGAGCACCTCGCGGCAACGCTCCGGCGTGTTGACCGTCTCATTCCAGCCAGGCTCGATCAAGATTTGGCCGTCCATGGCCTCGGCGCGACCACAGACATACTTGAGACCCTCCACAAACGTATCGAGTGCCTCGTCGGTCATTCGGTCGTCCGCCACGGCGTTCTGCACGTTGGGACGACCGGTCTCGGTGCCCACCGGGCAGCCACCCAGCATCTTGGCAAAGCTCAGGCATGCCTCATACTCGGCATAGTTATCCATGAGCTGTTGGCGATCGGGCGTCGCCAGGTTTTTATAGCAGCCGAACACGGCGACCGAAACGCCCGCCTCGTCGAGTACCACACGCAAGTGGTCGGCGAGCTCGCGCGTCAGGCCCAAGCGGTTGATGCCCATCGACTTATAGAGCACCTTGCTCGGCAGCTGGATGCACGAAAAGCCGAGCTCGCCCGCCATGCGAATGCGTTCCTCGACCGTTCCCTGCGGAAGGTCGTGCAGGCGCACACCCGGAGTAATAGCCCCCACGCTATTCACATCCCTTGCAAGCGTTGATGCCCGGGGTGTATCCGCCAAACGGGTCCTCGATGGAGCACACGCCCGAGGGGGCCAGCGGATCGCGCTTGCCGGCCAGCTTGTCGTGGTGCATGGTCTCGATATAGGCCAGCACCAGCGGCGCCACGCCCTTCGCGTCGTTTTTGACGATGGGCTCGCTCATGTAGTAGCCAAACGTGCCCTCGCGGTGCGCGGTATTGCCCAGGCCGGCGACCAGGCAGATGTTGTCGAGCGCCAGCTGACCATCGTGCTCGGACAGGCAGGTCTCACAGATGCCGTCGAAGGCGCGGCGGCCATACTGGTAGTAGCGCTCGCCCAGCACACCCAGGCGCACGCCCTTCATGATGGCGTTGGCAAAGATGGCGCTGCCGCTCTCCTCCAGGTAGTTGGGGGCGATGTTGGGCAGGTTGATGACCTGGTGCCACATGCCGGTCTTCTCGTCCTGATACGGCAGCATGGCGTCGATCAGGTCGTGGAACATCTTGCGGATCTCGTCCTTCTCAGCCGACATCGAAGGCGGCATGAGCTCCCAGGTATCGATGAGCGCCATGGCAAACCAACCCTCGGCACGCAGCCAGAAGTTGGCCGAAAGGCCGGTGACCGGATCGCACCAGAACTGCTTGCGGCTTGCGTCGTAGGCGTGATAGTACAGGCCGTTGAGCGGGTTGCGCATCAGGTCGTGCACGACTTGGAACATATGGAAGCTGTCCGAGCAGGCGCGGCGGTTGTGGAAGCTCAGCTCGTACTGCATGTAGAACGGCTGTGCCATGTACATGCCGTCGAGCCAAATCTGGTTGGGGTAGACGGCCTTGTGCCAGAAGACGCCCTCTTTGGTGCGCGGCTGGGTCTCGAGCTGGCGGTAGATGGTGTCCATGGCGGCACGGTATTTGGGCTTGCCAACCAGGTCATACAGCTTATAGAGGGTCTTGCCCGCATTGACGTTGTCGAGGTTGTACTCCTCGGGCTTGTAATGCTTGATGGTGCCGTCTTCCTGGACAAAGAAGTCGATGTAGTCGTCGGCGAAGGTCAGGTAGCGCTGCTCACCCGTGATCTCGTACAGCTCGATGAGCGCCTTGATCATGCAGCCATCGATGTAGTTCCAGGTGTTCTCCTTGCCGGCACGGAGCTTTTCGATGTTCCAAGCGGGTGCCTGCGGCGTCGATGTCTCGATCAACTGCTCGATGTAGCTATCCAGAATCTGATTGCAACCCATTGCTGTCCCCTCTGACGTTGGTGATGGGTGAACGTTAACCCTAGTGTAACGCGAACGGGGGATTATAGGGTGAACGTTAACCCTATAATCCCCGCGAACGGCAGGCTTTTAGCGGCAAACGGCAACAAGGCCCGCAGCAATTCGATGCGCCAGGCGCTCATAGCCGGTCGGACTGTAATGCAGACCGTCCGGCATATAGAGCTCGCGGTGCTCGGGCAAAAACGGGCTGACGCCGCTTTGCGCATACAGGTCGATCACCGGCACCGAGTAACGGTCGCAGACTTCGAGCATCGCCTTTACGTAGGCGACCTGCGTCAGACCCAAGTGGTTGAGCTCATCGCTTGCCGGGATATCCTTCTCGTGCTTGCCGCTCGTCTTGCACGGGGTCATAAACACCAGCTTCGCCTGGGGCGAGCGCGTGGTGATGGTACGAATGAGGTAGTCGAGCGCGCCGTAGAACTCGTGCACATCCGTGCTGCCCAGCTCTCCCAACGGCACGTTGCGGCTAAAGTCGTTCACACCGCCAAAGACGATATAGATATCGGCCGCGTCGTCGATACCGTCCAGGCGCTCGACAAACGAATCGGCGCGGTCGGCCTTGATGGCGATACGCGAGCCCTTAATGCCAAAGTTCTCGACCGTAGCGCCACCCAGCAGCGCACCCAGGTGCGAGGTCCACGAGATATCGTTGCCTCCCCCGCCACAGCCGTTGTCACCCCAAGTGGTCGAATCGCCAAAGCAGCAGATGGTCGATTTGCTCAAGGTCTTCGTCGGTTTCATGTTTATACTCCTTCCCGCCCACATGGCGGTCTTTGGTCTTATCAGTCATTACCGTTTGCTCGCGCTACGCCCATGGCCTACGAGCAGACCCCGGCAACATGCTCGTCGAGCCACTCGATGTCCTCGGCAAGATGCGCAACGCCCAAATGGTGCCCGCCCGGGCAAACCTCGTGCGACAGGCCGTCGGCATGCCCCACGAGCTTATAGGCATCGCGAACGATATCGAGCTGCTCGTCCACGTTCGCAAGCCCACGGGCACCGTTAAGATGATCGCCCTCGCAGCTCTGAACCAGCAGCGGACGTGGCGCGATGAGCGAGGCAATGTCGCCCATGTCGAGCAAGCGCCAGAGTCCGGGCGTGTAATTGCAGCTGCAGTTGCCGTTAAGGTGGAGCAGCGAATCGTCGACGCCATACAGATAGCCCGAGACAAACGCCTTGCGCACGCGCGGGTCGAGTGCGGCCAGAAACAACGTCATATAGCCGCCTCCCGAAAAGCCAAAACAGCCCAGATCGTCCATCGCAATGTCGCCGCGTGCTTCCAGATAGTCGATCAGACGCATGTTGTCCCAGGCGTTGAGCCCTGCGACAGACAGGCCCAGCGGCTCTGCCATACGAGCCTGGTTGAGGCATGTGCCACGTAGGAAACTCGTCTCATCGTCGCCCTGACCCTTCCAGTCGCGGCGGTATCCCCAGCCGCGGGCATCGGGACAAACGGTCACATAGCCCATGCGCGCCAAGCGCAGACCATAGTCGTAGTTAAACTTGCGAATTGCATCATCGACCGCCGGCACGCCCGCAACGCCGGCAATGCTGGCGGCGCCTGCCCCTTGGTGGCCATGCGGGCAGATATAGCAGCGTTTGAGTCCCCGCTCGTCGAGCTTGGGGCGGGCGGGCTCCAACAGATAGAACGGCATCCACACATCGCGCTCGACCTGCAGCAGTGCATGGGTGCGCACGATGCCGCCGGCGACCCGTACGCGGCTGAGTTTACGGACCTCAATCGGGGCGCGGTCCATAAGCGAAAGGCCCAAAACGTCGTACAGACGAGCCCTGGTCGCAACACGCCACGCCTCAAAGTCCGCAGGCGTCTTGCCCGTAAAGGCGGCTTTGCGCCCCTCGCGCTTCAGTCGGGCGCGCAGGGCAGGCTCGTCCTCGTAGTAGGTCTCGATATGCACCGTGCGGCCGTTGGCAGACAGCTCGGCCGTCTCCACCGCAGCGCCGGTGCCGTCCTCGGGGTCCCAGCCGTCCGCACCGGAGAGCACCTGCTCGCGGGCATACCGGGCAGTGGTTGCAGCATCGAGCTCGCGGGTCCATGGCACCCAGCCGGCAGTATCGCCCGCCGGGCCATGCAGGATTGCGCCGGCGTAGCATGCCCTCTCGTGCGCCGCCGGCTTATTCCAATCCCACCAGCCCTCGCGCTTGATGTGCTGTCCTAGCCAGCAATCGATCAACACGGTCTGCGCCCACTCGCGCCAAGGACGTCCCAGGTAAACCGAATCAGGCGCCACATCTTGCGCGGCCGTAAACGAGCAGCCGTGGAACACAAAACCGTACGGCTCCCCCTCGGGCGTCGATGCCGCCGTCACGTAGCCGTTCACGTCCATATTTCGATTGAGCGAGCGGATCTCGCACCCCTCAAAATAGGCACGCGCGCCGCCAAAGATAAAGTCGACGTCACCCTCGATCCGGCAGCGTCGGAAATACTGGCGGCCCACCCGGCGCGGCGCAAACTGCTTGGGTCCTATGAACCCGCCCGGTTTGACTTCGCGTGGCGGCAGCGGGCCCAAAAACAGCGTGTCCTGGTGGCCCGTAATGCAGCAGGCGTCGACCACCAAACGGTCGCCGTCGGCATATAGGGCAATCGCCTGCCCCACCTCGCGACCGTCTCCGGCATCGTTGACGATCGTGAGGTTCTCGAGCCGCACGTCATCGGCATCAACCAAAACGGCATAGGTCCTAAACGTGCCAAGCGTGCCGTCGACACCCGAGCCATCACTCGAGGGCATTTTGGCACCCAGGCCGCCCACAATGCGCACGCTGTCAGCCGTCTCGCCCACCAACGTCACATGCGGTCGATGAATCTCGACCCGCTCGCGATACTCGCCCGGATCGACATGAATCCTCACCGGTTGTTCAGCATTCGGATAGAGCTGATCGACTGCCGCCAAGGCCTCGGAAATGCTGCGGTATGCCCCCGCACGCTCGGTCGATACTTCAAAAACTTGTTCTTCAATCATCAGTCGCTACGCCCTTTCGTCGCGGACCGCCTACGCTGCAGTTCCGACATATAAAGAGCACGTGCGATGGGTCGGGAAGGCCCCGTCCATCGCACGTCGTAACATGCCGGATTCGATTGTTTAAGAGCAGACGCTTACGCGCGCACAACCTTGTCGACGTTTTGGAGTTGCAGCTCCTCGCCGTCCTGGCCCTCGATACTCACATTTTGCAGGTCGAGCACCTTGACGTTTTGCGCGATTATGCCCTGGCGCACCATGGGCTCAACGCCGCAGGCCATAGCCGGGACAAAGGGCTCGGCATCCTCCGCGAAGGTCACGTGGACGCCCTCAAACGTCAGGCGCGTCACCTTGCTCTCGGGAAGACCCGTGATGTAGGCAGCGGCGGCGTGGCAGTTGGTGGCCTCGATATCGCGGAACGTGGTGGCGCCAAAGCCGGGCGTGCGGTCGTCGACGGGCAGCGCCTCGCGGTTCTGGACATAATCGGTCTTGCCGTCCTTGTCGCAGAAGTAGAACGAGTTGACTACGAAGGGCGTGAGCACCTTGTCCATGCGAATGTGCTCGAAGGTAATGCCCTCGTTGACGGCGTCCTTGCCGCGGCCGCGACGAGTCTTGACGCGCAGGCCACGGTCCGTGCGCTCGAACAGGCACTTGCTCACGGTAAGGTCCTTGATGCCACCGGCGGCCTCGGAACCCAGGACCACGGCGCCGTGGCCATCGTGCATGTAGCAGTGCGAGATCAGCACGTCGTGCGTTGCGGGTCGAAGCTCAGGCTCAATGCCCAGCTTGCCGCTCTTGATGGCGATGCAGTCGTCGCCCACCGAGAACTGGCAGCCCAAGATGCGGACAAAGCCGCAGCTCTCAGGGTCGAAGCCGTCGGTGTTGTGGGAGTTCTTGGGGCCCTCGATGGACAGGCAGAGTGCATCGACGTGCTCGCACAGGATGGGATGGATGTTCCACGCCGGGCTGTTGCGGACGGTGAAGCCGGCCAGGCTCACGTTCTCGCACTCGGACAGGAAGATCATACGCGGACGGGCGACCTCGCGGCCCTCCTCGGGACGGAAGATATTCTTAAAGTCCTTGTTCCACCAGTTGTCCTCGGCAAAATCGGTCTGGCCGTCAATTGCACCGCGGCCATAGATGCACACGTCGTGCACGCTCAGGCCGGTAAAGGTGGAGCAATAGGTTGCAAAGCTCTCGCCCTCCCAGCGGCCCAGCGGGGTCATGTCGGTACCGGCGTAACCGGCGCCCTCGTCGCCCTTGACCGTACCGGGGATGTAGGCAAGTGCCGCGCGGTCGTGGCGGGCCAGCAGCACGGCGCCCTCGGCAAGCTCGATGTTGATATTGCTCTTGAGGAAGAGCGACTTGATGCGGTAGTTACCGGCGGGAATCAGCACGCGACCACCCTTGGGGCAGGCCATGATGGCGGCCTGGATGTTGGTGGTGTCGTCGTGCTCGGCATCGCCCTTGGCGCCGCAGTCGCGAACGTTAATGGTAAAAGGCTCTGCCGGCGTGGTGACGCCCACACTCAGCTCGCGCTCGCCGCAAACAAAGCGGACCAAGTTGCGTTTGCCGGGAACCAGGCCGTCGACATAGGTCTCGACCGTGTTCGTGGTGCCGGCGGGCTCATCGTTGACAAAGATCTCCCACGTATCGGCGCAGGTAAAGTAGCCGCCGTCGTCGAGCTCGATCACGGCCGCGCGGGCGTTACGCCAGATAACGTTCGTCTCCATGGATTTCTCCCTCAAAAAGATTCTCTAAAAGTTAATTGTACGCTGTTGCAAAAAAGGGCCGTACCTGCCGGCGGATATCCGGTGGCACGGCCCTGTAGTTTGGACGATAGGCTAGCCCTACTCGGCGGGCGTCACACTGCCGTCCTGGAAGCCAACGTTGTTGTGAGCGAAGCAGTCCTCATACTTGAAGCCGGAGAGCTCCTCGCAGAGCGCCTTGACCTCGGGCTGGACGTCGGCCATCTTGCCGCCCTCCTTGACGCGCTTGATCTCGTCGCAGAGGATGTCGCACTGCTCCTTGTCGATTTTGATGCCGCGGGCAAGGACAGCTGCGAGCAGGAAGAAGCCGGCGCAGCCGATGAGCATGTAGCCGCAGATGTACAGAGGCACGGTTGCGGGCTGGGTCACAGCGTCGCTGTTGCCGGCGGTCTGAATGAAGCCGGAGGCAGCGAGGACGATAGCCCATGCGTTGACGGCGACAGCCTGGGCGATCTGCTGGCAGAGCTGCTGAGCGGAGCTGTAGATGCCCTCGCGGCGACGCAGGGTGATGAGCTCATCGACATCGGGGATGTAGTTGAGCAGGACGTCGGGCAGATACTGGAAGCCAACGTAGAAGAACTTCCAGATGGCGAAGATGATGGGGTAGGCGATCATGGCGATGGCGACCGTGGAGGTGCCGTTGATCTGACCAAAGGCGAAGTAGTTGTACGCGATGATGCACGCGGCGCAACCGACGTTGGCCAGGTACCAAGACTTGTGGAAGCCCTTCTTGGCCATGAGGGCAACCCAGATAGCGGTGCAGACGATAGCGACGACCTTGCCGGGCATCTCCATCACGGACTCGTAAGACTTAGGAATCTGCAGGCAGTAGACGATGAAGAAGGACAGGCAGGCGGACCAGCAGGCAGCAGCGAGCTTCGTGGAGACCTGTGCGTACAGAACCTTACGGAAGGACTTGTTGCGGAAGGTGGAAACGACGTCGATGAAGAACTTCTTGATGCCCTCGCCGACGCTCTCGATCTTCTCCTGAGCGACCTCCTCGGGGGTGTGCTCCCAGGTGGACAGGTAGACGCAGAGCAGCGAGATTGCCATGACCGAAGCGTTGATCGAGGCGATGATGAAGTAGCTGAACGGGTTGGTCTCGCCGAAGGTGCCAAAGCCAAAGCCGACGAGTGCAGCCATCAGGAAGCCGGCAGCGTTACCAAAGAGGTGCTTGTAGCCGGTGAGGTACGTACGCTCCTTGAAGTCGTCGGTCATCTCGATGGTCAGCGGCGACAGGTTGGCGGTGCAGAACGTGTACGCGACGTTGTAGATCAGGTACAGCGCGAAGTAGTACGGGAAGCCAAACGGCGTGGCGACGAAGATGAGCGGCTCGGCGATCATCATCGGGATAGCCAGCAGAATCCAGAAACGGCGACGACCGAAGATACGGCCGACCTTGGTGGCGTAGAAGTTATCGGCCACGAAGCCCATCAGCGGGCAGAGGATGGCGTTGAGGTAAATAGCGAACGAGCTGATCAGCGCCGCCTCGCCTGCGGACAGGCCGCACTCCGTGGACAGGAACAGCACCATGTAGCTGTGCGTAAAGCTCAGGGCACCGGAGTTGAGCATACCGCCCATACCAAAGCCCAGGCGCGTCCAGAATGTGATCTTGCGCTTTTTACCGATCTTGTTAGTCATCGAGCTCCCTCTCTTTTCTCGATTGTCTTGGAACAAGACGTTGGAGTCCATACCGACGTTTGTCTGCATGTCGTTCAGGGTGAACGTTTAGCTAGATTATGCGCGATTGCTTGCATCAGGTGAACGTTCACTTGCATATTATCCCCGAACGGTCGGTTTTTACCGCTGAACGGACACAATTGAGGCCCATGGCCCTATTTTTTGCTGGTAAAGGTGTCATATTGGACAAATAGAAAAAAGGTGAACGTTTATTGTAATTTCCTTTTTACGCACGCCGTAAGCAAAACGGTCCCGTCGGGATCATTCCCGACGGGACCGTTACATGGGCACGATGCTCGGATGCGCTTGCCCCTACAGGCAGACGCCGTCCTTCCAGATGCTGATCTCGTGGCAGCCGCGACGCTCGGCACTCGTAAGTTTGCCGCTCGCCGTCTCAAGCACCAGCTGGTACAAGTCCTCGGCAGCCTCATCGAGCGTACGCTCGCCCGTAGCCACCACACCGGCGTTAAAGTCCATCCAGTTGGCCTTATGGTCGCACAGACGCTGGTTGGTGAACACCTTGAGCGTGGGCGCCGGTGCGCCAAACGGCGTACCGCGACCGGTCGAGAACAAGATCACATGGCAACCGGCGGCGGTGAGCGCCGTGGTCGACACCATGTCGTTGCCCGGGCCGCACAGCATGTTCAGGCCATGCTTGGTGGCCTGGCCGGCGTACGGTAGCACGTCGACGATGGGCGCGGAGCCGCCCTTTTGCACGCAACCGCAGCTCTTGTCCTCGAGCGTGGTGATGCCGCCGTCCTTGTTACCGGGGCTCGGATTCTCGTAGACCACCTCGCCGTGGCTGATGAAGTAGTCCTTAAAGCCGTTGAGCATATCGGAGGCGGCGTTAAAGACCTGCTCGCTCTCGCAGCGGTCGAGCAGGATGCTCTCGGCGCCAAACATCTCAGGCACCTCGGTCAGTACCGACGTGCCGCCGCGCGCGACGACCATATCGCTCACGCGACCGATCGTGGGGTTGGCGGTAATGCCCGAAAGGCCGTCGGAGCCGCCGCACTTAAGACCGATAACCAACTCGGAAGCTGGAATGGGCTCGCGCTTGGCCTGCCTGGCGAGGTCGGCCAGCTCGGTTAGGATCTTGTGGCCCTCGACCTGCTCGTCGGCAACGTCCTGGCAGGTGAGGAAACGGACGCGCTCGTGATCGAAGTCACCGAGCTCGTCGAGCACCTGCTGATGCGTGCAGTTTTCGCAACCGAGCGACAGGAACAGCACGCCCGCCGCATTGGGGTGACGCGAGAGCGCCACCAGCAGACGACGCGTCTGGGCGTGGTCGGCGCCGGTCTGCGAGCAGCCGAAGGGGTGCGGAAAGTAGTAGACGCCCTCGAGCGAGCCCCCGACCAGATCCTGAGCCTGCTCGCACATAGCGCGTGCGACCTCGTTGACGCAACCGACCGTGGGGATGATCCACAGCTCATTGCGCGTGGCGGCGCGGCCATCGGCGCGGCAGAAGCCCATAAAGGTCTCGGGCTCAACGGGATCCACGACCGGATGCGTGGGGTTGTAGGTGTACTCGACCTCACCCGAAAGGTTGGTCTTCACATTATGCGTGTGAAGCCACTGGCCGGGCTGGATATCGCTCGTCACGTGTCCGATGGGCAGGCCGTACTTGATGACGTCCTCCCCCGCGGCAATCGCGCGCACGGCCATCTTGTGGCCCTGCGGGATATCCTCCACGGCCACGACCTCGCCCACACCGGGGACCGCGACGGCGGCACCCTTGGCGAGCGGCGACAGCGCAACGATCACGTTATCGGCCGGATTGATCTGGATAGTGTTCATTACAAAGAGTCCTAACCCTACAGGTTGAGCAAAAATCGAGCGGCGCCCACCGGTTGGCCGGCGGGCGCACAAAAGGATTTAGGCCTGGGCGTTGGCGAATGCCTGCTTGACGCCCTCGGCACGCACGACGGCGAGCGCGTTGACGACAAACTCCTCAAGACCGGCGATCTGCGTCAGGTCCTCGCCCCACATCTGCTCGTTGGTGAGCACGTCGTGCACCAACTCGGCATCGTCGGCGCCGGCGTGGGCGGCGTAGAAATCGAGCACGAAGGCGTCGTCCTGAGCGGTGTACTCGGTGCCGTCGGCGCGACGCAGGTGCAGGCCGTCGCCCTCGCGGGCAACGAGCTCCTGCGTGTAGAACGCGATGAGGGTGGCCAGGCTCGTGGACAGGCACTTGGGCAGGTTACCGGTCTCGGCAATATAGTCCTTGAGCGTGGGCAGGTCGCGGGCGCGCCACTTGGCAGTGGAGTTGAGGCAGATGGAGAGCAGCGCGTGGTCGATAAACGGGTTATCGAAACGGTTCTCGACGGCAGCGGCAAAGGCCTTGCAGTCCTCGACGTCCAGGTCGGCGGCAAGCGTCGGGATGACCTCGTCGTAGAGCATGGTGTTCATGAAGCCGCGGATAGTCTCATCGTGCATGCAGTCGCGCACGATGTCAAAGCCGGCAACCCAGGAACCCGGGACAAAGGCGGTGTGGGCGCCGTTGAGGATGCGGACCTTGCGCTTCTTGTACGGGGTGACATCGGGGGTCACAAAGACGCCCGGCAGGCCGGCCTTCACGAAGGGCAGACGCTCCTTGAGCGACTCATCGCCCTGGATGCCCCACATCTGGAAGGGCTCGCGCACGGCCAGGAAGGGATCCTCGTAGCCCAGACGCTCGGCAACCGCAGCGGCCTCCTTGGGGTCGCGGATGCGGCCGGGAACGATGGTGTCGACGAGCGTGGTGCAGATGGTGCAGTCGTTGGCCATCCACTGCGAGAACTCGTCCTCCCAGCCCCAGTCGCTCACGTACTGGTTCATGATGCGCAGCAGCTCCTCGCCGTTGTGGTCGATGAGCTCGCAGGCGAGCACGATGACGCCCGGCTTGCCGGCGGCCCAGCGGGTGTGGAGCACCTGGGCCAGCTTGGCCGGGAAGCTCGCGGGCGGCATGTCGTCGGCCTTGCAGGACGGATCGTAGGCGATGCCGGCCTCGGTGGTGTTGGAGACGATGATCTCCAGGTCGTCGGAGACGGCGACCTCCATCATGGCGCGGTAGTCGTCCTCGCGGTACGGGTTGAGGCAGCGGCTGCAAGCGCTGATCACGCGGGACTCGTCGACCGTGTTGCCGTTCTCCTTACCGCGAACCAGCACGGTGTACAGGTCGTCCTGGGCATTGATGCCGTCGGCAAAACCAAAGGCACCGCTGATGGGCTGCACCATGACGACCTTGCCGTTCCAGCCGGTGGCCTCGTTGCCCATGTCAAAGAAGCGGTCCACGAAAGCGCGCAGGAAGTTGCCCTCGCCAAACTGCAGGACCTTCTCGGGGGCATCCTTGGGCAGCACGTAGCCCTCGTAGCCAATCTTCTCGAGCGTCTCGTAGCTGATGTTCTCCATCTATGTTTCTCCTTAGGCGTTTGTTAGCGTGCAAGCTTGCCGGGGGCGCCGCGTGTGGCAACGACGCTCCCGGGTTCTATGTGATTCGGTGCGAACTTAGGCCTCGACGGTGTCCAGGTCAAAACCGAAGTAGCGGACGGAGTTGTTGTAGCTGATGTCGCGCACGATGGTGCCCAGCAGCTCCATGTCGGCCGGATACTTGCCCTGCTCGACCCACTCGCCGATCACGCTGCACAGCACGCGGCGGAAGTACTCGTGGCGCGGGTAGGACAGGAAAGAACGGGAGTCGGTGAGCATGCCGACGAAGTTGCCCAGAACGCCCTCGTTGGCAAGGGCCGTGAGCTGCTCGCGCATGCCGACCTCGTTGTCGTTGAACCACCAAGCGGAACCGTTCTGGATCTTGCCGGCAGTCGGGGCCTCCTGGAAGCAGCCCATGACGGTATCGATCATGGTGTTATCGATGGGGTTCAGGCTGTACAGGATGGTCTTGGGCAGGCCGCAGGTCTCCTGGATGGAGTTGAGGAAATCGGCGAGCTGGTCAGACGGCGTGTAGTTGGAGATGCAGTCGTAACCGGTATCGGGACCGAGCTTGGCGAACATGGCACGGTTGTTGTCGCGCTTGCAGCCAAAGTGCAGCTGCATGGCCCAACCCAGGCGGACATACTCGCCGGCGACAAACTGCATAAAGGCGGTCTTGTACTTGAGGACCTCTTCCTCGGTGAGCGGCTCGGCGGCCAGGCCCTTGGCAAAGATAGCCTCGATCTCGTCGGCGCTGGCCGGGACGTACATGACGTAGTCGAGAGCGTGGTCGGAGGCACGGCAGCCCAGCTCGTGGGCGACGTCGTAGCGCTTGGAGATAGCGGCCTTCATGCCCTCGAAGTCGTTGACCTCAACACCGGCGACCTCGGAGAGGTGCTTGCAGTAGTCGGCGAACTCCTGACCGCGCTCGATGCGCAGGGCGGCATCGGGACGCATGGCCGGGACGACCTGCACGTCAAAGCTCTCGTCGGCGGCAATCTTCTTGTGCCACTCAAAGCTGTCGGCGGGGTCGTCGGTAGTGCAGATCATGCGGACGTTGGACTGCTTGATCAAGTTGCGGCAGGTGAAGCTGGCCTCGGCGAGCTTAGCGTTGGCGAGGTCCCAGACCTCCTGGGCGGTATTGCCGTTGAGGACGCCCTCGTAGCCAAAGAAACGCTTGAGCTCCAGGTGGCTCCACTCAAAGACGGGGTTGCCCACGCAACGACCCAGGGTCTCGGCCCACTTCTGGAACTTCTCGCGAGCAGGGGCATCGCCGGTGATGAAGCGCTCGTCGACGCCGTTGGCACGCATCAGGCGCCACTTGTAGTGGTCGCCGCCCAGCCAAACCTCGGTGATGTTTTCAAAACGCTTGTCGTCCCAGATCTCCTTGGGAGAGATGTGGCAGTGGTAGTCGACGATGGGCATACCCTCGGCAAAGTTGTGGAACAGCTCCTCGCCGGTCTTAGTGCTCAGCAGGAAATCCTGATCGTCCATGAAGTATTTCATCAAACAACCCCTCTGTTGGCGGAGCGGGTGCACCGTGCGCCCGTTATCCTCTAGGTGAACGTTCACTATAGTAGTGCAAAATGGCACGTTAGGTGAACGTTCACCTAACCATCACGGGGTGAACGGTAGATTTTGGGGGTTTAACGGTTGTCGCAAGGATCGCGCCGCACATATCGCGGCCCGCAAAGCCATCCGACTATGGGCTCATAGCGCCTTCCGTCAGGGTGGGTCCCCATGCGACGTGCATTTTTGAGAGTATTCTGCAGCGCAGGGTCCCAAATACAGCCCGAAGCACCTCATTTGCCCCATGCGCCGTGCTTGATTGGCACAACTAAGGGCCTTTGATGGCAAAATCCGCCACCAAAGGCCCTCAAAACAGTCGTTATGCCCCTCTCCGGGACTCACCGCTGCTGAATTCTCTCAAAAATGCACGTCGCTAGCGGGGGTACCCGCCCAAACTGGCTAGATGCCCGCGAGCTTGCAGTAACGATCGACGTTGCTGGCAAACACCATCTCCACGGCACCCTTTTGCACGGGGTCCGCAGGCGCTTTACCCCACAGCAAGTAATTACCCAGCGTCTTGGCACCGCGGTAGGCCAAACCCACCGGGTCCTTGTAGACGATATTGGTAAAGATACCGCGACGCAGGGCAAGCGCGCTCTCGGGGAACAGGTCGTTGCCGATTACCATGACCTCGCCGGCTTTGCCGGCCGAAATGAGCGCATCGGCCACCAGCTCGGAACCCACCGCGAACACACTGCAGATAAGCTCGGGTGCATCCGGGCCATTGAGACGGTTCTTGAGCTCACGCTCAAGCTGCTTGACCTGGGCGTGCGCACCGGTAAGGTCCTCGACCTGCCAGGGGACATTGTGCTCACGCAGGTACGTATGGAAGGCACGGGCGGTCAGGTAGTGCGAATCGGTATAGGGATCGCCAGCCAAGAGTAGCACACGGGCATCGGCGCCGGCGGCATGTACTAGGTTGGCCGCTTGCTCGGCCATCAGGCTTCCCGCCGTTGAATAATCGGCCAAGCTGGCGCCCAGGCGGTCGAGGTGCGGACGGTCGCCATCGACGAGCTCAATCGCCACGCCCGCCTCGGCAATCTGCTCCAGCAGATGGGTCGAGCGATCGTCACCCGGAACGTAGGCGAGCAGGCCGTCGATCTTCTCGCCCACCTGAAGGCGCTCATCGATTTGCTCGAGCGCATCGGCATAACCGCCCACGCCAAACTCGACGCGCTCAACGGTAATACCTTGATCGATGACCTCCTGCTCAAAGCGATTGCAGCCTTCCCACAGGTAGCGATAGAAGTAAGCGCCCTCGCGCGATGCGCACGGCAGGCAAAACACCAGGTTGATATCCTTGCGACGCAGACTCGAAGCGCTCGTGTTGCGGTGATAGCCCATCTCCTCGGCCTTATCGTTAACTTTGGCGCGCACGGACTCGCTCACGCCGGCCTTGCCCGTCAGGGCTTTGTGCACGGTATTGATGGAAACGCCGAGCTCGGCGGCTATGTCCTTCATGGTTACGCGAGCGCTCATAGAGTTACTCCGGTGTTGGTAAGTTGCTAATTAACAATACGGTTAACGATACCCCAAAATCGCCCGTTTACTCCCCATGCCTGTCCCCAAATGCGAAAAACGCCCCGCGAACGGATGCTCGCGGGGCGTTAGAGGCTGGGTTTTGTCACTGAACGCCGCGACCCAGATCCTCGGCAATCTTATCCACGCCTTTAAGTGCAGCGCAGGTCTTCTTGTTGGAGCAATGCCCCGTGCAAACGCCGCCCTGGGCGCAGTCGGCGCAAGTGCCCTTACGGTAGATGCGCACGCACACGGCGACAAACGCAATACCGATCACAGCCAGAACAACAATATCGATAGGTGCCATAGCAAGCCTCCTCTAGTTAACCACCACTTACTTTACACCATCCCCCACCTGCCAAAAAGGGACAGGTTTATTTTGGTCGGTTTTATCTGCGGAAACGCCACATCTCCCCCATCAACTAAGTTGCGGTGAAATAGTTCCTAGATTCGCCATCCAGGCCGCCAAACAGGAACTATTCCACCGCAACTTAGCTGGTGCACAAAAAAGCCCAGGTATCGCTGGGATACCCGGGCTTCGTGGAAAGGGGCTCGTCCTTATCTGGACTTAGGCGGAAACAGCAGCGGAGGCGGTGTTGGTCTCGTCCTCGTCGGTCCAGGCATGCTTGGGCATGGGACGGAAGATCTGGAAGAGCATCGCGACCAGCAGCACGATAGCGACAACTGTCCAGATACCAAACTGACCCAGAACAAGCAGGTTGTAGAACTGGTTGATGAACAGGCCAATCACCCAAGCGAAGGCGCATTCGTAACCGATGGCAATCGCGGTCCACTTGCCAGAATCCATCTGGTTGCGGATGGTGCCCATAGCAGCAAAGCACGGTGCGCACAGCAGGTTGAAGGCACCAAAGGCCACACAAGCACCCATGGTCGGGAACATGCCGGCGAACGCGGTCCACAGGCTGGGGTCGGTCTCGGCAGCGTCGGCAACGGACAACAGCGAGCCGGCAGTAGCGACGACGTTCTCCTTGGCGACGAGGCCCGAGACGGTCAGCGCGGTTGCCTGCCAGGTGTTAAAGCCGAGCGGCGCGAAGATCCAGGCGACCAGGTTGCCGAGCATAGCGAGCACGGAGTAGTCCATAAACTCCTCGGGGATACCGTCCATGGCAGGCAGGAAGCCGAAGGCACCATTATAGCTACCGAAGTTGGACAGGAACCACACCACAACGGTGGAGGCGAAGATAACCGTGCCGGCCTTCTTGATAAAGGCCCAGCAGCGCTCCCACACATGCAGCGCCCAAGAACGGATCGCCGGGAAGTGGTAGGCAGGCAGCTCCATGACAAACGGCGTGGGACGGCCGGCGAAGAGCTTGGTCTTCTTGAGCATCAGGCCCGAACCGATGACGGCAAAGACGCCCAGGAAGTAGAAGAGCGGGCTGATCCACGCGGCGGTGGTGGAAGAGTCGCCGATGATGGAACCCATGAGCAGGGCGATGATCGGCAGCTTAGCGCCGCAGGGGATGAACGTGGTGGTCATGACCGTCATGCGGCGGTCCTTCTCGTTCTCGATGGTCTTAGTAGCCATGACGCCGGGGACGCCGCAGCCCGAGGACACGAGCATGGGGATGAAGGACTTACCGGACAGGCCGAAGCGGCGGAACACGCGGTCCATGATGAAGGCGACGCGAGCCATGTAGCCGCAGTCCTCCAGGAAGGACAGCATCACAAAGAGCAGGAACATCTGCGGCACGAAGCCGAAAATGGCACCCAAGCCGCCGACGATACCGTCACAGACGAGCGAGTCGACCAGACCGCCGTCCTCAGTACCGCCCGCCACGAGGGCGTCGTGCACCACGGTGGTAATGCCGGGGACATAGGGGCCATACTCCGCCGGATCGACCGAATCGGCGTCGTCGCCCGCAGCCTCGACCGCCTCGTCGTAGGCATCGCGACCCTGACCGAGCACGTACCAGCCATCGGTACCGAAGAGCTGGTCGTTGGTGAAGTCGGTCACCGTGCCGCCCAGCGTGGAGACGGCAATGTAGTACACGCAGAACATGATGACCACAAAGATCGGCAGGCCCAGGATACGGTTGGTAACCACGCGGTCGATCTTCTCGGAGGTGCTCATCTTGGCAGGAGCCTTGGTCATGCACTCGTCGATGATGTGTGCGATGACGCCGTAACGCTCGCCGGTGATGATGGACTCGGCGTCGTCGTCGCAGTCCTGCTCGCACTGGGTGACCAGCTGCTCCACGCGAGCGGCCTTCTCCTTGGTGAGGTTGATGAGCTTGCAGGCGTCCGCATCGCGCTCGAACAGCTTGACGGCGTAGTAGCGGCGCTTGTTGGCGGGGACGCTATCCGGCAGGTTGTTCTCGATGTGGGTCAGAACGTCCTCGATGGAAGAGTCGAACTTGTGCTCCGGCACCTGGCCCTTGGTAGCAGCAGACTTCTTGACCTGATCGAACAGCTCCGTGATGCCCTTGTTCTTAAGAGCCGAAATCATCATGACCGGGCAGCCGAGCTTCTCGGAGAGCTTGTCCGTGTCGATTTTGTCGCCATTCTTCTCGACCAGGTCGGCCATGTTGAGGGCGACGACCACGGGAAGACCGGTCTCGATGACCTGAAGCGCCAAGTACAGGTTGCGCTCGAGGTTGGTGGCGTCAACCACCTGTACGACGACATCGGGCTCGCCGCTCATGAGGTAGTCGCGCGAGCACTGCTCCTCGGGGCTGTAGGGGGAAAGCGAGTAGATGCCAGGGAGGTCCGTAATCGTGACGCTCTTGTCACTCAGGAGCTTGGCCTCCTTTTTCTCAACCGTGACACCGGGCCAGTTGCCAACATAACCGTTGGCGCCGGTGATCAGGTTGAAAAGCGTGGTCTTGCCGCAGTTGGGGTTACCCGCCAGTGCGACATGGATCTGAGAATCCGCCATTCAATCCTTCTTCCTTGTTTGCCCGCGCTGCTTTCTCCGCACGGGCTGGATAGTGTGCTTCAAAGATGCTGCGTTAAGTTAGAAAAACCTAACTTTATCTGCAGAAATGTACACCGCAGGCCCTTACTGGACCTCGACGACGGCGGCCTCCTCCTTGCGGATGGAAAGCTCGTAGCCGCGCACGTTGATCTCGACCGGATCTCCGAGCGGTGCGACCTTCACGACCTTAAACGACGTGCCCTTGATGAGCCCCAGGTCCATAAGGTGGCGGCGAAGCGCGCCCTCACCGTGAAGCTTGACGATGGTAGAGCTCTCGCCCACCTTAACGTCACCCAACGTCTTCATTTACTTGTCCCCCTTTCAGTACTTGCAAAAATACCGTCGTCTAACCGACGGTCATGATGTGCATGGCCACCTTGGAATCGATGCCAAAGCGGGCACCCAGCACGGTAACGATGATGTTGGCGCCGCTCGAGCTCACCACGTGAATCTCGCTACCCTCGACAAAGCCGAGGTCCTTGAGGTGGTGTTTCATGTCCTCGTTGCCCTTTACACGAGACACGCGCACGGTTTCGCCCGCCTTCACCATCGAAAGCGGCATGGCCGGCATCTGCGGTCCGCAAGACATGACTGGGCTCCTAACATCGAATCGTCCTCAACATCGACACGGCAAAAGTTAACCACGTCTATGTTCGCCTTAGTAAACTAGCACGTGGTTAACTTTTTGGGAAGGGTCCCTATTCAGTTTTCGAAAAAGTTTCCTATGTGAAACAAAGAAGGCGCGGCAAAGGGCTGTCCTTTGCCGCGCCTTTTGATACCAATGAATGTGACAAAGGGACTGTCCCTTTGTCACACGCTGCGCTTAGAGCGAGAGATTTCTGATCGATGTAACGCAGGAGGCCTCGTCCACGCCCGAGACGCGGAAGATGATGTCCTCGCCGCACTCGCCGTAGAGAGCCATGAGGCCCATAACGTCGCGGCCATCGGTATGGCGGTCGCCAATGCTGACCGACACGTCGCTGCGGTGCCTGGCAATGATGTCGTAGAGCAGCGCAACCGGGCGGGCATGCAGTCCCAACGGATCTTTAATCGTCTTTGTAAACTCGACCATGTCCCCTCCCACGGCATCGCTCATTCGGCCGGCAAACCCAGCCACGTGGTAGTTATTGTACCGTTAGATGCTTGTCAAGGACCCTTTCGGATACCCTGTGGGCAAAAAGTGGCAAATATGAGTACTGTCCTTGATTATCAACTTCATCCGAACACTTCCCACATTCATCCGCACATGTGCGGATGAATGTGGGAACCCGATA